>JAPPGK010000037.1 GCA_028821405.1 Gammaproteobacteria bacterium | reverse complement strand
CGTCAACCCGTCCCGCTACGTTGTCAAACCCACAATCTCAAATGCGATTGCCCTGCAGGGCACCCGGCCTTGCGGAAACCGCACCTGCTTTGGTGTAACATCGCGCCACTATTCCATAACAGACAGGTACAACTATGCAAACCTTCCTGTCCCTGGTTCTGACCCCGATTCGCTGCGCTGGGGGGCGCGTGGTTCGGGGTGCTGCCGTCCCTCGCATTCTTGCTGTCTTGGCGGCGGGCTGTTGCCTCGCGGTTGCCCCGGTCTCATTGGCGCAGGAGGACGAGGAGGACGAGGAGGATCAACCTACCGCCGTTGAGGCCGACGACACCGATGTGGAGGAAGTCATCGTCACCGGCTCGCGCTTGAAGCGCGACACCTACACCAGCGTCGCGCCGCTGCAGGTCATCACCGGCGAGGTCTCGCGGGAGGCGGGCATCATCGATGCGGCGGAAATCGTTCAGAAGTCCACGGTATCCAGCGGTCAGCAGATCGATGTCACATTTTCGGGTTTCGTGCTCGACGATGGACCGGGTACCGAGACGGCCAACCTGCGGGGTCTAGGGTCCAATCGAACTTTGCTGCTGGTCAATGGTCGCCGAATGGCCCCGTCGGGCGTCGAGGGAGCACCGGCGGCGGCAGACTTGGGTCTGATTCCCGGCACGCTGGTCCAGCAGTACGACTTGCTGCTCGACGGCGCCTCGTCCGTCTACGGGTCCGATGCCATCGCCGGTGTTCTCAACGTGATCCTGCGCAAGGATTTCAACGGCCTCGAGGTCGAGGCGTTCCCGCGACGTCCCTATCACGACGGTGGCGATCAGAACGTCCTGAGCGTGACTTGGGGCAGGAACTTCGACCGCGGCTTCATCGGCTTAGCGTCGGAGTACTACAGCAGCGATCCGGTCACCTATGCCGACCGCCCCTGGACGGCGGGTTGTCCACATGAGCTTGAGATCGACGAAGGAGGACGACTGCGCAGCACTGACCTTTGGTATTCGCATTTCTATGGCATGGAAATGGGGGATTGCCAGTTCGGGCGCCTCGTGAGGCGGGTGTTCATCCAGTCGATTCGCGCAGGGTCCATCTACTACACACCCGGATACACCAACGGCGGCTGGCCGAACTTCTCCGAGTCGAATAGTCCCGGGTTCGGTACGTTTGGCGTTGATGGTGATGGCGATGGCCAGACTGACGTCAATTTCCTCGACTACAGTTTGACGGGCAACCAGGACTACCAAGAGCTTTACGGGCCCTCAAAAACACTCAACATGATGGTGTTGGGGGAGTACACCCTCGAAGGGGACATGAACCTAACCCCGTTCTTCGAACTGGCGTACGTCGAGGACGACTACTCGAACAAGGGCGACGAACCGCAATTGTTCCCCAATGTGCCCGCCCGCAACCCTTTCAATCTCTGCAATCCGGAAGGCTTGGGCGTCGATTGCGGGTTGGCGTACGACGCCTTACTGACCAATCCCGGCTACGTCAAGGGCTTCGCCGACTGGTACTACCCCCGGTTCAATTGTTTCGGGGTTCCGTATTGGGCGTGCTCGCCGCGGGTTTTTGGCCTGCTGGTTGGACCCATAGGCCCTCAACCGACACTGCCCATCGTTTCTGTGCGAGGTGACCGGAACGAGGTTGTCCGTTACCTGGAGCAGTTCCGCTATGTGGCGGGCGTCAGCGGTGATCTGCCGATGATGAATGTCGGTCCAATGTCGGACTGGTCCTTCGAGTTCGCGTACGTCCATACGCGGTCGGATGGCACGGCGCGGCGACCCGGCATTCGGGGCGACAGGCTCGACTTGGCGCTCGGAAACTACTCGATCAACCACATACCCTGCGAAAACAGCACGGAAACCGAGATGGCCTTCGACACGGCAGAGGGTTGCGTGCCCGTCAACATGTTCGCTCGGTCCCTGTATGACTCCCTCGTTGGCGACTTCGCGACGGAAGCGGAACGCAACTACCTGTTCGACAGCCGCGACTTCGCAACGGAATACCGGCAGACGGTCGTGAGCTACTATATGACAGGTACCCTGTTTGAGTTGCCAGCCGGCGCCGTCTCGGCAGGAGTCGGCGCCGAATACCGCGAAGACCAGATCACGTCCAGACCCGACCACGTGGCTCGCGACGGACTGTTCTTCGGGTTCTTCTCCGACGGCGGCGCCGAAGGCGAAAAGTACGTACAGGAGGTATTCGGCGAAGTCGAGCTGCCCATCCTCGCGGGCCAGATCGCGGCGTCAGAACTTACGGTGAACGTGTCCGCGAGATGGACCAAGGACCAGTACGGCGGCTCGGCTTGGACAGGGTCCGCGAAGCTCGCATACCGTCCCATCGACTCGTTGCTGATCCGTGCTACCGGTGGCACCTCGTTTCGAGCTCCCAACCTGCGAGAACTTTTCCTCCGGGACCAGACCGGCTTCCTGAATGTATTCGATCCCTGTCTGGTGCCTGATGGTGCACTTGACGAATTCACGGGAACATACAACCCGACTCTGGATGACCGCGACGCGCATGTGCTCGACAACTGCCGCGCCAACGGCGTTGACCCCACCGTGCATCACAACAATGGCTTCAACGTCTACAACGTCGAAGTCGCAGCAGGCGGCGCATTGGATCTCAACGACGAAACCTCGGAGTCGCTGACGGCGGGATTGGCGTGGGAACAACCGTTCACCAACGCGTTCGACCTCACCGCAGGAGTCAACTACTACCAGATCGAGATCAACGACACCGTGATCGAACCGAGCACCCAGTTCATCGTCAACGACTGCTACTACTCGGAGACGGGTAACAGCCCCTTCTGCAGCCGTATTCGTCGGGCGCCGATCGGTGATGGCACGGCGCCGTTCATTGACTTCGTCCACCGGGGTTTCATCAACCGCGACAACGAAACCGTCCGTGGCGTGGACTTCAATTTGACGTTCGATACGACATTCACGGCACTCGATCGACCCTTCGAACTAGGCGTCGATTTGAACATGCATCGGTTGATCGAACGGTCGACGCTGTTCATCAACGAAGAAGGCATCCCCTCTTTTACCGAGTCGCAAAGGGAATGGTACTTCGCGGAGTATCGTGGGACCGCGGCGGCCCGTTTGGACCATGATCGGTGGCGTTTGTCTTGGCAGGCACAATACATCAGCGAAGGTCTCGAAGATCCGGCATTCAATGACGGGTTTGGCGACATCTTCGCTTCGACGGGATGGACCGGTACAACCTGTCTCGGGCCGCCGGACGATCTGCTCTGTCGCGACTACGCTGACGCGCCTAGCTACGTGGTGCATTCTGCGTCCGTTTGGTACAGGGGGAACACTTGGGCCGTCGGATTCGGTGCGAACAACGTATTCGACAAAGCGCCGCCCATGGTGGATCCGGGGGAGTGGGCGACGACAATCAAGAACACGCCGATCGGTGCGGGTTACAATCTGCAAGGCAGAACCTTGTTCCTGAGCGCTTCGATACGGTTGTTCAGCGGGGAGTAGCGTGTCGGCGTAGCCACGGCGGGTAGAAGTCGATGGTGGGCGTCGGGTGTCCGATGTCCGCTTTCTTTTCCGAATCAGGAGGAGAATCGTGCCTAGAGTGATTGGAAGCGGGTTGGTCCTTTGTGTCGCGTCAGTCTTCTTCGCTGGGGCTTCGGAGACCGCTGCCGCCGAGGAAGGGGAGTCGTTTGAACCCTATCCCTTGGACTACTTCGCGATGCGTCCGGTCATCGGCAACGCACGTCTATCGCCGGACGGCAAGTACCTGGGGCTGCTGAAGATCCCGTCGAAGACGGGCAACCCGATCCTCGAGGTATACGCTGCGTCGGACCTCGCGAAGGATCCATTTCGCATGGACGCGGATCCGATGGAGATCACCGGCTTCAACTGGGTCAGCGACACCGACATTGTATTCAGTGCGCGCCAGCAGGTCCGCAAGCGCATCGAAGGCTTCAACCGCGGCACCTACGAATACAAGCTTGGCACCGTCAATGTCGACACGGGCAAGGTGAAGGCTTTCGAGCAACTGGGCCTTTCCGTCGAGCACTTGCTCCCGAACAGTCCGACCAAGGTGATCGTTTCGTTGGTGGAGGGCGGGACCGAAGGGCGGGTCAGCCGCGCCTTCCGTCCGCGCGCGTACTACGAGATGGATCTGCGGCGGGGCAGCAGGAAACTGCTGATCAGGGGCAAGATGGCGCTCGGCAACATCAGCTTCGACGGTGCGGGCAATCCCTGGTTGGCGCGGGGATACGACAACGGGAAGCGCGAGCTTATCTGGTACTGGCGCCCGCCGGACAGCAAGGACTGGGTCGAGTTCCGGCGTGTACACGAGGACGAGTTCGAGTTCTACTCGTTCCAAGTCATCGGGCAAGATCCCGAGCAGGAGGGACATGCCTTCGTTGTGGCGCGCAACGGCGAGGACACCGAGGGCCTGTGGTCCTACGACCTCGAGAACAAGGCGTTCGGCGAACTGATCATGCGCCACCCCCGGGTTGACATCGGCTCGGTCAGCTATCACAGCAACTCCTGGTCGAAACCGAATACCGTTGTGGCGGTGGGGTACGTCACGGACAAGGTCCACTTGGTGTACCTTGATGGTGGGGAGGAAGCGCTCCACAAACAGTTGGAGGGGCTCATCCCCAACGCCCACAACGTCGACGTGCTGAGCCGCTCCCGCGACGGGGCGACCCTGTTGATTACCAACAACGGGCCCAGGAATCCCGGAACGTACTACCTCATCAAGGACAACAAGATAACCAAGGTTGGCGCACGCCAGCCGCTACTGGAGTACGAACGCCTGGCGCCGGTGGAGTACGAGCGCTACGAGGCGCGGGACGGCACGAGCATTCCGGCCTACATCACGACGCCCCACGGCGAGCCACCGTTTCCGCTCGTGGTCATGCCCCACGGTGGCCCCGCAGCACGCGACTACCTTTACGGGCCGTACGACGAGTGGGCCCAGGTGCTGGCCAACAACGGCTACCTGGTGATACAGCCCCAGTTCCGGGGCTCGACCGGGTTCGGACTGTCCTTGCAGAGAGGCGCGTACGAGAACGGGGGCCAGGAAGGTCACAAGATGCAGGACGACAAGGACGATGCGGCCCTGTATCTCGTCGAGCGGGGGCTCGCCGATCCGGATCGGATGGCGATGTACGGATGGTCGTACGGGGGCTACGCCGCGCTGGTGGCCGCCTCGAGGACTCCGCAGATCTACCAATGCGTCATCGCGGGCGCAGCCGTGGCCGACCCGATGATGCAGATCAACTACTACCGTTTCCAGTTCAGGGGCGCGTTGCGCGATCGCCTGGTACGGCTGCGCGAGACGGCGATCCAGCCGGTCGACGAGGTCGAGAAGGTCAACGTGCCCATGCTGATCGTCCACGGTGATGTCGACCAGCGGGTTCCGGTCGACCACGCCAAGAAGTATCTCAAAGAGCTCGACGAGCACGGCAAGGACTACAAATACGTAGAACTTGCGGGCGCCGACCATTTCTCGAATACCCTGTTCTACGATCACAAGAGCAAGCTCTACAGCTCGATGGTCGACTACCTGGCCAACGACTGCGGCCCGGACGGATTGTAGGAACCGGTCTGGGCGGCCCGGCTTGGGGCGCGCACTCGCGACAGGGACGTAGGGCGACACTTGGGGTCGCCCGGACGGTGAAGCGTGTTTCGGGGACAGGGACAAGCCTGTCCCCGATGGCGACGGCGTCGCGCAACGCGATGGGCTGCCGGGTGCTTTCGGCCCGACGGGACAAGCCCGTCCTCTACGCGGGGACTAGCCGTCGATCCTGACCTCCCTGCCACCCTCTTCGGCGGAGCGATACAGACCGTCCAGCATTCGTTGCACCGCTAGGCCGTCCTGGCCGGGTGCGAGGGTTGGTTTGTCGTAGAGGCAGTGGTCGACGAAGTTGTTCATCTTTCGGGTGAACATGTTGTCGAAGGCGGCATTGGCCAGCCACCCTGGGGACTTGTCCACCATGTGGCCGTGTTCGTCGGTGAAGATCCGCGGCGGATTCCAACTTGCCCCGCCTTCGTCGCCCATCAGTTCGAAGTTCCAGTCGTCCTTCTCGATGTGCGCGGCGAAAGCCGCTTCGATGTGCGCGACGGCCCCGTTCGCGAAGCGAATGCGACCGACGGCAAGGTCCTCGACGGTGTACGTCTTGTAGTCCCAGCCTTTCCAGGCGGACTCCACCCGATCCGACGGCCGGTTTCCAATGTAGGTGAACATGTCCGACGAGGCGCTGACCGGGGCCGGCGAACCCATCGCGTAGTGCGTCATCTCCAGGACGTGCACGCCGATGTCGATGAGTGGTCCGCCGCCCTGGAGATCCTTGCGGCCGAATACGCCCCAGTTGGGGATGCCGCGCCGACGTAGCGCCTTGACCCGCGCGTAGAGGATGTTGCCAAACTGCCCGCTGTCGTAGGCGTGGCGCAGGAACTGGGTCCGCGGGTTGTAGCGGTACTGAAAGGCGATGCACAGTTTTCGGCCCGCATCCCCGGCGGCCTTGACCATGCGTTCGCCGGCTTCGGCGGAATGCGCCAGGGGTTTTTCGCAGAGGACGTGGCAACCGGCGTTCAGGGCGTCGATGGTGGGCGTTTCGTGGAGCTTGTTCGGTGTGCAGATGGAAACGGCGTCCAGCTCCTCGGCACGGAGCATCTCGGTCCAGTCGGCGTACATGGATGGAATGCCGAACCGGTCGCGGTGCCGGACCATGCTGGCTTCGGCAATGTCCGCCATGGCAACCAACTCGACGTCGTCGCGACGTGCGAGGTCACGCATGTGAGCACCGGCAATGCCGCCGGCGCCAATGAACCCATACCGCAGTTTCTTCTTGGCCATCGTCGTCCTTCGATTGAGCAGCGGCAAGCCTACAGGAACGTGGGTTCGCTTGGGTTGCCGGCGGCGCAGTCGGCGGAACCCGCGTGGGCGTTGGTGTCTTGCCGATTCAACGCCAACGGCGCATGATCGACGGGCTTCTCAACAGGGAGGCCGCGCGATGAGCCGGTGTAGCAGGGCACCGTTCCTACAACCCATGACAGTGGTCGGATTGATGTTCGTGGTCGGTTCTGCCAACTCGATCGACGCGGCCCAGGCCAAGCCGAAGAAATGCCGAGAAGGCATGACCATGGGTGCGGGCCAGAGTTGCCGCGCCAGCGCCCGGGGTCCGGTTATGCACGTGCTCAGCGACGGCATAGAGTTCCGCGTTGGGGACGAGGCCTGCGTTCGCTTCCGGCGTGACGGAAAGATCCAGAAGTTCGATTTGAAGGTGAAGGCCAGTGCCATCCACAACGAGCGCGGTCGCCTTGAAGTGTCCGACCTGACTTGCGGTCGCCTACGCCCGGTTACGGTCAAGAGTTCGTGGATGTGGGACAGCGTGGTCGTCTCGGAGGTGGGCAAGGGCCGAATGGTGTCCCGGTTCAAGAACCATCGCAGGCTTCGAATCGAGCGCGAACCCGAACTCGAGGGTGCTGCGCCTGGGGGTTGAGTGGCCGAGGCGATTCTGGGTTCAACGACGCATCACGGCAAAGCACCTGCGTAGCTCGTCGACGAACACCGCCGGTTGTTCGAACGCGGCGAAGTGGCCGCCCTTGTCCAGGTCATTCCAATAGACGATGTTGGCGTAGCGGCGTTCGGCCCAGCTTCGGGGTGTGGGAACGATCTCCTTCGGAAAGATGCTGCAGCCAGTGGGCAGCTTGACCGTGTTGTCCCCGCTGCCGCCGAATGCGCGGTTGAAGCTCTCCCAGTAGAGCCGCGCCGAGGAGGCACCGGACGCGGTCAGCCAGTAGAACATGACGTTGTCGATGAGTTCCTCGCGGCTTACGGCGTTCTCGGGATGGCCGTCGCAGTCGGTCCATTCGAGGAACTTCTCGATGACCCAGGCCGCCTGCCCCATGGGGGAATCCACGAGGCCGTAACCCAACGTCTGCGGCCGCGTGCTCTGCTGCTTGGAATAGCCGGCACCCCACTCCTGGTAGTAGCGTCCGCCGTCCAACGCCGCCTGATCGCGTGGCGTCGGATTCTCGCGTGCCTCGGGAGTCGGTCCGGCGCTCGGCATGTTGACATGGATCCCGGCACAGCGACCCCGGTTCTGCACGGCGATGGCGGAGGTGACCGCGGCGCCCCAATCGCCGCCTTGGGCGAAATAGCGCTCATAGCCCAGCCGCCCCATCAGTTCGTCCCAAGCCTGGGCGATCTTGCCGACCCCCCAGCCCGTGGTCGAGGGTTTGCCGGAGAAGCCGTAGCCGGGTAGCGATGGGCAGACGACGTGAAAGGCATCTTCCGCATTGCCGCCATGGCTTGACGGATCGGCCAGGGGATCGATGACCTTGTGGAACTCGACGACCGATCCGGGCCAGCCGTGGGTGATCAGCAAGGGCTCGGCACCCTCATGGCGACTCGGTCGATGGATGAAGTGGATCGGAAGCTCATCGATCTCGGTGACGTACTGCGGAAAGCGGTTGTAGTACGCCTCGCGTGCACGCCAGTCGTAGGCGTTCTGCCAGTAGTCGGCGAGTTCCTTGGCGTAGGCGAGCGGTACGCCTTGGTTCCAGTCCAGCGATTGGCCGTCGCCGCTGGTCTCCCCCTCCGGCCAACGGGTGCGCATCAGGCGTTCCCGAAGATCGTCCAGCGCCTCGTCCGGTATGGCGATCTTGAACTGTTCGACTTGTGTCATGGTTATCTCTCCGTGCGTCGCAGGGCGATGGTTGCGGTTGCCCGCGCGACGAGCCCTGAACGTGGACCAGGCGCTGTTCTATTTGCGAGCATCTTCCTTTGGCTGGCCATGCTATCAGTGTGCTGCGTCGGGTGGTGCATGTTGGTCCAAGGCTCTTGACGTCGATGCCGCAATGGGCAACGGTTGAGCGATGCTCGAACGCCTTCGCACCCGTGACGAGTGGCGGCTGATCCGGGTGCTGCAGCAGGCCGACCCACTGTTGTCGGCGCTTTGGTGGCTGCTCTTGGTTGCGCGCGGCATCCTGCCTGCCTTGTTCGCGATCGCGATGGGATTGTTGATCGGTGCCGTCCAGGCGGAAGGTCACTTGGCCGGTCCTTTGGCGCTCCTCGGGACGGTCTTCGTTCTCGTGCAGATCCTTTCGCCACTGCATCTCGCGGTAAGCGCCAACCTGGGAAGCCGGGCTGCGGCCTGGCTCTACGACGAGTTGACGGTGGCCTGCGTCGAGCCGCCCGGCATGGCCCACCTCGAAGACTCCGGACTGACCAACGACCTCACCATGGCCCGGGACTTCGATCTCGGGATCAGCGGCCCGCCGCTCGCCATTTCCATGGACTTCATCGCCTCGGGCCTGGTGGAATTCCTGGCAGGCCTGGCCTCGGCTGCCGTCTTGGCCGCCTACGCTTGGTGGGCACCATTGGTCCTGGGTGGCGCATGGCTGGCCACCCACTGGCTTCTGCGGGAGAGCGGCGTCTGGAAGGATCGCAACACCGAGGTCGTGCGCGACGCCCAACGCCATGCGGACTACGCCTACCGCTTGGCCGTGGACGCGCCTTCCGCCAAGGAACTACGCCTGTTCGGGCTCGCTGGCTGGACCGTCGAGCGGTTCCGCCGCCACCGCCGCAAGCTGCACGATCTGCGCTGGGAGGCGACCAAGCTGCGGGAGCGCCCGTTGGCGTCGAGTCTGGTCCTGGTCACCGCGGCGAACGTCGTGGTCTTCGCGTCCATGGCCATGGATGTCAACGCAGGCGACCTGCCCTTGGATCGTATGGTGATGTTCGCGAGCGCAGCCATCGCCACGAGCATGGTCGCCTTTGGGGGGCTATCGTGGGCACTCGACGGGGCGGCTGCGCCGGCGGCGGCGGTCCTCCGACTGCGCGCATCCATGGCACCGAAGGGTGAGCTCGTGTCGGGACAAAGGTCCGCCGACGAAATGCCGGCTCGCGAGATCCGCTTCCGCAATGTCGTGTTCGCCTACCCGACGGCGCCCGATGACGTGGTTCTCGACGGTTTCGACCTCACCATCCCGGCGGGCTCGTCACTGGCCATCGTGGGGCAGAACGGGGCGGGCAAGACCACGTTGGCCAAGCTCTTGTGCCGTCTCTACGAGCCCGTTGGCGGCCGCATCGAGGCGGACGGCGTGGATGTCCGCGAACTCGACATCGTCGGTTGGCGCCAACGCCTGACCGCGGTGTTCCAGGACTTCGTGCGCTTCGAGCTGCCCCTTCGGGACAACGTGGCCCCGCTGTCGGCGTCGCCGGAGATCATTGAGACTGCCCTCGCCCAGGCCGGTGCGGCCGGCCTCGCGGACCTCGATACGGTCCTCGCCCGGGGGTATGACGGCGGTACGGACCTTTCCGGGGGCCAGTGGCAGCGCGTCGCCTTGGCGCGAGCCTTGGCGGCCGTTCGCCAGGGTGCCGGGGTCGTTCTGCTCGACGAACCCACCGCCCAGCTCGACGTCCGCGGCGAGGCCGAGATATTCGACCGGATTCTCGAAGAGACCCGGGATGTCACCACCATCCTGATCTCCCACCGCTTTTCCACGGTGCGTCACGCCGATCGCATCTGCGTTCTGGAGGGTGGTCGCGTCGTGGAACTCGGCAGCCACGACGAGTTGATGGCGCAGGGTGGGCGCTATCGGACGATGTTCGATCTCCAGGCCCAGCGGTTCGAACGGGGACTCGCCGATGCGGAGGCGCTCGATGTCCTCGACTAGCCGCGGTCTCGACGAGTTGCCCGCCGCGCTGCCGTCGATGTGGCGGGCGGTGAAGCGGGGTTTCGCGGCCGAGCCCGCCCTCCTGGCCATCGCGTTCGCCCTGTCGCTTGTGGCGGCGCTGCCGGATGCGCTGATGGCGCTCTGGCTGAAATTCCTGGCCGACGGCCTGCTCGACGGGATCCCGACGCTGGTGGTGACCGCCGCGGGGGGTCTGGCCGTATCGGCCACCCTGACCTGGGTATTGCGGGTCGTCAGCGAGCGAACCCAACGTCGTTTCAGGGATCGGGTGACGATCGCGTTGGAGTCCCATGTCGCCGAACTCCAGGCCAGCGTCGTCACCGTCGAGCATCACGAACGCCCCGACTATCTCGACCGCCTGACCATCCTGCGCGACCAGGTGTTCGTGCTGGATCACATGTACATGTCCCTGTTCACGACCTGCGGCTGGGTCCTGCGATTGGTCGTGACCATTGGCCTCTTGGTGTCGATCCATCCGCTACTCGCGGCGTTGGCGCTCTTCGCGTTGCCCACGGTCGCGACGTCGTCTTGGCGTCCGGCCGTGGAACGGGCAGCGGAGGAAGCCGGCGCGCAGGCCCAGCGTCTGGCGAAGCACCTGTTCGACGTGGCCACGACGGCGCCGCCGGGCAAGGAGGTCCGGGTCTCCGGCATCGGCGAACGGCTCGTTCGTGATCGTCGGGCCGCCTGGGAGCGTTGGTACGGCCGTGTCGCCAGGGCCCGTTGGGGGAGTGCTGCTTGGCACACGCTGGGCTGGGCGGTGTTTGGTGCGGGTTATGTCGGCGCCGTGGTCTTCGTGGCGACCATCGTCGACGCCTCGCCCGGTGAAGTGCTGCTGGTCCTGGCGGCCGGGTCCCGGCTATCGGCCTACATCAGCGCCACCGTGGGCGAGATCGGCTTCCTGCGCGGCATCTGGATGGACGGTTCGAAACGCTTGGCCTGGCTCGAAGACTACGCGGCCGCGAAGGCGGAGCATGCCGATGCGGAGGTGCCTGCGATGATCGAGCGGGGAATCCTGCTTGAGGGGGTTTCGTTCGCCTACCCGGGAACGGATGAACTCGTCCTCAAGGACGTCGATTTGATACTGCCTGCTGGTGCGGTGGTGGCGCTGGTCGGGGAGAACGGTGCGGGCAAGACCACGTTGGTGAAACTCCTCGCCAAGATGTACGAGCCCTCGGCGGGACGCATCCTCGTCGATGGTGCGGAGCTCTCGCGCATGCCGTCGGCGGACTGGCGAGGGCGACTCGCAGGTACCTTCCAGGATTTCTACCGCTTCGAGTTCCACGCCCAGCGAACGGTCGGGCTCGGCGACGAACCGCGTGTCGGGGAACGCGAGGCGGTGGAGACGGCGGTGGCCCGTGCCGGTGCCGAAGACGTTGTGGAAACGCTCGCCAACGGCCTCGACACGCAACTCGGCCCGACGTGGCCCAACGGGGTGGAAGTGAGTTTCGGGCAATGGCAGAAACTCTCGCTGGCGCGCGGCTTCATGCGCGACGAGCCGTTGCTGCTGGTTCTCGACGAACCCACGGCGGCGCTCGATGCCGAAACGGAACACGCGCTCTTCGAGCGCTATGCCAATGCAGCGAAGGGCGAGGGCGCCGAGGACGGGCGCGGCGCGTCAACCGGCCGGATTACGCTCCTGGTCTCGCACCGTTTCAGCACCGTCCGGATGGCTGATCTCATCGTGGTCATGGACGGCGCACGCGTGGTGGAGGTCGGCAGCCACGAGGAACTCATGGCGGCCCAAGGCCAATACGCGGAACTCTACGGTATCCAAGCCGCCGCGTATCGGTAGTGGGGACGGCGCACCCTGGCGGGCGTGTCAGGGTCGCCCGGTGCGCGCGCGTCAGCGGCCCTTGGACTGCCGACCCGCCTTGGCGTGTTCTTCGACGGCCCGTTTCATGGCTTCGACCTGCAGCTCGTCGATCTCCTCGAACCCGCCGAGGTGGCAGCGCACGGCCGGTTCGAACGGGCTCGCCCCGCGTGGTCGGGCGTCGATGGCATCGAGCTGGCAGATCGAACCGGTGCGGGAGCGGGTGGTGACCACCATGTCGCGGCGCAGACCGACGCAAGGCTTTGGGAACCTGTTGACCCACACGCGGTCTTTGACGCGGCCGTGGAAAACCACCAGGCTCTCGTCGACGATCTCGACGCTGTCGATCTCCCGCCGCCACAGGCAGGACCGTTCTTCCCGGTAGTCTTCGTCGGCGAGGGGGTTGTCGAGTATCTCCGCCACCGAGTCCTCGCTCGGCGCCGGGTCGACGGCTTCTTCGGTTTCCGACTCCGCCGCCAAACCCGCGACGGCGAATCCCGCAGCCCAGAAAACAGCTAATCCGATCCGCATGTCCTGTCCCCCTCAATCTCCGGTATTGGGAACGACCTGCGCCTTGGCCCAGCGGTAGTCCGCCTTGCCGTTGGGGCTGCGCAGGATCTCGTCGAGGAATATGAACGCCTTCGGCAGCTTGTACCGGGCGATGTGTTTGGCGCATTCGGTCAACAGGCTCTCCTCGGTCACCTTTCGACCATCGTTCGTCTGAATGATCGCGACCACCTCGTTGCCCCACCGTTCGGACGGTCGTCCGGCGACCACCGCGTCGTAGACATCGGGATGGTGCTTTATAGCGTGTTCGACCTCCTCGGCGAAGATTTTCTCCCCGCCGGAGTTGATGGTAACGGACTCGCGACCGTGCAACTCCAGGGTGTTGTCGTCGAGCAGGCGCACCTTGTCCCCCGGCACGGAGTAGCGGACGCCGTCGACCACGGGAAAGGTTCGGCGCGTCTTCTCCTCGTCGCCGAGGTAGCCCAAGGGAATGTTGCCGGCCCGCGCCCACCAGCCGAGCCCGTCGTGACCCGCTTCGAGAATCCGGGTCATGTCGTCGTTGAGCACGGCATTGTGGGGCGAGAGGGTGAACTTGCCCGTCGCGGCGCCGAGTTTCGCGTTGCTGGTGTGCGTTGCCTGGCCGCCGGTCTCCGACGACCCGGCGGTGTCGATGATGTTGATGTGAGGCAGGACGTCGAGCAGTTCCGACTTCAGCTTGGCGGTAAAGATCGCGCCGCCGGTGATGACGTTGCGGAGTTCGGGGCACGTTGCGCCCGAGGCGCGCAGCGCATCGAGGAGCGGGCGGCCAAAGGCATCGCCGACCAGCATCAGGATGTTGACGCCCTCGCGTTCGATGGCCTCCACAACCCCGGCGGCATCGAAACGCCTGACCTCGTCCTGGATGACCACGGTGCCGCCGGTGTGGAACGCCTGGAACGAACTCCAATGGCCGGCGCCGTGCATGAACGGCGGCGCCGGCAGCGTCTTGCGATGACTGGCGAGCGCTCTGGACACGAAGCCCTCGAGCGTGTCGATGACTTCGCCGTTGGTGCGCCGCGCGCCTAGACTGGCAACCAGGATGTCGCGCTGCGTCCAAAGCACACCCTTCGGCATCCCCGTGGTGCCACCGGTATAGAGGATGTAGAGGTCGTCGGGATGCCAATCGAGATCGGGTCTTGCAGCGCTCGAAGCCGCGAGCGCCACTTCGTATTCGACGGCGCCGTCGAGGAGCGGTCGGGGTTCGTCGTTGACCTGAACCAGCACCTCGAGTGTCGGGACCTTCTCGCGTATGGCTTCGACGTGCTCGGCCAACGAACTGTGAAACACCAGCGCTTTGGTGCGGGCGTCGTTCAGCAGGTAGACGAGTTCCTCGTCGACGTAGCGGTAGTTGACGTTGAACGGCGCGAGACGTGCCTTGAACGCGCCGACCATGGCTTCGAGGTACTCGTTGCCGTTGTAGAGGTAAATCCCCAGGTGGTCCTGCCCGGACTCCCAGTCCGCTAGGTCGTCGCGCTCGGTATGTGTCCCGAGCCCATGACCGATGAGGAAGTTCGCAAAGCGCCGGGTGCGCTCGGTGAGTTGCCGATAGGTGATCCGCCGGTCGCGGAAGACGATCGCTTCACGGTCGGCGACCGCTTTGGCGACGGCTTCGTTGACGGTGGCGAGATTGAACGTCACGGTATCCCCTGTGGTACGTCGCAGTGCGCAGTTTACGAGAACTCGCCGGACGTTGGCGGATCGCCGTTGATCCCGTGGACGCGTCGCACGGGCGACCTGCGCGGTTGTCCGAACCAAAACGATCCGGCTGCAACGGGACGCGACAGGCCCGTTTCCTACGGGGTGATGTCTTGGCCGAAGACGAGGACGTGGCCGTCGGGGTCGACGAGTTCGAACTCCTTGATGTCGTAGAAGCGGTCCACGCACTCGGTCGCCTCCCAACCCTTGTCCACGATGGACTGACGCAGACCCTCGGCGTCGGCGACGTAGAAGTAGTAGTGGGATTGCGGAAACCGGCCGTCGACCTTCTGTCCCGGGGGGATATACGACGGGCTTGCCAGCATGACGGCCGTTCTGCCGTTTCTTAAGTGGGCGAAGCCGGTGGCGCCGACATCGTCCATGCGGCCGGTCACCTCGAAGCCGAGCACATCGGTGTAGAACCGGATGGACGCCTGCACGTCGGTGCACATCAGCATGGGAACAAGATCGAGGAACGGCGGGTTGGTCATCGGATCGTCTCCAGGAATTCGTCCACCGCCTGCCAGACGGGCGGGTGGTTGAGAAACTGGTTGTGGCGTAGCCGGAATACACGTAGCTCGACGGGTGCCTTGGCGGCCGCGTTCATCGCCTCGAGCATCGCTTGGTTCTCCTTGAAGCCGATGACTTCGTCCTGTGGCGAGGCGAACACCAAGGTGCGTGGCAGGTCAGCCACGACCGTCTCGGCCGCGAAACGGTGTCGGAGCAATGTCCGGACAGGAACGATGGGCAGCGTACGGCGGGCAATGTGCTCGACGCTGCGGTAGGGGCTGATCAGGATCAAGGCGTCGGGTCTTACGACCGGCGAGGCCAACACCGCGATTCCGGAACCGAGGCTCTGACCGAACAATACGAGCGGCCGATCGGGGAACCGCGCCCGGGTCCATTCGCTGATCGCGACCGCATCACCTCTGAGGGCTGCCTCCCCGGGCTTGCCCGTGCTCTCTCCGTAGCCCCGGTAGTTCACCAAGACCGTGGTTGCCGCTCGCCTCGCCCAGTTGTGCGTGTTTCGCGATACCTCCTCGGCGTTGCCCCCGAAGTACACGATGAGCGGACCGTCGGACTCGGCATTGACGACCCAGCCCCGCAGCACGGCATCGCCTCGGGGTATGTCGATCGGTGTCGCCGGCGGGTTCGGCGGCGCTGGGCCGATCGATCGCGGGTAGAAGATCAACCTCTCCTGGAAAGCCCACAACAAGGCGCAAATCCCTACATAGGCGCCGAGGACGGTGAGTACGATCTGCATGAGGTGCCGAAGGGGCTTCAAGTCTCGACGCCGGTGCCGGGCCCGAACAGGTCCCGGAAATTGCCGGCGAAGAACCGGGCCTGGTCCGCTTGGCCGACGCCGGCAAGCGACCGGCTAAAGCGCCCGATGGGATCCCGGCCGCCTTCGGCGTGGGGATAGTCGGACGAGAACAGGTAGAGTTCCGGCATGGACTCGCGGAACAGAGCGCCCACATCCTCGAACGGGTAGGGCGTGAAACGCAGTTGCTCCCGGAACTGTTCGGAGGGTTTGCGCTGGAATTCGCCGAGGTGGGGTTCCGAGCGTGCCCAGATGTCCACGGCGTGGTCCAAGCGCCGGATCGTATCGGGCACCCAACCCGCGCCCAACTCGATGACGCCGCCCTTGAGCGCGGGGAACTGCTCCAGCACACCGTCCAGGACCAGCGTTGAGATGAACCGCTGGGCCGAGTGGAAGATCACGGTGAGATCCTTGGACCCGATCACCTCGACCCCGCCCCGGGCGCTCCGCCGCTCGGGCTGGCCATCGTTCATCCATTCGTCGGGAACGGAAAGCGACGAACTGCCGACATGCAGGATGAACGGTGTGCCGGTGGCTTCGAGGCGCCGCCAGATGTCGTCGTGCAGGGGGTGGCCGGGCGATCTCCCTCCGGGTGCGCGGGAAGGGATCCACACCGCACCGAGCCGGAGGTCAAGGGCTTCGTCGATCAATGCGAGGGCGTCGGCCGGATCATCCAACGGGGAAAGCGCAACGCCGATCAAGCGGGCATCGCCTTCGCAGAATTCCGCCATGGCGCGGTTGTGCGCCGCGGCCGCCGCCCGGCCCACGGCCGGGTCCGGACTCGTGAACACCTTGGTGGCGCAGAACGACGAGAACACCACCTGGCGCCCGAAACCGAGCAGATCCAACGCCAATCCGCGTTCGCGGCCGCTGAAGGCACCGAGCGCATCGTGCCACTTGGGCCCCCGGGTGATCCCCTCGCCCAGCGCAACGAGCCGAGCGACGGTCTCCGGGGCATGTTCCCGGGCATCGCGATAGGATCGCATCCGCTCGCCAACGTCTGCCAGGCGGATCTCGTCCAGGGTGGGAATCCGGTCGCGCATGGATCGCTCGACATGGCGGGACAGGAAGTCCGGCAGTTCCATCAAGTGGCTGTCGGCGTCGAGTACCCTCGGCACCGAGGGTGCTGCGCTCGATGCGTAGCTCATGATGGCTCGCGGGCGACCACAAGGTCGCCGCTACGGCAGCACGACGATGGCGTGGCCCGGACAGGTCGCACCGCCGTCCTGGTTGACGACGTTGATATCCAGGCGGACGCGGTTCTCGCCGTCCACAACCATCTTTTCGGTGACTTCGCCGACCACCGTCAGCACGTCGTTCTTCTGATTGATGGCCCGGTACTGGCAGCCGACTTCGCGCACGATGCCCGCCTCGCCGACCCAGTCGGACAGTGCGTTCACGATGTAGGCGTAGCGCAGGTTGCCCATGCCGAACGCGCCTTGCTCGTTGCCGGCACGCCGTCCGGCCTCGTCGTCCATGTGGAAGGGCACGAACTCCTCGTTGACCGCCGCGTAGCGGTTCCACTCGGCGAATCCCGTTCGCCGGGACCACTCGGGGAGCTTGTCGCCCACTTCCACGTCGTCGAAGTCGATGGACATCGGTGTCCTCCTAGTAGCGGATCGAGATCGACATCCGCCGCCGGACGAGTTCGCCATCCTGGTTGCGCCACTCGATCTCGTTGCGCACGTACAGAGTATGCCCCAGCCGCCCCTCGCGCTCCCACCAATCGACGAGTCGGCTGCGCGCGCTGACGACATCGCCCGGGCGCATCGGCACACCGTAGGTGTCGGTCTGGCCACCGTTCATGCCGGTGAGCGGCTTGCCGTCCGCTCGGCGGCCGGAAAGCCCGGGCGAGCCGCCCCGCGGTCGTTCCACCGGCCACGCAAAGGGGTTGAAGTCCGGCGGGGCAACGATGCCGCCCCACGGGGTCGTCGCCGCATGGTCCGCGTCCCAGTAGATCCGGGGCGGCTGCTGCGGGTAGTAGGTCGCCATCGCCCAGCGCCGGATGTCGGTCGTGGTGATGGGTGGCGCCGTGCGAATGCCGCCCCACTGGCCTTGGGCGGCTCGCATCTCGTCGGTGACGTAGGTGAGTGCAGTGTCGTCGGTCATCCGGCCCAATATCCCCTGTTGGTCGCTTCTTGTCGAGATGGCGTAGGCGCGACAGGGGCGACCTTTGCGGTCGCCGGCACCGCGCACAGCGCGCGATATGCCACGGGGCAAGCCCGTCCCCTACGCACCGCCGTGCCCCTTGTCGATGCGGCGCAGTTCCGGAAACCGCCACCCCAACACGGCCATCGACACGGCTAGGAGGACGGCGCTTCCCAAGAGCGCCGAGGCGATGCCGGTGTACTCGGCCGCGGCGGCGATGGGGATCATGCCGATCGGCATGACGCCGAAGCTCATCATCATGATCGACATGACCCGGCCGCGGACCTCCGGCGCGATCGCCAAGGTCACCACGCTCATGTTCAAGGACCCCGCCACCGAACCAAAGATGCCGATGAACACGCCGCAGGCCATCGCGACACCAAGCGTCGGCGATAGTGCGAATCCGCCGAGGCCCAGCGCCCACACGTAGCAGCTCCCGAACATTACCTTGCCTTTGCCGCCGATGTCGCCGAGGCGAGCAAGCAGGAGCGAACCGGCCAACGAACCGACGCCCATCGCCGTCATCAGGTAGCCGAGCGTCTGCGGATTCCCGTCGAGGATCTCCTTGTTGAACACGGGCGCGAGAAAGGACGGCGCGAAGCCGAACATCATCGGCACGATGCCCATGATGAGAAGGCCGAGAACGATCCGCTCCCGGCCCATGTAGCGAAATCCCTCGGCGATGTCGTCGAGCATCTTGGCGCCCGGCCGGGGCGTCGGATCGCCTTGGTAACGAAGGAGCGCGGTCGCGACCACCGAGACCAGGTACATGGCCGCGATGATGTAGAGCACGATGCCGACGGCTTTGGTCGACGACCCCGGGGCCTCGCTGACGTCGCCGCCCGCGAACCACGCGATCAGCCAGCCGGCCAGGGCGGGTCCGGCCACGCGCGCCGCCGAGTACGTGGCACTTTGCAGGGCCATGGCGTTGACCATGATTCGTTCCGGCACGATCTCGGGAACCACGGCCGCGCGGGCGGGCATGGACAAGGACATGACCGCGCCGTTGAAGAGCCCGAAGTAGATGAAGTGCCAGAAGGTGACGTCGCCCCGGTAGACGATCATCGCAAGCGCGACCGTTGCCGCCGCGTTGACCAGTTGCCCGCCGATCATGATCGGCTTTTTGCGCACCCGATCCGCGATTACGCCGCCCCACAGCGAGAACACGAAGGACGGCAACATGAACGACAGCACCACCCAGGTGAGCGCCAGCGGCGAACTGGTGATGTCGTAGATCAGCCAACCCCGGGCCACCATCTGCATCTGCATGG
This sequence comes from Gammaproteobacteria bacterium, assembly GCA_028821405.1. Classification (GTDB taxonomy): domain Bacteria; phylum Pseudomonadota; class Gammaproteobacteria; order Pseudomonadales; family Azotimanducaceae; genus VXYL01. Next base: position 2,918 of record JAPPGK010000037.1, on the reverse strand, counting down.
CGAAGGAGGCGACGAGATTGGCGATCCAGAGGAGGCGGAAGTCGGGGAGGCGTAGGGACTGGAACATCCCGGCGCGGCTTCGCGGACCCCTCGGGCGTGTCGGGGATTCTGTCGGAAAGTCGGTTGTCGGCCGAGTGGCGTCCATCGATTGGGCAGGCCGTGGAGCGGGACAAGCGAACCATCTTACGTGATTGCGTGAGCCTGGCCGCCTTCGCGCGTCCTAGAAGCAAATGATAACCATTAACATTTGACTTGAGGAGGCGGTCGGAGGACACTTCGGTGGTTGATGCGACTCCTTCGCGAAGTTAGTGCAGTCGGGTCGCGGCTCTTGCTGGGATTTGGCTAGGGTTCAAGGGTTTCCCGATGGCAACCTCCCGGTGGTGTCAAAACGACGGCGTGTTTTCGTGGGGGCGACCGTTCCGTATGGGTTGGAATGGGAGGATTCCATGGGCCTACGTCATCCATGCCGTGTCACGGGTCGTAACGCGGCACTCTATCGATTATTGGGGATTCTGATCGCGGTATCCGTCGGTGCCGCGGACGACGAAACGACCGATTCCGACGGCGAACGAAGTGAGTCGGCGACCGAGGAGGAAGCCATCGAGGTCCCTGTCGTGGTCGAAGCGACGGAGATCGAAGTCCAACCTGGCCACGTCCAATATGACGCGGAGTTCATCGAGGCACTGCCCGGCGGCGAGTCCAACCTGGCCGACCTGCTGCGGGTCAACCCGGCCGTGGACTTCGGAAGAGAAAGCGATCTCTCGATGAACTCCGCCGTGCAACGTCCCGCTGAGATCTCCATACACGGTCAGCCGTTCTACCAGAACGCGTTTCTGATCGACGGCATCGACACGGCCAACGACCTCAACCCCGCCGACGCTGGCGATATCTGGTCCACGCCCAGTCTGGTTCAGCCGCACGGGGGTAGTTCGCCGCAGAGCTACTACATCGACACCAACCTGATCGAGAGCGTCGAGGTCTACGACAGCAACGTGCCGGCGGAATACGGCGGGTTCCTAGGCGGCGTGGTCGCCGCAGAACTCAAACGCTATGACGGCGTGGATTCGGTTTCCATCGGCTACCGCCTGCACCGGGACGAATGGGAGGAGTTCCACGTCACCGAAGACGACCTTACTGCGGCGGACTACTACCGGGCGGCATATACCCCGGACTATCGCCGGAGCCACCTCAAGCTTAGTGCGCAACGAGGAGTCGGCGACTTGGGCCTTAGTCTTTCCGTGTCCCGCCGACACTCGACCTTTGCGCAGAGTTTCGTCAAACGCTATCACTTCGCCCGCTTGGAGGAGCAGCAATTGGAGTATGAGGATGTAGTCGACAACATTCTGGGTCGTGTCGACACGAACCTCGGCAAGACGGCCGTCGGCATCTCTCTACGCCACTCGAAGCGGCGGCACGACGGTCTGACGTCCACGACCTACGACGGCCGTTTCAAGAAGGATCACGATGGTTCCGGGCTGACGCTGGACATCGAGCGCGAAATCGGCGCGGACAAGCTCGAGATTGGCATCGGCTTCGACCGGGTGCGGGACATTCTCGACAGCGATAGGAATTCCTTCAGCTTCCGCGAATACGCAGAAGGCAGCGCCACGGAGTCGCAATACGAGGGAGCATTCGGGGACAGTCGGCAGTCGCAGACGCGTATCTCCGTTGTACCCAAACTCACGATGGCAACGCGCAAGGTCGGCGCGTTTCAACACGCCATTGTCTTGGGTGCCCAGTTGGGCCACACCGATAGCTTCTACGAGCGGCCCGAAGACGTTGTCTTCCAACAGTATTTTTGCATTCGCGACCAAGGTCGAGAAGGCTGCCGCGACCAGAATGGCGATGGTGTAAGTGGGCCGGAGGACGAATACCGCGCCCGCATTACCAACTGGTATGCCGGCAAGGTCGATGTGACCTACGGCTCGGCCGCGCTCCACGCCGAGGATAAGATGCAAGTTGGCCGGTGGCGACTCAACCTCGGCATGCGCATAGACTGGGACGACTATCTGGGCAACGTCGACGTGTCGCCGCGCATCTCGGTGCTACGGGATCTGTTCGGGGACGACCGCACAACACTCATCGGTGGCGTGAACCGCTACTACGGGCGCAGCTTCTTCCGCTACGCCCTCAACGACGCCATCTCAGGCTGGCGCGACAGCACGCAGTTCAATTCCGACGGCAGCGTACGTCGCCTGACGACCTTCAATGACCGGTCGGGCCGGTCCGACCTGTCGACACCCTATTCCGACGAGTGGATGCTCGGGTGGACCCAAGCTCTCGGTAGGGTCACCGCGCGACTGCAGTTCGTCAATCGAGAGGGCCGCGACGGCGTGTCCCGGGCGCGGTTCTGCCTTGATCCGGCGGACAGCCGTTGTCGCGAATACGACTACATCTATACCAACGGGGGTCGCAGCTCGACCCAGAGTGTGGGGTTGCGCCTCACCAGCGCGGAACCGATAGCTGTTGGCCCGACGGAGACCATGGTTACCTTGGGCCTAGGCTACAAGGACTCCACCAACAATCGCCAAGACGATGACGGCTACGACGAGCAGATCAACGCAGACCTGATCTACTACGACGGTCAACTCACGACCGTCGACGATCTGCCCGCCTGGGACTACAACGTTCCCTTCAGCACCGGCCTAGTCGCCCGGACCATCGTGCCACGCTGGAACGTTGTATGGACGAATTTCCTCAGGCTTCGCCGTGGGGGCACTATTGCCCGGGACTCGGGACTGGACTGCGACGACGACGAGGTCGACTATTGCGAGGGCAGCTACGATGTCTACGAGGACTTCGACTTCGACGGTCTGATGACGGTCGATGCGAGGATCGAGTGGGGTCCGGAGTTTATGGAGGAGGCTGGCGGATACGTGCGTTTGGAGGTCAAGAACCTGTTCGACGACACCATCGAC
>JAPPGK010000091.1 GCA_028821405.1 Gammaproteobacteria bacterium | reverse complement strand
TCGACGTACCCCCGGTACGACTTCGCGACCGCGCCTTGCGAGGAACGCTCCGGCGACCACTGACGCGACATTTGAGGGTTGACGTGACACTAGACCCTTGAGCGCCCTTGGTGTTTACGCGTCGGCGGCAATTTGAACAGCGCATCGAATTGCGCTCGAACAGCTCGTGTACTCGCGAGACGCGCTCGTGTGCTCGCGAGACGCGCTAGCCGACCGGATTCGACATGCCCGTCTACGAGTACCGATGCGCTGAATGCGGCGCGGTGACGGGCGAATTCGCGTCGGTCAAGGCAATCCCGCGCGAGGTCCGATGCGCTTGCGGCGGCACGGCGTCGCGGATCATCTCCAAGCCCTCCGTGCATCTCTCGAAGGGATCCAAGGTCGCACGGCTCGACCCGAAGTACGATGCCATGGTAGACAAGGCGATGCGAGAGACGCCCACGGCCGACCCGGATCGACTCATCAACCGTCGCGGTGACATCGCCAAGGGACGGACCGATCCGTGATCGGATCCTGGCTCGGCCAGCACTGGTTCGCCGTCGCGCTCGCGCTCGTCTACACGGCGTTCCTTTTGGCCCACGCCAGGCTCGGCCTGCGGGCGGGCAAGACCGCCGCGGGATTCTTCATCGGGAACCGCGGACTCGGCGGCGCGGTGATCGGCGTGTCGTTCTACGCCACCTTCGCGAGCACGAACAGCTACGTCGGGCTCGCCGGCAAGAGCTACGAATACGGGCTGCCGTGGCTGACCATGGCCGCGTTGATGGTGGTCTTCTGCTGGCTGTCGTGGCGCTTCGTGGCGCCGCGAATGCGACGCTTCGCGGCGGCGTGGGGATCGCTGACGGTGCCGGATTTCCTTGCCGTCCGGTTCGGGAGCGACCGGGTACGCGTCGCGGCGGCGGCGGTCATCGTGTTCTCGTGCCTGTTGTACCTGATCGCGGTGTTCAAGGGCGCGGGCAACCTCCTCCAGGTCTTTCTCGACATCCCCTACCAACTCGCGGTGATGGTGACGCTGGGTCTGATCGTCACTTACACGATGCTGGGCGGGTTCGTCTCCGTGGTGCGCACCGACGTCCTGCAGGGCTCGTTGATGGTCGTGGGGTCGATCCTGTTGTTCTATTTCATCACCTCGGCGGCCGGCGGCGTCGGTGTCATCGCCGAGTTGCCGAACGAGCCGTCGCGCGCCCACCTCGTCGAATTGAACGGTGCCATACCGTTCGTGGTCCTGATCGGCATCGCGCTTGCCGGATCGCTGAAACTGCTGGTCGATCCCCGGCAGGTGACCCGCTTCTACGGCTTGCGGGACGAGCGCAGCGTACGCGTCGGGGTCTGGGTGGCGGTGATCGGCATCCTCGTGATCCAGTTCTGCCTGTTCCCGTTGGGCCTGTACGCGCATTTCCTACTCGACGGCGTGACCGATACCGACCTGGTCGTGCCGACCCTGGTCAACAACCCGGGTGTGATTCCGCCGTTCGTCGGTGATTTCCTCGTGATCGCAATCCTCGCCGCGGCCATGTCTTCCCTCGACAGCGTGCTGCTGGTCGCGGCGTCGGTGGCGTCGCGTGACTTGTTTCGACGACGGGCACACAAGGATGGATCCGTCGTCGTCGGCGCCCGTGTCGGCGTCGCCGCCTTTGCCGTCGTGGCGGCCGTCGTCGCCCTCAACCCGCCCGGTGGCATCGTCGAGATCACGATCTTCTCAGGTAGTCTGTTTGCGGTCTGTTTCGTGCCGACGATCCTGCTGGGCCTGCACTGGCACCGTGGCAACGAAGCGGCTGCCCTGGCGGCGTTCGGTGTGGGAATTGCCGTGCTCTTGGGTTGGCTACTGGCCGGATTGGGCGACTTCGTGCACGAGGTCTTCCCCGCGCTCGTTGCATCCACCGGCGCGTACGTGGCCATCTCCGCTCGGGGCCGACCTCTGACGGATCCTGCGGTGCAAGGGATGTTCAGCCCGGCCGAGTAGGCACGAAAGCCGAAGCGCCGACGGCTGGCGTCGACACGGTATGCTGCGTAGTCTCTGGAAGAACCGGGATCCGCCCGTTTAAGCGCGTCTGCCATGCGCGACAAATGCAGCCAAAACTAGACCACATCTCCATCAAGGGATTCCGAAGCCTCGCCCACATCGAGAAGCTCCGCCTGAACGACGTGAACGTCCTGATCGGAGCGAACGGATCGGGGAAATCCAATTTCGTGGAGGCGTTTTCGTTTTTTCGGGCTCTTCGCCAGGCAAACCTGCAGCGTTACGTTGCCGAAGCCGGGGGTGCCAGCCAACTGCTCCACTTTGGCGCCGCGCGAACGACCGAGATCTCATTCAGGGTGTCCATGAACGACGAGGTAGACCAATACGAAATAACCTTGGCGGCTACCGACAGCGACGGATTGCGCCCGGTTTTGGAGGCGGCGTACTACTGGAGCGACAAACGAACGTACTCGACGCCATACAAGGAAGATCTGACTGGTGGCGGTGTCGAAGCCGAGATCGGAAGCGAGTATCTTCCCGAGCAGGTCGCCCAAGTCTTGCAGCGATGCTTGGGGACGTGGTCGAAGTACCAGTTCGACGATACGTCAAGAAGGTCGGCGATCCGGTTGACCGCCGACGTCAACGACAACCGGCGGTTGCGAACGGACGGATCGAACCTGGCAGCATTCCTGTACCTGCTGAACGAGAAGCACGGCGACTCGCTCGACGTCATACAGAGAACCGTGCGCCTCGTCGCCCCCTTCTTCGACGGGTTCGTCCTCGAGCCCGATGCGCTCAACGAAAGCCGGATCCGCCTGCAGTGGCGGCATCGGGGATCCGATGCCTATTTCGACGCGGCGGCTCTGTCCGATGGTACGCTGCGGTTCATTGCCTTGGCGACCCTGTTTCTCCAGCCCAGCGATCTGCGGCCGTCGATCATCCTCCTTGACGAGCCGGAGCTCGGTTTGCATCCCTACGCGATCGCAATCCTGTCGTCTGTCATTAAGAGCGTGTCGGCGGAAACCCAGGTGTTGCTCGCCACGCAGTCGCCGACCCTTCTCGACCACTTCGAGCCCAGCGACGTGCTCGTGGCCGAACGCCTTGACGGCAGCACAAGGCTTGAAAGGCTGGACGCCGATAGGCTGGAGTCTTGGCTCAGCCGCTACAGTCTCGGGCAACTCTGGGAGAAGAACGAACTCGGCGGAAGACCGGGCACGGAAGACCGGGGTGGCAAATGACGCGACTGTTGGTACATGTCGAGGGTGAGACGGAGGAGTCCTTCGTCAACGAGGTTCTGGCTGGGCACTTGGCAGTGCATGGCTATGCCAGTGTTGCGGCCCGGTTGCTTGGTAACGCCCGTGCGAGGTCGCGTCGCGGAGGAATACGTTCGTGGCCAACCGTACGGCGGGACATCATGGGTCATCTCAGGGAGGACACGGACGGTATCGCAACGATCATGGTGGGCTACTACGGCCTCCCCCAGGATGGGGACGGTGCCTGGCCGGGGAGAGCCGACGCCCCGATGCAAAGCACCGAACTACGGGCGGCCACAGTCGAACAGGCGTTGCTCGATGATGTGACGGGCGCGATGGGTGCGGGATTCGACACTCGGCGTTTTGTACCCTTTGTGCTGATGCATGAGTTCGAGGCGTTGCTCTTCAGCGACTGCGTACGATTCGCCGATGCTATTGGTCAGTCCCAGGTCGCTGGCCCACTGCAAGCCGTTCGAGCCCAGTTTGCGACCCCGGAAGAGATCGATGACTCGCCCGAGACGGCACCGTCGAAGCGAATCCAGGGACTCGTTCCGGGCTACGGCAAGGCGTTCATGGGAATCCTCGGCGTGCTGGAGATCGGACTCGCGAGAATCCGGAGCGAGTGTCGCCACTTCGATGATTGGTTGGTGCGCCTTGAGCAAACGGCCCGCCTTGCCACGGGACCGGCCCCATGACCGGACCTCTCAACGGTGTCAGGATCATCGACTTCACAACGATGATCGCCGGTCCCTACGGCACCATGATCCTCGCCGACCAGGGCGCCGACGTCGTCAAGGTCGAGGCACCGGCTCGGAGCGACCATGCCCGCCGCGCCGGTTACGGTCAGCGTCACTTCACAGCGGCGTTCGTCAACAACAACCGGAACAAGCGCTCGATCTCCGTCGATGCCAAGTCGCCGGCGGGTCGCCAGGTCGTGCTGGATCTCGCCCGCACCGCCGACGTCTTCGTGCAGAACTACCGTCCCGGGGTCATGGCACGGCTCGGTCTTGACTACGACGATCTCAGGGCCGTCAAGCCGGACCTGATCTACGTGTCGATGAGCGGCTGGGGCGAGCGCGGCCCCTACGCCCACAAGCCGGTCTACGACCCGATCATCCAGGCGCTGTCTGGCTTGGCCAGCGTGCAGGCGGGCGCCGACCACGACCGACCCCGGCTGATCCGGACGGTTCTTCCGGACAAGCTGACGGGTGTCACCGCGGCCCAAGCGGTTTCGGCGGCGCTCTTCAGCCGCGAGCGCACGGGGGTCGGTCAGCACATCCGGCTTTCCATGCTGGATTCCGTCGTCGCCTTCCTCTGGTCGACCGACATGGGCAGCCAGACCTTCGTCGGCAAGGAGGTCGACGTCGCCCACGCGGCCACCTTCATCGACCTCATCTACGAGACCGCAAGCGGCTACATCAGCGTGTCGGTCATGGCCAACGACCAATGGCACGGCCTGTGCCACGCCCTCGGCCACCCCGAGTGGCTGGACGACGAACGCTTCGAGACACCCACCGGGCGGGACCGCCACGCCAACGAGCGCTTGGAACTGACCCAGGAGGCACTTCTCGAGAAAACCGCAGAGGAATGGCTCGAGGTCCTGGAAGCGGCGGGCGTACCTTGTGCGCCGGTGCTCACTCGGGCCGAGATGGTCCGCCACGCCCAGGTCGAAGCGAGCGGCATCGTGGTCGAGACCGATCATCCCCACGCCGGTCGCCTTCGCCAGGCTCGCAACGCCGCGCGTTTCGCCGTTACGGTTCCCGAAATCCGCCACGGAGCGCCGCACTTGGGCGAGCACACGATGGAGGTTCTCTCGGAGCTTGGCTACGGGGAGGATCGACGGCAAGCGTTGCTCGCGAACGGGATCGTCAGTGCCCCTGACCGGCCAACTGAGTAGGGAAGGAAACAAACGTTAGGGTCAACGCTTATCGTGGCCCGCTATCACTCGTCCCACAACGCGTCCGCGAATTCTTCGATCACGAAGCGGTGCGTCAGCATCACGCGCGGTTCGTCGGTGGCATTGGGCGCAAGGGTGTGTAGCAGGCGCATGTCGGTGAGGTAGACGTCGCCGGGTTGCCCGCACAGTTCGACAACACGCAACGGGACGTCGCCGGCATCGGGGTCCTGTGCCGTACCCGGCTCGGTTAGGAAGCGTTCCCGATCGACGGACTGCTTGGACATCAGATCTTGGAAGTAGGGCAACCGGCGCAGCCGTTTCTTGATGTTCTTCGAGCGCACGCGCGAACCGTTGTTCAGCAGGCGATGCGAGCCGGCGACCACGAGCGTACCGCCCCCCTTGGGTACGACGTCGCTCAAGAATGTGAAGACCTGGATGCCGACCAGGCAATTGCTCGGCAGGCGCGGCAGGTCGACGTGCCAGATCGTCGGCGGCACGGTCCACTCCTCGGCGTTGGGCATTGTCACCAGGAATTGCGCTCGACTGCCCATCGGGCGTACCGAACGACCTCCGGCCAGCTCGACGATTACATCCATCAGTGCCGCGGTAAACAGGCCGCGTACCGGCGCCGACTCGCTTGCGGCCCGCAACTTCGCCTTTGGCGGAACCACCGGCTGCGGCGAGCCATCGGTCGGTGCCTCGTCGAAGACTCGCCTCGTCACCGCACAGGCGGGGGCCACGTCGTCGCCGGGCAGGAACGCCTCGAGATGAACGAGCCCGTGACGGCGAAAGCGTTCATGTTGTTCCGGCCTGAGCACCATCGGGAACCCGCTCCGCGTGACCTTGTTTAGGCAGATGGTAGTTGTGATCGGCGGCGGCGAAAACCGCGCCCCCCGTCAGCCCCCGCGTTCGGCTAAGAACCTCTGATCAAGCCCGTCCATGGGCTTGATCAGGAGCAAAACAAAAGCGCGGTTTTGTTTTGCTCACAAATTCAATGGCTTGCGCCATCGAATTTGGCGGCACATCCCTGTGCCGCGCTAGGGAAGTTCCTAATCAGAGCTTCCCTAGAGGAAGTAAGTACTTACAATCGCCTTGTGGAGCTCGTCCAGGTGCACTTGGCAGTCGTTGATGAACCCGTGCAGTTCCACGCTGCGCTCCATCCCGCCCAACCGGGCGACGTCGGTGTCGCGCAATGCGCGCAGCGCGTGGTGGCAGGCCGCCACCGCGTCGCCGTTGCGGGGCAGTTCCCGCAGGCTGCGCCGCACCGAGTTCAGGCAACGCAGGTAGGAACGCGGCAGGCGCTCGTCCTTGAACAGGAACTGAAGGACCTGCGGCGGGTCGACGGGTTCGCGCACCGAGGCATGGTAGGCCTGCATGGCGTAGAACGACCGCAAGACGCTGCGCCACTGGATGTCCTGGAACGGCTCGAGTTCGTGGTGGCCGGCGATGAGGTCGACGGTGCGCACGTCGATGATGCGGGTGGTCATGTCGGCGCGCTCGATGTAGTTACCGAGGCGCAGCAGTTCCCAGTGCGCGTCGTGGAGCATGTTCTGGGACAGGAATCCCTCCAGTTGCTGGGCGAGGCGGCTGATCTGGGTCAACGCCTCGCCACGGCGGGTACGCGATTGGCCGGGGACAAGCGAAGACCGCGCGAACAGGTAGAGCTCGTTGATGTACTCGAAGGTGATGCGCGGCATGTTCTCCCGGACCGTACGGGCGTTGTCGCGCACGCCGATGATGGAGTTGATGATCGAGCCCGGGTTGCGGGTGTCCGTCGCCAGGAAACGGCAGACGTTGCGTTCGGTGGCGTGGCCCTTGCCGTAGAGCGACTCGAAGAGTTCACCAGAACCGGTGATGTCGATCAACGGCCGCCATCCGAGCGGCAGACGCACCGGGAGATCCATGATCAGGTTGCCGTTCACCGTGATGAGCCGGGCCGTCGATTCCGCGCGTTCGAGATAGCGGCCGAGCCAGTACACGCGCTCGGCGACCCGTGACAGGACATTGACCGTCACGGCGAGGGCGCCCGGGTCGCGGGTTCCACCACCCACGTGTCCTTGCTGCCGCCGCCCTGGGATGAATTGACGACGATGGATCCCTTGCGCAACGCCACGCGGGTCAGGCCGCCGGTGGTGACGTAGATGTCCTTGCCGGAAAGGATGAAGGGTCTGAGGTCGAGGTGGCGTGGCTCGACGGTGTTGCCGGCGATGGTCGGCGCCGTGGAGAGCCTAAGCGTCGGCTGGCCGATGTAGTTGCGCGGGTTGGCGCGGATCACCCGCACGAACTCGTCGCGTTGGCGACGCGTCGACTGGGGCCCGATCAGCATGCCGTAGCCGCCCGATTCGTTCGCTGGCTTGACGACCAGGTCCTGGAGGTTGTCGAGGACATAGTCGCGGTGGTCCTTTTCGGCGCAGCGGAAGGACGGCACGTTGGCGAGGATCGGCTCCTCGCCGAGGAAGTAGCGGATCATGTCCGGCACGTAGGTGTATATGACCTTGTCGTCCGCGACGCCGCAGCCGGGCGCGTTGGCAAGCGCCACGTTGCCGGCCTGCCAAGCCCGCATCAACCCGGGTACGCCGAGCATCGAGTCCTTGCGGAATGCCCGCGGGTCCAGGAAGAGGTCGTCGATGCGCCGGTAGATGACGTCGACGCGCTCGAGACCGCTGATCGTGCGCATATACACGCAGTCGTCCTCGGCGACCAGGAGGTCGGGGCCCTCGACGAGTTCGGCCGCCATCTCGAGGGCCAGGTAGGCGTGTTCGAAATACGCCGAGTTGTAGATGCCGGGGGTCAGCACCACGATGCGGGGCGAGCGCACGTCCCGGGGCGACAGCGACCGCAGGCAGGCGGCGAGTTCCGAGGGATAGTCGTCCACCGGGTGAATCGCATAGTGTTCGAAGAGTTCGGGGAAGATGCGCTTCATCACGGCGCGGTTCTCTAGCATGTAGGACACGCCGCTCGGGACCCGCAGGTTGTCCTCCAGCACGTATAGCGAACCGTCTGCATCGCGCACCAGATCCGTGCCGCAGACGTTGGACCAGACGCCGTAAGGGGGGTCGATGCCCGCGCAACCCGACCGGTACTCCCGGGACCTCAGCACGTAGTCCTCCGGCACCACGCCGTCGCGTAGCGAGCGGCGGTGGTGGTAGACGTCGTCGATGAAGGCGTTGAGCGCACGCACGCGCTGCTTGAGCCCGCTCGCGACCTCGTCCCATTCGCGTTTCATGATCAGCCGGGGAACGATGTCGAAGGGCCACTCGCGATCGATGTTCGTTCCTTCGTGGTAGACGGAGAAGGTGATGCCCATGGACCGGATGGCGAGTTCAGCCGCCGCCTTGCGTTCCACGAGTTCGTCGTCGGAGAGCCTCGCCAGGGCCTGGACGAGTTTGCCGGCACCGGCGCGCGCGCGCCCGCTGGGCAATACCAGCTCGTCGTGGAGGCCCGTGGCCTGGTATGTGCGCCAGTCGATGGTCATGGCTTGGTCGACCTGACAACCCCGTGTACGAAGTCGAGCTTCCCGATGACTGGCACGGTTAGCGAGAACGGGTAGGCGTCGTCAAGCCCCATGCTGCGGTTTAGGTCGTTCATCGCGGGCGCGAGGGCACGCCATTGGTCGATTAGCTGACGGAAGGGGAGTCCGGTGCCGATAGGGTCGGCGAAGCGCAGATCGCCGATCGCGAGTTGATCGTCGGCCGCGGTTTGGAGTGTATCGACCATGTGCAGGTAGTGGCTCCAGCACTCCGCGAAGTCCTCGAGCGGGTGACTCGAAGCGTAGGCGACCACGTAGTTGTCCTGCCAGTCCGGCGGCGGACCGTCCCCGTAGTATGCGTCCAGGCTGTCCTGATAGTGACGGCGTTCGTCGCCGAACCGCGAACGGAACCCCTCGAGGCAGTCGCCTTGGGCCACCAGCCGCTGCCAGTAGTAGTGCCCGGACTCGTGGCGGAAGTGGCCGAGCAGGGTTCGGTACGACTCGTTCATTGCGAGGCGCATCTGCTCGCGGAGGCGGGGGTCCGCCTCGAGCAGGTTGATCGTGATTTCGCCCTGGGCATGACCCGTGGTGACTTCGTCGTGCGCCGCGAAGGTGGTGTCGGACTCGTCCAGGCGGGCGTCGGCGAGGATGCGAAAGGCCAGGCCGTCCGGTCGCTCCGCCCGGCCCTCCACGGGAAGGCCCAGGCTCATCAGCGTGAACAGCAGCCGTCGCTTGGCCTTCTCGACCTCGTGGTAGAGATGCACCCGTCGCGCATCGGAGAGGTCGGGAATGACCTCGTTCAGCGCGCACGATGTGCAGAAACTCGCGCCACCGTCGGAGACCAGCCAGTTGCAGGTGCCGGGGAAGGCGTGGTGCGCACAGCGCCGGTCGCAGGGTTCGACCCCACGCAGTGCCATGGAGGCGGGATCGAAGGCCAGACCCCGGTCGCAGGCCAGGCAGCGGTCGTTCTCGAAGTAGACCCGGTTACCGCAGCTACACCGGAAGGACCGCACGTTCCGCGACCGCAGGCGGCTTAGGTCAGGATCCGTTGGCTATGGCGTCGAGCACCTTGGGCGGCGACAGCGGTAGCTCGGTCATGCGCACACCCACCGCATGGCTGACGGCGTTGCCGACGGCGGCCAGCGGCGCCACGATGGGCGTTTCGCCGCAGCCCCTGACTCCGTAGGGGTGGTTCGGATTGGGTACCTCGACGATGTGTGTGTCGATCATCGGCAGGTCGGAGGCCACGGGTACCCGGTAGTCCAGGAATCCCGGGTTGTCCAAGACCCCGTTGTCGTCGTAGATGTACTCCTCGTTGAGAGCCCAGCCGATGCCTTGGGCGGCGCCGCCCTGCATCTGCCCCTCGACGTAGTCGGGATGGATCGCCGTGCCCGCATCCTGGATGGCCGTGAAGCTCGTGACCGCTGCGCGGCCCGTCTCCCGGTCGACATGGACGTCAGCCATGTTGACCGAGAAGGCCGGTCCGGGACCCTGGGCGGTCAACGCCGCCCGTCCGGAAATCGGCCCGCCGGTGCGTCCAGCGGTCCTCGCGATTTCGATAAGCGACAACGGTGCCGCCTCGACGTTGACGCCGGCGACGGGCCGGGCCTCGCCCTCGGACCACTCTACCTGGTCGGGTTCGATGCCCCAGGTCGACGCGGCTCGCGCCTTGAGTTGGCCGATCACGTCTTCGCAGGCGCGGATCACGGCGAGTCCGGTGGCGAATGTCGTACGACTGCCGCCGGTGGTGGCGCAGTAGCCGGTGCTGTCCGTATCCGCGACTCGAATACGAATGCGTTCGTAAGGCACGCCGAGCGTCTCCGCGGCCATGATCGCCATGGAAGCCCGGCTGCCGCCGATGTCCGGGCTGCCTTCGACGATCTTGACCATGCCGCTGTCGGCGATGTGGACCTCGGCACTGGACTGGTTGCCCCCGTTGAACCAGAAGCCAGCGGCCACGCCGCGACCTTCGTCCTCACCGAGCGGTCGTCGGTAGTTGGGGTGCGCTTTCGCGGTTTCGAGGCACTCCTTGAAACCGACGGGTCCGAATGTCGGCCCGTAGGCGGCGCGGCTGCCCTCGCTGGCCGCGTTCTTGAGCCGGAAGTCGATGGGGTCCATGCCGAGCCGTTCGGCGAGTTCGTCGATCACCGATTCCCCCGCGAACATCGATTGCGGTGCGCCGGGTGCCCGGTAGGCCGCGACGCGAGGCCGGTTGACCACCACCTCGTATCCCTCGATGAGCACGTTTTCGACATCGTAGGGCGCGAAGATGCACATGGCGCCCGCCCCGAGCGGGCTACCGGGGAACGCGCCCGCCTCGTAGATCAGCTTGGCGTACATGGCGACGATAGTGCCGTCGGGCTTGCAGCCGATCTTGACCGTGTTGACCGTGCCGGACGCCGGACCGGTGGCGCGGAATACGTCCTCCCGGGTCATGACCATCTTCACCGGGCGGCCGCTCTTCTCGGATAGCTTGACCGCGAGGGGTTCCAGGTAGATCGTGGTCTTGCCGCCGAATCCGCCGCCGATCTCGCTGGCGATGACGCGGATGTCGCCCTCGTCCATGCCGAGCGCCATCGCGGTCATGCTGCGCACGCCGAAGTGGCCCTGGGTGCTGCACCAGACGGTGGCCTGGCCGTCCTCGTTGAAGCTGCCCACGCAGGCGTGGGGCTCGATGTAGCCCTGGTGGACCATGGGCGTGACGAAGGTGCGCTCGACGATCTCGTCGGCTTGGGCGAAGGCCGCCTCCACGTCGCCCTTGGAGATGACCTGCTTCTTGACGAGGTTGGTGGGTGCCGTGGACGGCTCGGCCAACCCCTGGGTGACGAGGTCGTCGTGCAGGATGGGCGCATCGGGTTCCAGGGCCTGGAGGGCGTCGGTGACCGAGTCGAGGACTTCGTAGTCGACGACGACCGCCTGGGCAGCCGCCTCGGCGGCTTGGCTGGAGGTCGCGGCGACGGCAGCGACGGCATGGCCGTGGTAGAGCACCTTGTCGCTGGCGATGAGGTTGTTGTTGAACCCCTTGCGACCGAAGCTGAAGTGGGTCCGGTCCGGGAAGTCGGCGGCGGTGATGACCGCCAGCACACCGGGCATGGTTTCGGCGGTGGCCGTGTCGATCCCGCGGATGCGCGCGTGGGCGTGGGGACTTCGCACCACCTTGCCGTGCAGCATGCCCGGCATGGCGTGGTCGGCGCCGAAATTGGCGCGCCCTGTGACCTTCTCCAACCCGTCGGGGCGAACCGGCCGCGTGCCGATGTATCTGAGTCCTTGTGCGGCGCCCATGCCTCCTCCCTTTCTTGCAGCCGTCTAACTATACGATGGAAATCGTGACGAATGTCTCGATGTCTCGGTGTGGTTGAACTTGCCAGGCACACGGCTGGTGCCACAGACTGCCGGGAAGGATATTGGAGACAAGCGATGGGCTACGACGCCTTGCACGAACGGTTCCGGAGGATCGGCGATCTCAACCACGCCTTGGCCATGTTGTCCTGGGACGAAGCGGTGATGATGCCGACCGGCAGCGGCGGCGTTCGCGGCGAAGCGTTGGCGACTCTGACGGGAATGGTCCACGAACTCACCGCGGCGTCGGAGACGGGGGAACTGGTCGACGCCGCGGCGCAGGCGGAGCTAAACCCCTGGCAAGCCGTCAACGTCGCGAAGATTCGGCGGGACTGGGAGGCGGCGCGGGCGGTCCCCGCGGACCTCGTCCGGGCGTTGTCGAGGGCCGCGTCGACCTGCGAGCAGACGTGGCGCGTTGCGCGCGGCGAGAACGACTGGGGGGCGGTGGTCGACAAGCTGCGGAGGGTTTTGGACCTCACCCGGGAAAAGGCCCAGGCGTTGGCCGACGCCTTCGACTGCGATCCCTACGATGCCCTGCTCGATAGCTACGAGCCACGGCTGACACGCCGGGACATCGACCCGGTTTTCTCCGAACTGGAGGCGGTGCTCCCCGGCATGGTGGACGACGCCCTGGCTCGGCAACCGGCGGCAAGGGCGCCGCTGGGACCGTTCCCCCTCGACCGCCAGGAAGCGCTCGGCCGGGCGCTGATGGCCGAGGTGGGATTCGACTTCGAGCGTGGCCGACTCGACGTGAGCCACCATCCGTTCTGCGGTGGCGATCCGGACGACACGCGCATCACCACCCGCTACAACGAAAACGACTTCCTCGAGTCGATGTTCGCCGTGCTTCACGAGACCGGGCACGCGATGTACGAGCAGGGCCTGCCGAAGGACTGGCGTGGCCAACCGGTGGGCAGCGCGGGCGGCATGGCGTTGCACGAGAGCCAGTCGCTGCTGATGGAGATGCAGGTCTGCCGAGGTCTGCCGTTTATCGAGTTCGCGGCACCCATCGTGCAGCGGACCCTGCTCGGCGCACCGACCGATGCCCCCGAGTGGCAGCCCGACAACCTCGTCAAGCTTGCCGCCAAGGTCGAACGCGGCTACATCCGCGTCGACGCGGACGAGCTCACCTACCCGCTGCACGTCATCCTGCGCTATCGGTTGGAGACGGCCTTGCTGGATGGCGGCCTCGGCGTCGACGAGATCCCGGATGCATGGCACGAGAGCATGTCGGCATCGCTCTCCTTGTCGACGGCCGGCAACTTCACCGACGGCTGCATGCAGGACGTGCATTGGTTCGCGGGACTGCTCGGCTACTTCCCGAGCTACACGCTGGGCGCCGTCATGGCGGCACAGATTTTCCGGTCGGCGCGGAATCAGATCCGCGGTCTCGACGATGCCATCCGGGAAGGTTCCTTCCATGTCCTGTTCGATTGGCTGCGTCAGCACGTGCATGGCCGGGGCAGCCTCCTGCCCAGCTTGGACCTCGTCGCCGACGTGACCGGTTCAAGGCTCGGCACGGACGCGTTCCTGGATCACCTTAGAACCCGCTACGCCTTGGTGTAGCGGCATCGAAGTGGGTGGCGCAGGTGGCGTACACTAGCGGGGAGAGTCGTCCGGAATCACTGTCATGGCGATGCGCGGCGTACTGACCATAATGATGGCTGTCGCCTCTTTGGGCGCGGCGTCCGCCGAGAAGGCCGAACAAGCCGAGGAAGCCCCCGAGGCGCAAATCACCGCCGAAGAGATCCTTGCCAATCCCCTGGGTGACGAGGCCTACCAGCAAAGCGCCCGTTGTCTTTCCTCGGGGAAATACCGTCGCGTCGAGATCATGAACAACCAGGTTCTGATCTTCCACGGGCGAGGGGACGAGAAGTGGCTCAATATCCTCCCGAATCGATGTCTTGGCCTGCAGGGGGACATGATTCCGCAGTTCGAGAAACGGGGGATGCGGCTGTGCGAGCGGGACCAGTTTAGCGGCCAGCCGCGGTTTCGCCTCGACGCGCCCTCCATGCCCTGCTCGTTGGGCCGGTTCCACCCCACGAATTCGGACAACATCGCCGCCATGCGGGACGCGCTCGACGCGAGCCAGCGCACCAAGACGGTCGATAGGACGGTTCGCTCGGCAGGGCGCGGGACCGAGGGCGGCGACGCGCCGGAATCGTAGCGGACGGCTTGCCCGTGCCGCGCTCGAACCGGGGATTGCCGGCGTGGTCTGCGGTTCGGGCGACGGCGCGGTTGTCGGTTGCGTTAGCGTCGCCCTACGGGGCCAGGCGTTCTCCAAGCAGGCCAAGAGCGCGGTCGAGATCCGGGGTGGTGTCCAACAGGGGCGCCATGGGATCGCCAAGCCGCGTGAGACGGTCGACGGCGTTGTTCAGGTTGTGATTGGCGTTGCGTAGGTCATCGTCGAGTTCGGACCAATCGATGGGCATGGACACCGAAGCCGCCACCTCCGCTCGTGCCGAGAACGGGGCCACCAGCAACTGGCCGTGGCCGTTCTGCATGAAGTCGACGTAGACCTTGCTCTCACGTTGGCGCACGACGCGGGTGATCGTGGCGATATCCCCCCGTCGCACGACGACGACCCGGGCGAGTAGCTCCCCCAAGGTTCGGGCTTGGCCGTGGGTGAGTTGCCGTGCCAGCGGCAGGAGGATGTGCAGGCCACTCGCGCCGCTGGTTTTCGGGAAACCGGGCAGGTCGATTTCGCTGAGCAGTTCCTCGACGACCTTGGCGATTTCCACCACGTGGGCAAACGGCGCGTCCTTGGGATCGAGATCCAATACGCACCAGTCGGGGTGTTCGAGGTCGGTGATGCGGCTGTGCCAGGCGTGGATGGGAATCGCACCCATGTTCGCCAGGTACTTGAGCGACTCGACGTTCTGAACCACGAAGTAGTTGACCTCCCGCTCGGCGCTTTCGCTCCACAGGGTTTTGCGGGTGAGCCAGTCGGGCACGAAGCCCGGTGCATCGCGCTGGTAGAAGGACTTGCCGTGGATGCCGTCGGGGAACCGGGTGAGCACCAGCGGGCGATCGGCCAGGTAGGGCAGCATCCACGGTGCCACGTTTTCGTAGTAGTCGATCAGGTCACCCTTGGTGAGACCCTCCTCGGGGAAGAAGATCTTCTCGATATTGGTGATGATTACCTCGCGTACGGGTTCGGGGTCGAAGTCGACGTCGACGGGTTCGTCGTAGGCGCTCAGGCACTCGGCGGGGGTCTTGTCGTCGCGGAATCGAACGAATACGGGGTGGCGCAGGTGGCCGTCCGCGGAATACTCGCGAAACTCCACCTCGCACACCAGCACGGGTTGGACCCAGCGGTGGGTGGCGTCCTCCGACAGCGCATCGCCGGCATCGAGATCGGCAAGCCGCGATTTCGCCTCCCGGCGGTTTGTCTCGCCCAGTCCAGAGCCGACCCGGCCACAGTAGGCCAATTCCCCGCCGCGGTACTCGGCGAGCACCAGGGCACCGATATCGTCCACGTTCGACTTCACGGGCGTCCAGCCAGCCACCACGAAGTCCGCGGAACGCTTGGCGCGAACCTTGCGCCAAGCGTCGCTGCGGCCGCTCCGATAGGGTGAATCGGCCCGTTTGCCCACGACGCCTTCGAGTCCCAAGCGGGTCATGGCCTTGAAGGTCTCGATGCCGTTGGCATCGACGTGTGCGGAATACCGGATCGGTCCCGCTGCCGGAAGCATCCGTTCGAGCAAGCCCTTGCGCACCACGAGGGGTTGGTCCCTCAAGTCATACCCGCAAGCGTTCAAGAGATCGAACGCGAAACAGGTGACCGGGTCGTGCATCGAAGCCCGCGCTATCGTCGGGGCGCCGCGCAGGGCGGCACGCTGCTGCAGGCGGGCGAAGCTCGGCACGCCGCGGCCGTCGAGCACCACGACTTCGCTGTCGATGGTGTATTCGCGGTACGGCAGGCGGCGCGCGCATTTCGCGATTTCCGGGAACAGCGGCGTCAGGTCGAGTCCCCGGCGTGAGCGCAGCGTGACGTCGTCGCCGCGGCGTTCGATCATCAACCGATAGCCGTCGTACTTGATCTCGAACACCCAGCCATCTCGATGGAACGGCTCGGACGCGGTGGCCAGCATGGGCGCTTCGGTCGCGGGCTCGAAGGGCTGGGGCGGCGGGACAAGGGCGCGGATGTCGGCGGCGAACGAGGACTCGATCGCCGCCGCATCGTTCAGGCCCTCGACGGTGAGCCCAGATAGTACGGAATGGTCCGCAAGGGTGCCGGTACGCGCCCATTGGTCGCGTTCCTTGATGAGCAACCACTCCTTGCCGGTGTTCTCCTTGCCCTTCAGCTTGATGAGCGTGAACCGTCCGTGGAGCTTGTGGCCGTCCAAGTGGAACAGCAGCTTGCCATCGGAGAATCCGCTGGCGAAGTCCTCCAGTTCGACGTAGGTGCCCTGGTCCCAGACGATGACGTTGCCGGCACCGTAGTTGCCCTCCGGGATCCGTCCTTCGAAGTCGGCATAGTCGAGCGGGTGGTCTTCGACCAGGGCGGCGAAGCGCTTGTCCTCCGGGTCCATGGAAGGACCCTTGGGCACGGCCCAGGAGCGCAGCACGTTGTCCACTTCGAGCCGGAAGTCCCAGTGCAGCCGGGTTGCGGCGTGCTGCTGAACGACGAAAAGCCGTCGCGGCCCCGAGGCGCCC
Organism: Gammaproteobacteria bacterium; assembly: GCA_028821405.1. Lineage (GTDB taxonomy): Bacteria > Pseudomonadota > Gammaproteobacteria > Pseudomonadales > Azotimanducaceae > VXYL01. The sequence goes on along the minus strand of JAPPGK010000091.1, from coordinate 6,410 downwards.
TGGCGCTCTACGGCGGCAAATGGCTCCGGCGTGACCGAGGCCCGCCGTTTGGCTCGGTAGGACCTGAGGCTATCGCCGCTTGTTGAGGGCATTTCCGATCCGGGCTATATTTCGGCCCGGCCTCGAATACAAGGGAGGTGTCGCATGGCCGCCCGTCCCATGGCTTCCGCCACCATATCGTTTGGCTTGGTGTCGATTCCCTGCAAGCTGTTCCCCACGGTCGACAATACCAACGCCGTTCGCTTCAACTACCTGAGCAAGGACGGCTCGCGGCTGCGTCAGCAGTATATCCGGGCCTCCGATGGCGAAGTAGTCGAGCGGGAAGACCGCGTCCAAGGGTACCAATTCGCCAAGGGCCAGTACGTCACGTTCACCGCCGACGAGTTGAAGGCGCTCAATGTGGTGGCCACCAACGCCATCGACATCGACGAGTTCATCCCCCTGGCGGATGTCGAACGGGTGTTCATCGAACGGGTCTACTACCTCGGTCCAGACAAGGGTGCCGCCCGCTCCTACCACCTGTTGCGTGCGGCCTTGGACAAGACCGGTCGCGCGGCGCTGGCGCGCTATGCCGCCCGTGGCAAGAGCTATCTCGTGCTCATCCGGCCGATGGGCGAAGCGCTGGTCATGGAGCAACTCAAGCACGCCGACGAATTGCGCACGGTTGACGAGGTGCCCCTCGACATCTGCGAGGTGAACGATGGCGAACTCGATCTCGCCGTCCAGATCATCGCTCAGCGGACGAATGACAAGTTCGAACCCGAGAACTACACGGACGAGGTCAAGTCCCGCGTGCTCGAGTTGATCCAACAGAAGATCGACGGGCAGCAAATCGCCGTGGCCCCGGAGGAGAAGCCGGAGGCCAAGATCATCGATCTCATGGAAGCGCTTCGCCAGTCGGTCGCCGATCAAGGCGGGACCAAGGAAGCCAGGCCAGCGAAACGCGCGTCGGGCAAGGGCGGTTCGGACAAGCGGCAAGGTGGTGAATCAGGGAGCGCGGGCGAGGATGCCAAGGCGGTCGCGTCGGGCGGGCGTCGCGAGGGTTGACGTTCCTCGGGAAGACTTCGATGCGGCCGATACCATCGAAAGCCCGCGACGGCACGGACGCGGGCGGCTATCGAACGCGTGAAGTCGCCGAGTTGACAGGACTCAAGCCGAGCCTGATCCGACGTTTCGTTCAACATGGACTGATCCAGCCGGCACGGGGCAGGGCCAGCGAGTTTCGCTTCTCGTTCCAGGACATGGTCCTCCTGCGCACGGCCAAGGGTTTGCTCGATGCGGATGTGACGCCGCGGCGCACCTTGGCCGCGCTGCTCAAACTCCGCGACCGGCTCCGGGAAGAGGGCGCCGAACGGCCGCTGTCGGCCATGCGCATCTTCGCGGACGGCAATACGGTCGTGGTCCGCGACGAGGACACGATCTGGGACGTCGAAACGGGGCAGGGACATTTCGACTTCGAGGTGGAACACTTGGCCGGCGATGTGCGCAAGATCGCGACCCGCAATTTCGCGATCGCGCGGGAAAGCGATGATCTCGACAGCGACGACTGGTACAACTTCGGCCTCGACCTGGAAGAGGTGGCCCCGGAGAAAGCTCCGGAGGCCTACACCCGCTCAATCAACCTGAACCCCGCCAATGCCGACGCCCACGTCAACCTCGGGCGCCTCTACCAGGTCCATGGCGACCTCAAGCACGCCAAACGTCACTACCGGCTCGCGCTCGACGCGGTTCCGGAGCACCAACTCGCGCTCTACAACCTCGGCACGGTGTTCGACGAACTCGACGAACTCGACACCGCGGTCGGCTACTACCAGCAGGCATCGTCGATCCCGGACGCCCACTACAACCTGGCGCGCATTTTCGAGGTGAGGGGCGACGAACTCAGCTACCTTCGCCACATGCGGCGCTACAAGTCGTTGATCGAAAACGACTGATCTGAAATCACCGCCACCGATGCATACGAACCGGTCGGGGTCCGGCGGAACACCGTTGCCGCTGTTCGGTATTTATGCGAAGCGTGATGATAATGATTTTCAATTGTAATATCAGTAAGTTACGTTGCGTTTGTGGTCTTGTGCGTGGACAATTGGGGACCGGAACGGACCAAGGGAGCGCGTCATGAAGCCGCAGGACCCCAAAATCATCGACTACCTGAATCGCGTGCTCAAGAACGAACTCACGGCGATCAATCAGTATTTCCTCCACGCGCGGATGTTCAAGGACTGGGGCTTGAAGGAGCTCGGCGAGCACGAATACAGCGAGTCCGTCGACGAGATGAAGCACGCCGACGCGCTGATCGAGCGGATTCTGTTTCTCGACGGCTTGCCGAATCTGCAGGATCTCGGCCGGTTGAAGATCGGCGAGGATGTGCCCGAGATGCTGCGCTGTGACCTCGAGTTGGAGATCGAAGCCATGCCGCTGTTGCGCGAGTGCGTCGCCTACGCCGAGACGGTGGGCGACTACGTCAGTCGTGAACTGTTCGAGGACATCCTGACGTCCGAGGAAGAGCACGTCGACTGGCTCGAGACGCAGCTTGAACTGATCGACAAAACCGGGCTACAGAACTACCTCCAGTCGCAGATGGGTTGACGCCAAGCCGCCGGACCGCGCTTGGGAGTTGGGACCGTGCCGTAGGGAGGTCGCCCGCCGAGTACGGCTGCCTCCGGGACGGGACAAGCCCGCCCCTACGGCCCTTGTTCCCTACCTGCACCGCCGCCCCGACCCGGGGGTGGGAACTCGCATGGATGCACCGTTTGTTGTCTGGCCGTCGGCGCCGCCTTCCCGGCGGTAGAGTTCCTGCAGCGAACCATCGAGGCGACCGCAAAGCGGGCGCATCCCCCATCCAACGCCGCCTACGAGACCTTGCGGACGTACAGCACCATTTCGTGGTGAACCAGCTCGTAGCCGTGTTCGGCGGCGATTTCGCGCTGCAGGTCCTCGATGCGATCGTTGACGAACTCGGTCACGGTACCCGAGTCCACATCCACCATGTGGTCGTGATGGGACTCGCTCGCGAGTTCGTAGACGGCGTGCCCGTCGTCGAAGTTGTGGCGCTCGACGATGCCGGCCTGCTCGAACTGGGTCAGCACCCGGTAGATCGTGGTGATGCTGATCGACTCGTCGATCCGGAGAAGCTCCTTGTACACGTCTTCCGCGGACAGGTGATGCGGCTCGGCCTGGTCCAGGATCTCGAGCACCTTCAGCCGCGGCATCGTGACTTTCAGTCCGGCGCGTCTCAGCTCGGCCTGTGGGGGAGCGCTAGGCACGGTTGTTGCACCGCTTGGTGTGTGATACTGACGTTAGCGGGCAGTCTTCGACACGTCAACGAATTTGCGGCGCGATAGGGAACACGGAGTGACCGACGAGAGCGGGCTCGGACGCGTCTTCGACCACCTGGCTGCGGGTCGGTCGACCAACCTGACCGGACTCGGCCCCGACCAGCGGGAAGCCCTCTTGGCGCTGGGGGTTCAAGTCCGGCAAGACCGCGTTTGTCTTGAGGAAGACATCGAACTGCTCTCGGCGGCCGCGGTTCGTGGCGGGCTTGCCCCGGCAACCGCGGCATGGCTGCGCGACTTCGAAGTCCGTGCCCATGTCGACAGCACCAACACGGCGCTGCTTGCCCGGGCCGCGGATGGCAGGATTTCGGGGTGCGTGCTTGCCGCAGAAGTCCAGACCGCCGGTCGCGGGCGTCGGGGGCGGTCCTGGCAGAGCCCCTTCGGACGCAACCTGGCCGTCTCCATCGGCATGGCCGTCGAGCGACCGGTGGCGGACATCGGCGCGTTGAGTCTTGTGGTCGGGGTGGCGGTGCGCCGAGCGCTGATCGATCACGGTCTTCAACGCATCGACCTGAAGTGGCCGAACGACGTGCTCCTCGACGGTCGCAAGCTCGCGGGAGTCCTGATCGAGCTCGTTCGAGCCGTGCCACCGGTGGAAGTCGTTGTCGGCGTCGGTGTCAACGTGGGTGGCGCCGAACGCCTCGCCGAACGCATCGATCAGTCCATCGCCGATGTCGCCGAACAGATTGGGCGGCCCTCGCGCAACGAGCTTCTGGCGCGGATTCTCGATCATCTTCATGCCGCCTGCCGACGATTCGACGCGGCCGGATTCGAACCGTTTCGGGACGAGTGGAACGACGCGCACCGCTACCGCGGCACGTATGTGGTGGTGACGCCAGCCGATGTCGGCACCGGCGCAGCCGGCAAGCCGGCGCAGGATTCGTTCGCCGGCAAGGTCCTCGACGTCGAAAACGACGGCGCGCTGCGTATTGAAACAGCCGAAGGCATCCGTGCGTTCACCGGGGGCGATGTCAGCTTGCGGGCCGCGACCGGTCGGCAACGTCTTCCGGCGCGACACTCGCCTGCCACCGCCGGTCGGTGTTGATGAGGCGCGCCTGAAATGACCTCGCTCGACATCGACATGGGCAATACCCGGACCAAGTGGCGTTGCGGGGAATCGATGGGTGCCTTGCCATCGCCGCACCTGCCGACCCTCGACGTCGATCCGACCCGGGTCCGGGTGGCGACGGTGCTGCGCAACCGCGGCGACTTGGCGCACGCGATCGCCGACCGATACGGGATCGAGGCGGAGTTCGCGGAAACCGCCGGGAAACTCGCGGGTGTGCGCTGCGGCTACAAGGACCCAGCCCGCCTCGGCGTAGATCGGTGGCTGGCGGCGGTCGCCGCGTGGCAAGCCTGCTCCGGCCCGGTCATCGTCGTCAGCGTCGGTACCGCGGCCACCGTCGACTTCGTCGACGCTAACGGCGGTCACGAGGGCGGCTTCATCGCACCCGGGTTGCGCCTGCTGCGGAACTCCTTGGCCCGGGAAACGGCCGAAGTACGTCCAAACGGCTCCCTCGACCCGAGCACGGCACCGGGCGGCGACACGCGCTCGGCGGTGTCCGGGGGAACGTTGTTGATGCTGGCGGCATTCGTGGACGCCGCCGTTAGGGGATTCGCAGATCGCCATGGCTACGATGCGCAGGTGTTTCTCACCGGTGGCGATGCCGACTTGCTGTCCGGTCGGCTTACGGTGCCTGTTCGACGCGAACCACACCTGGTCCTGGACGGTCTGGGGATTGCGTTGCCATGACGGCCGGCGAGGCCAACAAGGGCCGGGCACCCCACTCGCTGCTAAAGTGGACCTTGGTGCTCCTCGTGATCGCCAACATCGCCGTATGGGCGGCTTGGCCGCTCAAAGACAAGCTCGTGGCAATGGGAGTCCTGATGCCGCCGCCGGCAGAGCGGGTGGACCTCGCCCCCCGACCACTGCCGCCGATCTTGGAAGGCGTCGAATCGGATCTCGTCGTCGATCCTGGCAATGCGACACTCGTAGGTCCGAAACCGGAGACGGAAGGTACCGAACCGGCTGCGCCTCCCCCGCCGGACACCCCCCCGGTAGTGCGGGAATCAGATGGTGCCGAGGCGGCCCCGACGTCGGTCGCGGTGTCGCCGGCAGTACTGGACTGCGTGGTCGTGGGACCGTTCCCAAGCCGCGATGCGATGGAGTCGGAACAGACGCGATTCCGTTCCGCGGGCGCGCAGGTCGAAGCGCTTGAAGAGACCGGTGCCGGCCGCCCGGGCTATTTCGTCTACGTGGCGCCTGCGGATTCCCCGGCGGCGGCGGATTCGATACTGAGCGAACTCGAGGCGCAGATGATCAAGGATGCCAGGGTCATTTGGGAGGAAGGCCCCTACCAGAACGCTGTGTCGGTCGGTTTTTTCCACAACCACGACCTGGCCGTGGCGCGGCGCGACCGCGTAGCCGAACTTGGTTTTGCGGTGCAGATGCGCACCAGCGGCGGTTCGGCCCATAGGCTACGTCTTCGTCAGGTGTCCCCGGCGGCGCTGGCCGATCTCGACTACGAGCCATGCGTGGAAGAAACGCCGTAGCGAACGCAGTGACCGGATGGTCACCTTGCCGCCAAGTTCCTGTTTCCCTAACATCGCCGCCGGATTTGCCCTCATCGCGTAGCGGTTCATTGCGCCGCCATAGCTCAGCCGGTAGAGCAGCTCACTTGTAATGAGAAGGTCCGGGGTTCGACTCCTCGTGGCGGCACCAGTTTCAATAAGCCATTGATATTACGTTAAATGATCTCTCAACGGCTTTGATCTTGAGCATACTGAAGTGGGGGGCGCACAACGCGACGTTAGGCTCATCGGCCGGCCTCTTCGGGACGCGACGAAACGACAGCCCGCAAATCAGGGCTTGATCGTGGGGTCGGATATCGCGATGGGCTGCGAGGGGCGGCACCGCGACAGCGTCCGAAGCGCCGGAGAACCCCAGTTCCCGCAAGGGGACATCTCTGAATTGGAGAGAAGGGGACATCTCTGAATTGCTTTGACAAGGGTCAAATCGACGTGTTAGCCCAAAGCAGTAATGTCCCCTTTGTCCAATTCTAAGATGTCCCCTTT
>JAPPGK010000036.1 GCA_028821405.1 Gammaproteobacteria bacterium | reverse complement strand
GGTGGACAAGCCGAACGGGCATCGCCATCGAAACGGCCATGCGCCGTCGAGACCCGGGGTCGTACGAACCAACGACCCGGCCTTTGAATGGGGCGATGTTCGGATCGGGGGCACCGGTCGGGCGGCGTCGCGGGCGCGGAATCCCGTCGGCGAGGTCGCCGGGCGGGGTTACCCACCCTTGGTCCACCGCGTTTCTTGTTTCGTCGGGGACCGGCACCGTGGACAAAGCGTGGATAACCCCGTCGACGGTGGCACCATCGATCCGGCGGGCGTCGGATTCCGTGTCGCCGGTGGGCGGTTTCTCATGTCGCCAAAAACGGCGATGTGCCGCCGGACCCGCAGTCGTACGAACCAACACGACCCGGCCTTTGAATGGGGCGATGTTCGGATCGGGGGTACCGGGCAGGCGGCGTCGCGGGCGCGGAATCCCGTCGGCGAGGTCGCCGGGCGGGGTTACCCACCCTTGGTCCACCGCGCCTCTTGTTTCGTCGGGGACCGGCACCGTGGACAAAGCGTGGATAACCCCGTCGACGGTGGCGCCATCGATCCGGCGGGCGTCGGTTTCCGTGTCGCCGGTGGGCGGTTTCTCATGTCGCCAAAACGGCGATGTGCCGCCCGACCCGCAGTCGTACGAACCAACGCGACCCGGCCTTTGAATGGGGCTATGTTGGATCGGGCGCACCGGCCGGCAGCGCAACTCGGGTGGCCCATGCCGATCTGCGGGACTTTGGGACGGTCATGGTCTTTGGATACCACCCCCAAGGCCATGCAATCGGGGTCGGGGAGCGGCGATTGGCCGGGGTCGCTGGGCCGGGACAATGGTGGCGCGGTGGCGCGGGCGGCGGCGCGGGCGTCACCTTGACCGCGGTCCGGGTGATCCCGTTCGGAACGGACCCGACCGGTTAGCAGGGAGCCGCCGACCGCGAGTCGATTTGACTTCGGCGGTGTCGGGGCTACTTCAGGAACTCGATGCTGAGCACGTAACCCGGGTCTCGGCCATCGGCAGTTCGAATCGTCGCGACGAGGACCATCACGAACCAGAAAACCCCTAGCATGATCAGGAGTAGCAGACCGATGACCACGAACACGAGGATCACTGACACGATGAAGTAGATCAGCATGCTGATCTGGAAGTTAAGCGCCGCCCTGCCGTGTCGGTCCACCAACGCCGACTCGGGCTTTTTGATGATCCAGACGAGGAACGGACCGAGGATCATGCCAAATGGCACGAGCACGCCGGCAAACGCCGCGGCGTGGGTGAGAATCGACCACGTGCGTTCTTCGGAAGGGCCCATCGCCTCGCGGGGGTCGAAATCTGCCATTTGGTACACCAAGGCTGCCGGGATGGCACTAGCTTAGGGCAACGTCTCGCCCACGGACACTGCTTCCACGAGGGCGGCACTTGGATTGGCGGATGAGTTTCGATACGCGCAGTATTGGGCCATGGTCGTTTCCGTCGATCCGGAGACTCTCGGTTGATCACCCGACGGCGGGTATTGGCGGCGTCCGCGCTGGCACCGTGGGCGCTTTGGGCGAAACCGGGGGTTGCCCTTGCCGGCAACAGCGAACTCGTGAGCCTACTCGTCGACACCCCCAGGGAGTCCGTTCTCGACGCGCTGGCGATGCGCATTCGGGCCGGTCTGAAGCCGCAGCAACTCCTAGGTGCGCTGGCGGTTGCCACCTGCCGGGAGGTGAGCCCCTATCCGAACGTGGGGTTCAAGTACCACGCCGTCATGATGCTGAGGTCCGTCGAACAGTCGATGGTCGCCATGTCCAAAGAACGTGCGTGGTTGCCGCTCTTGTGGACTGCGGACTACTTCAAGGCGGCATCGGCACAACAGGATCGCATCGAACCCTGGTCACTTCGGCCGCTGCCTGAAGGACCGCGTTCGATTGGCATGTCGGAACCCGGGGCACTCGTCGATGCATTGGTCGTTTGGGACCCCGAACGAGCGGACGTGGCCACCGCCGCCATGGTTGCTGCAGGGCAGACCCGCGCGGCGTTGCAGACGCTGATGCTGCACGCCTCCCGGGACTTCCGCGCCATCGGGCACAAACCCATCGCCGCCGCCAACGCCCATCGGCTGGTCTCGACGTTGGGCGAACCCGTGGCCGCGCCCCTTGCGCGGTCGCTTGCCCTCGCTGTTCAGAACACGGAGGGCGATGCAAACCCGGCGCGGGGCGTGCATTCGGCGGATCGCGATTGGCAGGCGAACCAAGCGTTGGCGGCCAAGCTGCCGCCGGAATGGCAGGACGGGACCGACAGTATCTCCGCGGCGCGGACGCTGCTGCAGGAACTGCGCACGGGCACCAGCGAACAGGCTGCCGGCGCGGCGTCCCAACTGCTCGCCGACCAAGTCAGTGCGCACACCGTGTGGGAGGCCGTGATGATGTTCGCCGCAGAACTCATCCTGCGTCGCAACAATATCGTTGCCCTGCACGCCAGTACGACCGCGAACGCCATGCACTATTGCTACCTGGCGGCCGATGACGATCGCGCGAAACGACTGCAGCTTCTGCAGGCCGTGGCGTTCATGGTGCGCTTCCGGTCGATGGTGGAACGCGACCCGCGGACGCGGGACCGACGAATCGATGCCATCGATCCGGCGCCCGCGGCTGACGTGGACGAGATCTTCCAAACCCTTGGCCGGAGTCGCGTCAACGCGGTCCGCCAAGCTCTCGGATGGCTCGAGGCGGGCGGGGATGCTGCGGTGCTCGGTGCCCGCGCGCGGTGGTACGCCACGCTCAAGAACCGGGGTACGCACGACATCAAGTTCACTGAGGCGATGCTTGAGAACTATCGATGGCTACGCCTGCCGTGGCGCGATGCCCTCCTCGCCGCGAGCCTGATGTACGCGAACGGCAGCGACGATCAGGACGACGACGTCGTGCTCCGGGCGCAGACGCTGCTCGGCGCATAGCCGACAGGGGCCAATCCGACACGACGCAGGCTCTGCCCATACGCTTGCGCGTTTCCCGGTCGCCCGCGCACCGCGGGTCCGGGCGACGGCAAGCGTCACCCGTGCGGGGCCATTGGAATCAACGGGTGCGGATCTTGGGGCGCGAGGGCGGCGCTACAATTGGGAAATGACCGGTTTCGACAAGCAAGCGGCCCTCGACTTCTCGACGATGGAGGATCGGGACCTGGCCCCGTTCTTCGCGGGGAGGGACGATGAGATTCGCCGTTTCGACGAAGCGCTGAGGAACGCCAAGCGGGGCGCTAGCGTGTTCCGCGTCTACCAAGGGGCGCCGGGCTGCGGAAAGACCTCGTTGCTGAATCGTCTCATGGACATTCGGTCAGACGTCGCGTTGTTCATTGACTTAGGGCCAGACGACTTCGTCAGTGATGCTGCACTCGTTGGGCGGGTCGGACGGGAGATTGGTCCACCCGGCGACAACGGGATCGTCGGGTTCGCGACGCGAACCGCGGCAAGGAAGCCACAGTATGGCGCTGTGGTGTTGTACATGGACGAGGCCCAGGTAATCGCCCCCTCGGCGGAGGACGGCCTGCGAAGACTGAACACCACCGGATTGGGAATACCCTCGGTTTGCCTGTTCGTAGGGTTGTCTCACACGCAGGACCGACTCCGCGAGGCCGGTATTTCGCGGCTCTCGCAAGATGCGGTGGTCAATATGGGAGCGATGGACAAGTGCGAGTGCGCCGGTTCGGTCAAGATGCTGCTCGACGAATTCGGGGCAGGCGGTGACGACGAAGCGAAGGAGGCGGCTAGCGCAGCGGTCGCAGAGTACTCCCACGGTTGGCCGCAGCATCTCTTCAGTGCACAGAAGGCACTGTCCGGCGAACTCGTCAGGACGAACGGATCGCTTTCCGGTGTCGACTGGAAGCGCGTGAGGGAGGAGTCGGATCATCGAAGGTACGAGTACTATGCGGGCAGACTGTCCGGGGCGGTGTTGGGTTCCGAGCCTTCGGTGACGGCGGCAATCGTCGCCAAGGCGCAAGAAGGGCCGACGACGCATTCGGGCCTCATCAAACTGTGCCGCCGCGAGCTTGAGAGGGCGGGCCTGCTAGAAGACCCGGATCTCGCCGTCGCCCCGACGGAGTTCGCGCGTATGCCGATCGAACGGGGCGTGTTGTCAATCGTCCCGGATTCCTCTTCGTTCGCGGCCGGCAACCGGTACGCGGTGGCCATTCCCTCGCTGGCGGAATGGATCAGCAAATCTGTCTCACTGAAGGTCGAGTGAGGCGTTCAGGTCCCTTCCCTTCCGCCCTATTTCTGGCGGTCGTAGCGAGCGTGGTAGTCAATGGGCAACACGCGACGGCGTCGGAGGGGCATCATGGGTCCGCGCCGAAAGCCGCGACGAGGGTGGGGTATCTCAGCATGGGGCTTGCCGTCGTGCGGTCTGAACGTGCCCGTTACGTCGATGGCGACGATAGCGGAGAGGCCGCACTCTACGGCAGCGAGGGCTTGTACGATGCCGGGGCGTTCGACACCGGTGTTCAGTTTCGCCTTGCGGCGGGTATCCGGTTGCGATCCGGGCTGCGCACTCAGGTGGAAGTCGGCTTGCCCCGCGCTTTCGACTGGCGGGGCAACACGAACTATCGGAATGCAGGAGAGCATCAGCCATCCGAGGCAACGCTGGATGCGTGGCAGCTCGCCCTAGCCGCATTCTACGATTTTCGGGGCTGGCAGCTCGGCTGGGGCCAGGCCGCAAGACCCTATCTCGGTGCCGGCGCAGGGGTCGGCGGCTACCGGTTGAGCGGCTATTCTCAGCGGTTTCCCGATCCGGACGATCCGGCAGGCTATCTGCGCCGAGGTCCCGAGGGGGAGATTCCCTTCACGGGTGTCCCTAGCGGTAAGGGGCGTAGGTTTGTTTGGACCCTGACGGCCGGGATTGGCGTCGCGCTGCGCGACACCGTCCATCTCGATCTGAGCTACCGGTACACGCGCATGGGGGCGATCGAGACGGACGTGGGCGATGTCACCATCGTTCGCTATCGGGCGGACGGAAGCCGCCGGGAAATCATGGTGCCGATCAACGAGACCACCGTCGACCACCGAAACCAAACGCTCGTGATGGATCTGCGCCTCGAGCTGTAGCTTCAATCCTCGGTGTAGCGAATCTCCATTCGGCGCACGCGAAGACAGGCCAGCACGACAGCCACTGCCGACAGGATCAGCAGGGACATGATCGCCACCCCGGGGGACGGCAACTCGGCCGGAACACCCATGGCCTGCTCCACGGGACCGGGCACGGGCAAGAGCGACTTCAAGTGGTAGCTGACGCTCGCCATCCTGATCCCCGCGGGGAGCAGGAAGTTCAGCATCTCCCAGCCGAGCAGCACGGCGACCGGCAGGATCGGGTTGCGGAACAGGGTGCCGAACAGCAGGAACACCGCGCCGTACGCCGTGCAGCCGAGCAGGGTGATGCCCAGGTAGCGGAACATCTCTAGGACGACCCAGTCACCTTGAGTCGCGGTGACGATGAACATCGGGTGCACGAGGATCGTGACGCCACCGAACAAAGTGCAAACCGCGAGCAACCCGGCGGCGTACTTGGCCAGCGTCAGCACCTCGCGGCGCAGAGGCGCGAGCAGGTAGAAGTGGAGGCTGCGGCGGAGGACCTCGCCGCGAAACAGGTGGGTGAAGACGAGCGCACACCCGAAGAACACGGTGGCGCCCAAGACGACAACCGAGTAGATGGTGCCAAACGTTTCCCGCGCATCCATCAACGTCAGTGCGTGGACGTTGACAGCGAGCAGAAAGACCACGAACACCGGCAGCGCGGCAAGCAGACACACCGCCAAAGCCCGTTTGCCGCCGAGCATCTTGCGAAGTTCCACGTCCACGACGGCGCGCGCCTGCTTGGCACGCTGTTTCCAGACGCCACGCCCGGCGCCATCCGTCCACGTGTCAGCCGTCACGAGGACACTCCGGCCGCACCATCGACCACGAGGTAGTTGTAGATGGCCTCCACGGTCTCGTCCGCTGTCCCGATCGCGTCGACATGCCAAGCCCCGGCGAGCGCAAGCCGATTGAAAGCGAGAAAGAAGCGGTCCGCATCGGGCGTGCGGGCGAAGAGACCGGCACCGTCGTCGTGCAGCCGCACCTCCGTTACGTGGCCGAGTTCGAAAAGGCGCGAGGCGATGCTCGGCGCATGTTCAGACCGGACGTAGATCTGCATGGGATACTGCTTGAGCTCGCCCTTGATTCCGGGCGCGTCTCCCTCCGCGATTACGTAGCCGTTGTCGAGGAACACGACGCGATCCGAGATCGCATCGACCTCGTGCAGGATGTGGCTGGAGATCAGAACGTGCGCGCCGACCGCACCAAACTCCCGGAAGATCTCCGTGACTTCGGCCCTCGCCTGGGGATCGAGGCCGTTCAAGGGCTCGTCCAGAACCAGGACCTCCGGCTCGTGGCAGATCGCTTGCGCCAGCTTGATCCGCTGTCGCATCCCCTTGCTGTAGGCGTCGACCGGGCGATCGGCCGCTGCCGTCATGCCCACCCTGTCGAGGGCCGCGTTCGCCAACTCGTTGGCACGGTCCCTGGCGAAGCCGTGGACGCGGAGCAGGCTGATCAGCAACCGGCGGCCGGTCATCCCGACGGGGAAGGCATCGTATTGCGTGCAGTAGCCGATGCGTCGATAGAACGCCTCGGCGTCATTGGGCACCACACCGCGCACCACGACGCGACCGCGGCTTGGGCTCGCCAGGCCGGTGACGAGATTCATGAGCGTGGACTTGCCGGCGCCGTTGGGTCCGACCAAGCCGATGATGCCGGGCTCGAGGTCGAGATCGACCCGATTGACCCCCAGCACGTCGCCGTAGAATCGCGACACGTCTTCGAAAACGATACCCTCGTTCACCGCACGATCTCGAAGGCGCGAATGCGGCGTAGCAGCACCCAGAGGGCCAACGCCGTGGCCGCGGCGAGCGTGCCCCAAGCCCAGGGCAAGGGCATCAAGTCGGACGCCTTGGCGCCGAAGAGATTCCGCCCCACGACCTCGATGGCATCCCACGGAATTATCAGGCTGCCGTACCAGTCACCGCTGGTGGCTCGAAAGAGGTTGCCGATCGCCGATCCGATGACGAACAGTCCGAGAAAACCCAACGTCGCCGCCGGACGCCAGCGCACGCAGGCAGACAAAGCCAGCGCAATGATCGATAGGCACCCACTCCACACGAGGCAAGTCGCGACGAGTCCGAGCGGGACGGACAGGTTGTTCAGCAACCAGCCGTCCTCGGCGTAGTAGGCGTTGACGAACACCAGCAGCAAACCGGGAATCCAGGTGACCGCGCCGGTTAGCCAAAGCAGGACCAACAGTTTGCCAAGCAGATACTGGGGCTTGGTCAGGGGGCGGGACAGGTAGAGCGGCATCGCGTTGTCCTTGAGATCCGGCGCAAGCAGCGCTGGCCCGCGAACCAGCACGATCAGAAACGCGACCCACACCGAGGGCTCCACGATTCCGTAGTAGAGCCAATCGTCCAAGAGGCCAGCCCCGATGAGGGCGTCAGGATCTCGGAATCCCACAAAACCGGACAGGAAGTCGACCTTGTAGCGCAGGTAGATCGTGATCAGGAACAGGCACGGGGGCAGGAAGCAGGCCACGTAGAAGATCGTGAACAGTCGGGACGAAAACACCGTGGACAGGGTGTAACGGGTGACGATCAGCGGGCGCGTGATCCGCCGCGTCCACGGACCGGCGTAGGTTCTGAACCCGTGCTCCCGAAGGCTCACGACGGGGTTGCCTGCAGCGTGGCGGGTTCGTCCATGGCGCGCAGAAAGATGTCCTCCAAGGAGTCCCGCTTGTGATCGAGTTGCCGGATCTGGACCGACAGCTCGGCAGCCAGCGCGTAGAGGTCGGCGATCTCAACATGCCCGGGCAACACCGCCCGCAGCCGGCGGCGGTTGGGCATGCCGACCTCGCAACCCAAGGCGACCAAGCCCTCGACGAACCGCTCCAGGTCGCCCTTGACTTGAAGAAACAAGAACTTGCGATTGGATCGTCGTTCGCTTTCCAAGTCGCAGACGGACGCTATGCGGCCATCCTTGAGGATGAGCACCTCGTCGCAGCACTCTTCGACGTCACGCAGCAGGTGCGACGACACGATCAGGCGCGTCTCGCCGGTGTCGCGGATGCCCCGGACGAGTTGCAGCATCCGGCTGCGCGCCGGTGGATCCAAGCCATTCGTCGGTTCGTCGAGAAACAGCAGCCGGGGACCGTGGGCGATCGCCTGGGCGAGTTTGGCCAGTTGCTTCATGCCTTGCGAATAGGTTTCGACCTTGCGGTAGCGCGCTTCGCCCAAGCCGACATGGAAGAACGCCTCGTGGGCACGGTCGAGGGCATCATCGCGCGGCAGGCCCGACAGTTCCGCCATCATGCGCACGAAACGCACCCCGGTCATGCCGCCGACGAAGCTGTCGCGCTCGGGCATGTAGCCAATCAACTGTCGCACGCCCGCAGCGTCCCGGACGACGTCTCGACCGAAGATACGGGCTTGGCCGTTCGACGGCTTGAAAAACCCCAAGAGCGTATTCAACAGCGTGGTCTTGCCCGCGCCGTTCGGCCCGAGCAGTCCGATGCAGCGTCCCTGCAGCGTCGCATTCAAGTCGTTCAAGACCACACGACCGCCCAGGCGAACGCTCAAGCCGGTGAATTCCGCCCACACCTCCCGCGTGGCGCGTACGCTCCCGGGACCACCTCGCTTCGTCTGCGTTTCGGGCAACGAAGCATCGGCATCGTTCGTCAAGTGCCGTCCCCCGGCTCGCTATCCGAGTCGACGGACATGTCGACACGCCATTGAATTCCTGAGTCCGAAACGCCCACGCCAAGCACCGGGAGCAGCGGCAAGCCGTAGAACGGCGAGATGTCGGACCCGTTGAGTACCAGCCGAATACGGTCCGGCTCGTTGTACACGCCGAACATCGCCGCGCCCGCGAGAATCCTTCGCAGTTCGTCCAGAAGTTGTCCCCGGGGGCCGTCCCACCCGCGCGTCGCGGCGGTAAGCAACGGCAACAGGAGCGAATCGTCCAGCCGCGCATAGGTAACGGCGGAGAAGTCCAGGTAGCTGTCGAGCGGCAGCAACTTCTGGAACTTGCCGGCGTCGAGCAGCGTTACCCCCGATTCATAGGTCCGTCGGGCGCGGTCAAGCACCGCTCGATTGCCCGCCATCACCAAGAAGCCGTCCATGAAGGCATAGTGCGCACCCATGTCGCCGGCGTAGAGCCGATAGACGGTGTCGGCGGGCGTGGACCCTTCCACCACCTCCACGCCCAAATCACCGTCGCCCAACACCAATTGCAAAAGACCAGCCGACGTCTCGAACAAGGTCTGCACTCCGGCCTGATCGTAGACCTCCACGACCGCCTTCCACGACGGCTGGGGCAGCAGCGGCCCGTCCAAGGCGATGGCGATCTCGCCACCGATCATATCGAAGAGTCCTTCGACGAGTTCCGATGCAGCCGGCAGTTCCGCGTCGGAGGGGCGCAAACCGGCGAGCGAGGCATCCAGGACAGCTTTCAGCTTCTCCGAGTCGGGCAGGACGACGGCGCCAGCGAGGGTCGCGTCGGGTGAGAAGAACTGCAGCGCTGCCATCGGTCCCGGCTGGTCGAGAAGTGGGATACGGTCGGGATTGTCGTGGTCGAAGCGTACTTCCAATGCCGCCGAAGCCAGCTGGTCGTCGAGGCGATGTTCCGCGACCGCCGTTTGCGCTCCCCTGAAGTCGAGCAGGGGATTCGCAAATTCATCAAGTCCAAGCCTCGCCAAGTCGGCGCCGGCCACGTACTCCGCGCCACGTTCGTACACCTCGGCAAGGCGTGCGTAAAGCTCGCCGTCGCGGAAACGATTCGGTGCGCCCTCCAGCGTCGCCTGGAGCTCGACGAACGTCTCGGGCGATGCGGACGCGGCGAAAAGCCCGCCCGTCAGCCAGATGGTGAGCCGCCCCTGTTGCGCCTTGTCCGGCCCGTCGACGAGGTCGACCCCGATGTCTTGGCTGCCGACCGACTGCGCGACTTCGCGCAGTTTGTCCTCGATCACATCCCGCAGTCCCTCCCGAGCCTCGGCGAGCAGCAAGAGAACCGGGCTGTCCGAGTCGTCCCAATAGAGTGCCAGGACCGTCTCCGGGCCAAGGTGATCCCCCACTTCGCCGAGCCAGCCAACCATCTCCTTGATCATTGCAGACGACTCGTGTGGTGGAAACCGGTTAGCCGGCAACCGGTCATGGAACGCCTCCACCGCGTCGTAGGCCTCGGCAATCGTGGCGGGTGCGTTGGGCACGGCAACATAGACCGTCGTCTGTGCCGGCACCAAGTCCAACAAGCGCGTGGAGTGCCGAGCGTCCGCCGTCAACGCGGCCTCGATGTCGCGCTGAAGATCCGCATAGGCCTCTAGTATTTCGACGTAGCGTTCGGCCTCGCGACTCCAACCAACGGTTTCCTCCAGCGCCGTGGCGGTGGTATTGCGCGTACCGTATTGCTCGCCTGCCTGAAGACTGGTTGTCTTCCCGCCGTGGCTTACTTCGACTTCGCCCTCGATGACGGCCACGCGGGAACCCTTGGTGCCGTGGCTGACCCCGAGCGTCGTTCCCACGACCTCGACGACGAGATCGTCCGTCGCGATATCGAACGTCCCGTCGCCCTGCGGCGCGACCTGGACGATGACGTCGCCGTGGTCGACACGCAGCCGGTTTCCGATTCGTCCGCGCGTCAACATCAGCAGCGAACGGGGTGCCACCTCCACTCGCGAGCCGTCCTCGAGCTCAAGTAGCGCAGTGCCCTTGTGCTTGGTGGCCAACCGTTGGCCGTCGTCGACCCAATCATCCTGGACCAACGGCACCCATTTGCCGCCGACTTGCCGCAACGACATTCCCTCGACGCTTTCGACCCGCGCCAGCCGCACGGCGGGTTCGTCCACGATGGGCAGGATCAACACGGCGACGACCGCCAAGGCGATGGCTGCCGCGAGGGCATACATCCACTGTCGATGCGCTCGGCTGGGAGTCCGTTTGCCGCGCGGAACTTCTGCCCGCTGGACAACGGCAGCGTCGCGGTCGCGGCCGCCCTCGGCTTGGGCGGATGCCAAGGCCCGCCGCAGCGGGACCGACGTGCGGACCTCGTCTTCGAACAGCAGTCTTTGGGCGTCGTTGAGCCTTCCCGCCAAGTAGTCCGGGATCAGGGCCTCGTAGTCGGTGAAATTCGCAGCGGGGCCCGCCTTGAGACCCAAATATCGTCCGACGCGCCCCGCCGCTGTCTGTTCGCTTCCAACGGGCGGCTCTTCGTCCCGAACGGCGGCGAGCGCGTGATCAAGCAGTTGGTCCCGGCCCGCGTCGTCGATGACCGCCTTGGACTGCGTCGTTTGGTCCATCTCGTTCATGGTCCCACCTCGTGGAGTTCGGCTTTCAATCGTTGCCGAGCCCGGTGCAGCGTGACGGCAATCGACGACGGGGAGGTTCCGAGCATGGTGGCGATCTCCGCGTTGCCATAGCCCTCGAAAAACCGGAGCGCGACGATCGACGCCGCCCGGGGAGATAACTGCGCCAATGCATGCCGGAGTTGGCGACGTAGCTCCCGACGCGCCACCTCGACATCGGCGCCCGCCGTTTCCTCGCGGTCTTCGGCCACCCCCTCGATGGCCGTCTTGCGCTTTTTGGCGCGCAAGACGTCCAACGCGGCGTTGACCGCCGCACGGCACAAGTAGCTCTTGGGATCGTTCCCCAAGTCGAGGCCTGCGGCCGTCTCACGCTTCATCATGTTCAGGAACACCGTCTGCAGGATGTCTTCCGCATCGTCGACGCTGCCGGTAACGCGGAAGGCCGCGCGGAATACCCGCCGATGATGCGCCTCGAAGGCGGCGGCGAGCGCACCCGATGGTCCGCCGTTACACGCCTGTTCGGTTGGATGCATCGTCGCGTACCGTCGCCTGTTGCCGTTTGGGCTACCAACCAAGACGAATGCTGGCGCTGTCCATTAACGTGCCGCTCACTTCACGGTGCCGAAGGCCCGACCGATCGGTCGGGCTGGCGGGGATTTGGTAGGCGCGATTGGAGTCGAACCAACGACCTCTACCATGTCAAGGTAGCGCTCTAACCAACTGAGCTACGCGCCTGCTGTGCGTCGCTTGCGCAACGCGTTGGGAGAACGCTTCACGCGTTCTCCGCGCCAACGGCCTAGTCGTTAGCGAGGCCGATTGTAGACCAGAACGTCGATGCATCGGGAACACCGGACAGCGAATGGGAAGCGCCGTCCCGGCTTTGCGGCGCTACGGGCTCGTTGCCGAGCGAACCTGTGTGCGTCGCATCAGACGACGGGCACCCGGATCGAAGGCGGCACGACGGTGCATGACGCTACGGTTGTCCCAGATGAGCAGGTCGCCGACCCGCCACCGTTGCGTCCAGACCGCATCGGGAAGCGCGACGTAGCGCCAGACATCGTCCAACAGGGCTTCACTCTCCGCGAGCGGCAGACCCTCCACGTAGGCGTCCTGGCGGCGCCCTAGAAATAAGGCTTCGGTGCCGTTTTCGGGATGCCGTCGAACCATGGGATGTACCGCCCCCGGCGCCTCTAGGGGGCTGGATGCGTGACGGTGTCCGCGCCGCAACCGGCCGACGCTGTCGTGGGCCGCGTCGTGCTTTAGGCGGATCGTGCGAGCTCGGTCTCGCAGGCCCGACGGCAGAGCGTCAAAGGCCGCGACCATGTTGCAGAAGTGCGTATCACCGCCCTCCTCCGGAGTCTCCACCGCATACAGGATGCTCGCCGTAGGCGGATCCTCGATATACGACATGTCGGTGTGCCAGGCGGCTTCCGAGTTGCCGAGGCCACCGATGGGGCGACCGTTCTCGAGGATGTTCGAGATGGTCGTGACGAAGGGATTGGGGAGTTCGTCCCGCTCGGCGTCGGAGATCCGCCCCATGGGCGCATATTCCAGCGGTCCGAATCGTTTGCTGAAGGCCTGCAGCCGAGCGTCGTCGAGGCGCTGTCCCCTCAGACGCAAGATCGGGTGGTGGAGCCAGGCCGAATAAAGGGCGTCGAACGTAGCGTCATCGACCCGGCTCGCATCGAGACCGGTCACCTCGGCGGCGAAGTCGTTCGGCAACGGCGTGATCTGCACCCGTGGCATACCCATGCTGCGGCCCGCGAAGACCTGCGAAGCATAGCCGATCAGTTCACGAGGTACGTTGCCCGCAGGTCGTGGAGTTCGTCCCGCACGGCGGCGGCTTCCTCGAATTCGAGGTTCTTGGCGTGGTCGTACATCTTCGCCTCGAGGTCGTCGAGCAGCTTGCCGAGCGCCGTGGGATCCGTATCCACCGCGCGCGTGGCCCGTTGCGGTCCGGCGCGGTCCTTGGCGTCGCGCCGGCCCCGGCCGCGCGCGGCACCCGGGGCCGCTCGAGCACCTTCCATGACGTCGGCCACGGCTTTCTCGACCGTGCGCGGCGTGATGCCGTGCTCCTTGTTGAAGGCGATCTGCTTGTCCCGGCGCCGGTTGGTCTCGTCGATGGCCTTCTTCATCGACCCGGTCATTTCGTCGGCGTAGAGGATGGCGCGACCGTTCAGGTTGCGGGCTGCGCGGCCAATGGTCTGGATCAACGACCGCTCGGCGCGCAGGAAACCCTCCTTGTCGGCGTCGAGAATCGCCACCAGGGATACCTCGGGCATGTCGAGACCTTCACGCAGTAGGTTGATCCCGACCAGCACGTCGAACTTGCCGAGCCGCAGGTCCCGAACGATCTCCATGCGTTCGACGGTGTCGATGTCCGAGTGCAGGTAGCGGACACGCACGCCGTGCTCGTCCAGGTATTCGGTGAGATCCTCTGCCATGCGCTTGGTGAGTGTGGTCACCAATACCCGCTCCCCGTTGTCGACGGTGAACCCGATCTCGCCGAATAGGTCATCCACTTGAGTCGATGCGGGACGCACGTCGACTTGCGGGTCGACCAGCCCCGTCGGTCGTACGACCTGCTCGACGACGCTACCGGATCGCTCGCCCTCGTACGTCCCCGGCGTGGCGGAAACGAAGATCATCTGCGGTGCCAGACCTTCCCATTCGTCGAACCGCAGCGGTCGGTTGTCGAGGGCCGACGGCAGGCGGAAACCGTACTCCACGAGGGTTTCCTTGCGCGACCGGTCGCCCTTGTACATGCCGCCGAGCTGCGGGACCGTCACGTGGGACTCGTCCACGATGAGCAAGGCATCTTTGGGGAGGTAGTCGAAGAGCGTCGGCGGCGGCTGGCCGGGCTGCCGACCCGACAGGTAGCGGGAGTAGTTCTCGATGCCGCTGCAGTAGCCGAGTTCCTTGATCATCTCCAGATCGAAGCGGGTGCGCTGCTCGAGGCGCTGTGCTTCGACCAGCTTGTTGGCGTCCTTCAACACGTCCAAGCGCTCCGCCAACTCCTCGCGGATCTCGTCGAGCACCGCGAGTATGCGTTCCCTGGGGGTCACGTAGTGGGTCTTCGGGAAGACCGTGTAGCGGGGTACCCGGGCCAGGACTTCCCCGGTCAGGGGGTCGAAGGTCGCGATGCTGTCGATCTCGTCGTCGAACAGTTCGACGCGCACGGCTTCCTTTTCCGACTCGGCGGGAAAGACGTCGATGACGTCGCCCCGCACCCGGTAGGTGCCGCGCTGGAACGCCATGTCGTTGCGCGTGTATTGCAGCTCGGCGAGCCGCTGGATGATGAAGCGCTGATCGACCCGGTCGCCCCGGTCGAGGTGAAGCACCATGCGCAGGTAGGACTGCGGATCGCCGAGACCGTAGATCGCCGAGACAGACGCCACGATGACCGTGTCCCGCCGCTCGAGCAGCGCCTTGGTGGCGGACAGGCGCATCTGTTCGATGTGCGCGTTCACCGACGCGTCCTTCTCGATGTACGTATCGGACGCCGGAACATAGGCCTCGGGCTGGTAGTAGTCGTAGTAGGAGACGAAGTACTCCACGGCGTTGCGTGGAAAGAAATCCCGGAACTCGCCGTAGAGTTGTGCCGCCAAGGTCTTGTTGGGGGCGAGTACCAGCGTCGGTCGCTGCACCTGCTCGATCACGTTGGCGACGGCGAAGGTCTTGCCGGATCCCGTGACACCCAGCAACGTCTGGTGTGCCAGGCCGGTTTCCAGGCCGTCGACCAGTTCGGCGATGGCGGTCGGCTGATCGCCCGCGGGGCGGTAGTCGGCGACGACCTGGAAGTCGGCCACAGCTTGCATGGGACGAGTCTATCAGCGTTGCCCCGGCGCATTCCCCGGGGAATGGATCGGCAACACGATGCGGAACTCGGCGCCAGGGTTGCGGTTCACGACATCGACCTCGCCGCCCATGGCGGTCACCAGTTCGCGCACCAGGGCCAGGCCGATGCCGGTGCCCAAGGTCTCGCGGGTGAGTTCGTTCTCCGACCGGTAGAACAGCCGGAAGATCTTGCGCAGTTGGTCGCGGGGGACACCGGGTCCGTAGTCGCGGACAGTGATCACGGCGGCGCCGTCGCGGATCCGGCTGGTGATCTCGACGGTCTTCACGGCCGCATCGCGCGCGAATTTCACCGCGTTGTCCGTCAAGTTGATGAGCACCTGGGTAAAGGCGTCCTGCTCGGCTTGCACCGTCGCGTCCTCGACGTCGACGAGGAGCTCGAATTCCGCCGCGGCGATCGACGACTCGATGCCTGACCGCGCGTTGTCTACCAGTTCGGAGACGGCCACGGGGATGCATTCGAGGGCAGCGCGGCGGTGGGACAGCCGGGACAGCTCCAGAACATTGGCGATCAGCCGGGAGAGGCGTTCGGACTCATCGTAGATGGTCTCGTAGTAGAGGCGCTTCTGCGACTCGTCCGCCCATCCGGCCCTCAAGATCTCGGCGTACATTCGGATCGACGTCAGCGGCGACTTCAACTCGTGGCTGACCGACGAGACGAAGTCCTGCTGCTGCCGACCGAGGCGGATCTGGCCGACGCCGAGCCGGTAGAGCCAGACGAAGCCGACTACCAGGATGGCGGCAAACGCACCGGCCGTCCACAGCACCACGGCGCTGCCGGTGCCCAGAGGCAGTGCGGTCAGCCGGTAGACCAGCTCGATCCCATCGAGCGGCGCCGTAAGCCGGGACCGGAGCAGAACCTGGCCCGCCTGGTCGGCCGCCGGATAGCCCGCGACGAACGAACCGCCGGCGGCCGAAAGCACTTCGCCACCCTGCATGACGGCCAGACCGGCGATCCGCGACAGGCTGGTCTGCAGGAAAGCGTCGAGGATCCCTTGATCGACGAACTCCTCCCGGGCGATCAACGCGCCTTGGATGAAACGCCCGTTTTCGCGCCACACGTTTCGGTAGAGCAGGAAGTTGTCGGCGTCCAGGCGGCGGAAGTCGAAGGGATCGACCTCGCTTTGAAACGTCGTCACGACGAGCTCGTCGAGACGTTCGTCCGGGGCACTGCTGACCGCGGCGACGTTTTGCTCGATTCGCTTGACACGTGGTGCGACCTTGCCGTCGGCAAACTCCGGGGAAGGTTCGGCGCTCCGTGCCGGTTGCGCCGTTTCCCGATATGCGTGCCGCTCGCCAACTTCCACCCGGTCGTCGGCGATCAGCGTCTTGACCTCCCGATCCGCACCGAGGCGTTGCTCAAGCTCACGAGCCCCGACTCCGAATTCCCGTGCCTGGTCGCGACCGTCGGGAACAAGCGGCGTGGTCAGGTTGCCGCTCGGATCGACCTGGAAGTAGGCCTTCAGTCCCGGCACCGTCTCTTCCACGGGGAACTCGGACAACGGGGAGCGCCGCAGCACCGGCGTTTCCGGGTCGCCTTCCACGACCAGGAACGCGTAGTCCGTGAACGAGCGCGCTTCCTCGTCGAGCACGAACGCCTGCATTTCGGCGTCGATGCGGGCAGTGAACTCTTCGGCTAGCAGGCGCTGCTGGTGGAACGCCTGCCAACCGAGCTCGCGCCACGCGTGCGCGGTCAGCATCGCCGCCGGAATCGCGAGCGCGGCGAACAGGCCGATCAGAACCAACAGGAATCGGCGTTCGTTGAAGCGGCCAAGGGAAAGCCTCGGATGGAACAAACGCCACAGAGAGCGTTGCCGATGTGATCGGCCCGGCTTCGGGGCGCTCATGTCGGCATGTTCAACCGGTAGCCGGCACCGCGTACCGTCGTCAGGTTGACGGGTGATTTCGGTTCGGCCTCCACCTTGCGCCGGAGCTTCGCGATGTGGATGTCCACGGTCCGCGTCTCGATGTCGATTCCGCGCGCGTAGCCCCAGACCTTGGCAAGCAACTCCTCCCGGGGGACGGGGCGGTTGGCGTTGGCGGCGAGGTACTTCAGGACGTCCATCTCCCGGCGGGTGAACGGAACCGTCCTTGAACCGCGTCGGCCCTCGAGGTTGGCGGTATCGATGTCGATCCCTTCCAGAGCGATGTTGGCGATGGACGCGGACGGCGGGTTCGTACGCCGCAGCACGGCCGCGACGCGTAGCACCAGTTGCTGCACCGAGAACGGCTTGGCGACGTAGTCGTCGGCCCCGAGCCTCAAACCCCGCACGATGTCCTCGTCGGAGACCTTCGCCGTCAGCATGATGATGGGTTGCCCGGGATCCGCGGCTCGAATCGCGTCGCAGACCTCGAAGCCGTTGCGGCGGGGCAGCATCACGTCCAGCAGCACCAGGTCGAACTTGCCGGTCAGCGCCAGGCGCAGTCCGGACTCGCCATCCGCCGCCACCTCGACGTCGTACCCGTGGTAGACGAATACGTCCGTTAAGCCGGTGCTGATGGACGGCTCGTCCTCGACGATCAAGAGCCTCCGCCTGGCCATGGACGAACGGTAACAGGCGTCGGCAACGAATATGTAAAAAGTGGGCAAAACCGAACGCCGCCGCAAATCCGCCCAGCGCCGCAGCAGGTAAACGGCAGGTAAAGCGGACCGCCAATCGTTTACGGAATCGTGCCTTATCCCTGATGTGGGCCTGACGGACCATGGCACCGACCGAGCGTTAAGAGAGAGCGATGGCCCTAGTCAACCGAATTTCCCGGATCTTCACGGCCGACCTGCATGCGGTGCTCGATCGCATCGAGGAACCCGAAGCGCTGCTTGCCCAGGCCATCCGCGAGATGGCCGACGCCGTGGCCGCGGATGAACGCCGTCTCGCAGCCGTCAAGGAGCGCCGGCAGCAATGCCAGCGGGACTTAGCGGCGTCGAACGCCCGACTCGCGGAATTCGACCGCGAGCTCGACCTCTGCCTCGGATCGGACCAGGACGATCTGGCCCGGAGCGTGGTCCGCAAGAAGCTCGCCGAGTGCCGGGCCGCCGCGTCGCTGACCTCTTCGGCACGGGAAGCGGACGAGACGATCGCCGAACTGACGGCGGTCCTCGACGAGCGACGCCGGGATCTCAATGACATCTCCCAGCAGGCCGAGATTGTTCGGCGCGACCCGCCGGTTCCGAGGGTCGACTACGACGCGGTTTCCGACAGCGATGTCGAGATCGCCCTGCTGGCGGAGAAAGAACGCCGGAGCGCACCGTGAGCCGGGCCACGTTCACCGCCGGCGTGGGGCTCGCCTTGCTGTTCGCCGTGGCGGGCGCGGTGGCGTTCGCGGTGCTGGGTCTTTCCCCGGCGGCCCAGCGATTGGTTGTCGCGCTGTTGGCCGGCAGCTATGTCCTCTACCTGCTGTGGACCAGCGACGCCAAGGTCGGCCGGGTCGTTGCCGGTGTGCTGTTCTGCTCCGGTTCCGCTCTGGCCTGGCTCGCCGAGGTCCCTATCGGGCTCTTTGTGTTTGTTCACATCGGCGCCATCTGGCTGGTCCGGTCGTGCTACTTCGCGACCTCGGTGCCGTCCGCGCTGCTGGACCTTGGTCTGATCGTGCTCGGCGCGGCGGGCGCGGCGTGGGCCATCGAGCGCACGCAGAGTCCCGGACTCGCGATATGGACCTTCTTCCTGGTGCAAAGCGTGTTTGTCTGCATTCCAACGGCCACCCGCTACCGGCACTCCGCCGACGAAGACGCCTTCCAGTCCGCCCGGCGGACCGCCATCGCCACCGTGCGCAAGATGGGCGCCGTCTGATGCGCACCAAGACCGCCCTGCGTCTGGGGTTGCCGCTGTTCGTGCTTACGGGGGCGTTGATCTGGTTCCTTCCGGTGCTTCGCGAAACCTCGGGGACACCCGCGCCGCAGCCCACCGCCGCCACGGCGCAACGCATGGAGGTCGTCTTCGTGCTGGACACCACCGGCTCAATGGGCGGCTTGATCGCTGCGGCGAAGGAGAAGATTTTCGCCATCGCCCACGCCATGACCCAGGCGAACCCGGCACCGGAAATCGCCATCGGGCTGGTCGCATACCGCGACCGGGGCGACGACTACGTGACCCGGATCACCGATCTGTCGACCGACATCGACACCGTGTATTCGACCCTGCTCGACTTCCACGCGGCCGGCGGCGGCGACGCGCCGGAGAGCGTCAACGCGGCCCTCTACGACGCCGTGCACGCCATCTCCTGGAGCGAAGACCCGTCCGCCTACCGCGTCATATTCCTGGTCGGCGATTCACCGCCCCACATGGACTACGACAACGAGCCGCAGTATCCGGAAACCGCCCGACTCGCCGCCGATCGGGGCATCGTCATCAACGCCATCCTCTGCGGCGACAATGCTCAAACCGAAAGCCGCTGGCGGGAGATCGCCGACCTCGCCCAGGGACGCTATTTCACCGTCGGCCAGCAGGGCGACGCGATCGCCATCGACACGCCCTACGACCGCCGGATCGCGGAGCTGTCCGCAGAGCTCGACGACACCCGGCTCTACTACGGCACGCCCGACGTGCTCGTCGAGGCCAACCGGAAGGTCGCCGCGGCGGACAAGCTGAACCGCGAGGCGAGCGCCGCTTCGCGGGCTCGGCGCGCCGCCTTCAACCTCACCACGAGCGGCGCTAAGAGCCACTACGGCGATGGCGAATTGGTCAAGGACGTGGCCGACGGATCAGTAAGTCTTGCCGACATCGCAGAGCCCGAGCTACCAGAGGTCATGCGGCCGATGGACGCCGGCGATCGGGCGGCTTACCTGAAGTCCCAGACCGAGCAGCGCGCCCGCCTGAGTCGCGAACTCCGCGAGCTGGTCGCAAAGCGCACCGCCTTCGTCGCGGCACGGGCCAAAAACCACAAGGGCATCGAAGCGTCGCTTGACCACCGCATCTTCGACGCCGTGCGAGAGCAGGCGGGAGCGAAGGGCTTTCGCTACACCGACGCGCCCCCGGCGCTTTGACCTGCATGCCGAGACCTGCGTCACCATGCGGGACACGCGCCAAAGGGACACCCACCCGCGCCAAAGGGCGCCAAAGGGACACACACCCGCGCCACGCGCCAAAGGACACCCACCAAAGAAGACACCCACCAACAGGACACCCACGGCATGAAGCAAACGCTCCCGGACCACCCCATGAAGACCATTGCCGCCGCGGCAGTTGTGCTTCTCATCGCCGGCACGACGTCGCAGGCGTCGGCCTTGCTCCTCGAAGGCGTCGAGGCCGTCGTCCAAACGACAGTCGAGTTGGACCGGCCGTTGATCGAAGCCACGCCGGGGGTTGATGGGCCGGAGGGCCTTGATCGGCTACGCATGCTGGTGAAGGACTTTCCGCCGGAGCTAAAGGCCGAAATCTGGGCCGCGATGGGATTGACCGGACAAGACGACGACCAAGCTGAATCCAACGGCGACGGCGAGCACTAGGCCAGACAAATCCGTTCACGCGCCGTTCTGGGGCGGTTCATCTTCGCGAATAAGCAAAGTTGCTTGAGGGCGAAACCCGTCCTCGCCCGCGTTCGTGCAAGCATGGGCCTCGGTCCGTCAGTCCGGGCGAGTGCGAGGGTCGCCCCGGCGGAACACGCCTTGTCAGTGTAGGGCAGGGCCTCGCTGGCGTACTTGAGCAGTTGTCATGTCGACAGTTGAACCACGCCACGGGACTACGGACAAAAAGAAGCCCCGTCTTGCGACGGGGCTTCGGTGAATCAAGGTCAGGATCTGGGTTCCCCCCGATGATGGCCCTGGTTCGCTGCCTCTTCGCTCACCCGTCGGTGGGCGGAGCACAGCCGACCTATAAGTCGTTATTTTACGACGCCTTTCTACGTCGCCCCGCGGCGCAGTCGCGTCCTGCGCTACGAGGTTCCAAAGAGGCGATCCGTCGTTGCCCGCCGGCTCGAGGCCGACCTGCTCCGGCGTCCGGTACCACGCTGCCGATTGCTCGTCACCGCTTCCCGGTTGCCGCCTCTCCGTTGGGCCTCCCAAGCCTTGGAGACCCCGGCGCCCTCTGGCTGGAGGGCTATCGGATCCCGGTCCGGTTTACCCACCTTCCCCGCGCCGAAACGCCGTTCCGATGTGCGCCGTATCCAAGTCCGCGTTACTGAATCTACTCCTGTCAGCCCTGCGTGCAAGACTTCCGAGGCGTCTTTTCCATGAATTAGATGCAAGGTGCGGGGGATATCGTGTGCATAAGTCGACCCGACGTTGTGCCGAACGTGTGCGCCCTTTCGACGCTCGACAACCCTTGAGCGGGCTGCGACCAATGCAAACAGGGCGTTAGCCGTCTCCCGCCGGTTGATAAGTCGCACTGGATTCCGGGGAGATGGTTCACGGCCCTTGCCTGCACCAATGGGTCTCCGACACACTCTTGAGACGATGCAGTTCGCAGTCCTACAGTTCTTTAGCTGGCCCGGCCGCCGCGTGCCCCTCGCCACCGTATACGACCGTGCGCTGGACCGGATCCGGATCATGGACCAGGGCGGCTACGATGCGGTCTGGCTCGCCGAGCACCACTTCTCCACCTACAGCGTGTGTCCCTCGGTACACATCATGGGCATGCACGCCGCCGACATCACCCGCAATCTGCGAATCGGCACGGGGGTCAGCCTGGCGGCGTTCTACCACCCCTTAAGGCTCGCGGAAGAGGTGGCGCTGCTCGACAACCTGTCCGGCGGGCGGGTCAACTGGGGTGCGGGAAGGGGCTTCGACGCCACCGAAATGCGTGTCTTCGGTGTCGAACGCGACGAGTCCCACGCCCGGTTCCGGGAAAACGTCGACATCGTGCAGCAGGCTTGGTCCAGCGATCGGCTGACCTACGAGGGGCGGTTCAACACCTACCGCGACGTCGAGGTACTGCCGAAGCCCCTGCAGGACCCGATGCCGACGTGGATTGGCGCGAGTTCGCTTACCGCCATCGACTGGGCCGCAAGCCAGGGCTACGCGATCCTCATGGATCCCCACTCGACCCACGACGAGATCAGCCGCAAGTACGCGCACTACCGGGCCGCGCTACCCGCCGAATGCGACGGTCGGCAGCGCCCGACACCGATGGCACGGCTTATCGCGATCGCGCCCACCGACGCGGCTGCCCAAGCCGTGGCGCGCGAGGGCGCTCGCTGGACGGTTGATTCCTATGTCGGTGCCAAGGACGGCGCGTCGAAGGAGGAGCGCATTGAGCGCTACGTGGACGAGGTCATCATTCACGGGTCGCCAGCCAAGGTGGTCGACGAACTCAAGCGCCTGGAGGAGGAGATTCCGCTTCGCTACCTGCTAGCATCGATCCTCAGCCACCAGACCCTCCTCCTGCTCACCGACGAGGTGATTCCCCGGATGTGATCGATGGGCACGAATCCAAGCTTTACGAACTACCAAACCTATCTGAAGCTCGGCGAGCTTCTGTCGCTGCAGCGACCGCTTTCCCGCGCCCACGACGAGACGTTGTTCATCATCGTCCACCAAGTGTACGAGCTGTGGTTCAAGTGCATGCTTCACGAGCTGACGCGCAGCGGCGAGCTTCTCGCCGCAGACCAGCCGGATCGGGCGGCGTCCACGCTCAAACGCACGTTGAAGATCGTCAAGGTGCTCGTGAGCCAGCTCGACGTCATGGAGACGATGACGCCCCTCGAGTTCGTCGCGTTCCGCGAACGACTCGGGGCCTCCAGCGGTTTCCAGTCCGCGCAGTTCCGGGAGATCGAGTTCATTCTCGGCTACAAGCGGCCATCCGTGCTGAAACGGTTCCCGACGGACTCCGCGGAAGGGCAGCGGTTGGCGGCGCGCATGGCCGCCCCGACCTTGTGGGACGAATTCGTTGGACTGTTGGCGCGGTCGGGTTATTCCATTCCCGCCAGCTCGCGGGTTCGGTGGGCCGATTGCCCGGTGGGGAACGACGCGGACGTCCAGGACGCGTTGATCCGCGTGTATCGCGAAGACCCGAAGTTGTCCGCGTTCTGCGAGAGCCTCGTGGATCTGGACGAAGGCATGCAGGAGTGGCGCTACCGGCACTTGAGGATGGTCCAGCGCACCATCGGCACCAAGACCGGCACCGGCGGGTCCTCGGGTGCCGAATACCTGTTGTCCACCGTGTTGGCCGGCCCGTTCTTCCCGGACCTCTGGGAAATCCGGGACCGCTTCTAGTGTCACGTCAACCCTCAAACGTCGCGTCAGTGGTCGCCGGAGTGTTCCTC
>JAPPGK010000101.1 GCA_028821405.1 Gammaproteobacteria bacterium | reverse complement strand
CGCGCCTAGTGTCACGTCAACCCTCAAACGTCGCGTCAGTGGTCGCCGGAGTGTTACTCGCAAGGCGCGGTCGCGAAGTCGTACCGGGGGTACGGCGAGCCGGCCGCAACGCCGCGAGGGGCGCTCCGGCGACCACCCGAAGGGCGCGGCCGCGCTGACGCGACGTTTGAGGGATGACGGGACACTAGGACGAAATGCGCGAGTGTAAGGCCGATCGGCGGCCTCCGCACAGGCACGCGCCGCGCTTGGGCGCACCGTACGCCGTGGCCATCGACCCTCCTGACGCCGGGCGGTTTGCTAAGATGCTTTGTTTCCCCTGCGGAGATTCGCCGAATGACGTGGCAGAACTGCATCCGCTACATGCTGATGGGCAAACCCTACATGAAGTCCCGCGGCGGACGCATGCTCTGGAACAACGTCGACGTCCGGGACACGGCCCGCGCCCACCGGCTTTGCGCCGAAAGCACCGTCGCCAAGAATGGCTCGCGCTACATCCTCTCCGCCAGCGACCGCGCCGGCGAGCTGTTCACCTGGGAGATGCAGGCACGGCTCAAGGACCTATTCCCGTCGATTGCGGATGTTGGCGGCGAGGAAACACAGGACGGCAAGCCGGCCCAGAAGACCTACGACTCGCCGCGCTCGTATTGCCTGCTGGCGAAGCAGGAACTCGGGCTTGACACGTATTCGATCGACGAGACGCTGAAGGCGACGGGCGACTCCTACTTCCGGCTCGGACTGCTGCCGGCATCGTGAGTACCCCGTGAGCGCGAACCGGCCCGAGCCGACGAGCAGTCGCCGGATCGGCCGCACCGCACGACCCGACAAGCCGCCAGACGATTCTCCGGACCGCGATGCCGAGGCACAGGAGGTCGCGGCCCACCTGCGCCGCAACACGCTGATCCAGCTTGCGCACGGCCTGTTCGGCCAGACCGGCTTCCGGCTCGTTTCCGCGCCGACCTTCCTCCCCGCCTACCTGTTCATGCTGTCGGGGTCGGACTTCGTGGTCGGCCTGGCGAGATCGCTGCAGGGTGCCGGCACGGTTGCCTCGCCGATGCTCGGTGCCTCCCTGATCGGTCACCGCAAGCGTTTCCTCGGCGTGACCCTCGCGTCGAGCGCACTGATGCGTCTGCAGATACTCGGCCTCGCGTTGGCCGGCTTCGTGCTAGGGGGAACCCGCGAGTCAACCGATTCGCCGGCAATCGCGGCTGTTGTAGCGATTACCGTGTTTCTCGCCTTCATGGGTTTCTTCCAAGGCGTCGCACAGGTCACGATGAACGCCTTGCGCGCGAAGGTGATCCCCATCAACCGGCGCGGCATCGTCAGCGGTGCCCGCCATTTTTTGGCCGGACTGACGTCTGCCGTCGTCTCCTACGTAGCGGGGGCATACATCATCGAAGCGAATGCGCTCGGCGACGGCTACGCCTCGGTGTTCCTGCTCGCCTTCGGGATCACCTGCATCGGCCTCGTCGCCCTGGCGCTGACGCACGAGCCGACCGCAGTGAGCCTCCGGCCGCGGGCATCGATGACGGAGACCTTCAAGGCGGTGGGTCCAATCCTCCGGAGCCAGCCGGCGTTTCGTCGGTTCTTCGTCGCCCGTGCGCTGGCCTCCTGCGGCAGCATGGCGCTGCCGTTCTACATCCTCTACGCGGGAACCCGGATGGAGCTCAGTGGCGCAAATCTCGGCTTGTTGACCACGGTCTGGATGCTAACGTCCAGCACGGCAAACCTGATCTGGGGCGCCCTGGCGGATCGTTACGGCTACAAGGTGGTCATGGTCGTGACGCTGGCCTGCTGGATCGCGTCCCACGTGCAACTGCTGTTCGTCGAGGACGTCATCGGCGTGATCGTGTTCTTCGTGCTCATGGGCTCGGCCTACGGCGGCTTCAGCCAGTCCGGGCAGAACATGGTGCTCGAGTTCGGTCGTCCTGCCGACATACCCATCCGGCTTGCCGCTTCGGGATCCGCCGTCAATCTCGTCGGGGCCGTCGGCCCCTTCGTCGGGGGTCTCATGGTTGCTTCGACCGGCTACGTGGCACTGTTGGTGACGACGGCCCTGCTGCAGGCCCTCGCGTTGGTCATCATCCTGGTCGCGGTGCCGGAACCCCGTTACGGCGCCCGATAGTCGATGCCGCGTTTTTTCGTATCATTTCCGCTCGCCTGCACAATCGGAGACCAACAATGGCTGAAGACCAACGGCCCGCATTCGCGATCGGCCACATGCGGCTGGGGGTCGACGACGTCCCGTCCGCCTACCGTTTCTTCGTACGCCACGGCATGCGGGGAATCCTCGAGCGGGACAAATTCGCGATCCTGGAGCTGCGAGGCGGCACACATCTGATCCTCAACGAGGCCGAGGCAGCGATTCCCAAGGGCGAGCGCGCGCCATTCGACCTGATGGTGGACGACATCGACGAAGCGCACCGACGCTTCGTCGGAGACGGCGTCGAGGCGACCACCATCGAACGCGGCAACATCCACGACTCGTTCACCGTGACCGGGCCCTCCGGGTATTCCATACCGATCAACTCGTCCCACGTCGCCGGCATCGTCTGAATGGCCGACCATGTATTCGACGGCCTTAGGGTCGTCGATGCCGCCAGTGTGATCGCCGCGCCCGCCGCGGCAATGATCCTCGCGGACTTCGGGGCGGACGTGATCAAGATCGAGCGCCCGGGCCACGGGGACATGCTGCGCTCGCTATCGCCCGGTGAGCCGCCGCACGAGAGAGGAAACGGCTGGTTCTGGCAGATGGATGCCCGCAACAAGCGGAGCCTGACCCTCGACCTCAAGACCGAGCGCGGCATGGAGGTCATGCGGCGGCTGGTTGCGACATGCGACGTTTTCATCACCAACCAGCCCTACGACTCCCGGGAGGCGATGAAGCTCACCTACGACGATCTGAAACCCCTGAACCCGCGCATGATCTACGCCTCGCTCACCGCCTACGGCGAACACGGCGACGAGCGCAACCGCAAGAGCTTCGACCAACTAGCCTATTGGGCGCGTAGCGGGCTGATGGACCTGATGCGCGAACGGGGCACGAAGCCCACCCAGGGGCTGCCGGGCATGGGCGATCATCCCACGGGTGTCACCCTCTATGCCGGCATCGTGACCGCCCTGCTCCGGCGCGAGCAGACCGGGGAAGGCGGCATGGTGCATACGTCCCTGCTCGCCA
The DNA here is from genome assembly GCA_028821405.1 of Gammaproteobacteria bacterium. GTDB lineage: Bacteria > Pseudomonadota > Gammaproteobacteria > Pseudomonadales > Azotimanducaceae > VXYL01. The sequence continues at coordinate 112,839 of JAPPGK010000101.1, read as the reverse complement.
ACGGCCTGTGGTCGGTGTCCGGCATTGCCGGTGCCGTAGTCGCCGGCGGCGACATGACGAACTACCGGACAAGCCATGTGCAATCGGCGATGATGCGGGTCTACGAGGCCAGCGACGGGCGCTGGCTGCAACTCAACATGGTGCGCAACGAGGAACTCCTGGCGCGCATGTTCACCGCCATGGACGCCGCACACATCCTCGCCGACGAGCGCTTCGCGACGCCCCGGGACATGTGGCAGAACCGCAACGCGTTGGGCGACGCCATCGCCGACGTCATCGCGAGGCGCACGTCCGACGAGTGGCTCGAAGCGTTCCGCTCCCTGGATGTTCCTGTCAACCGAGTCTCGGTGGTCGAGGAGACCGCGACCGACCCCCAAATCCTTGCCAACGGCATGTCTGTCCGGCCCGCAGACGACGAGGCCGAATTGCCCCGGGTTCTGACCCATCCCGTGAATGCCACGAGCGTTCCGCCGGTCGCGGCGAGGCGCGCGCCGCGGCTCGGTGAACACTCGACCGCGATCCTCGAGGAACTCGGCTACGACGCGCAGGCGATTCGCGCGATGGCGGATGCCGGGGTCATCTGACCGGCGACGGCATCGACGCTAATCGGTCGATCCAGGCTCTGCGCCGGCTTCGCGTTCTTCGAGGAGCGCTTCGAGTTCCGCGAGACGAAGTCGACATCCTGGGTCAGTCGAGCCGATCCGTGGATGCTCGCGGCGAGGCCACCGACGATCACGAAGTCGACGCCGGCATCACCGAACGTGCGGACAACAGTTCGAAGTTGGTCAATGCGGTGCCTGCCGGAACCGGCCGGCCCGCTGTGCTTCCTTTGCCAACCGCTGCAACGCGGCCAGGTTGGCGACGCGTTCCGTCGGACTCCGGCGAAGGTTCTCCCGCAACGGGGAGCGATCGACGTCCCGCTTGTAGGCTTCGACGACCGGATCACGCTGCGCCTGCGACCCCGTTTGCGTTTTCTCAATACGATCCTGCATGCCGCCTGAGTCGTCCGATACCCACGCCAGTTTAGGCGAAATCGCGTCCGCCCTTCCACGGAGCGATGCCGCTCGTGGGGACGTGCCGGATCCCGTCTACCGGCGCATAATGAGCCTACGAATCTCGTAGGGGAATGACATGCGCATCATTCGAGTGTTCGGTTCCCCACTCGCCGGTTGGTTCGCGCTGGCCGTAGCTGCGGCGCTAGCAGAGGCAAGGCCGGAGACCGCGGACGAAGGGCGGCTGGAGGAGGTGGTCGTAATCGGCAGTCGCGCCCGCATCGAGGTCGAAGCCAACGAACTGCCGGTTCCCGTGGATCTCTACCCCGAGATCGACTTCGAACGTGTTGGCGAGGTGGACCTCGCCGCGGCGTTGACCAAGCTGGCGCCGTCGCTGAACTATTCGCGGACTTCGGTGGGCGACGGCGGCTCGCTCAACCCGGCGACGTTGCGCGGATTGAGTCCGGATCAGACCCTCGTGCTGATCAACGGCAAGCGCCGGCACGGCATGGCTTGGGTGCGCGTGCTCGACGGCGTGATCGGGTGGGGCAGCGGGGGCACCGACCTTCGCGCCATTCCGTCGGCAGCCCTCGCCCGGGTCGAGGTGTTGCGCGACGGTGCCGCCGCGCAGTACGGCTCCGATGCGATCGCCGGCGTCATCAACCTCGTGCTGCGCGAGAACACGGGCGGCCAGATCACCGCCTACCTGACCGGCGCGGGCGATGGCGGCGGCGAACGCGTGAACCTTTCGTTCAACGGCGGCGTCTCCCTCGGCGCCGGTGGATTCCTGAACGTCACGGGCGAGTGGCACGACGAGGAAGCCCTGCGGCGCAACGGCGGCAACGGCGGCAACGACCCCAACTTCCAGGACGAACTCATCGTCGACAGCGCCCCGAGGCACGATCTCACCTCATTGTTCTTCAACGCCGGGGTCCCCGTCGGCGACACCGGCGAGCTATACGGCTTCGGCGGCTTCTCGAACCGCAAGGCAAGCTCCAGCGGCGCATACCGGTTCCCCTACAACTACTGGCAGGGCCTCGATTCCGGCGATGCGATCTGGGATTTCGTCGTGCCGACCTTCATCAACTTCCACGAACGCAACACGCATCCGGTCTACCCCGACGGGTTCCTGCCCTACGAGCAGTCGGACATCGAGGATTTCTCCATCGCCGGCGGCATGCGCAACAACGTGGCGGGCTGGGATCTCGACGTGAGCCTCGGCTACGGCGCCAACGAGTTCGCGTTCAGCGCCGCCAACACCATCAACGCCTCCATCGGCGCGCAGTACGTGGCCGACAATCCCGGTGCGAGCATTGCGGACATCATCGCCAACGCCGGTCCGCTCGGCGGCAAAAGCGGCAGCATCGAGTTCAGCCAACTCACGTTCAACATGGACATCCAGCGCGAGACCGACGGCGCCACGGTTCGCGCCGTCGCTGCCGGATTCGAGCACCGCACCGAGACCTATAGACAGAACGCAGGTGATACCGCCGCATGGTCGTGCGGCCTGCCCCACGTCGGCGACTACGGCGCCTACGCCGTGGGACCCGACGGCAACCCCCTCGACGGGATTGTCGCGGCTTGCGGATTCCAAGGATATCCGGGCTACAGTCCGACCAACGCCGAGTTGAGCGATGACGACCGCAACAGCCAGTCCGCCTATCTAGAGGTCGAGTTCCAGCCCATCGGGAACCTCGAAGTCTCGGCCGCGCTACGCTTCGAGAACTACAGCGACGCCGGCGGCAACGCGACCGGCAAGGTCGCGGCGCGCCTACCGATCAACGATCGCATTGCCCTGCGCGGCGCAGCGTCCAGCGGCTTCCGGGCACCGAGCCTTTCCCAACGCCGCTTCAACTCCATCCTGTTCGTCGGCAGCGAAACCGGCCTGACGACCGTGTTCTCGGCCAACGAGGGGCACCCCGTGGCCCGGGCGTTCGGCGTGGATTCGCTGGACCACGAGACTTCGGCGAACTTAAGCGGGGGGCTCGTGTACGCCAACGGCGACTTCGAGGCGACCGTCGACGCCTACCGCACCGCCATCGACAGCCGGATCGTCCGCTCCAAGGGCATCGGCTGCACCGGTGTCGCCGCCTGCGACTCGGCGGGGGTAGCCACGGCGGCCCTCTTCTTCAACGGCGTGGACACCGAGACCCAGGGGCTCGACGTACGAGCCCGCTGGCGGACGACACTCGCCGATGGACTGCTGTGGCTCTCCGCCAACGTGCATTCCAACGAAACGGAGATCACGGGCCGGCGAATGCCCGCAGGTGCCCCGGCGAACCTTACCTTCGACGACTACTACGGCGGTTGGGCGGCCCAACTGCTGGTGGAAGGCCAACCCAAGCAGCAAGCCAACGTGACCGCCGAATGGGAACGCGGCGCCCTGGGTCTCCTCGGCCGCGTGAACTATTACGGCGAAACAACCCAGAACCCCGTCGACACCGGCACCGTCACGATCGAGGCGGCGAGCACGCTGGACCTTGAGGCCCGATCCGCGATCGGCAAGTTGGACTGGTCGCTGGGCATCAACAACGTGTTCGACGAACTGCCCACCGAACTCGCCAAGACCCACCTGTCGAACGTCCTCTGGGGTGTCCGGTACCCGGTGGACACGCCCTTCGGGATCGCCGGTCGATTCGCCTACCTGCGCCTGAGCTTCGAATTCGGGGAGTGAGCATGACCGAGGTTCTAACATCCGCCGTCGGGGCGGCGCGCGACGGCAATCTGGATGCGTTGAAGGCGATCCTGTCCGACTCGCCCAGCGTGTTGACCGAAACGGACGGCGACGGCCGCAGCCTGCTCGACCACGCCTGCCGGGCGGCGACCGGCGACATCGCCATTCCTCTCGACCCGGGCACGCCCGGACAACACGCCGCCGTCGACCTGATCCTGGCCGCGGGAGCAAATCCGTCGGCCGCCGACAACGACGGCTGGACTCCGCTGCATAGCGCCGGCATGGCCGGCCACAGGGACCTCGGCGCCCGGCTGGTCAAGGCAGGCGCACGCCTCAATGCGGCGGCCTACGGCAAGGCAGGCGGCTCGGCGCTGTCCTACGCGCTTTTCTACGCGAAGGCGTACATGGGCGAAGTCCTGAAGCCGGTCTTTCCGGACAACCTGCGCGCGGCCGCGGCGTTGGGTGCCGACATCGGTCGGTTCGTCGACGGCGACGGTCTCACGGGCGATGCCTACGAAGGCCTCGACTTCTACGCCCCGGTGTTCTTCCCCGCCTGGGAGCGGACCAAGGATCGCCAGGAGGTGCTCGACGAGGCCCTGTCCTGGGCATCGCGCAACAACCAGTGCGAATCGATGGCGGCGCTCGTCGACCTTGGCGGCGACGTCAACGCCAACGCGTTCCGCGGCACCCCGCTGCTCTGGGCCTGCTACGCGGACAAGGTCGACGCCGCCCGATGGCTTCTGGACCACGGCGCCGATCCGGACCTCCGCCACGACTGGGGCGGCGAGGGCCACGGCGTCTCGGCGGTCGCCATGCATCTCGCCGCGCAGAACGATGCCATCGCGTGCCTCACGTTGCTGCTCGACCGGGGCGCCGACCCAACGATCATCGACGGCGCCCACGGCGGCGACGCCCTCGGCTGGGCGGAGTACAGCGGTGCGACCGAGGCCGCCGAAATCCTCCGCCGGCGGCGGGCCTGACCCGGAGAACGAACATGTCCCGACAACGCGCCGAAGAGGTGATGCGCCGCTACCTCACGGAGGTCGTCGCCCAGGGCAAGCTGGAACTCATCGACGAACTGGCCGCCGAGGACATGGTGGACCACACGCAGACAATCCCCGGTCGCGCCGGACTCGTCGCCCACGTCAAGAGCTTCCGGGAGCGCAACCGCGACGTCGAGTTGAACGTCGAGCGGATCATCGCGTCCGACGACGAGGGTGGTCGGCATCTGGACCTGGCGGGCAACCCACTCGACCGACATGTACGGCGTGCCACCGCTTGGCGGCAAACTCGAAGTCCGCGTCGCCAGCATCTTCCGGCTTCGGGACGGAATGCTCATCGACTACGAGGTGATCAGCGACGCGCTGACGGGATTTCGCCGTATGGGGGCTGACGTGGAAATCCGGCCGGCGTAGGCGATGCGCTTGTCGCGTCGCGCACGGTGCATGAGAAACGGTTGCTGCGGGGCGTTACGCGACGGCGCGCCTTACGTCAGGTACACACCCGGCACCCGGTTCCACCTGAACGGCAGATCCGATGTGCGCTCCAGGATCTCGCTTGGCACATCGCCTTCCCAGCCTCGCGGCACCTCGTTGGAGCGACGATAGAACCATCCCAACAACACCGTGCGCCGCTCGGTGGAGGCGTTCGGATGGGTACCGTGAAGCAGCCTCGCGTCGGCGATGAGGAGTTGGCCCACCGAGATCGGCACGTCCACCGCGTCCGGGTGGTTGTAGAACATCCACTCGTTGGTCTCTTCGACCTCGTAGCCACCGCTTTCGTGGGGCGGGGTCAGGTGCTCGTGCAGGTCGACACGGCGGCGGTGGCTTCCCGGTATCACCCGCAGGCACCCGTTGGCGACCTCGGTATCGGTCAGGTACCAGTTAAGGAATACCTGCTGCGGCCAGGGCGACTTGCTGATCGGGTCATCCCAGCGCGCCCAATCCTGGTGCCAATAGAGCGCTGGCGCCCCGGCCGGCTTCGAGATGATCTGGAAGGTGCCGCCTGAGCGGAAGTCGTCCAAGCCCAGCGCGGCCATGATCTCCTTGGGGTGCTCGATCAGGAAGTCCACCACGTCGTCCCGGGGAAGGTCGGGGTGGCGTTTCGAGACGTTCCGTACGCCGCTGATGTGGATGTCCGAGCCCTGGTACTTCCACCTCGCCGGGTGTCGCGTGGTGGCCGGCCACTCGTCGGACCACGCTTGTAGTTCCTCGAGCTTGCCGTCGGGAAGCTCGCCGTCGACGATGCAGAAGCCTTCGACCAGCAGTTGCTTGCGGGCTGTCCGCATGTCGAAATTACGCCCCACTGCTCACCCGCCATCCTCAGCAAGCACGAGAATCTACCAGCCTTGGCGATTCCGGCCAATCGAGCCCATCAGTCTCGCTTGACCGCTTCGCCCAGAAGTCCCTCCCAGGTCGCAACACGCGTGTCGTCGCTCCCTACGCATTCGACGAGCCAGTGCCTGACGTATGCGACGTCGAGCTTGTCGCCGGACGACTCGACAATCGCCTCGATGTCCACGATGTCCTTGTGGCGATTGAACAGCAGCTTGAGCACGACAAGATCCTCGGCAGACAAGACCGGCACCGGCGTGCCAAGCAATTCGACCGTGCGAGCACGCTCCGACGCACTTGCGTGAAGTGGGATGGAGTTGAAGAAGAAATCCAGGCGACAGCCGCCGTGTTCGACAAACAGGTCGCCACGGGAGCCGATGACTTCGACTGCTTGTTCCCGGTCAATCGCTACGCCGCCCGCCGCGAGAACGTCAAGCGCACCGTGCGGTCGGTCAGCCGCGACGAACACATTCATGTCCACGTCGACGGTACCCCTGGGGCTGGCATAGAAGCCAAAAGCCAGCGCCCCACCGATTGCGTGGCGAATACCCGCTTCCGCTAGCAGGCTAGAGATCTGGACAGCGAGTTCCGCTGGCGTTAGCTCGTCTGCTGTTCCCGCCATTGCCGGTTCAGCCGCGCCCAGATATCCGGGTAGTCGGACGCGGGTGGCTCTTGACGAAGACGTAAATTCCGTCCGTCGGGACGAGCTTGCAGAATCTGGCACGCGGACAGACATACCCGCTGGATCAGGTCACCCCGACTCCCGCTGGGCAGACTTCGCTTGCGCTTGCGATCCGCTGCACCGATCACGCGGCGGACACGTTCCTCGACCGACAGTTCGTCCATTCCGTCAGTATAGCGCCTCCGAATTGGACAAGCCGTGCATCGGGAAGCGCACGTGAAAGCGGTCGCTGTCACACGCCCTGCGGTCGCCAGCGACGCGACCGGAGTTTGGGGACGGGATGGGACAAGCCCATCCCCTACGAAAGACCATCGAGTTTCAAGGCCTCGGGCGGCTATCATCGTCTGTCGCCAGCCGGACCAGGAGCGTGAATGAAACTCGGCGTCGTATTTCCTCACAATGAGATCGGCACCGATCCGGTCGCCATTCGCGACTACGCCCAAGGCGCGGAGGCGTTGGGTGCCGACCACATCCTGACCTACGACCATGTGCTCGGCGCCGACCCGGACCGGCCCGGAGGTTGGCGCGGTCCATACGACAAGGATGTTGCGTTCCACGAGCCCTTCACGCTGTTCTCGTTCATGGCGGCAGCGACAAGGCAGATCGGATTCTGCTCCTGCGTGATGATTCTGCCGCAACGCCAGACGGCCCTGATCGCCAAGCAGGCCGCCCAGCTTGCGATCCTCTCGGGCAACCGGTTCCGGCTCGGCATCGGCACGGGTTGGAACGAGGTGGAATACGAAGCCCTCGGCGTGCCGTTCGCGCGACGCGGAGCCCGACAGGCCGAGCAGGTCGAATTGCTGCGCCGGCTGTGGACGGAGGATGTCGTCGACTTCCGAGGGCAATTCCACACGGTACCGAAGGCCAGCATTCTTCCGAGGCCAACGGAGTCGATACCCATCTGGTTCGGCGGCGGCGCGCCGGCACTGCTTAAGCGGTGTGGTCGACTGGGCGATGGCTGGGTACCGATTGGCGGCCCCAACGAGCAGTCGCGGCGGGCCTTGCAGACCATCCGGGAAGCCCGGGAAGCGGCAGGACACCCTTGGGAAGGATTCGGCATCCAGGCCCAAGCGCAGGCTCGTGGCGGCGACCCGGAGAGGTGGAAGCGTCATCACGACCGGTGGCTCGACCTTGGCTGCACGCATCTTGCCATCGTCACCCACTACGTCGGTCACGGCTGCGACGTTGACGCGCACCTTAGGTCCGCAGAGACCTATTTCGAAGCGGTGCGCGGTTAGCGGCGTCAAGTCACGCTGAAGCTGGCGTAGTCGCGTCGGGACGCTTGAGCGTCCTCACGGCCTCCACCGAGCTTGCGGCCAGCCAGCCGCGGGTGCCGTCCGCCAGGGCCACGCGAACCCACGCGTCGCGCGTTTCCACGATGCCGACCTCGGTTCCCGCCGGCAGGGGATTGGCGAAGGTGGGCGACGCACCGGTGCTATCGGCGGAACGCAGTGTTACGCCGTCGGTGACGACGACGGCGTCGTCTGCAGCGTCCGCTGCCAGGACCGCCGATCCCGCCGCCACAATCCATACGGCGAACGCCCCGACGGCGACCGCTCCCAGCCATCTCGGCCGGCGAGGCCATGGCGTCAACAGCAACACGCCGATGGCGAACGCCGCCCCGCCGAGCACATGAAGTTGGGGCACGGAAAATCGATCACGCCAGAACAGCAGCGAGTCCAAGGCGCCGTCAGCGGCCGGACGCGGCACCCAGACGGGCAACCGGTCCCGCACCCACGCCAGGTTGGTGAGCGCCCGCCCATTGTCGGGTGCAGCGCTTAGCGCGCGACGATAGGCAAGCACGGCACGTCCCGCGTCCTGAGCACCCAACGCGGCGTTGCCCCAATCCACCTGCAACTCTGGTGCGTCGACGTTTGCGGCTGCCTCAGAACGAAACGCCCGCTCGGCACCCGCAAAGAGGCGAACCCGACGCAGGCGGTCGGACTCCTCGATGGCGGACCGATACAAGCCCCGGGCACCCTCGATGGCCGTCTGCGCCCCTTCGTTCGCCTCGGACTCGCGAGATGTGACCAGTAGACCCACCACGGCGAGCGCCACAACCGCCGCCGACGCCTTGGCAGCGGCCTGCCCCGGGATGCCCGGGCGTCGAGCCCATTCGCGACCGACGCGACGCAATTCCGCCGCGATTTCAACGGGAACGGTCTGATCCGCCGCAGCCGGATCGAACGCACGGGTTTCGAGCCGTTCCACGATGCCGCTCGTCTCCCGCGGGTCGTTGCCGGAGACATCCGCCAACCGGCGCATCGCCGCGACGATCCCCGGCGCCGCCTGACGCGCAGGCTGTCGGGCATCCAACGCTCTCTCCAAAGCACGCAATGCTTGCCGAACCGTCCGGTTCCGAGTCCGTCGCCCGCCGCTCCGTACGAAAGCGAATGCGACCAGCGCCGCGATCAACGGCGTACCGTAGAGAGCCACGAGCAGCAATCGCGAACCATCCGATCCCCAGGGTACGGCAAGCGTGGTATTGGGAGGACTCAACGACATGTCGGCCCCCACCAACGTCGCGATGGCCCCGCCGACCCCCGGTCGCTCTTCCCGTGCGGACGCCTTGGCAAGGGCAGGCGCGGCCACGACGTCGGCAACGCCTACCATCTGCGCGGTGCCGACCGACAGTGCCACAGGCTCGCTGGTCACACTCCGGTAGTCCCCGAGCGCGGGATCGAAGTAGGAGAACGCGATGGGCGGGATCTCCCCCACGTCCGCGCTCTTGACCCGAACGGTGAAGGTGAAACGCTTGCTGTTGGTCTCCTCGTCGACCTCGCCGGCCACGCTGCCTTCGGGGACGCTAAAGTGAGTTTCGGGCAATCCGCCGGGGCCGCCCAGCGGCGGCAGACTCAGCCCGGTCAGCGGTCCGTCGCCCCGCAGCCGAACCGTCAGTTCCACGGGTTCACCAACCGAGACTACGGTTCGACTCGCCTGCACGTCGATGGCGTAGCCGCCGCCGATGGCATTGACGAAGGTCGGCGGTCGACCTGCGAGGGGAAGCGGCCGAACCGTCAGCCGGCGGGGTTCCCCTTGTGCGCGGAACAGCCCGTAGCTGGCCCGCCGGAAACCCCAGCTATCACGGGTAGTCCCCGACCGTAGTCGGGCGACCACGCGTACCGGCGCCAAGTCCACGACGCCTGGACGGTTCAAGGTCACCCGGGCCGGGAACGTAACCCCGGTGTACTCCTTGCCCCCCTCTTCCACCGACGACTGGATCAGGGGCAGTTCCACTTGGCCTGCGCCCGCGCCAAAAGCCACCTGGCGATCTCCCCGACGACTGGCATCCGGTGTCACTTCGGCACCGTCGAGGTTGAACAGCGGCACCGCGAATTCGTAGTCCCTAGCCTCCCGCGACAGCAGCCAATCCACGGACGCCTCGAACGTCTCGCCCACCCACAACGGCCGGTCAGGCAGCGTCATGCGCACGATCATGTCGTCCGTCGCCGGCACGTCGGTCGCTGCGAACGACGCGGCGCGACTGTTCGCTTCGACCCCCGCCTGTTCCACGCGCAACGGCGGTATCGTGTAGCTTCCCGCGGTCGGCGCCAGCACTCGCCACCGGTACACGAAGGTCACTTCGCGCCACTCGGAACGGCGCCCGTTGATGATCTGCACGCTCGACCTGACGCTGGGACTGACCCCGAGGTAGGTGACCTCGCAACCTTCGATGGCAAGGTCCGGTGGTTCGGGCGGCGGCTCTTCTTCGAACCCCTTGGCCGACAACGAGAGCGTGAACGGCATGCCGGCATGGATCGCCTCCGTCTCCACGGACAGCGACAACGTCGCAGCCCATGCGGCGTGGGAGATGGTCGCCAACACGAATGCCGACAAGGCGCGCCGGACGCTCACCAGTCCTTCTCCACGGGCTCCGTGCCGGCCGGTGCGGCGCGACGGCGCTGGCGCTCGGCCTCCCGGTCGCGGATGGCCTGTAGCCGCTTCAGGGCCTGTCGTTGGGACATCCGCTCGTCCTCGCCGGACTGAGGCTGCGGATCACGGCCTTCGCGGCGTTGCTCGTCCTCTCCTTGCTGGGGCTGGCGTTCTTGAGGTGGCACCAACTCCTTCAAGGCGTTCTCGAGGTGCTCCATGGCGGCCAATTGGTCCTCCAAGGCCGGTTCCAAATCCGGTGACATGGTCAGAGCCCGGTTGGCGCCGTCGGCCAGCATGGTAGCAGCGCTCAGCATGCGCCCGCCCGCCTTGCGCACTTCGTCGGCCGCCTTGGCCAGGCGTTCGCCGGCTTCCGGATCAGCCGACGCGGCGGGTCCACCGGACGCGTCGGGTTGTGCCGGCGCACTGGCTGCATCGGCCTGTTGCGCCAACGCGGCAGCCAATTGGTCGCCCACCTGCGCATGCCGACCTTGGCGATCGGCAACCGCGCCCACGGCCGGGGCGAACTCATCGCCCATCGCCGCCGAAGACCCGGCCTGCAGCGTCGCCGTGCGATCGTGCGTCTCGCCCTGGTCCGCGAGCAGGGCCGCCACATGCTCGACGATGGAGAAGAACAAACGCCGCAACTCCTCGAGGTGCGCGAGCGTCTCCCCGGCACGGGCGCGGGCTTCATCGACAGCGCTGGCGGCGACGCTCGACGCGAGGCTCGCGAGACTGTCCGCGGCACGCGCTCGCAAGGACTCCGCCATTTCGTATCGGCTCGCGACGGCGGCGCCGGTCTGTTCGTCCTGACCTTGGGCCGCAGCCGCCCTGGCCTCTTCGTCGAGCAGGTTTTTCAATCGCCCGATCCGGCGCTGATTGTCGCCGATGAGCCCGCCTGCCAAGGTCTCTCGCTCGGCAACCGTGAGCGCTTCCTCGTCCGTCGTTTCGCCGGGGTTGAGCAGCGCAACGATGCCCTGCTGGGTACCGTAGGCGAGCTCGATTAGGTTCTTGACGTCGGCGAACAACTCGATGGCCTCGGCTACCCTCGCAATCGCCCGGTTTTGGTCCGGGAGCGCCGCCGCCGGATTGCCGGCTTCGAGGCCCGCGATGGCCGCACGCATGGCGGCGAGCCCCTCGGTGAGCAACGGCGCGGCCTCGATGGCCGACGCCAACACCCGGCGTCCGGACGCATCGGCCTGCTCGAGGGTTTGCGGATCGCTTGCCGCGACCGCCTCGAAACGACTCAAGATGCCGCCGGTCCGAACGCCGATATCCTCCTGACGTTCAGCCAGATGTTTGTCGGTGAGCCATCCCGGCTTTTGTTGGTCGCCGCCGATCGCGCCGTCGGCGAACGCTGCCAGCGCGCCGGTGTGCGCGATCAGCTCCTGTTCATCCCGGACCACGGCCTTGAGGACGGTCACCGGATCCAGCAATTGCTCCCGCGCCCGTTTCAACTCGGCCAGCGCCGCGTCGGCGCGACGATGCCCGCGTTCGCCTTCCAGGCGCCGCAACCGGCGGCGGGCATCGCTCAAGGACTGCCGCGCACGTTCCAGGTAGCCGGTCATGGCGCCGAGTTGGTAGGCGCGGCTTTGCTGTTCGGGCGGGCGTTCCTCCTCCGGGGTCTGTTCGATGTAGAGGCGTTCTTCCGCCGCGAGGTCGATCACGTCGCCGACCTCGGCCATCAGCACGCGCTCGCGGCTCGCCAAGGCTTCGAACTCGTTAGCGAAGCCCACCGGTTCGGTTCCGGCCTGCTCGGCCGCGATGTCGGTCAGCAGTCCACGCACCTGGTCCCGCAAGCCGCGTTGGTCGTCGATCAGGCGGTCGAGACGGGCTTCTAGCCGGTCGCCTTGATTGAGTTGGTCCGCCAACTGCAGGATCCACTTGGACACCAACTCCAGGTTGATCCGCGCATCGTCGTCCCCGGGGGGCGCCAACCGCACGGCATCGTTGAACCACGCGGCACTCTGGCGAAGCGTTTCGATGATTTGCTCCGGTTGCGTTTCGCTCGGTGCGGTTTGCCCGGAAGCGGTCTCCGCCGCCAGCGCTTGCGCGCCGACGACGCCGAAGCCAACCTGCCCCGCCAAGGACATCCCGAGATTGAACGCCGCGCGGTAGCGCAACTCGGGGTCCGGGCCCGCATCGTCCCGGGCCGCGAGGAACTCCGCCGCCGCGGCTTGGTAGTCGCCGGCCTCGAAGTAGCCGAGACCGAGGTTGTAGCGCCCGCGTGCGCTGGGTTCCCCGCCCTCGGGAACGGAGTCGGCGGCGGTTTCGGGCGCACCCGGTTCGGCGTCCACGGCGGGTGCGTCGACCGCCGCGACATCCGGCACGGATTCGTCTTCCGCCGCCCCGGACACGCAGGACGCAAACGCCGACGCGGCCACACCGATCCAGTACTGCTTTGCGCTCACGCCGTGGTCCTCCGGCGCTCCCACGGCGACGCGCGAAACGAGGCCGCCCAGACGGCAGCCACGAGGCAAACGATGGCGCCGAGCACAAGCCAGAAGTAGTGCTCGGTGGGTGCCCGGCGTTGCAGACGCGCCGCGGAGTCGGAGACCAGGGGCTCGACATGGGCTTCGACAATCGCATCGAGATCGATGGCGGAGGTCCCGGCGGGCACGTAGATGCCCTCGGTGCGCAACGCCAGTTCACGCAACAGTTCGCCATCGAGGCGCGATCGCACGACGACGCCGTCGGTGTCCGTAAGCAGCGTCTTGGCACCCGTGTCCGGGTCGGTGAGCGTGATCTCGCTCCCGGTCTCGCTGCCGAATCCGATGGCCACGATGCGGATGCCCGCGTTCACGGCCTCGTCGACCGCATCCAAGGGGTAGGAGTCGTGATCCTCGCCATCGGTGATCAGCAGCATGACCCGGGAAACCCCGCGGTTCATACCGAACGCCGCCACCGCCTTGTTGATGGCATCGCCGATCCGCGTACCGCCGCGCGACACCGCCGACGTATCGACGCCCTTGAGAACGAGGTGGAAGAAGCCGTAGTCCGTGGTCAGCGGACTCATCACCGCCGCACGGCCCGCGAAGGCGACCAGGCCGACCCGGTGGCCGGTGACCCGATCGACGAACTCCGCGATGTCCGCCTTGGCCCGGGCAAGACGATTCGGCGCCGCGTCTTCGGCCAGCATGCTCTTCGACACGTCCAGCACCACCATGATGTCGGCGCTGATCCGCCGCGCCGCAATGGCCTCCGTACCCCCGGGCGTCTGCGGTCGCATCAACGCGACAACCCCGAACAGCAGCGTCGCCAGGATGAATGAAAGCTTCGCGATCCGGCGCAGCGTCGAGGCGCCCTCGGCGAGGCGGGACTGCATGACCGCCGACACGAAGCGACCGAGCAGGTCGCGGCCGCGAAACTCCAGGAACCCGAGCGCCGCCACCAGCGCCAGCGCCGGCCAGACACCATGCACCCAGTCTGGATTGGCGAATACGATGCCGTCCATCGCTGCCTCAGGGCACCCGCGCGAACACGGCGCCGCGGCCAAGCCAGCCGAGCACCAGAAGCAGGAGACCGGCGAGAAGCGGGACCGCGAACAGTTCCTCGTACTGACGCGAGCGTTCCTCGGTGATTCGGGTGCGTTCCAGCCGATCGATCTCGGCGTAGACATCGACGAGCGCTTCCGCGTTGTCCGCGCGAAAGTAGCGTCCGCCGGTCCGATCCGCGATGTTGCGCAGGGTCGCTTCGTCGATCTGCACCGGCACCGAGCGCAACACCCCGCGCTGATCGCGCACCGGCGCGATGCCCGTGGAACCCGCGCCGATGGTGTAGACCTTCACGCCCTGCGAGTGCGCCAGTTCCGCAGCGGATGGCGGCGACTCGACGCCGGCATTGTTGACGCCATCGGTGAGCAGGACCGCGATGCGGGACGCCGCCGAGGACTCGCGGAGCCGTTCGACGGCAAGTCCCAAGGCATCGCCGATGGCCGTGCCGTCCTCCGAGCGCAGCCGGGTGATCTCGAGGTTCCGGGCCACGGCGACCAGGCTCTCGTGGTCCAGCGTAAGGGGTGCCGCGGTATCCGCATAGCGCGCGAAACTGACCACGCCGATGGCGTCGTCCGGCCGACCGCCGAGCCCGCCGCCGCCGAGCACGAACTGCTCGAAGACGTCCTGCACGGCTTGGAGTCGCGTGCGTTCCCGATCCGGCGTGGAAAGATCGAGGGCGGCCATCGAACCCGACGTATCGACGACCATCATGATGGCGATCCCCTCCCGCTGTACGCGGCTGATTCGCTCGCCGACGCGCGGCCCCGCCAGCGCGAGCACCAGGGCGACCAGCGACGCCGCGAGGATCGCATCGGGCACCCAGGCGAGTCGCGCCCGCCAGCCGCGCCCGCCGGTCGGCAACAGTTTGAAGGACGAGAACAGCACGCGCCCGGGGGCACGCCGTGCCAGGAGAAAAACGGGAATGGCGAGCAGCACCAAGGCGAGGAGCGCCGGATCCCTGAATTCGAGGGGTATCACGTCAGCCCGCTCCGGCTTCCCCGACGGTGAGGCGACCCCTGGTTCGCTGTTGGGCCGTCACCGCTTCGCGCGTCAGCGCCGTCTCGTTCAGGAACCGTCTCGCCTCGTCCAACGCGCCTCGCGACTCGTCTTCGTCCGGGCTGTAGCGGGCGAACTTCACGCGGTCGCAGGTCGCCAGGAACGCGGACAGCAGTTCCCGGTGCCCGGCGGTCAACTCCGCCGAGCGGCCGGCTTCGGCCAGGAACTCCTCGGTCGTGAGCTCGGGTGCCCGCAACGCGAAGCGTTCCTCGATGTAGCGGCGCACGATGTCGGACAGTTCGACATACCACCCATCCGCCGCATCAGCCGTCGGCATACCGCGCCTTTCCAAGCCCTCGAGCCTGGCGATGGCGCGATCGAAAGCCGTCAACCGGGCTCGTTCCTCGGCACGCCGCAGCCACCAGACCACGGCCAACCCGCCACCGGCGACGACCAACAGCCCCAAGATCAGCCACGGCCAGTTGTGGTTGAGCCAAGGACCCCGAAGCTCCTCCAGGGAAGCCCGCGCAGGCCGCAGTACATCCAGGGGTTGACCCTGGGGCAACACGGATGCCACGACGAAGGCGAGTTCGTCGGTGAGCAATTCCCTTGTCTCGGCCTCAACACCCGGGTCGCGTTCGTCGAGGTACTCCACCCGCAGCCGGGGAATCCGTTGGCGACCGCTCATCGGGGCCTGCAGGGTGTAGCGCTGCGACATTCGCACGCCGTCGGCAACGCCTTCTTCCCGCGGCGTGAAGTCGACGATGGCAAAGCGACCCAAGGCTTCACCGAAGGCCGGCATCTCGAGAGTCACGCCGGTCTTGGCGACCACGTCGAGGGTGAGGACGAGCGCGTCGCCCAGGCGCGGTTCCTGCGGCGTCAGGGTGAGGGTTGCCGTCACCGGACCCTCCTGGGTCTCGGCGACGAGCGCTGCGGCGACATCCGCCACCGGCCCATCGTCCGCACCGTCCTCCTGCGGCGAGCCATCGCCCGCCGGCTGGTCACAAGATGCCAGCACGACGGCAAGAACCAAGGCCGAGGCGAATCTCATCGCCGGTTCCTCTTCTCCCGCATCCGGAAGAACCGCAGCAAGGGGTCGACCACCGAATGCGCCGCGTCGACGGTGATCAGGTCGATTCCCACGCGGCTCAGAGCCCGTTCGAGGCTGTCTACGCGTTCCTGGGCATCGACGCGAAACGCCTCGCGAAAGGCGTTGGACCCCGTGTCCACAAGGCGCCGGTCCCCGGATTCCGCATCCTCGAGGGTCACCAGTCCGCCGCCCTCGATCGCGGACTCGCGCGGATCGACGACTCTCACGGCGACCACGTCATGCTTGCGGTTGGTATTCGACAGCACGTCCAGGTAGTCCTCGTCGATGAAGTCGGAAACGAGGAACAGGATCGCGCGGCGCGGCAGGACCCGGCGGCAGAACTCCAACGCCAGGGCGATGTCGGTGGCCCGACGGGTCCCGCGTCCGGTGCGCTGCCGCAACTGCGCGAACCGGGCGGCGAGGCGCTGTGGCAGCCGCGCCCAGGACTGCGCCCGACGCCGACTACGCGCGTCGTCGGTTTCCTCCCGACCCCGGGCCAGGACTTCACGCACCACGCGAAGGGCATGCTTTTGGCCCTTGCGGGGCGGAATGTACTCGTCGACCCCGGCATGGAACAGCAGGAGCCCCACCTTGTCGTCGTTGTAGATCGCGGAGAACGCCAAGAGCGCCGAAAGTTCCACCGCCGCTTCGCGCTTCGAGCGGTGCGCGGAGCCGAAATCGAGGGACGCGCTCATGTCCACCAGCAGCATCACGGTCAACTGCCGTTCTTCGACGTAGCGCTTGACGTAGGGTGCGCCGACCCGGGCCGTCACGTTCCAGTCGATGGTCCGCACGTCGTCGCCCGGCACGTAGGGCCGCACCTCGTCGAACTCGACCCCCCGGCCCTTGAAGACCGACACGTAGGCCCCGGCCAGCACGTCCGCCACCTGGCGCCCGGTGGTGAGCTGGATGCGGCGAACCTGGCTGACGATCTCGGCGGGAAGCATGGCTCGGGTAGGGACGGCTTCTCAGGGCACCTCGACGTGGTTGAGGATGGCGCCCGCGAGATCGTCCGTGTCGCGTCCTTCCGCCTCGGCCTCGTAGGTCGCCACGATGCGGTGGCGAAGCACGTCCGGGGCGATGCTCTTCACATCGTGGGGGCTCGCGTAGTTGCGCCCGGCCAGCAGCGCATGGGTCTTGGCAAGCTGCACCAGGCTCAACGAACCCCGCACCGACGCACCGTACTCGATCAGGTTGGTGAGGTCGGGCAATCCGGCCGCGGCGGGATCCCGGGTCGCGGCCACCAGGTCGACGGCGTAGCGTTTGACCTTGTCGTCCACGAATACCTGCCGCATGGCCTGCCGGGCGTTGAGGATCTCGGCACCGGACATGACCCGATTCGCCGTCGGCACCGCGCCTTCCCCCGCCATGCGGTCGATGACGCGGACCTCGTCGTCGCTCCTCAGGTAGCCGACGCGCAGTTTCATCATGAAGCGGTCGAGTTGGGCCTCGGGGAGCGGATAGGTGCCCTCCTGTTCGATGGGATTCTGCGTCGCCATGACCAAAAACGGCTGAGCCAAGGGGAAGGTCTCCTCGCCCAGGGTCACTTGACGCTCCTGCATGGCTTCGAGCAGCGCGGCCTGCACCTTGGCGGGGGCGCGGTTGATCTCGTCGGCGAGTATCAGGTTGCCGAACACCGGACCCTTGCGCACCGAATAGGTGCCTTCCCGGGGGTTGAAGATCTGCGTGCCGGTGACGTCACCCGGCAGCATGTCGGGGGTGAACTGGATGCGGGAGAAGTGGCAGTCCACGGTCGCGGCCAGGGTCGAGATGGCCAGCGTCTTGGCGAGACCGGGCACGCCCTCCAAGAGCACATGGCCGTCGGCAATCAGCGCCAGCAACAGCCGATGCACCAACTCATCCTGCGCCACCAGCACCTTGCCCACTTCGGCCCGAACCGCGTCGAACTGCGCCTTGATCGCCGTCGTGTCCAACCCCGCTTCAGCCATCGTATGTTCGTCCCCCACCTAGGAAAAAAGACTGCGGATTCTACGTCACCAGATGGCCGCGCTCCGTGTCATCGAATGACGCCGGAGAGTTGCCAATTGCCCCGCTGAAGCTCGAGCGTGTAGGGCGTTCCCTCCGCCACCGCATCCTCGAACTCGGCAAGGCTGCCCACCCGGCGCTCATTCACCGCCGTGATCACATCGCCGGGTTCCAAACGGTGCCGCCAAGCACGGCTGCCCCGCTCGACCTCGACAACCTCCACGCCGGCTACGCGACCGAAGAGACGGTGTTGCGGCGAGAGATCACGGAACTTCGCACCCGCCAGGGATTCTGCCGATACCGAACGAGGGGTGTTGGCCTCCGCCGCTCGACCAATCGTCGCCTCGAGCGTACGGGGCTTACCGTCGCGCACGATCACGAGTTTCACTTCTTCGCCGGCTGACGCCAAGCCGATACGATTGCGCAGGTCCTGCACGTTCACGACATCCTCGTCGTCCAAGCGCACGATGACATCGTCAGGCTCGATGCCAGCGGCATCCGCGGCCGAGCCCTCGAAGACCCGGGCGACGATCGCGCCCTTGTCGGATTGGAGCCCGAGTTCCTCGACGGCGTCCGGCGTCACGTCGCCGATCAGCACACCGAGTTGCCCGCGGTGAACCTGGCCATGCTCAACGAGTTGCTCCGTTACCGCGCGGACGATGTTGGCCGGCACCGCGAACCCCAGTCCGACGCTCCCAAGGGACGGCGATATGATATTGCTGTTAATGCCAACCAACCTGCCTTCCAAGTCCACCAGTGCGCCACCGGAATTGCCCTTGTTGATGGCGGCGTCGGTCTGGATGAAGTCCTCGTAGCCCCCACGGATGAAGCCGCTGCGGCCCAAGGCGCTGACGATGCCCGACGTCGCGGTCTGACCAAAACCGAACGGGTTGCCGATCGCGACCACGAAGTCGCCGACGGCCAAGTCGTCCGAGTCGCCGAGGGGGAGGGCCCGGATATCGTCCGCCTCGATCTTGAGCAGGGCGATGTCGGTCGCCGGGTCGCTGCCGATCAATTCGGCCTGGAACGACCGCCGATCCTTGAGGGTTACCGTGATCGCTTCCGCGCGTTCGATCACATGGTGATTGGTGACGACATGGCCCCGCCGGGCATCGATGATGACGCCCGAACCGGCCGAGGCGTTGCCGGGCCCTCGGCTGAAGGTGCCCCTCAGATCGACTTGGATGCTCACGACCGCCGGTATCGCCTCGGCCAGTACCGGCGCAAACGTCAGCTTGCCGTCGTGAGCGGAAATCGACAGCGCCATCGCGACCATCGCGAGGCCGATAGCGGTGGCCAAGGGTGTGCGCCTAGCGTGTCTCATCCGAAACTGCCTCCGTTCCCTGATGCCCCAACGGGCAATAGCGTCATGAAGGTCTTTGATGGCGTCGAACCCCAAGAGTTCAAGGGGTTCAACAGGGAAACGCACGGCCCAAGCGTAGGCCCCATGTGGTCGCCCGTAACGGACATCCCGTTCGACCCTCAACGGGACGGATCCCCTACGGCGCTACGGGGTGAGCGTCTGTCGCATCTCGGCCGCCGCCTCGATGTCGTCCCAATCCCAAAGCTGCGCAATGGTCTCGACGTCCGCCCATAGCTCCGCCTGATCCGCGTAGTGGGGACTGCCGGGATGGCCCGACGCGCCCAGCGGCACGATCCACCGGGAGTTCTGCCAGTCGGACGGGTCGTGGATGTAGCGGTTGACGGACATCACCGTGGCGGTAAATCGATCCGTCATGGCGTAGGCCCCCGCGAGCGGCGTATCGGCGTCGCCGTGGGTGGCGATCGCGGGGGGGTCGAGTAGCGCGGCGCACTCGGGGAACACCCGCGAGAGGGGATGCCGGGGGCGGGTGCCATGGACGGCGCCCCAGGCCCATGTCGTCATGTCGGCACCCAAGCGGTCGCGGAGTTCGGCAACGGCGTTGCGCAACGCGGAGGCGAGTACCGCCTCCCACGTCTGTCCGGGTTCCAGGCATGCGGTGTCTCCGGCCGCCATCGAGGCGAAAGCGCCCGCGAAGAGCGACGCCGCGTGCGCCGCACTCCCCCGACCGATGCCGCCGGCGCCGACGACCTCGCTCGACATCGCGCCGAACGCGGCCCGCATCACCGTGCCGAAGAGGTGCGGGCGCATCGCCGAATAGATCGCGGCACCGGCCGACGACCGGTCGATACGGCAGTCCCACGTGAGAAGGACGCGCAAGGCATCGCCGAGTTCGGGATCGACGGCGTCCATCGCCCGAAGACGCTCGACGACGATCCGGGCGGGAATCGACTCGCACTCGGCGTGTATGGCCGCCATGTGCGCCGGCGTGGCCGTGCCCAATGGGATTCCAGTCAAGCGGGCGGTGACGCGGCGTGCCCGCCAATCGGGGGCGAAGAACGTGTTGATGTAGTGGGGATAGTCCGCCTCGGTCGGCCCGTTGTTGCAGGTCACGACGTAACCCGCATCCGGGTTGCGGGCGTTCGGCATCTCCTCGAACGGGATCTGTCCCTGCCACTCGTATTCGCCGGTCCATCCCGGCACCGGCGTCCAAGCATTGGCCATGGCCCGAATCGGGATGCGCCCACGATACCGGTAGCCAAACTCGCCGTGGACGTCGGCATAGACGAAGTTGTTGACGGGCTCGGTCCACTCCCGAAGGGCCGCTTCCGCCTCGTCCGCCGATCTGGCGAGCAGCAATTCATAGAGCGTGTTGGGCCAGGCCGTGCCGCTTTGGGTGCCGGTGTGGCTGAAGGCGATCCCGTGGCCCGCGTGGGGATTGCCGGCGATGATCGGACCGTGGCGGGTTCGGACGACGGTGAGCGTCTCCGATTCCCCGTCGCGAACCTCAAGCGACTCTCGGGCGACTTCGGCGGCAAGCCACCGATCCCGGAAGGCGTATTCGAGCCGGCCGTTTTCGGTTCGGAACCGCTCGATGTAGAGATCCTGGTAGTCGGCGACGCCGTGGGTCATCCCCCAGGCGACGTGCTCGGTGTGGCTGAAGTGGGGCATGCCCGGCACGCCCGGGAGCGCGTAGCCGCTGCACCGGAACGCCGGACAGTTGATGTGCACTTGGTAGTAGACGTTGGGAGTATCCAGGGCCCGGTGCGAATCCCCGGCCACCAACGGCAGTCCCGATGCGGTGCGCGACCCCGCGACCACCCAGGCGTTGCTGCCGCCCTCGTCGTCGCCGAGCCAACGGGCCTCAGCCACCAAGGTGCCGAGATCGTCGAGACCCTGCCGCTCGGCAGAACCGTAGGTCTCACCCGGGGGCACGGATACCAGGCTCTCGTCGGGATAGCCGCGGAACAGCATCTTCGCACCCTCGGCACCGAGCTTGAGGGCGAGGCGCGCCCGCCACAGCTTCGCCTCGTAGGTTCCCATCAGCATGTTGCGGACCTTGTAGACCGCGAGGCAGTGCCACGGCCGCCAGGGCTCGGGACTCGCCCCCACCAGGTTGTACTCGACCGGCAGCGATTGGGTCGTCCGAATGAACGCGTTCACGCCATCCGAGTAGGCATCGAGCATTGCCTTCGCGTCATCGCTCGACACCGCGAAGTCTGCTTTCGCGGCGCGGACCACCCCGAAGGTGCGCATCAACCGGTCCTCGCCGAGCCCAACCCTTCCCGCGAGTTCCGCCCAGCGACCCAGCGCCCGGTGGCGGTCGTAGTCCATGTGCCAGAGCCGATCCTGGGCGGTGACGAATCCCTGCGCGAAGAAGGCGTCGTGAATCGTCGCGGCGCGGATGTGCGGAATGCCCCACCCGTCGCGCACCACCTCCACAGCGTGCTCGAGGCCGGCCGCACCGATCGTCGATTTCAGATTGGGCAGCGCGGCGTCGAGGTCTGCGCGAGTGATGGCCATGCGACTCTCTCCCCATCGAGCGTCGCCCCAATGGTACCGGGAGACCGCGCCGCCCTTGCTCGACGCCATCGGGCAGGCTGCTATGCTTGGTTGTCAGCCATCGTGACACCCAAACGAATGACTTCACCGCACCCAAGCACGCTCTCCAACCGGGAGAAGGCCGATCTCAAACGCGACGGCTTCGTCATCCTGAAAAACGCCGTGCCACGAACCGTGACCGAGCGCGCCAAGGCGGTGATCAACGACGATCCCACCCGCATCGTGCACGGCGACAACCCCGCCATCAACGGGCTCTACAACGACTCCGCACTTCGCGAAGTCATGCTCGACGCCATGGGACCCCACACCGCGCCCATCAACGCCCAGGTCGCGGTGACCATGCCCAACTATTCGGATGCGGTGGTACGCCGCAAGGCGAACCCCGCCTATCGTCCGGGCGCCCACGTGGACGGCGGCTGGGCGGGCCTCTGCCCCGTTAAGCGCAGCGACATACTCGCCTCAGGCCAGAGCCTTGCGACCTGGGGCAGCGACGGCGATCCGCGTTCCATGGGACCGGCGGGTGGCGCGCCGCTGTGGCAGGACCGCGAGCGAACCCTCGCGATCGGCAGCTACACCGCCCTGGTCGGGGTCTGTCTCAACGACCAGCGCAAGCCGGGCAAGGGTCAGTTTTCGGTTCGGCGGGGCGCCCACGAAGCCGTGGAAGCAGTCTTCCGCCGGCAACGGGAAAAAGGCGGGCCCCTGGGCGGCGGCGGTCCGGACTGGCCAAGGCTCCAGGCCATGGGTGACGACCAAGCCTACGCGGGGATCATGCCGCCGGCCATGGTCGAGGCCTATCCGGACACCCGCTTCGAATCGGACGATTGGCCGTGGCCCGAATTGACGCCGGTGCTGATGGAAGAAGGCGATGCCGTGATCGCCCTTCATGCGCTGCCACACACCGCCACGCCGAACATGAGCGACGACCCGCGCATGAACGTGTTCTTCCGCATTCGCCGGTTCCGGTCCGGGAATCCCTACGAGGGCGACAAGCGCATCGGCTGGGGCGTCTCGGACCACCCGGACCGGGCGCTGAACGGCGACTTCCTGGACTATCCCGACGACTACGACCCGTTCCAGACGTCCATCGACAAGTTGTGCGACCACTGGTCAGAGTGGGACTTTGGTCGGGAGGCCACGTCCCATGGATAGTCTGTTCACACTCGTGGACATGGCAACACGAACCGGAAGCTGCCTACCGAAGCATGTGCAAAGCCAGAAAGGCCCGGACTTGATCGGCAAGTCGAGATGTCTCGGCAGATGCCTGGTAGGCGAAGGCGTGTGGCAGTCCCGGGCAGAAAAGGTAGTTCAGCGATCCCCCGGCGTCCTGGTACTCGCGTACGAGTTCGAGGGTCATGGGGCGCGGCACGTTGGCGTCTTCCCCGGGCTGAACCACCAGAGCCGGGGGTAGGCACTGCATTTCGCCCGCGCGAAGGGCCCGCTGCACGCTGGCTTGACGCATGTGGGCCTCGTCACGGTAGTAGCGGCGATGGGCGGCAACAAGCTCCTCCCGGCCCGCGCGCTGGGCGTAGCGGAATCGAAACAACGGATCGGAGACCGGCCAAAGCGCGACCACGCAGCAAACGCGTGCGGACACCGATTCCGCGTCGACGTCCGCATGGATCGGCGTGCCGCGATGCGCGTCGACGTCAGGTTGAATAGCGGCAAGCAGGACTAGGTGGCCACCGGAACTTGAGCCGATGAGACCGATCCGGTCGGGGTCGATGTCGAATGCCGCCGCCCTGGCGCGGACGTATCGGACACCTGCGGTGATGTCCTGGACAGCGCAGGGATGCTTGCCGTTGCGCCCGTCGCGGAAATCCAGGGAGAACACCGAGAGTCCACTCGACGCCAGGTCCCGGCAGAGGACCTCGTGTGAGTGTCGGTCGTTGGACGTCCAGGCGCCGCCGTGGACCATGACCACGGCCTTGCCCGCTCGGTCTCGACGCTCGGGTGTCTCGTACCGCTCCGCCAGCAGATCGAAGCCGGCAGCGCGACCGTAGGTCAGGGTTTCGGTTTGAATCCGATCAGGCGGCGACACTGGCCTGGGCGATCAGCACGACGGTGCCGTCCGCCTTCTCCAACCAGACGAAGGCGCCGTGACGGTCGCCGCCGTTGCCCGACGAGTCACCGTCCACGGGGCCGGTATCCACGCCGCGAGCGGTGATGTCGTCGTTCGGCCAGGTCGGATTGGTGAACTTGAGATCCAAGCGGCCGCTTTGCCACCACGCATCGCCGAATCGCTCTTCGAGTATGTGCGTCGTGTAGGCAAGCGTCATTCGACCGCCCACCACCACATCGCGGAAACCCAGCGCTTCGGACTCCTTCCTGTCGGTGTGGTAGTTGGCGTTGCCGTGGAAGAACTCGCCGCACATCTCGAGCGTGATCTTCCGGGTCAGACCGCCGAAGCGTTCGCCGTCGGGGATGATGAACTTCCGCGCACCGGGCTTCTTGGACGGATCCCGGAACTCGACTTGCCCGCCCGCCGGCTTTTCGCGCAGGAAGCTCTGGTGATGATGGGTGCGGACCACCACGGATCCCGACTCGTCCCGGGCGGCCGCCTCGTAGTAGACCACCGAGCGATCCCGGTGCGGGTAGATGTCGCGGATCCGGCCAGTCACGTTGTAGGTCTCGCCCGGGCTCAAGACGCCGAAGCACTCCAGACCCTGGCGCATCCACAGGTGGCCGATGTGGTTGGAAAAGGCGATCTGCCCGAAATAGGCGTTCTCGGCATCGGCCCCCAGCATGGACGGCACCTTGGGGTCATCCGGCCGAGCAAGCGCCAGGCCGCCGTAGTAGTCGGCGAGCATCGCGTCCGTGACCGTGAACGTGCGCTCGGTCAATTGCTTGCCGACATAGGGTTCCGCCCCATCGCTCATCTTGTACCCCGTTGCCATCCAGTTTCCCGTGCAGTTTATGTCAGCGACTCGCCTCCTGTCGTCCGCCGGGAGGCACCCGCAAAACGAGGGCGCAACATTGCACCGCTCGAACCACGGTGTCCCTACGGTGTCGAAGTGACAATCGAGGCGACGATGGGCGTAGCATTCCGCCATCGTGAACACCGATCTATCGCACCCGCCCAAGGCGCGCCCGCACCCGGGCGACCCGGAGCCGCGAACCTCGCTCCTGATCGAGCTCCACGGCGACCGACCCGGCGCCTTGGAGGCCGCTTTGAGGCCGTTCGGCCGGCACGGCGTCAGTCTCACGCACATCGAATCCCGCCCCCGCCGCGGGCAGACCTTCGACTTCTACGTGGACTGCGACGGCGAAAGGGGCGACTTGGCCATGGAGGCCGTGATCGCCGAGTTGCGCCACGCCGCGACCGCCGTCGTGGTCCTCGACCACAGGGACGTGCCTTGGTTTCCGAGACACGCTCGGGAACTCGACCGGATCGCCAACAACACGCTGGATGCCGGCGCTGCGCTCAAGGCCGACCACCCGGGCTTCGCCGACCCCGCCTACCGGGCCCGGCGCGACATGGTCGACGCCCTGGCCCGCGGCCACCGGCACGGCGGCGAAGTCCCGGTGGTGGACTACTCCGGCACCGAGAACGCGACCTGGCGCGAGGTCTACGAACGGCTGGCCCCCTTGCGGCAACGCCACGCCTGCAGGGAGTACCGGTGGGCACTGGCCGACTTCGAACGCCATTGCGGGTTCGGCAGGGACCGCATTCCGCAAGGCCGGGACGTCAGCGAGTTTCTCGAATCCCGCACCGGCTTTCGGCTGCGTCCCGTCGCCGGGCTGCTGAGCCCCCGGGACTTCCTGAACGGCCTCGCCTTCCGCGTTTTCTTCTCGACCCAGTACATCCGCCACGAGTCGAGGCCCTTCTACACGCCGGAACCGGACGTCTGCCACGAGCTGCTCGGCCATGCCCCGATGTTCGCCGACCCCGCCTTCGCGGATCTGTCGCAGGAGATCGGGTTGGCGAGCCTCGGTGCCAGCGATGAGGACATCGAGCGGCTCGCGCGCTGCTATTGGCACTCCGTCGAGTTCGGCCTGCTCATCGAAGACGGACAACGCAGAGCCTACGGCGCCGGCTTGCTGTCCAGCTACGGCGAACTGGAACACGCGTGCACGGAGTCCTCCAACGCGCATTTCGTCGACTGGGATCCCGGCACCGCGGCAAAGCAGGAATACCCGGTGACCGAATACCAGCCGGTCTACTTCGTCGCCGCCTCGTTGCTGGATGCCAAGGTTCGCATGCGTGCCTTCTGCGAGGCCCTGCCGCGGCAGTTCTACGCTCGCTACAACCCCGCCACCGACAGCATCTGGGTCGATCGCGCGGTGCGCCGAAACACGGACTAACGAGAGAGAAGCCCATGCCCGAACAACCCACCGAACCCATCGGCCGGTTCGACCATATCGGCATCGCCGTGCACAGCATCGACAAGGCGCGCGGTTTCTTCGAGGACGTCCTCGGGGCCAAGCACCGCCGGACAGCGGTCCATCAATCCGGCGACTTCCGGATCGGCTTGTTCGACCTGCACGACTTCTGCATCGAACTCCTGGAACCCATCAACCCGGCGGGATTCCTGGCGAAGTTCCTCGACAAGCGGGGCGAGGGATTCCATCACCTCACCCTCCAGGTACCCGATCTCGAAGACAAGGTCGGCACCATGGAGAAGGCGGGCGTGCGCGTCGTGGACAAGAGCTTCGACGACCCAACCTCCATTGACGCGTTCATCTCGCCAAAGAGCGCCCATGGTCTCCTGATCCAACTCGGCCAGACCCCAGGACCCCTGAACAATACCCCGTATTGGGAAGAAGACGCTTAAGCGGCGCAGTCGTCCTGGTCGCCGGAATCATCACGGCATTCTTCGGCTGGAGCAGACCATGGGCGGCGGACGTCGCCGTGCACACCCACGTCTGCGGTATGGCGACCGGCGCCGCGATCGGATGGTGGTGCCGGCTTTAGGGTCTCGCCAAGCGCGGAATAAGCCCGTTCCCCTACTGGCGGACCACTTCTTCGTCCGCCTCCAGATCGAGGGCGGCGTGGAACAGCGCCTTGGTGTAGTCGCTCTTGGGTGCAGTGAACACGTCGCGTGCCGGCCCCTGCTCGACGATGACGCCGTCGCGCATGACGATCAACCAGTTGGCCAGTGCTCGAACCACCTTCAGGTCGTGGCTGACGAACAGGTAGCCGAGGTCGTGGGCCACCTGCAGGTCGCGCAGGAGGTCGACGATCTGCGCCTGGACCGACATGTCCAGGGCGGATGTGGGTTCGTCCAGGACCACGAACCTCGGCTTCAGCACCATCGCCCGGGCGATGGAGATACGCTGACGCTGGCCCCCCGAGAACTCGTGCGGGTAGCGGTCCATGTGCTCGGACTCCAAGCCCACCTCGTCCAGCACTTCCGCGACGCGCCGGCGGCGTTCGTCCTTGCCCACATGGGGCTCGTGGATTCGAAGCCCCTCTTCGATGATCTGCAGCACCGAGAGCCGCGGCGAGAGGCTGCCGTAGGGATCCTGGAAAACGATCTGCATGTCCTTGCGCAACGGTATCAACTGCTTGCGGCGGACATCGCTGATGTCATCGCCGTCGAACCGCACGATGCCTTCGCTCGCGAGTAGGCGCAGCATGGCCAGCCCCAAGGTCGTCTTGCCCGAGCCCGACTCTCCGACCACGCCCACCGTCTGGCCGGCCCGGACCTCGACATCCACGGTCTCCACGGCCGTGAAGAACCGCTTGCCGCCGAACCAGCCCTTGCCCACTGGATACTTCACGGTCAGGGCGTCGGCCGCCGCGACCACCGGCGCCCGGCCATTCGCCGCGGGCGGTTCACCCTTCGGTTCCGCGGCCAGCAGATGCCGCGTGTACGAGTGCCGGGGCTCGTGGAAGATCTGTCGATTGGATCCGGCCTCGACGATTTCGCCTTCCGTCATGACGCAGACCCGCTTGGCCATGTTGCGAACGATCCCAAGGTCGTGGGTGATGAGCAGCATGGCCATGTTCAACTCGCCCTGAAGATCCTTCAGGAGCTTCAATATCTGCGCCTGGATGGTGACGTCGAGCGCGGTCGTGGGCTCGTCGGCGATCAGCAGTTGCGGCTCGTTGGCGAGCGCCATGGCGATCATCACCCGCTGCCGCTGACCACCCGAGAGTTCATGCGGGTAGGCGTTCAGGCGATCCGCAGCGTCCTGCAGCCCGACGAGATGCAGCAATTCCAGGGTACGTTCGTGGGCCATCCCGGGCGACAGGCGTTTGTGGACGACGAGTGCTTCGCCGACCTGTTTGGCGATGGTATGCAGCGGGTTCAAGGAGGTCATGGGTTCCTGGAAGATCATGCTCACGACCCCGCCGCGAACCTCGAGCAGGCGGGTCTTGTCGGCCCCCAGCATCTCTTCGCCGTTGACCAGGACGCTCCCGCCGGGATGGTTGGCCAGCGGATACGGCAGCAGTTGGAGGATCGAAAGCGCGGTCACCGACTTGCCGGAACCGGACTCGCCGACCAGCGCGACGGTCTCGCCGGCGTCGATGTCGAAGGACACGCCGCGCACCGCCGGCTCGTCGCCGAAGCTGACGTGCAGGTTGCGGACCTCAAGCAGTTTGGCCATCACCTCCCCTCGATCCCGAATCGCCTCGCGCGTCGGGCCGTCATGATTCTAACCCGCATGGAGCAACCCATTGGGGCGACCCTTGCCGCGCCCCGTCAGGGCCGCCCCGTCCCTAAGCGCGTGGCGGTTACCCTAGGGAAGGTCTGAACAAGACCTTCCCTAGCGCGGCACAGGGATGTGCCGCCAAATTCGATGGCGTAAGCCATTGAATTTGCGAGCGAAACTATTTGTTTCGCTACTGTTCAAGTCCAGGGACGGACTTGAACAGAGGTTTCCTAGCGGAGAATCGACCGCAGGCCGGGCAAGTCCGTCCCCTGCGATCATTGCTCTGTGGGCATCAACCCGACCAACGCTCGATCCGCTCCCAGAGGTCGTCCGCCTCGGCCTTGGCCACCACCTTGCGGAGACGTTCGTCATCCAAGCCGCGCCATGCCAGGGCGGGAAGCGAGCAGTCGAGGGGAAGGTCGTCGCGCAGTCTCGCCAAGCGCTTGACTAGGAGCGCCTCGTCTCGACGGACGACGAACGCCGCAGCGAGCCGACGCCGTCGCGGAAGGTCGGTCCAGTCGTCGGTCGCGGGGAAGTCTTCGATCCGGCCGTGCGCTGCAAGCATTCGCGCGGCGGACTTCGGTCCCCAGCCGGGTATGCCGGGCAGACCCTTGGCGGGCACCCCAACCAAGGCCAGGTAGTCCGGGAACTGCCACGGGGCGATACCGTAGCGTTCCCGGAATCGCGCTTCGTCCGTGATCGCCTTGCGAATGCGATCCAAGACGACGACGCGCTCCTCCCGAATGCACTGGAAGAGATCGGTATCCGTGGTGCAGATCACGACCTGCTCGACATCGGCATCGGCGACGAGCCGGTTGGCACCGGTGGCCAGCGCGTCGTCGGCCTGGAAGCGAACCATCGGCCAGAGCGGGATACCCAGGGCACGAACCACATCGAGCGCCAAGCCGCTCTGGCGGCGAATGAGGGTGCCGGGATCGGTCGCTGTGCCTCCACGCGCCGCCGGCAGCGGGTCGAAGGCCACGGCGAGGTAGGCGGGCGAAGCATCGCCGAGATGTGTTTTGAGCCCCTTGAGCAGCGACAGCAGGGTGTGCAGCAGGCCGCGCACCGCGCCCACCTCCTCGCCGCCCGCGTTGGTATGGCGCGGCGCGCCATGAAAGCAGCGGAACAGCTCGAACGTGCCGTCGACCAGGTGGACGTTGGCCATGGCGGGCGAGTCAGCGACCGCGGTCGAGCATCTCCCGACCGATGGCGCCCGCATCCCGGAGCGCCGCGATCGCCGCCTCGTCCAACCCGAGGTCCTCGCCCAATACCTCCTCGGTGTGCTCGCCAAGCAGCGGTGCGGCCTCGATTTCCACCTGGCTCCTTGACATCCGTGCCGGCCAGCCGAGCAGGCGGATGTCGCCGTGGTCGGCATGGTGGAGTTCGTGGATGAAGCCCCGTTGGGCAAGGTGGGGATCGGTGAACAGATCGCTGGTCTCGTAGACCTGGCTGGCGCATACCCCCGCTTCCGCCAGCGCGGTCATGGCTTCGCGCTTGGTCTTCGTTCGCGTCCATGCCGCGATCTCCCCGAACAACTGGTCGCGGTTCGCATCGCGCCGCCCAGGGTCGGCGAAACGCTGGTCATCGAGCAGGTCCGGTTTGCCGATCGCCCGGCACACGCCCGCCCACATGCGCGGGTTGACCGCCATGATGAACACGTAGTCGTTGGGACCGTTGCCCTTGCACGGATAGAGCGAGGTGAACGGGCCCGTGCCGTTACCGGTACGCTGCGCGGGAAACTCGCCGTAGCGGGTGCGCGAAACCGCGGTACGCAGGTAGTAGGTCATGGCCTCCTGCATCGAGAGCTCGATCAGCTGGCCCTCGCCGGTGCGCTGCTTCTGCGCCCACGCCGCGGTCACGGCCAGCGCCGCCTGCATCCCGGTACCCGCATCGCCCATGGTTGGACCCGGGCGCATTGGTGGCCCGTCGGGCTCGCCGGTGATCGAGAACGCGCCGGCCGCCGCCTGCGCCACCATGTCCATGCACTTGTAGTGCGCATGCGGCCCGCTGGTGCCAAAACCCTTGATGCGCACGTAGATGATCTCCGGGTGGATCTCGCGCATGACGTCGTAGCCGATATCCAGCTTCTCCACTACCCCAGGGCCGTAGTTCTCGACGAAGACGTCGTAGCGGGGAACCATTCGCAGCAGCAGATCGCGCCCTTCGGGCGTGTCGAGATGCAGCGTGATGCTGCGCTTGTTGCTGTTCCAGTTGACGAAATACTCCCGGTCGACGGTGCCGCCGGCGGCACGTCCCCGGCCTGGGTCGCCGACGCCCGGGCGCTCGACCTTGACCACGTCGGCACCCAGGAAGGCGAGGCTCTGGGTGCAGCAGGTGCCCGCCTCGAACTGCGTCATATCGAGGATGCGCATGCCGTCCAACGCTGCCATGGGGCTTTCTCACGACCGGGGGTCGGCAGTATAGCGGACGCACCTTGCACCGACGCCCGTACATTGGCCAAGTTCACGCGACGTTCGGCGAAGCACGGGTCGCGAACTCCCGACTCGGATGCTGTAGCGAGGTGCCGCCGTCAACGACTCACCCCAATGTTGGGGATGCACCCGGCGAAAGCCGCGCCTATGCTCCCCAACATAGGTTAGTCCGGAACGATGAAGGACCAAGCAACCTTCGGCCGCATCCTCGCATCGCTCCATGAGGCGGCGCTCGACCCCGCGCGCTGGCCCGGCTTCTCGGCGGTCGTCGACGAATCCCTTGGCGTCCACGGCGGCAGCCTGCTGTTCGGCGACGGGAAGACCAACGAGGACGCCCGGATCGGCTTCCAGTGGACCTGCACGCGCGGCCAGCGGCGCACGGATCTGGAACGCCTGTATTTCGGCACCTACTATCGCTTGGACGAACGGGTCCCCCGCCTGCGGCATGCGCCCGATGGCCAACTGTTCCACAACTCCGAACTCTTCACCGCGCGGGAGCTGAAGACCTCGCCGGTCCACGATGCGTTCACCAAGACCAACTGTGCGAACGCAGTGAACGTGCGCCTGGACGGGCCCCGCAGATCACGCATCGTGTGGTCCGTCCACGATCCCGTCGGCGGTGACGGCTGGTCGGCCGCGCGACTCGACTCGATCCGCCGCCTCCTGCCGCACATTCGCCAGACCGTTAGGGTTCAGGTGGCGCTGGGCAGGGCCGGCGCCCTCGGCATGACGCTGGCGAGCCTCCTGGAGGCCAGCGGCCTCGGCGTCATCCAGCTCGATCCGCGCGCGCGCATCGTGGCGGCGAACGACCGGGCCCGGAGCTTGCTGCGGTCCGGCGACGTACTCTTCGACGCCCGCGGCTGCCTGTTCGCCCGTACGCCAACGGACAACGCCGAACTGCAGGATCTGCTGGGCCGCGCCTTGCCGCCGTTCGGGAGCCCAGGCGCGGGCGGCACGATGATCGCCAGGCGCCCGGCCGGCCTGCCGCCGCTAGTTCTGCATGTGATCCCGGTAGGGGGTGGAACGGCGGAACCCGGGGCTTGGCCGGTCGCCGCGCTGGTCCTCGTGCCCAATGCCGTCCAAGCGACCGACGTGGATGTGGCCGTGGTCGTAGATACCCTGCGCTTCACCCGTGCGGAGAGCCAGGTGGCGGTGCTCCTTGCCCGGGGCATGTCCGTGCGCGAGGTCGCCGCGACGACGGGCCGCCGGGTCAGCACCGTACGCTCCCACGTCAAGCACATGTTCACCAAGCACGGACTGACCCGACAGGCCGACCTCGTCCTGCTGGTGAGGTCCCTGGCGGGAATCGCGAGCACGGGCCCGCCCACCGACGGCATCCAGGAGCGCTAGTACCGCCCTCACCGAAACAAACGCTCGTTCACCCAATCGGAGTGATTCGTTTCCAAGCCAACCGGGCATCCTGTATAAACCCTCTCCTTCGCGTACCGCTCATGGAGGCAAAGTGTTCTACGAACTCAGGCGATACCGGATCGCCGATGGCAAGATGGACGACTGGGTGCAGTTCATGGAAGAGGTCATCATCCCCTTCCAGGTCGCCCAGGGGATGGTCATCGCGGGTAGTTTCCGGGGCGAGGACGAGACCACCTACGTCTGGCTGCGCCGGTTTGCATCCGAATCGGAACGCGAGAAACTCTATGCCAAGGTCTACCAGAGCGACCGCTGGCGGGACGAGATCGCGCCACGCGTGGCCGAGTTGATGCTGCCGGACATCGAGGTGACGCGGATCGTGCCCACCCCGCACTCGGTAATCAGCTAAACCCCGATTCCGGTGACGCGGCACACCAGGGGCGTCGCCGCCGCACCGGTTGTGTGCAAGGCTTGCCCCCATCCATTAGGCTAGTCTCCTGTGTCACAAATATGTTGAACTTTCGGAAGGGGGGCTTGATCTGGGAACAGCGCCGATGAAGCGAGGATGTGCCGCCCCCGGGAGCCCCGGAGGCACGTTTTCGACACGAATCAGCCTCCACAAACATCAACCTATTTGTGACGCGGCACACTAGGGCGCTGAATTTCCGACGGTAGCCACGTTCCCTAGGAGAACCCAATGAGCGAGCTGGCGTTCGCGAGTGCATCGCAACTCGCACGCAGGATCAAAGACAAGGACCTCGGCTGCGCCGAACTGTTGAGCTACTACCTCGACCGCGTCGACCGCTTCAATCCCGACCTCAATGCGATCATCGTGGACATTCGCGATGAAGCCATGACACGGGCAAAGGCGGCGGACGAAGCGCTGGCCGCCGGCGAGGACTGGGGACCCCTGCACGGCGTTCCGATGACGGTCAAGGAGTCCTACGACGTCATCGGCACCCCGACGACCTGGGGCGTGCCCGAACTCAAGGACAGCATCGCGGATAAGGACGCCTTGTCCATCACCCGGCTTCGCGGTGCGGGTGCGGTCATCTTCGGCAAGACAAACGTCCCCTACATGCTCTCGGACTTCCAGAGCTACAACGACATATACGGCACGACCAACAACCCCTGGGACCTCCAACGCGCCCCGGGCGGATCCTCCGGCGGCTCGGCCGCGTCACTGGCGGCCGGCATGACGGGACTGGAAATGGGTTCCGACATCGGCGGGTCCATTCGCAATCCCGCGCATTTCTGCGGCGTCTTCGGCCACAAGCCGACCTGGCTCTTGCTTCCGCCCCGAGGCCACGCCACAAGAGGCGTGCTGACGCCGTCCGACATCTCGGTGATCGGCCCCCTGGCACGCTCGGCCGCGGACCTCGCGCTAGCCGTCGACATCTGTGCCGGCCCCGACGAAATCGCATCGCGGGGACTCCGCCTCGAACTTCCCAAGCTCACGAAGTCACCCCGTGACCTAAGGGTCGCCGTCTGGCGGGACGACGACATGGCACCGGTGGACTCGCGCGTTGCGGCCCGGGTCGATGCGGTGGCCGACGCGCTCGCCCAAGCCGGTGCCGACGTCGACCCCGAGGCGCGCCCCGTCGACGCCGAACACGCCCACACCGTCTACCAATGCCTGCTGCAGGCAACCATGTCGGCGCGGTTGCCCGCAGAGCGATACGACGCGATTGCCACGCGGGTCGAGGCGTTGGATCCCGACGACACCAGCCGAGGCGCGTTGGTTCAGCGCGCCCAGGTCGCGCGCTTCAGGGAGTGGACCGCCCACAGCGAACAGCGGACACACCTGCGCTGGCAGTGGCACGCCTTTTTCGAACGCTTCGACGTGCTCGTCGCGCCCATCATGTCGACATCCGCGATCCGCCACGATCACCGACCCTTCGGCGACCGCACGTTGACCGTGAACGGCAAACAGGAGCCCTACTTCAACCAGGTGTTCTGGGCCGGACTCGCAAGCGGCGCGTACCTCCCGGCGACCGTGATACCGACCGGACTCGATGACCACGGGCTACCCATCGGCGTTCAGTTGATCGGTCCGGAGTACGCCGACCTCGCGACCATCGGGATCGCCGAGTTCCTGGAGCAGCAGGGATTCTCATTCCGACCCCCACCGGGGTATTGACTGGCCCGTTCGGCATGGCAACCGCCATCGCGCACCCCAACATCGCCCTGGTCAAGTACTGGGGCAAGCAGACCGGTCCCGGGAACCGGCCCGCCACCCCGTCGCTGTCGATCACCGTGGCAGGCCTGACCACGACGACCCGGGTCGAGGCCGCCGAGCGCGATTCGGTGTGCATCAACGGGGAATGTCGTCGGGAGCCGAAGGTCGAGACGCTACTCGACGCCATGCGCGATACCTTCGACCTGCCACCGGTCGCCATCGACACCCGCAACGATTTCCCCACCGGCGCGGGGCTTGCCTCCTCCGCATCCGGCTTCGCCGCCCTCGTCACGGCCCTCGACGGCGAGTTCGGCCTCGGCATGTCGTCTGCGGCACGTTCTGACTGGGCACGTCAGGGTTCCGCTTCCGCCGCGCGATCGATCTACGGCGGTTTCGCGACCCTCGCCCCAGGCGATGATGTCTGGACGGGTGCCGAGTTGCAGGCCAAGGATTCGTGGCCACTCGAAGTCGTCATCGCCGTGACCGAAGAATCCCCCAAGGATGTCTCCTCGAGCCAAGGCATGGAGCGCTCGCGCACGACATCGCCGTTCTACCATGCGTGGTGCCGGAGCACGGAGACCGACTTCGAGACCGCATGCCGGGCCGTGGCACAGCACGACTTCGAGTCCTTGTCCGACGTGGCCGAACACAGTTGCCTCAAACTGCACGCCCTGATGCTGTCGTCCCGGCCGGGCCTCCTCTATTGGAACGAAGCCACGGTCGCGGCCATCGACACGGTCCGTCGCCTCCGGACTGCCGGTACACCGGTCTTCTTCACCATCGACGCCGGCCCACAGGTAAAGGCGGTGTGCGCCCCTGGTCACGGCGGCGGCGTCGCCGCGTTGCTGGCGAGGTCGCCGGGGGTGCTGCGCGTCGTGCGCGGTCAACTCGGTGATGGGGCGCGTCTCGTCGGCGAACCACCGCCCCCGTGATCGAAGCGTCGGCCCCGGGGAAACTCGTCCTCAGCGGCGAATACGCCGTGCTGACCGGCGCACCGGCCCTTGTCGCCGCGGTGGACCGGCGAGTCACCTGCACGCTTTCGGCGCGTGATTCGGGTGGCTGGCGATTCGTCAGCACGGGCTTCGAGGACGACCAGACGATGCGGAAGGACGAGGTGTTCGTCGCCCCGCCCACGACCATTCCCGGAATCGCCAGACGCAGCATCGCCGAGTCCGAGGCACCGGAACACATCGAAGTGCGCATCGACTCGGCGCCCTGCTACCGCGAAGGCATCAAGCTGGGCATTGGATCCAGCGCCGCCACCGTCACCGCCCTGGCGACGGCGTTCGGGGTGATGGGGGGCGGCGCGCCGCGTCTCGCCGACCTCTACGATCTCCATGCCGACTTCCAGGGGGGTGGCAGCGGCCTCGATATCGCCGCCGCGGTCACCGGTGGCGTGATCCGGTTCGAGGATCGTGTCGCAACCCCGGTGCGACTGCCGAGGGGGATACACGTGGTATTCGTGTTCACGGGCCGCGGTTCGCGCACCGCGGCACTGCTGGACACGTTCGACACCTGGCGCCAACGCGGTGCGACCGCTCCCCTGGAAAGACTCGCCGCCGCCGCCCGGGAGGTGGTTGATTGCACCCTGCATCCCGACACCTTCCTGGATGCCCTCGGCGAATACACGGATCTGCTCGAACGCTTCGACCAATCCAGCCGCATCGGCATCTTCGGACCCGGACATCGCCGCGCCCGCACGTTATCGTCGCGCCTCGGCGTCGTCTACAAGCCCTGCGGCGCGGGCGGCGGCGACACCGGAATGGCAGTCTCGGCGGACATTCACGCGGTCGAGGCATTCAAGGAGCGGGCGGAGGCTGCGGGACTGGCGGCGCTGGACATGAACATCTCCCCTCAAGGGGTCCGGGTTCGAACCGGCTGACGCATCAATCAGCCGCCTTGCCAACGGCACCGTCACGGCGTCACACTCAAGGGTACTACCAACAACACTAGGGGGAAGCATGGGGACACCCGCGCGGGTGGTGGTGATGCCCGGGGCGCCCGGACCGCTAGAAATCCAAGAGATCACCCTGCCCGATCCGGCGCCAAACCAGGTCGTGGTCAAGCAGTTCGCATCCGGTATCTGCCATTCGCAACTGCACCAAATGCACCGCCCGCGCCGGCGACCGGGGCTGCTTGGCCACGAGTCCACCGGTATCGTCCTCAAGAAAGGCTCGGACGTCTGCCATGTCGAGGAAGGCGACATGGTGCTCGTCACTTGGGTGCCCAGGGACGCCGCCAATGCGAGCGCCGCGCCGGCCCGCGCTGCCGTGGACATCGGCGGGGGCGAGACGGTCTCGACGAGTGTATTCACCTGGGCCGACCACACCATCGCCGACGAGCAATTCGTGGTCGGTGCGCCGAGCAACATCGCCACCGACGTGACGGCGATCATCGGCTGCGCGGTGATGACCGGCGCAGGGGCGGTGTTGAACACGGCCAATGTCCAGGAGGGGGATTCCGTGGCGATCTTCGGCGTCGGCGGCGTCGGCCTGTCCGCGGTTGTGGGCGCCAAGATGCGCGGCGCCAATCCGATCATCGCCGTGGATCTCGACGACGCCAAGCTCGAATTCGCCAAGCGCTTCGGTGCCACCGACGGCATCAATGCCAGCAAGGTGAACGCGGTGGAGGCCATCCACGCCATGACCGGCAAACCGGGTCAAATCGCCTCGGGTGGCGTGCCGGTGACCGGGGTAGATTTCGCCTTCGACTGCATCGGTCTCAAGGTCACCATGGAACAGATCGTGCCGGCCTGCCGAGGGGGGCACTTCGGCGCCTGCCAGGGTGGGACCGCGGTGCTCGTGGGCGTACCTCAGACCACGGTGGAGCTGAACGCCGGTCAGATGCTTGCCCAGGAGAAGCAGTTCCGGGGGTCCATCGGCGGGTCCTGTTCGCCGGATCGCGACTTCCCCATGTTCCTCGATTGGCATGCCAACGGCGACCTGGACCTCGAGTCGATGGTCACCGAGCGCTACCCGATCGAAGACATCAACGAAGCCACCACTGCGCTGGAGGACGGACGGATCAGCGGGCGCTCGATCCTCGAGTTCTGAGCTTACGCGACCAAATACGGATGAACCACGTGGAGACGCGCCATTAAGACGCTGCTGAATACGCGCCGCTACCGGGTCGCGCCCGGCGAGCGAGTTGATCTCGGATCGCTTCCCACGCTGCCGTCGTTTGTCCGCCGCGGCAAGTCCGCGCTTCGCGAGATGCTCGACAACTACGTGACTCGGTTCGCCGAACTCCAGGAGGCCATGTACGCGGAAAGCCGCCAAGCGCTGTTGCTCGTTTTCCAGGGCATGGACGCCGCCGGCAAGGACAGCACGATCAAGCACGTCACGACCGGCGTGAACCCCCAGGGATTCCGAGTCTCGAATTTCCGCCAACCCACCTACAAGGACATGGAATACAGCTACCTGCACCGGCACTGGATGACGCTGCCCGAACGCGGCCGCATCGGCATCTTCAACCGCTCCCACTACGAGGAAGTGGTCACTTTGCGCGTCAACCCGGATCTCCTCGCTGGCCGCAGGCTTCCCCCCCGTCCGGTGGACGATGCGTTCTGGGACGAAAGGTTGCGTGACATCGTCGCTTTCGAACACCATCTGGTCGGCAACGGCACGACGATCGTCAAGTTCTTCCTGAACGTTTCCAAGAAGGAGCAGAAGGCCCGTCTCCTGGAACGCCTGAACGATCCAACGAAGCACTGGAAGTTCGACCCCGCCGACCTCGAAGCCCGGGCACGGTGGGACGACTACAAGCGGGCCTACGAGTCGGCTTTCGAAGCGACAAGCACCAAGCAGGCGCCGTGGTACGTGATCCCCGGCGACAACAAGCCCGCCATGCGCGTCGTCGTCGCCGCCGTCATCGTCGACACCCTTGCGCGCATGAAACCCCGCTACCCGGAACCCGATCCGGCGATGTCGCGGGCCATCAAGGCGGCGAGGAAAGCGCTGGCGTAGACCGCCGAGTTGGCGACCCCTAGGCCAACTCGATGCGAGTCCTAACTCCAGGCGCTCGGGCCAGGCGGCGGTCGGCGGTCACGAGCACGGTCGACAGCGTCTCCGCAAGCGCGACGTAGACGGCATCGTAGGCACTGACGTTCGCCCGTAGTTCCCAGATTCGCGCCAGAAACGGCTCGTGGGGATAGCGGTCGACGTCGAGGTCGCGCCAATGGCCCAACGCTATCGACCCGCGCTCAGCACTCAACGCGCCCCGTGCCATGTAACGGCGCAACGCCTGGACGATTTCCAGATCGATCAAGTGCGGCACGGCCACGGCTTCGCTGTCGTCCATCAGCCGAGCAGCAACCCTGCCCCCGGAGTCGGTGTTGAGTAGAAACTCTATCGCGCCGGATGCATCGAGAACCACTCTAAAGGCCTCGCGAAAGATCCCGCGCGTCCCGCTCGTCCTGGATGACGTCGGCAGGCGGGGAATCGAGTCGGACCGCGGCTTGTCTGCGAATCGCTTCCACCAATTCTCGACGGCTTGGCCGTGCCAGCGCCTTTTCCACTTGGCGCAGAATGTAGAGCGACATGGACACGCCCTCCATTGCCGCTCGCGCTTTGATCTGGCGGTGCAACGCATCGGGTACGTTGCGTATCTGAATCATGCTTGCCATCAATTGAGCATGAATTCATGTTTTGTGCATGTCAAGACTGGTGGGTGTATGTATGACGATTTCCTGGTGAGACGTCCGTCGGGGCGACGCTTGCGGTCGGTATGGATTCGTGGCGCGTGCGCGTCGGGTACGACTGCAGACGGGGGACGGGACAAGCCCGTCCCTACGGCGCCGTCACCGTTGCGGCTTCCTCGCCACACAAGGATGTGTCGTACATCCAGGATTGGTCTGGTCTCAGGCGAGCCCCAGGCGTTCCAGAAACTCGACCATCAACGCGACGCATTCCTGCGGCTTTTCAAGTTGCAGGAAGTGGGTGGCCCCGGACACGAAGTCGCAATCGAGACCGTCGAGCGCATCGAGATCAAGGCTCGAACCGAAGGGCGAACGCAAGGCCGCATCGGCCCGAATCACCTTGACCGGACACGCGAAGTCACGCGGATCGGGATTCACGATGTAAGCCAATGCCCACTCGCAGATTCGGGACTCGTACTCGGGCGGGCAGCGGAGTTCGTAGCCTCCGCCCGCCTTCTGCCGCAGGGTCGTCTCGGCGAACAACTCCGGCACGCCCGGTAGCAATCGCGAAAACGCGGGCGCGTTACGGACGCCGTCGGCGAGTTCGCCCGTCGTCTCGAAATGCGGTTTCCGCTGGCGCGCACCTTGGCTCTGCCGTCCCCATCGAGCCTCCACCCCGAGCATGTCCGCGCTCGGCGCATATATGGGCGGGTCGAACAACACGAGGGCCGCAAAGCCCTTGCCCGGCTCGTCGTCTGCCAGGGCGGTGGTCGCCGACATCGAATGGAAAACACCGACCCGGGGTTTCGGGCCGAAGATTCGGTCGATACCCCTCGCGATGGCCTGGGTGTCCGCGACGAAGGTCGCGATGCTGTGTTCCGCGATATCGCCCGGTTCGTTCCAGCCGTGGTTGCGGAAGTCGTAGAGAACGAGATCGAACCGACTCGCGAGCAACGACCAGAACGGGTAGTAGAGATCGACGGCGAGGCCGTTGCCGTGACTCAGCACCAACCGGGTGCCGTCGGGGTTGCCGTGTCGACGAAGCACCACGCCGGCGCCGTCGTCCAGTTCGACTTCAGCCGTCGCGCGCGGCTTGGGAACCTGCCAGTGGACCACGCGTCCCTCCTTGGTTGCGAACGCCTACCTGCGGTCCGCGGCTACCACGTGTCGATATACGGGTACTTCTTCCCCGTCCGCGGCACCTTGGGCGGCAGGCGTTTCAGGCTGCTCGCGATCCAGCTCCGGGTGTCGGCAGGGTCGATCACATCGTCCAGGCCGCCGCCGACGCCGGCGTTGATCGCCTTGGCGCTCTCGTAGGCTCGCGACACCCGTCTCTCGAACTCGACACGGCGCTCCTCGGGATCCTCGATCGCCGCCAGTTCCTTGCGGAAGCCGAGCTTCACGGACCCTTCGATGTTCATGCCCGCGAACTCCGCCGTCGGCCACGCCACGGTGAAGAAGCCGACCAAGGAACTCGCGCCGCACATGGCCTGGACGCCGAGACCGTAGGCCTTGCGAACCACGACGCCGAACAACGGCACGGTCAGGTTGGCGCCGGCATTGAACATGCGTACGCAGTGCCGGACGAGCGCCGTCCGCTCCACGTCCGGTCCCACCATCATTCCCGGGCAGTCCATGAGGCTCAGCACCGGGATGTCGAAAGCGTCGCAAAGCTGGATGAAGCGCGCACCCTTGTCGGCACCATCGGAGTCGATGGCACCCGCGAGGTGGTGCGGGTTGTTGGCGATGACCCCCATCGGGTGACCCTCGACGCGAATGAAGGCGGTGATGACGCCGATCCCGAATTTCTCGCGGATCTCGAGCACGGAACCCACGTCCGCGATGGTGTGCACGATGTCCTTCATGTCGTAGAGGCGCAGCCGGTTCTCGGGGACGACGTGGCGCAGGCGGCGCTGGTCGTGGGCTTCCCACTCGGCAACCGCGCCCTGGAAGTACGAGAGGTACCGCTTCGCCACCTCCACCGCCTCCTCTTCGTCCTTGGCGAGGATGTCGACGACGCCGTTCGGGACCTGGAACGACATCGGCCCGACTTCCTCCGGCGTGTAGATGCCAAGCCCGCCACCTTCGATCATGGCGGGACCGCCCATGGCGACCGTCGTACGCTCGGTGGCGATGATCACGTCGCAGCAGGCCACGAGCGCCGTGTTGCCGGCGAAGGTCCGGCCGTTGATGACGCTGATCAACGGCACGAGGCCCGATAGCTTCGAGAACTGGGTGAACGTGTCGGTGTCGAAGGCGACCCCCGGGCCCTTGGAGTCGTCACCGGGCCGGCCGCCGCCGCCCTCGCCGAACAGGATCAGCGGAATGCGGAACCGTTCCGCCAACTCGAACATCCGATCCTGTTTGTAGTGGTTGCGACCGCCCTGGGTTCCGGCCAGCACGGTGTAGTCGTAGTGCACGAGCATGGCGCGAGCCGCTTCCTCGCCGAAAAGGTGCGCGTTGATCGTGCACAGCCCGGCGATGAGTCCGTCCGCGGGCGTGTTCTTGCGCAGGGTCTCCATGTCGTAGCGCGTATGCTGGCGGGCGACGATGAGCGGCCAGTACTCCTTGAACGAACCGGGGTCGGCAAGCTGGGCGATGTTCTCCCGGGGCATGCGGTAGCCGCGGCCGTAGCGCTTGGCGGTGGCCTCGGGCCGGTTCTCGTCAAGGATGTAGGCGTGGCGCTCGTAGGTGAGTTCGAGATCCGGGCGGATATGGTCGGGATCGAGTTCCTCGGCGGTTGCGGCCGCGTCGCCACCGACTTCGGCTTCCTCGACGAAGACGATCGGATAGCCTTCGCGCACCACGTCGCCTTCCGCCATCGTGACCTGGCGGACGATGCCGTCCCGGTCGGCGGCGATGACGTGCTCCATCTTCATGGCTTCGACCACGGCGAGGGGCTGACCCTTGCGAACCTCGTCGTCGACGGCAACATCCAGGGAGACGATGGTGCCCTGTATCGGCGAACTCAAACCCGTTGATCCCTCCGGGCCCGCAATCGGCGGTTCTTCCGGCTGTTCCGTAGCCGACGAAGCCTGCTCCGCCTTGACCTTGGCGTCGTGGTCGAACAACGCGAGCGGATCGCTGGTGTCCACGCGGGCACCGGCGTAGCCATCCGTTGGCACCGTTTCCGCCGAAGCCCGGGCGAAGCGTTGCGGGGCGTGCGTCGACGGCACGGCAAGCTCGGCCATGTGTTCGTCCACCCAGCGGGTATGCACGCGCCCGGCGGCGAAGTCGTCGTGGGCCAGTACGTTGCGCAGGAAGGGGATGTTGGTGCCGAGACCCTCGAGACGAAACTCGGACAGCGCCCGGGCCGTCCGGGCGAGGGCGCCTGTGAATTCCTTGGCCGGCGAATGGCCGATGACTTTGGCCAGCAGCGAGTCGAACGCCGTACTGGTGCGGTAGCCGGCGTACCCGAAGCCGTCCGTGCGTACGCCCGGGCCCGTCGGCGCTTCGTAGGCGGTGATTGTCCCGCTTGCCGGCCGGACGATACCGTCCTCGCCGAAGGTCTCCATGTTGACACGCGTTTGGATGGCGTAGCCCCGGGGCTTGGCCGCCTCCGGATCA
Organism: Gammaproteobacteria bacterium; assembly: GCA_028821405.1. GTDB lineage: Bacteria > Pseudomonadota > Gammaproteobacteria > Pseudomonadales > Azotimanducaceae > VXYL01. Next base: position 70,060 of record JAPPGK010000101.1, on the reverse strand, counting down.
TCGAGCCCGAGGTCGGTGAGCGAGGCGCCTTGCGCAAGGCGAATCTGCGCCTGCACGATGTCCACGCCGGTGACTTCCTCCGTGACGGTGTGTTCAACCTGCAGCCGGGCGTTGGTTTCGATGAACACGAATGGCCGATCCTTGCCGTTGCCGGTCACGTCCACCAGGAACTCGAAGGTGCCGAGGTTCGAGTAGCGTTGGTTTTCGGCAAACCGCACAGCCGCAGCGATGATCGCGCCTCGCAAGTCGTCGGCGAGGCACGGCGCCGGGGCGATCTCGATGACCTTCTGATGGCGGCGCTGGACGCTGCACTCCCGCTCGCCGAGGTGGGCCACGTTGCCGTCAAGGTCGCCCAGGATCTGTACCTCGACATGCCTTGCCCGGCTCAGGAACTCCTCGACGTAGACATCCTCGACGCCGAAGGCCGCCCGAGCCTCGGATTGGCAACGCTGGTAGGTGGATTCCAAGTCCGCCGCGTCTTCGACGACCCGGGTGCCACGCCCGCCTCCCCCCGCCACGGCCTTGACGATCATGGCGCCGCCGTCGAGCGACGCTAGGAATTCGCGGGCCTCTTCCAGGGTAACGGCGCGGTCCAGCCCCTTCGGCACCGGGACGTCGGAAGCCACGGCCGCAGCCCGGGCAAGACCCTTGTCGCCGAACAACTCGAGGTGGTCGACCTCAGGACCCACGAAAACAATACCGGCGTCGGCGCAGCGCCGGGCGAGACTTGCCCGTTCCGCCAGGAATCCGTAGCCGGGGTGGATTGCGCCGCAGCCCGTGTCGAGGGCCGCTCGGACAATCGCGTCTTCGTCCAGGTACGCGGCGGCACCCATACCGTCGAGTACGAGGGATTCGTCCGCCGCCCGACTGTGCAGACTGGCCGCATCGTCCTCGGAGTGTACCGCGACCGTACGCAAGCCGAGTTCGGAGGCCGCCCGCGCGATGCGGATGGCGATTTCGCCGCGGTTGGCTATGAGCACGGCGTCGAAACTCATGGAATCTCCCTTGTCGTCTAGCCCGAGTGCCTACCAGAGGACTGGCGCGGGATAGCGGGCGATATGCTGATCCGGCGTCACGATGGTCATGCCATTCAGGATCGCTTGAGAAACGAGCCCCCTGTCGAACGGGTCCCGATGATGGGCGGGAAGCACCGCATCGTGGGATGCGCTTGTCTCATCGAACTGGAGCGGCTCCAAGCCCAGCCACTGGCGTCGGGTGGGGACGTAGCGCCGGGGCGGCTCGGGCAACGGCAGACGACCGAGTCGGTGCTTGATGGCAATCTCCCAGGCCGACAGAGCACTTAGGAAAACATCGTTGTCCGGATCTTGGCAGCAATCGAGGGCATCGGGGGTCAGCATCGTGTCGTCGGCAGCCAACCACAGGAAGGTGCAGGTATCGAGCAGAAGCTTCATTCGGAGGCGCTTGCACCCTCGAACGCGTCGAGCAGGTCGTCCGGCAGGGGATCGAAGAAACTCGGCGGTATGGTCATGCCTCGGTCAATGCCGACAGGACGCCGCTCGCGGGGACGCTTCGGCAGCGGGCGGATTTCCGCGACGGGCACGTTTCGACGACAAACCACCACTGTCTCGCCACCCTCGACTCGCTCCAGATAGTGGGAGAGGCGTGCCTTCGCTTCAGCCGTGTTGATCTTAATCATGACTATATACTAGACCAACTAGGTGATTATGATCAATGTGGGTTGTCCCTCGTTTTCGGTACTGAGCCGGCGCGGTACCGATGCTACGTCGCGGCGACGGACGTCGGAACGGGCGGAAACAAGCCCCGCCCCTACGAATCCACGACCATCCACTGCACCAGCGTATGGGGCGGCTCGTCGTCGCGATGATGCTCGAACACCGCCCGCACGGTCGCACCAATCCTCACTTCCTGCCGGGGGTCGCCGACCAGGTTGCCGACCATGCGCGCGCCGTCGTGGTCCGGGAACTCGACCAGCACGACGATGTACGGCCCTTGTTCATTCAGTGCGGGATGCACGGGGTGCCAGACCCGCTCGTAGCTGTAGATGCGACCCGTCAAGGGCACCTCGTCGAACGCCAGGTCCTCGGAGTGGCAGTTGTGGCAGATCCACTCGGGGCCCCACTGCCAAGTCCCGCACGCCCGGCAGCGCTGCATCACCAGGCGTTCCTCGGCCACGGCCTCCCAGTACGGCGCATCGAGCCCGTCCGGCGCGGGTGCCGGTTTCGGCAGTCCCGGGTTCAGGTAGGCGGTCATACCGTTGCCTCCGAGCCGTAGACCGATGAACTGACCGGCGTCACCATCGGTCCGGACACCACCATCGAGACGTCGACGTCGTCGACCTGGTTCGGCGAGGTGCGGCGGATCTGCCGCACCGCCTCGATGTTGAGTTCGAGCCCGTGCATGTAGCACTCGGCGAGGTTGCCGCCGCTGGTATTGGTGGGCAGCTTGCCGTGGGGTGCGAGGAGGTTCTCCTTGGTCAGGAACTCGTTGCACTCGTCCGGCTCGCAGAAGCCGTGCTCGACGATGCTCATCAGGACGCCCCCGGTGAAGTTCTCGTAGCACTGCAGGACATCCACGTCGTCGGGCCCGCAGCCGGCCATGTCGTAAAGGCGCGGCACGCAGGTCTTGAAGTTCGAGGTGGCGTAGTCGGGCGTGTTGTGAACCGATGCCCCGGCCCGGTAATGCGAACCGGTGACCGCGCTCAGTATGTAGACCGGCGGATGGTCGAAGTCCTTCGCCCGCTCCGCGGGAACCACGATCATGGCCGCGGCGCCGTCGTTCTCCTGGCAGCAGTCGAACAGGTGGAACGGCTCGACGATCCAGCGCGATGCGTCGTATTTCGCCTCGTCGAGGGGCCGGCCGTACATGACCGCCCGGGGATTGGCCTGGGCGTGGTGATAGGAAGCCAGCGATATGGCCCGAAGCGCCGACTGTTCGACGCCGTGGTCGTGCATGAAGCGCTGAACCTTCATCGCGAAGCTCTGGGCGGGCGACATCAGGCCGTAGGGAACGGTGAACGCGCCCCCACCCGAGACCACGTTGCTGCGCGGCCCCTGGCCGAAACGTCCGAACTGGCCCTGGGCCAGGGCGCGGAACACCACCACGCACTCCGCCAGACCCGTGGCCACGGCCGCGGCCGCATGGGCAACCGCCGCGGAACCGCCGCCGCCACCGCCGCCCCACTGCATGTTGGAAAAGCGCAGGTCGTGGATGCCGAGCGCATTGGCCAGCCGCGAGGGATCGCTGCGGTCGTTGGAGAACGACGCGAAGCCGTCCAACTCCTTCGGCGTAATTCCCGCGTCTTCGCAGGCGGCGAGGATCGCCTTCAGCGCCAACTTGAACTCGGCGTCCGGCGATTGGCCGCGCTTGTAGTACGTGGTCTCGCCAACGCCCACAATGGCCGCTGCGCCCCTTAAGGTTCGGTTCACCCGCATCCCCTCCGTATCCGTCGAACGGGCGATTCTACCGCCCGCCGGAATTCCCTACACCGGCATCAGCAACCGACGCCAGAACGCCATCATGTCGTCGTGGAATTGCTGCGCGAAGTCCTCCGCGGTGCCGATGCGCGTTCGATACGTCCCTTCAAGAACGTCGGACAGCATCGAGGCTCCGGATCCACTCGACAGCACCGTCAAAGAAGAACCGTTCGTCAGGGATGTCGCCGAGCAAACGTCGGTACCGACTCTTGAGGGCGATCTTCCCGGCGTCCGTGTGTTCCCGACCTACGACCTCGACTCTGTCGCCCGGCAGGTCACGCAAGGCTTCCGAGAATAGTACCCGGGCTGCAGAGTCGGTTTCCGGAAACGAGTAGCCGATGAAGGTCACGCCGTCGGCTGCGGCAAGCTCGGCGAAAGCGCGGGTCCAAACGAACCGAAGGACGGACTGCGCAACAAGGCCGGACTTCGTAAGCACGGGCGGCACAATCACCGGATCGGGTTCGAGGTGTCGCTCGACCTGAGGACGCAGGTGCCCCGGAACGTCGCCGTTCCCCCAAGCGTGGTGGTGCACAATGGCGGCGAGGGCGTAGGGAGACTCGTGGCCAAGCAGGGCACGCCAGTTGACCGACCCATGCAGCTTTAGGAGCAGGAAGCGTGCGATCAGGCGGTCTCCGCCAATGGCCGAAACGGCAGTCGATGACGAGCGGCAGTAGAAGCCGTAGCCCCAATCTGCATTCCAGATACCTGAGGATGCAAGGGCCTCGTCGAGGAAATCGTCGTAGTTGAACGTAATACAAGCCGCACCATTGGCCGTGCAGTGCGCCACAAACGCGTCAAGGTCATCGCTGGCGAACTTGCCAGACCTGACACCTGAGATCCTCCTCAGGAACGAATCCTTCAGCGCAGAGTAGAGGAAGTCGATCTCATCCACTGCCTTATGGTCGTAGTCGTAGGGCATCAACGTGTCCAAGCGCGTCATCAGACGTTCGAGGTTTATGAACCCCTTGGGGTGTCGTCTGCGTTCGGCTTCAAGAAGCTGGCTTGCCTTGGGCAAGCTGCGGACGGTTTCTACGAGCGCGTCGTTGCCGAAGTCGTCAACCAGTAGTGGTGCATCGGGAACGAGTGCGCGAGTGAAACCCGCACCAGTCACGAAAACGCGTCGTGGCTTTTCCATCAGCGAGCTTCATCCGCAGGTGACCCGCATCAGCCCGCAGTTGCCTCGGGGCGCGCGGCACGTCTCTCCCACTCCCAAGCTTCCCGGTGCGAAGTGGCTTCGCCGATTGGCTCGACCCGTGCCGCCGGCCACCGCAACTGGTGCTCCTTTTGGCGACGCGCAAGATCGGTGGTGAAGCCGTGGAGGATGACCCGGTCGCCCACCTTGAGTCGATACCTGTACGTGTTGCGAACTGCCATGCACTTCTCCTTCCTCTGGCAGTATGGTTTCAGGAAGCCACGACTTCAAGCTGAAGCTGCTGAACGAACAACATTGGCCATCGCACTTCGTGATCGGCTGCTACATCATCGGCACATCACCCGGCGCCAGAACGCCATCATGTCGTCGTGGAACTGCTGCGCGAAGTCCTCCGCGGTGCCGATGCGCACACCCCGTCGTCCGTATCCCGCCTTCAGGCCGTAGATCATGGCCTCCCGTTCACCCAGGTCCGGATCGGCGACGCCCGTTGCCGGATGGATCGCCGCGCCGTCGCTCCTGAAGTAGATCGTCGGCGCACCCGGCGCCACAACGCCGTCCTTGATGAGTTCGATGGGCGTATCACGGTCGAAGCTGTGGTGGGCGCCCGGGAACAACCGGAAGCTGGCTTCGCATCCGGCTAGCCTCACCGCCTGCATGTGGGCCTGGACCTGCTGGGGCAGGCACCACTCGTCGCGGTCGCCGATGACCGCGCGAACGACCGTCTCCCCCACGTCCGGCCGTTCGAACTGCTGGCCGCACCAGGGATAGGCGGCATACACGGCGTGCAGCGTCACGCCGCCCGTGTCGATCAGCTGCGCCATGCAGGCGGCGGACAACACCGCCGAACCGCCCCGGCTGTGTCCCTGGGCACCGATCCGCGTCGGATCGATGTCGTTCCGACCGTGAAGCAGCGTGGCGGCCGCCAGCACATCCCAGGCGCTCGCCGCGAAGGAATACTGGGCCTGGTTGGCCACCGTGGACGTCACGCCCCGGCCGCCGAACGGATCGATAACGCAGGCGGCAATGCCCGCGTCGGTCAGGAGTTCCGCCTTGAAGACATGCGAAGGCGCCACGCCCAAGCTGCCCGGGACGACGATGACCACGGGCCAAGGTCCCTCGCCGGGGGGAGCGAACATGCAGCCTCGAATCGCCGCCGCTTCCATCCGCTCCGGTTCGGTTATCGCCTGGTAGAAGCCCGTCGGGTTCGCGGTCGGCACGGCCACGCGTTCGCCGGCAACGCCGTTGTCGAGCACGATCTCTTCGTCGCCGAATGCCACCGGTTTCCTCCGTCGAGACCGTCGAGACAGGGCACGACCCTACCACCGACAGTTCGTGTTTCAATTGGCGGCTGTTCCGTCGCCGCGAGCGAGACATGCCCATCAACCCAGACGCCGTCGGCGAGACCGGCGGCCCGGTATCCCGGTCCTGGACCTCGAAGGACGCCCTGCTCTATGCCGTCGGCATCGGCGGCGGCACCGACGAACTGCCGTTCACCACCGAGAACACCCACGGCGTTGCGCAGCGCGTGTTCCCGACTTTCGCCGTCATCATCGGCGGCGGCGGCACGCCGATGAACAAGGTGGGAAGCTTCAACCCCGCGCTGATGGTCCACGGCGAGCAAGGCATCGAACTTTTGGACGAGATTCCGCCGGACGGCGAGGTCGAGAGCCGTGGGCGGATCGCCGGCATCTGGGACAAGGGCAGCGCCGCCGTGCTCGAGTTCGAGTCCGAGTCCGTGAGCAAGGCGACCGGGAAGCCGCTCTTGAAGACCCGTTCGATGCTGTTCTGCCGCGGCGAAGGCGGCTGGGGCGGCGACCGGGGCCCCTCGGAGCGGTTGCAATACCCGGACGACGAGCCGACCCACCAAGTCACCTACAAAACCCGCGAGGACCAGGCGCTCACGTACCGCCTTTCCGGCGACCGCAATCCCCTGCATTCGGATCCGGCGTTCGCGGCCCGCGGCGGATTTGAAAAGCCCATCCTGCACGGACTGTGCACCTACGGCTTCACGGGGCGGGCGCTGCTGCACAGCCTGTGCGGCGGCGACCCCTCGCGGTTCCGGTCCATGAACGGACGGTTCTCAAGACCCGTCATTCCCGGCGACACGCTAACCGTCTCGATGTGGGCCGACGGCAACCAGGCGTTGTTCCGCACCACCAACCAGGACGGCGACGTGGTCATCGACCAAGGCCTGTGCACGTTCCAATGAGCATCGGCCAATACCGCGAACCAAGGGCTGGGCTATGATTTCGACCGAACACGACTCGGGAGTCGGCCCGTGACTCTGAACTCGCAGCAGAAAACCCTCCTCGGCGTTGCGGTCGCGTTGATTACCCTGTGCGTCGTGGCGCGCCTGCTGCCGCACCCGCCGAACTTCGCACCGGCAACCGCCGTTGCCCTGTTCGGGTGCGTGTTCTTCTCACGGCGCTGGCATGCCGGTGCCGTGGTCGTCCTGGCGATGATCGTCGGCGACTGGTTCATCGGTTTCTACGACACCGGGATCATGCTGACCGTCTACGCGTCCTTGCTGATGCCGCTCGCCGCCCGACGTTTCTTGGGCAAGCCCAACGCGCTTCGCCTAGGCGCGGTGGCCGTGCTCTCGGGGGTTGGTTTCTACCTCACGACGAATGCGGCGGTATGGTTCTTCACGAACACGTACCCACCAACCCTTGACGGTCTCGCGGCCAGCTATGTCGCGGGCTTGCCGTTCCTGAAGTGGACGCTTCTCGGAAACGTCTCCTACACGGCGGTTCTGTTCGGTGCCTATGGAATCCTCGGTCGCCGTATCGCGCCGACCATCCGAACCGCACACGTTTAGAGACGCTATGCGTCCGCGGGTCTGGACCCTCGTCCATGGCGCTTGGCTCCTCCTTGCGCTCTCCGCGTTAGCCGAAGAAGCACAGCAGGTCGCCGTTCATCTCGAGATTCGCGATGAACTGACCGGCAGCGACCTCGAGGTCTCGATCCGTCGGAGGGTGGAGAGGGGCACTGATGGTGTCGACTTCATGAACGAAGTCGTCGATGTGGAATACCGTCGCTATCCCGGTTTGGGCGTTTTCGTCACCAGCCTATGTGGTGTCGCGGCAACCAGCGGCACATTCTGGGCGCTCACGATCGACGGCGAGCGCGCCAAGAAGGGGATCAGCGGACTCGCCATTGAACGACCGGTACGCATCCGTTGGGACTTGGTGAAGGGAGATTCGGAGGGACGTGCAGACGAGGAACAATGACCGAGTTCTGGTTGTCCGCGACACGGCATCGCGCGGTGACGGAGCCAAGTAGCTTGAATCCCAGGACGGTGTGTCGCGGCGGTGAGACACTCGTCGACGCCATTGTGCGGCTCTACGCTTACGGCGGTGCGACAATCGCTACTACCGACCGCGATTTCATGCGATTCTCGGGGTTGAAGATCGTCAAGGCGGTTTCATGAGCCACGACCTCGTCATCCGCGACGGCCGAATCGTCGACGGCACCGGCGCCGCAGCGTTTTCCGCGGATGTCGCCATCGACGGCGACACCATCACCGCCATCGGCAAGGTGGACGGGCGCGGCAAGGAGGAGATTCGCGCCGACGGGCTCGCGGTAACGCCCGGGTTCATCGATCTGCATACCCACCTCGATGCGCAGATCGGCTGGGATCCGATGCTCACGCCCATCTCCTGGCACGGCGTCACCACCGCCCTGCTGGGCAACTGCGGCGTCACGTTCGCCCCCTGCAAGCCTGCCGATAGGCAGTTCCTCGCCGAGATGATGGAGACCGTCGAGGACATTCCGCGCGAGGCCATCCTGTCCGGGCTGCCCTGGAACTGGGAGACCTACGGCGAATATCTCGACGCCCTGGATTCGATGCACCCCGCGATCAACGTCACCGGCATGGTCGGCCACGGCGCGGTGCGGTTCTACGTCATGGGCCACAGGGGCATCGACGAGAACCCGAAACCCGACGAAATCGCCGAGATCGCGAAGGTTGCCGGCCAGTCGGTGAAGGACGGCGCGATCGGGTTCTCCACCAACCGACTGCCAGGACACCGGTTGCCGGACGGACGGTCGATTCCCGGCACGTTCGCCGAAGCGGAGGAACTCGAAGCCATCGCCCACGAGGTCGGCAGCCACAACGGCTTGATGCAGAACGTTCCCTCCTACAACCCGAACGCCATCAAGAAGGATCTCGCCCTGCTGGGGCGGCAGGCCCGGGCGGGGCGCGGTCGCGTGCTGTTCAGTGTCGTGGAGACCGAGAGCTTCCGGTTCGACGATCCCCACCAGATCGTCGAGGATCTCCGCGCAGAGGGTGCCGAGATCTACGGCGTCACCGTGCCCCGACCGGGTGGTTTCGTCTCGACGCTCAAGACCAACATTCTCTTCCCCGCGTGGGCGCGACTCCGCGCGATGGATATCGACGAACGCCTCCCGGCTATCCGCGACGAGGCGTTCCGGCTCGAACTGATCGAAGCGGCGAAGGCCGATCCGGCAAGCATTCCGTTCGCCCGGGGCCTGCGCTGGATGGGCGACGCCGAACGACCGGTCTACACCAAGCCGCCGGAAGACAATCTCAATGCATTGGCCGAAGCCGCCGGCGAACACCCGGCCCAGACCTGGCTTAAGCTAACCCTCGACAGCGACGGTGGCGCGGTATTCCACCGGCCGTTCTTCAACATGAAGTTCGACGCCGTGGAATCGCTCATGCAACGTGACTGGGTGGTGCCGGGTCTCGGCGACGCCGGTGCCCACGTGTCCCAGATCATGGACTCCGGCTGGCCTTCGTTCCTGCTCAGCCACTGGGTGCGCGACCAGGGCAAGGTGCCGCTCCCGGAGGCGATCCGGCGCATGACCAGCGCTGCCGCGCGGGTTCTCGACCTCAAGGACCGGGGCAACCTGGCACCCGGCATGAAGGCCGACATCAACGTACTTGATCCGGAACGCGTCGAAGAGCGCCAGCCCACGGTCGTGCGGGACTTCCCCCACGGCAAGAGCCGCCTGGTCCAGCGTGCCGTCGGCTACCACGCCACCGTCGTCAACGGGCAAATGATCCTGCGCGACGACGAGCACACGGGTAATCGACCGGGGCGGATCCTGCGTAGCGCTGCGTAGGTCGAGAGTCATGACGAAAGAACCGCGGCCGGAGGTTTCGCCGTCGGACATCGATGCCGTGGCCGCGCTGCAGCATGCGATCTTCCTGCACCTTCAGGATGTCGGCGAGGACCGAGATTCGTTCTTTGCGTGGATGCGTTCGATGTTGAAGGAGCTCAGGTTGTTCGATGAGGGCGGGCAAAACCACGAACAGTTTGCCTACTGGTTCGCGCGCCAGTTCTGGAATGCGATTCCCCTTGAGTCGAACGGGTTCCGGCCGTCGCCGCTGCCGCCTCCAAAGAGCGACGAGCCCTGTCCTTGTGGATCGGGCGACCTCTTCAGAATGTGTTGCGAGCCTTGGGTGCCCCTGGACGAGCTTCCCGAGAACGTCCTTTGGCCCGCCCTGGTGCAGTCCCGACCGCATGAGTACTGGATCGCCGCATCCCGGAAGGGCCGCCTGCCGCCGGCGGGGATCGTGCATGCCGCCGACTTCCTCTTCGAAGCGGGTCTCTGGGAGGACATCGTGGACCTGGCCGAACCATCGTTCATGCCAGGACGCGGGATCGACGAGGCGCTCGCGGATGTGATTCCCCTCCTCTGCGAAGCCTACGATGCGCTGAACGACACACCGCAACACAAGGAGGAGCTGCTGCGTCGGTTAGTACGGGACCGCGGGGCGCCGATCCGGTGCGTGGCGAACCAGCATCTGGCCTCGTGGTTGCACGACCAGGGCCAGCGCGACGAGGCCTGGCGGACCATCGAAGCGGCCGAGCGCGACGTGCCCGGCGAGCCCATGACAGCCCTGATCGAATTGACGATGCTCTGTGCGGAGCGGCGTTTCGACAGGATCCCCGACCGGGCCGCCTATTGGCTTCGGAGCGTTGGCCGGAACCCGCTTGCCCCCGAGCAGGCGCTAACGTCAATCAGGACCTTTCGCGACGACCCGAAGCGCGGTCGGGACGAATACTACCGTCTGACCCTGCCCGACGACGCAAACGATTTGTTGGACTGGATCGACGAACACATCGACCGCAGGCACCCCACCTTGCGCTGGCGACGTGTCCGAAACGAAGCGCAGGACGAGAATCTCCTGGGCGCGCACCTGCCGCTTGTGCCCGCCAAGTCGCGCGCGCTCGAGAGGCGCTGGGGCAAGCTCTCGGGGATCGACAAGCCATTCTCCACCGATCCGCTCTCCGGCACGGAGAGCGATGGATGGGAGGACATCGACGACTGGTTGCCATGGCTCGACGCGAATCGTGAGGCTCTGGACAGCCTCTCCATCCTCGACGACATCGTCCGACTCCTGGTCTGGCTCGAACCGGAGTTAGGTGCCGAAGACAGCCGCTGGACGATGGCGCTGCTTGCCCGCGCTGCCGCAGTACTCGCCAAGGGCTGGCCACCGACGAAGAAGGGCACATTGCCATGGTTGTTCGAGGAGAACCGACCCGCATTGCGCCTTCTCTGGCTATACATCGAACGCATCCGCGACGACTCCCCGGTGCGCCTGGAGCGTTTCGAGCGGCTCTACCTTCGCCTCAACCCGAACGACAACCACGGGATTCGCGCGCCGATGGTCAACCGCCTGCTTGCCGAGGGGCGGGACACCGACGCGCTCGCAATCGCCGAGCGCTACCCCGGCGACATGCACGTGGAACTGCCCTACGGTCGTGTACTCGCCCTGTATCGCCTTGGCCGACTGGATGAGGCCGCCGCCGCGCTCGAGGACGCAAGGCGAGACCTGCCGTTGGTGCCCGAGTACCTGCTGCGCCAACGAGTCAACGCACCCGAACTAGACGAATTCAGGGTCCAGATAGGTGGCGAAGACCAAGCCTGGCTGTACCGGGAGGCCATGCGGGGAGTCTGGATGGCAACCGACGGCATGCGCCCGTGGCTCGCCGGGAAGTAGGGGAGTTGGCGATGATGTCGCTGCCAAACTGCCCGACGAGCGAGTGCTAGGGAAGGTCTGAACAAGACCTTCCCTAGCGCGGCACAGGGATGTGCCGCCAAATTCGATGGCGTAAGCCATTGAATTTGCGAGCGAAACTATTTGTTTCGCTACTGTTCAAGTCCAGGGACGGACTTGAACAGAGGTTTCCTAGTAGTTGGTCGCGTGTTTGCGCTCCCAAGCGGCAAACGGTTCCTCGGCGCCGGGCGACGGTACGCGGACCATCGTCAAGTCTCTCGCGTCGGGCAGCTTGGCAAGTTCGTCGTAGATGAACTCGTCCAAGAAACCGTGGGACGCCGCGACATCCCGGCCATTGGCGAAGCAGACCCTGTCGATGCGTGACCAGTAGATCGCGCCCAGGCACATGGGACACGGTTCCGAACTCGCGTAGATCTCGCACCCGGCAAGGCAAAACGATCCGAGTCGGCGGCTGGCATCCCGGATGGCGACCATCTCCGCGTGGCATGTCGGATCCTGGGACATCAGGACTTCGTTCGAGCCTTCCCCTACGACGACACCGTCCTTGACGACGACGGCGCCGAACGGCCCGCCGCGACCCTGCTCCACGCCCTCGCGGGCGAGTTCAACCGCCCGGCGCATGTAGCCATCGTTCACCATCGTCAACTCCGATCGTCGCAACACCCACTTTGACTCGGTCGGAACGGCCGGGTTCCGGTCATCGAAGACCCGCGCTAAGGAACCGTCAAGGCGCCGCCGAATGGCGCTACGCCGCCGCGTCGAAGATCTTGCCCGGGTTGAGTATCCCGTTCGGATCCAGTGCCTGCTTTAGCGTTCGCATCAGCGCGATTTCCTCGTCGTTGCGGGACAGACGGAGGTACTTCTTCTTGTCGAGCCCGACGCCGTGCTCCGCGGACACCGAGCCGCCGATGGACGCAAGCGGCTGATAGACAGCCTGCTTGACGCCGTCCTGGGCCCCGTCGTCCTCGCCCGCCGCGACCGCGAAGTGAATGTTGCCGTCACCGATGTGGCCGAACACGAAGTTGGTGTACTCGCCGAACGTGGCCTCGAGGCCCCGGTTCACTTGCGCGACGTAGGCATCCATGTCGGAGACCCTCAAGCTCACGTCGAAGATGAACACGGGCTTGTACTGGTGCACCTGTTCCACGTCGTCGCGCATGGCCCAGAGTTCCAGCCGCTGGGCTTCGCTCGTGGCGATGACGGCGTCCTCGATCAGACCGGATTCGTGGGCTTCGGCGAAGACCTGTTCGATGCGGGCATGGTCGGACTGCGGATCGCCGCCCATCGCCTCGACCAGCACGTAGAAGGGATAGTCCTGCGGGAGCGGCGGCTTCTGGGTGGCCGGCGGGGTCGTCACCAGCCGATAGAAGTTGTTCCACAGCACCTCGAACGCCGACAGCGTACCGCCGAGGCCGGCATCCATCGCCTTCAGCAACGCGGTCACCCGGTCGAAGTCGGACACCGCGACGAACATCGTCTCCTGGCTCCGCGGCTTTTCGCGCAGGCGCAGAACAGCCCGGGTGACGATCCCGAGACTGCCTTCGGTGCCGATGAACAGTTGTTTCAAGTCGTAGCCGGCGTTGTTCTTGATCATGCGGTTCATGGACGACACCACGGTGCCGTCCGCCAGCACCGCCTCGACGCCGAGCACCATGTCCCGCGTCATGCCGTAGCGGATCACCCGGTTGCCGCCCGCGTTGGTCGCGATGTTGCCGCCTAAAGTGCAACTGCCGCGACCTCCGATGTCGAGCGGATACATGAGGCCGTGCGCCTCGGCAGCGTTGTGGACGGCTTCGAGGACTACCCCCGCCTGCACGGTCATGGTGCGTTCGACCGGATTGACTTCCTCGATGGCGTTCATCCGCTCGAGGGAGAGCACGATCTCGCCGGCTTGGGTGATGTGACCCTCTACCAGCCCCGTCAACCCGCCCTGTGCGACCAACGGTTGTCCTGCCGCGTTGCAGATGGCGAGAATGCGACTCACCTCCGCCGTTGTACGTGGTCGCAGGATCGCTTTCGCCTCGATGCCTTGGCTACGCCAGATGCCGCTGGCGCGGGAGGAGACATCGGTCCCGGTCAGCATCCCGCCAATCCCGACGACCTTGGCGAGCGTTGCGAGAAGGTCGTCCATGTTCGGTCCCGTCAGATCACCCGCGCCTAGACTACACCGAGCGGGACCGGGACAGTCGGACGAAGTGGCGCGTTCGATGCTGAATCAAGGCACAATTGCGCCCTTTCACCCATCGAGGAAAACAAGTGAAAGTAGCGTTGCAGGGTCGCGCCCAGGGGCGGCAAAGGGAGCTCTACGAAGCAGCCGGCATCGAGATCGTCGAGGGCGGCTGCCGCACCGAGGACGACATGATCGAACTGATCGGCGATGCCGACGGGGCCCAGGTGGGCATCTGGCCGCTGACCTCGCGACGGGTGCTCGAAGGCTGCCCGAACCTGAAGGCCGTCAGCCGCTTCGGGGTCGGCGTGGACTCCATCGATCACGACGCCGCGACTGAACTCGGCGTGATGGTATGCAACGTGCCCGGCTCGAACACCACCGAGGTCGCCGACCACGCCGCGGCGCTCCTGCTGTCGGTAACCCGGCAAGTGGTGGAGGGCGTCACCAACACCCGCGCCGGCAACTGGGCCGACAATCCGCGCGCCATGCGCTTCGCGCCCCGGATGCGCCGCCTGACCGGACACACGGTGGGCATCGTCGGCTTCGGCAACATCGGGCGCGCCTTCGCGACCCGGATGCGCGGCTTCGGCGTCAGCCGGATACTCGCCTTCGACCCCTACGTCAGACAGCTTGCCGGCGACCTGTACGGCGTCGAGATGGTGGATTTCGAGACGCTGACCCGGGAGGCCGACTACATCAGCATCCACAGTGCGGCGACCGCCGAGTCCCAGTATCTCTTCGATGCCGAGGCGTTCAACCGCATGAAGCCGACCGCGATCCTGATCAACACCGCACGCGGGCCCATCGTGAACGAGGAAGCCCTTGCCAACGCCCTCGAGGCCGGCGAGATCGAGGCGGCCGCCGTCGACGTGACCGAGGTCGAGCCGCTGGCGTCCTCCAGCCGGCTGCTCAAACTGCCGAACTGCTACGTGACGCCGCACGTCGCCGCGATGTCGTCCGTTTTCGTCGCCGAGACGGCGGTCATGCAGGCCGAGAACGTCATCTTCGTGCTGCAAGGCAAGAAACCCCACGGCCTCACCAATCCGGACGTCGTCAAGACCATTGCGGTCCTGCGGCACACGGATCCGGGACGCTGGGCAAACGTTCCGGATCTCTAGATCCCAACCCACCATGCGGACCCCGATGAGCCAAGCGCTAGCCCTCCTGGACGGTCTACGCAACGTAGACGATCCGAGAAGGCGACGCATGATCGCACTCGGGGTGCTAACGAGGGCGCTCGCGCCGCACGGCATCGAGCCCGTCCTCGTCGGCGGTGGCGCGTTGGAGTTCTACACGGCGGGCGGGTACGCCACCAGCGACGTCGATTTGGCCTTGCCCTCGGGTCCTGAAGTCGATGCGGCATTCGCCGAGATGGGTTTCTCGAAGGAAGGACGGTACTGGGTTCGGGACGATCTCGACCTGCTATTCGAAGCACCGGCCCCGGCCGGTCTACCGGGCGAGAACGCGTCGCGAACCGAGGTCGAGGTCGACGGTCTGCGCGTGGTCGTCATCGGCATCGAAGACCTGCTGCTCGATCGCCTGCGCGCCTGGGTCCATTGGCAAAGCGGCGAGGACGAACGCTGGGCCCGTCGGCTGGCGCTCCTCCACGCGGATCGGATCGACTGGCAGTACCTGCGCGACCGCACCAAGCACCTCCCTGAAGAGGTCGATGCGGTGGCCCAACTCGCCGAGGAGGGCCGGCAGGTGATCGACTACGATGATTTCCAAGCCGAGGTCAGGCGACGCAAGCGGGACCGTTGGGCGAAGATCCTCGCCTCGGAGCCACCGGGACGACGTCCCGGAAGGCGACCGCGCGACCCCGAAAAGGAACGACTCCTGGCAAGGCTCGACCGGGCCCGGCTGGAACGTGAGAACCCGGAACTACTCCGGCGAAGGCCGTGAAGCCGAACCGCTTCGACAAGGCCTACTACGACCGCTACTACCGTAATCCCGCCACCCGGGTCTGCAGTCCTCGGGAAGTCCAACGCCAAGGCGACTTCATCGCGGCCTACCTGCGCCACCTGGAAGTCCCCGTGAAGAGCGTGCTCGACATCGGTTGCGGGCTCGGGCGGCTGCTGGCCGCACTGTCGGCGGCGTTTCCCAAAGCCCGGGCGGTGGGCGTCGAGTCAAGCCCGTATCTTTGTGAAGCCATGGGCTGGGAAGCCGGATCGCTGCCAGACTTTCCAATCCTGCGGCACTACGACCTTGTGATCTGCTACGACGTGCTGTCCTACCTGGAAGACCACCCGGCCGCCGAGTCCATCAAGACCCTCGGGCGGCTCACGCGACGGGCGCTCTACTTCGGTGCGCTGACCCTCGAAGATCGCGAACTGTGCGACCCGGTGCGCACTGACACCGACGTGTACCTACGCGCCAATCGCTGGTACCGGCGTCGACTTGGGCGTCATTTCGAGCCCGTCGGCGGAGGATTGTGGCTGAAGAAGCCGGTTGAGGCGTTTATCTGGACGCTGGATAGGCGCTGAGGGTCCGGTTGACAAGGATCTGTTCCTTGCTAGAGTAAGGACATGAGCAAGGTCACTAGTAAGCTGCAGGTCACGGTGCCGAAGGCCATCGCGCGGGAATACGGCATCGGCCCGGGCGACGACATCCGCTTCGAGCCATCCGGCGAGGTCATTCGCGTGGTGCCGCCGAGTGCCGATGTGCCGGCCGGACCCCTCGAAACAGAAAAGCGGCTCGCACTGTTCGATGCCGCGTCCGCCCGACAGCGTGCCCGGATGAGCGTGGGTAGTCGAGAGCGCTCGGCAACGCGCGGTTGGACGCGCGAGGAGTTGTACCGGCGTGGCGACCCGCAGCCTGATTGACACGAACATCCTCGTCTATCGCTACGACCCTCGGTTCCCGGACAAGCAATCGATCGCCGAGGACGTACTCCGCGACGGCATCGCCAGCGGTGGCGCCCGGCTCGCGCACCAGGCCCTCGTCGAGTTCGTGGCTGCGGCGACGCGTGGTGGTCCGGAAAGCTGGCTGCTCGAACCAAGCGAGGCGCGCCGTGAGGCAGAGGAACTCATGGCCCAGTTCCCGGTGATCTATCCCAACGACGCCGTGTTGCGGACCGCGCTTCGAGGGGCGGCAGCTTACGGGATGTCCTGGTTTGATGCGCACATGTGGGCGTATGCCGAAGTCCACGGGCTCGAGGAACTGGTTTCCGAGGATTTCCAGCATGGCCGGTTGTACGGCATCGTCACCGTGACCAACCCGTTCGCATCGACCGCGGGCTAACCCACGTCGAGCAATCGATCAAGGATGCGGTTGGCCATCCGAATCGCCACAGTGTCGCCTCCAAGCCGAGTTCCCGAACTCACGCAGCCGCGCCGATCTGCACCTCCACAAACCGCCTGTACGCGCCGTCCGGCTTCGCCATCAACTCGTCGGGGCTGCCGGTCTCGACGATTCGCCCCTCGTCCAGGTAGACGACGCGGTCGGCGCGTTCGATGGGCTGGCTCAAGGTCTATCCGCCATCCCTGACCGTTGTCGGCGAAAATTCCTTCTGCTCCACTCTGTGCCGCCGAACGTTCTCGTGAGGGTGAGTGTCCCTGAACGCCTCTGCCCGAACGCCTTGCCTCGGTCAAGGGTGGGTGTCCCTGAACGCTTCTCCCCAACGCGCCCTACGATTCAACTACCAAGCGAAGTGTCTTGCCGGGTTCGACTTTGCGCAGGTAGTGCTGAGCATCTCCAGCAGGGTCGTCGACGACGAGTTCGAGCCAGCCCGGACGGATCCGCTCCAAAACGACGGGCGCCCCTTCGAGACGGACGGCCGGTGGCAAGGGAATCGGCTCGACCGGGCCGCTCGTGATGATGATCCTGCCGGGCTCGGTCCACTCCTTGTACATTCGATCGATAACCCGGAGGGTGCGGTTCCGGATCGGCTGACCGTCCGCGTCCACGACTTCGACGACAAGACGCCCCGGTTGGTCGGAACCGAGGCCTTCCACGCGGGTAGTCGCGCCGGCGACAAGGGTGACTTCCCGACCGCCCCAGGCCTGGCGATCCGCAAGATGGTGGAAGAGATGGTAGTCGCCGGCCGGCAAGTCGGTCAGGGCGAAGGTGTGCGGCTTCCGACCAGCCTCCTCATCCGGTCGAGGGAGGTTGTACATCACATTCCAACCCTCACCGGGGGCGTCCATCGACAGCAGCATCATCCTGGGACCGTCGACCCAGTGATAGTTCACCACGTCGTCGCCAAGGTCCGGCTCGTAGGTCATTGTGCCTTCGAGGGAGGCATCGAGAGGCGGCAGGCGCAGCTCCCGCACGTCGCCCGCAACGAGATCCAACTCGATGAAGAACGATTGAATCCACGACTGTCCTATGTGGACGTTCCAGCGACCCGACCCGGGGAACCGCAGGACACGCCTAGCATCGCCATCCGATTCCACCTGTGCCGGCCCTTCCCCGACGACATGGTCCCGCCACTCCCAGAAATAGCGCGGAATACCGAGACTCCTGTGTGGGAGCGTACGGCGGGTAGCGCCCACGAACCAGCCGCGCGACTTCCGACCCTCAGGCAGATGCAAAACAACCTCGGGACGGTTGTCCCGGAGTAGATCGACGACCTGCGGGGCACCCGCGACCGTAAAGGTGGTTCCGGACACGATCTCGCCGGCCTCGTTCTCGACCGTCGCATCGTAGGATCCCGGGGCCAACCGGGCGGCGACCGGTTCGTTCTCGACACCGCGCACGACGGCCACAAGCGAGTCGCTGGCCCCGATCTTGGTCCGCAACAGCTCGCCGACTAGGAGACCCTTGAAGCGCACGTCGACGTCACGTGCCACGAGCTCGACGAGTTTGTCGACACCCGCCGACAGCCGAACCCGGGCGGGTTCATACCCGTCGACATAGACATAGGCCACATAGAGACCGTCCGGGTCGCCGAGGAGGCTCAGGCGGCCCTCGGAATCGGTGGCGTCGCGTGTCAGGAGAATAGGAGCGTGCGGGTCTTCGCGGCGTAGCCGCAACGTCAACGGCGTGGCGACATCGACGATGTCCACGTTGGCACCTGCCACAGGTTTGCCCTTGTCGACGACCACAAGGCCGTGCGGCTCGTCGTTGCGGAAGTCAAACACGAGGCTCGAATCCTGCGGCGGGTAGGGGACGAAACGGTCGAGACGACCCGGGACTCTCGCGCGAACCAACGTGCGCTCGTCTGACTTTCCCAGCACGCGGCGCAACAGATCCGCCGACGTCGGGCGCCAGTCGTTCCCGTCGAGCCAGTGGTAGTCGATTCGGTCCTCGCGTTCGCCCCTGACGGCGAGGCGGAGCTGCCTCGCGGTGTTGAAGTTGGCTTCGAACGGCCGGCTGAAATCGACGACGAACCGCGGCGGCAGCGTGTCTGCGTCCACGTTGTAGTGCGCCGGGAGGGTGTCAAGATCCACCCCGCCGAACCACGGTCTCGACGAGATGTAGAGCTCGCCCGACGGCGTCGGAATAGTGAGGTCGTCGATCATGAAGGGCGCCGCCAACTCGAGGCGCCCGTCCTCGTCGGTGTAGACAGTCTGTTGCCACCCCCTCACGGGCAGACCAGCCAACGGTCGTCCTCCGGACGTGACCAATCGGCCTGCAAATCGCATCAAAGGCCGTTTCTCTGGCACACCAGCGGGCCAAACGCTCTCCTGCACGTCGATCGATTGATCTTCGGCGTCTTCCTCGGGCAGGGTCACGAGCAAGTGTCGATGGGGCCGCGCCGGATCCACGGCAAACGGTACCCTGTGAACGATCGAGTCGCGTTGTTCATCCGACCACCAACTGACTTCGATGTAGAGGTCCGGCTCGATGTCGAAGTCCTCCACCCGGAAGACGCCCTCGCGCCGATCTCGGTCATGTGCACGGACGTGACCGTAGCGCCCCCTCAACGGGCCGCGCAACTCCACTGTCACGTAGTCCGACCTCGGTCTGAGTACTCCGTCAACGTCCTTCTGCAACAACACACCCGTGACCACGAAATTGGGTTCGAGCCTCACCAAACCCAGATCGACGACCCCGTTCGAGGTGCCCCTCACGCGCTGGTAGTTCGGTCTCAGGCCGTCAGTACCACCAACGACGACGGACAAGCCGTGGCGAGTGAAAACGCCGTGCATCTCCGCGCGGCCATTCGCGTCGGTCTCGGCCTCGCCAACCCCCGGGACATTAACCGTCGTTGCCACGGGCTCATCCCAGAGATCCAGCACGCGCACGACCAGTCTGCCGTTGTAGGTGCCGGCGCGATCATGGGCGGTGCGTTGCTCCACCCAATCGGCCCCGCTCACCGCAGCGCAGGCACCCAGCGCGACGACTCGTACCACTCCGCCCCACCGAAAATTCATGACCGTCCTTAGGCGGCGCTCGTGCCGACCTGCAGATCCACGAACCGCTTGTACACGCCGTAGGGCTTCGCCATCAACTCGTCGTGGCTTCCGGTTTCGACGATCCGACCCTGGTCGAGATACACGATGCGATTGGCGCGTTCGATGGTCGACAACCGGTGCGCGACGACGATGGTCAGGCGATCCCCCCGTGAGGGCACAGCCGCACATGTCCGTCGCTACGCCAGCCGCACCACCCCGGGAACGGCGTCGAAACCGCCATCAAGGCTGAAGATCCGGTCGATGCCCGCGTTTCGCATCACGGCGGCATGGAGGGCGTCCCGGGCGGAGATGCCATCGACCGACGCGATCAGCTGTCGGGCAGCCCGGATATCGGCAATGTTGACCGGCAGCACCTCGTCGGCGATCCCATCAAGACTGGCGATAGCCGGGTCGATCGCGTCATGGCGACGGATCGACACGTATCGGTGCAGCACCTCTTGATAGACCTCGACATCGGTCACGAGACGCTCGTTCTCGCGAATGAACTGTGCGAGAAGCTCGCTCACCCGGACCTTGTTAGGGTGTTCCGCGCCGACCAGGTACATGGGGACGTTGGAGTCGACGAAGATCACTCCGGCAACCGGCCCGCTTCGATTTCCCGAAGCATCGTCTCGATGTCGCCAACGGGGAAACTATGGCGAGTCGCTTCATCCACGGCCCGCAGTTTGGCCTGTGCGACCGACTGCCGGGTCATCCGCGCTTCGCGCAGAGACTGGCGCACCCACTCAGCCACGGTCATATGGCACTCGCGTGCGACGCGCTGTATCCCCCGATACTCCTCGTCGTCAAATAGAACTTGCATGCGTTTAGTCATCATGATGAGTCTGAACGACTCATTCATCATGAGTCAATGGTGGACGCACTCCCTAGGCAACGACCGCATCAACCTGCAGATCCACGAACCGCTTGTACGCGCCGTTCGGCTTCGCCATCAGTTCGTCGTGGCTGCCGGTCTCGACAATGCGACCCTCGTCCAGAAAGCAGATGCGATCCGCGGTTCGGATGGTGCTCAAGCGGTGGGCGATGACGATCAGCAGTCGTCGCGACCGCTCGGGCTTGAGGGCTTCGACCAGGGCGTTCTCGGTCTCGGGATCGAGAGCGGCCGTCGGCTCGTCCAGCACGAGAATGGGCGCGGGACTCACCAGTCCCCGGGCGATTGCCAGGCGTTGTTTCTGACCGACGGAGAGTCGCGCTCCCGCACGGCCCAAACGGGTCTGGAAGCCGTCCGGCAACGCTTCGATGAAATCCAACGCGCCCGCGGTGCGCGCCGCCGCGGCGATCTCCGCATCCGAAGCGGCTGGATAGCCCATGCGGATATTGGCGGCCGCCGTGTCGTCGAACACGAACGGCTCCTGGAACACGAAGGCGACCTGGGCGCGCACCGCATCCGCGCGCAGCCTCCGGGCATCGACGCCGTCGTAGAGGACAGCGCCCCCGGTCGGCTGGACAAAGCCGGCGACCAGGTAGGCCAACGTGCTCTTGCCGGCACCCGTGGCACCCACCAAGGCGACCACCTCGCCGACGCGCCCTTCGAGATCCACGTCTTGCACCGCGTCCGTGCCGTCCGGATACCGGAACGTGGCTCGTTCCACGCGGACATGTTGGACGGGCTTCTCGACGGCTCGATCTCCCTGCGAGTCCGCATCCACCGTCGAGTCCGCGACTTCGAATACCCGGCGCATGCCCGACACGTTGTTCTGCAGGTTGAACCACATCGCGCCCAGGCCACTGACGTTGGTGACCAACTGCACGAAGTAGGCGTAGACCACGCTGAAGTCCCCCGCCGACATGCGCCCCTCCACGACGGCGGCGCAGATGTCGAAGAAGACGTAGAAAACCAGAACCGTGCCGACCGTGGCCTGCACCAGGAGCATCAGGAGGAACATCACCATGTAGGCCCGGAAACGCTTGAACGACGTCTCGCTGTCGCCGGCGAAGTCGTCGCGTTGGCGTTGGCTGGCACCGAGACCCTGCACCGCGACCGCGTTGGCCACACCCTCCTCCACGGTGGCGGTGGTGACGGCGCCGGCCTCCCGGCTGGCGAGGGCCCGGCGCCGGGTCATGCCCGTCATCACGAGCGTCGAGAGGAGCACCATGGGGGCCGCGAGGCAGGCCACGACAACCACCGAGGGCACCGCGCTGAAGCTATGCGCCGTGGTCCAGATCACCGTCGCGATCACGAACAGGTTGGCGATGGGCAGCACCAGGATGTCGTAGCAGACCCGCGAGATGGCCGGCGTGTCGTACATGGTCCGGTACACGGCATCCCCGACGCTCGCGTCCGCGAACCGCACCATCGGCCAGGACATGACCCTTCCGAACAGGAGCGTGCGCAAGGCGTGGTTGATGCGATGGGTGATGCGAAGCTGGTAGCGGAACTCGTAGAGGCCGAGCAGTCCGCTGACCCGGCTGCCGGACTCGTTGGCCTGGTTCTCGCTCTGGGTCGCCGTATCGAGACCCTCGGCGAGGCCCCCGCCGGCGTTGTCACGGGCAACGCCGCCGCCGAAACCACCGATCAGGACGATGCCGACCACGCACACGCCGACGATCGCCCAGACGATCTCGAACGGCGTCAGCCCGTGCAGCAGGTCGACGAACCAGGCTACGTAGGGGGGATAGGGCGTGGGCGACGACCCCACCGGAAGACCTTCGACAACGTGGTCGATCAGGATCTTGATCGGCCAGGGCAGGAACAGCACCACGCTCAAGCCGACCAGGGTCAGTCCGAGTTTGACGGCGATCTGGCGCCGATAGGGCCACACGAATTGCAGCGAACGGCCCAGCAGGACGAAAGTCTCCCGGCTGGTAATGCGCATCTCTTGCGGCGCCGATTCCGTCATTCGTCGTCCGCCATGGCGGATTCCCCGGCGATCTGGACGGCATGCGTTTCGGCGTTCACGAACCGCGCGTATGCGCCGTCTTCGGCCATCAGCTCGTCGTGGCCGCCCCACGAGAGGATCCGCCCGTCGCGTAGGTAGGCGACTCGGTCAGCCCGACGCACCGTGGACAGACGGTGGGTGACCAGGAAGATGCAACGGTCCCGACCCCAGGCCTTGAGGTTGTCCAGCACCTTGAGCTCGGTCTCGGCGTCCAGGGCGGCGGTGGGCTCGTCGAGGATCAATATCGGCGCATCCTTGATTACCGCTCGGGCGATGACCAGGCGTTGCCGCTGACCGCTCGACAGCTTGGCGGCCCGTTCTCCCAAGGGCGTGTCGTAGCCCTGGGGCAAGGCGGAAATGAACTCGTCGGCGCACGCCACCTTGGCGGCCGCGACGGCTGCGGCCCGGGAGGCGCCGGGCGCGGCGTAGCGGATGTTCTCCAGCACGGTGTCGGAGAACAGCACGTTCTCCTGGGTCGCCAACGCGATGTTGGCGCGTAGGGAGTCGACGGTGAGGGTGCGAATGTCGGACCCGTCGATCTCGACGCGGCCGGAGTCCGGATCGGCAAGTCGAAGCAGCAGGGCCATCAACGTCGACTTGCCGGCGCCCGTGGGGCCCACCACGGCGGTGATCGTCCCTCGCCGAGCGGCCAAGTCGACTTCGGCCAGGACCGGTCGACCCGGCTGGTAGCCGAACGCGACACCGGTGAATACGACGTCTTCGCGCAAGTCCGCCATGGCCCGGGCACCCGGCGCGTCCTCGATGTCGGGCTCAAGATCCAGGATCTCGAATACCCGGCCGAGGCCGATCGCCATGTCCTGGGCGCGCCCCCAAATGGAAATCAAGGCGTTGATCGAGCCCAATCCGTCCCCGATGCGCCCGGTGGCGGCCGTAAACGAACCGAGGTTCCAGACCGCGAAGCCGAAGCCGAGCAGCAGGTTCCGGGCGAACGTCTCGGCACCCGAGTTGGCGTACATCGCGGCGGTGGATTGGGTGGCCAGCACCGTCGCGGCGATGATCGCGAAAGCGAGGATGCCCATCACGGTAAGCAGCGTGCGCGCACGGAACGCGGCATCGAAGGCCGTCATGGAGTGGTCCCGGAACGATTGCTCCCGCGCCGCCTCGCCCAGCGTCGCCTTGACGACACGCACGCCGAGTACGCTTTCCTGGATCCACGACGTCAACCGGCTGTTGGTCTCCCGGGCACGCCGGAACGCGATCCTGAGTCGCGACGAGAATTTGAGACCCAAGTAGAGGATCGGAAACACCGTTGCGGCAAGCATCAGCGCCAACCACGGGTCGAATGCCGCGATGACCGCGACGCCGAACAGTAGGCGCCCCATGAACATCAGCGGCTCGAGGAAGATCGCCCGGATGATGGAAGTCACCATGGCGCTGTCCTGGTAGACCCGGTAGATGGCGTCCCCCGTTTGAGCGGACGCGTGAAAGGCCAGCGATTGCGCCTGCAGGCGGTCGATCAAGGTGACGCGCATGCGCTGGTTGATGCCCTGGAAGATCCAGATGCCGTAGTAGAGGAGGATCAAGGCGCCGCCGACGGCGACCAGCAGCAGCGGTGTCGTGCTCAGGATGACCGGCCAGCAAAGGGACAGCCGGGCTTCGTCCGACAGGGACTCGACGTTCACGTAGACAGCAGGATCCAGACCGTAGATGGCGACATGGAGTTGGCCCAACGGCCTGCCCGCGACGATGCCGCCGTTCATGAGGCCAGTGATGATGAACACCAGTACGGCGCTGTAGACCGCGATGGCCACCGACACCGCGACGAAGATCACGAGATGCTTGACGGCCGGCCGGATGAAGGGCCAGGTGCGCACAAAGATGTGGACGACCCGACGGAAGTTCAGGTCGTCGGTTCGAGTGGTCTCGCCCACAACGGGGACGTCAGTCATTGCTCATGCCGCCGAACGAGCGTCTAGCTGTCGGCGGCGAACCGCTCAGGGCTGAGACAAGCCCAGCCGCTCGTACTGTTCGACGGGCGCCTGGTGTTCGGCCAAGGCGCCCTCCAACGCCGCCGTCATCCGGGCCTCGACGGCGGCATCCTCGATCGGGTTGGTCTGGCCCGGGTCGGTGGCGAGATCGAAGAGCTGCGTCTTGAAGACCTCGGCGAATCGACCCATGCCCCGGGACGGGATGCGCATCACCGGGCAGCCCTTGGTGAAACCCAAGGGTTCGTTCCATTGCATGTCCGCAAGCTCCTGCGGCGAGAACGGGCTTCTCATGTGCGTGGGCATCAGGGTGTATTGGTTGAGCGGCTGGTTGTCGTCCTCCGGACCGCGCATGTAGACGTGGCGGCCGTCGGTGATGTTCACGTGGGCGCCGAACATGCCGTAGATCGCGACATCCCGCACCTTGGTGTCGTCCTCGACGGTCGCGCGAAGCGGGTTTCCGTCCATGTCCGGCGGCGGCGTCATCCCGAAATAGTCGAGCAGCGTCGGGCCGACATCGATGGTGGTCGTGAGGCTACGGCGATGGACGTCCTTGACGCCGGTGCGCGGATCCCAGACGAAGAACGGGATGTGCGCGGTCTCGTTGTACCAGGGCATGCGCGCCTTGCCCCACCAGTCGTGCTCGCCGAGCAGGAAGCCGTGGTCGGTGACCACGAGCAGCATGGTGTCGCGCCACATGTCGTGTTCGTCCATGAAGTCGATGACCCGGCCCAGGTAGTGGTCGCATTGGGTGAGCAACGCGGCATACTGGTAGCGCAGGTACTCGACGGCGTCGGGATCTTCGCTGACGCGTTCGTACTTGGGCCAGTCGAAGTGGGGCCCGTCCCACTCGGAGCCCTCAGCGCGGAAAAAGTTATAGCGATCCTTCCACTGTTTCAGGGTGAAGAACGGCTCGTGGGGATCGAAGGTCTCGATCTGCAGGTACCAGTTGTCCTGGTCGCGGTTGGTTTCGAGGAACTCGAGGCCCTCGGCGAAGGTGCGCGCCTGGGGCGTTAGGTGTTCCTGATCCATGTACTTCCGGTTGATCCAGTCCTGGCGCACGATCCGACCGTGGTGCTCCGGAATGTCCGGGTCCGCCACTTCGCCCTTCCAGGTGTCGCCCTCCTGGCCACGGACGTTCACCCAGCTCGAATAGCGATGGTGGTAGGTGGCGCCGCCGTCTTCCCAGTAGTGGTAGTGGTCCGAGACCAGGTGGGTGTAGACGCCGTTCTCTTTGAGGATCGTGAAGGTGGAGTCGTCGAAAGGCTCGAAGGGTCCCCAGGAGCGGTGCAGGAAGTTGTGCCGGCCGGTATGCAGTTCCCGCCGCGCCGGCATGCAGGGCATGGAGCCCACGTAGTGGTTGTCGAAGGTGACCGCGCGTTCGCCGAGACGGATGAAGTTCGGCGCCAGGGTCCAGTCGCAGCCGTAGTTCGGCAGCATGTGCCGGTTCAGCGAGTCGTACATGACCATGACGGCCTTCATGGCGTTCTCCTTCGTGGCCTCTTCGCGCGTCCAGGGGCGGACCGCCCGCCGTCAAGCGGTCAGGTGTCGGTGTCGGCCTCCGCCGCTTCCTTGGCGACCTTGGGGATGTCCAGTTCGGCCAACCGGGCGGCGATATCCTCCGCGGCAGTTGCCGGGTTGACGATCCGGTCGATGGCAAGGATGGTGCCGTCGGCAGCGATGTAGTAGTTGTGCCGGCTGGGCACGCCCCTTTCGTTCAACACGCCGTAGGCCGTGGCGGTCTCCTTGGTGGGGTCGGACAGCAACGGGAACTTGGCATTGTTCTCGGCGGCGAAACCCTTGTTGTCCTCGATGGCGTCGCAGCTGACCATGAAGTAGTCGACGTCGAAGGCCTCGATCAGATGGCCGTTCTCCGCCAGCGACTTGCACTCGATTGTACAGCCCCGGGTGTAAGCCTTCGGGAACCAGGCGAGCACGACGGGTTTTTCGCCGAGCTGGTAGGTGCCGCCGTGCGTCGACTCCAGGTTGAAGGCGGGTGCCTTGTCGCCAACCTTGAGTTCGGTGGCGTTTGCGCCAAGGGCAAGGCCCAACAGGACGCCCAGCAGGGCGAATCGACTGTGCTTCATGGTGATCCTCCGAGGTTGGAGGCGGGATGGTACCACCTAGCGAGACGACCCACGGGTGCCAGCAATTCGACAACGAGACGGTTATTGACTGGCGTGCGCTCGAGAGCGTCTATGTGGACGACCGGCGATCCCCAAGCAGCCACCCCATCAGGCCGGTGGCGAGAACGGCACCGACGAACTGCGCGACGATGAATGCCGGGGCGTCGGCGGGCGCGATCCCGCTGAAGGTATCGGTGAACGACCGGGCGATGGTCACGGCGGGGTTGGCGAAGGATGTCGACGCGGTGAACCAGTACCCGGCGCTGATGTAGAGCCCAACCATCGCCGCGAGGGCCGACGGGCGCGCCTTCAAGGTCGCGAGAATGGTCGCCACCAGCCCGAACGTCGCCACGGCCTCCGCCAGCCACTGACCCATCCCGGTCCGCGCCTGGGTCGAAACCTGGACCAGGTCCATGTCGAACATCGCGTGGGCAAGCGCCGCGCCAGCCAGACCGCCTGCGACCTGTACCCCGATGTACGCCGCCGCCGTGCTGACGCGGACCTCCCGGCGGACCAGGAATGCGATCGTCACCGCCGGGTTGAAGTGCGCGCCCGAAAGCGGCGCCAACATGGTGATCAGCACCGCGAGGATTGCGCCGGTGGCGAGCGTGTTGCCGAGCAGTGCCACGGCGTCGTTGCCGCCGGCCAGGTTCTCGGCCATGATCCCGGAGCCGACCACGGTGGCAAGCAGCAGCAGCGTACCGAGACCTTCGGCGACCAATGCGCGGGGAAGTTCCATGTCGCGGCGATCCGCCATCCAATCCAGGACGGCAGTGTACGTTCATGGTATGAACGTTGCGTCACCTTACAACCCGTGATGTGACAGGCGGGGTCCAAGGACGGCCCCCGCCCGTCTCTGCCGATGTTCGCCTCGGCGTCTCGCGATCTCCGGCCTTCAATCCCCGTATACGCGTTCGAACACGAATATTTGATTCCGAGTCCCGAAGCGGAAAGTGCCAGGCGGGACGAACTCGAAGTAGCTGTTCGCACCCGCCATATGGACATGACGACCGTCGGGGCTCGCCACGAACGAAGCGACTTCCGCGTTGGGGGGCAGCACGTTGCCAAAGGAGTCGGTGGCGCGGGACCGCAAGAGGTCCGACGTGAACACCGAGCCGTCGGCGCCGACTTGCACCACGAACCACTCGCCAACCACGCAAGCGATGTCCAGGGCGGAGACGTCGTGCCTTGCCGCTCCGCGGCCGCAGGTTCCGTGGTTGCGCTGGTTCAACCGCAAGTTGCCCAGAAATACCGGACTAGCGCGGTCGGCGAGGTCGAAGACCAGCGTGGTCGCCGCCCGGTCGCCCGCCGAGACAAAAAGGTGCGAACCGTGAACGGCCAGCGCCGCCACGTTCACGAGCCCTTCGACGACGCCTTCGGCGGCGCCGCCCGTCGGGCTACCTTCCTTCAGAATCGCGGTAATCCGAAGCGAACCGGTCTCCGCATCGCGCTCCAACGCGACGAGCCCGTACTCGCCCCGGTCGTTGGTGATTGCATAGACGTTGCCACCGTCGGCCGTAATCGCGGCGCGCGCGATGTCGGGGATGGTATTGACGCCGACCGCGCTCAAGGATTCGCGGTCCTCGTCGAACCGCAACGTCTCGATCATCCACGGCGCCATCACGTGGTGTACGAAGTCCCCGGCCACCAGCACGTCGCCCAGGGGGCACGGGGCGCCGGCAATGTCGCCGACATGCTCGACGCCGCCGTGCTCGGCCGGGCTGAACTTGAGCCAGGCGTTGCAGGAAACGGCGAGCAGAGCGTTGCCGGTCTCGTCCCAGATCAGGTCTGTGTACGAATCCACCGACCCTCGGGCGACCGTCTCCACCCTCGTTAGGTCGCCGGTCTCGGGATCCCGCTCGAAGACCACGAGACCGGCGTCCGATGCCACGTAGAGTTCGCTGCCATCGCCGTTGAAGGCTTGATCGCCGAGGGTGGCGAGTTCGATGACCGAGCCGTCCTGTGGGGCGGCCTCACCCACTACGCTACCTACATAGCGGAGCAAGGCGGGTGGGTCCGCCGGGCGCCAAGCGATTTCAAACGGTCCGCGCGAGCCGGTGCCGCAGCCATCGGCATCGCAGTAGTAGGAACCCAAGCGGACGACGTACGTCTCGCCCGCCTCCACGCGGATGGTCGCAGCGACCTCGCCCAGATCCCGACTGATCCGCAGAAGTTCCAGGTCCGCGTCCGCATTCATCCTGTAGATCGCGAGCTTCGACCCGGGCGGGCCGTCGACCGCGAAACGGACCCAGCCGCTCTCGTCGGACTGGAACGTCCACCACAAGGACGAGTCGCCAAGCGTGCCCGTGCGCTCGCCCATCTCGTTCGTCGCGAACTGGTTCGAGCCGCTTACGGACCCGCTCATCCCGGTGAGCGCGGCGGCATTTGCGAGGTCGTCGTTCTCAGGCGTGGGCCCCCAGGCCATCGAGACGTACCCCGGTCTCAGCGGAGCCTGCGCCGCATCGCGCGGCAGTCCCAGGGCGAAGCGGTAGGACGTGTCGGCACGGGCATCGAATACCCACTGCCGTTCCAGCCCTCCGCCGCCTTCGGCCGCGGCCACCGCCTCGAGGTTGTCCAGTCCGTCACCTGCGAATACCGACCCCTTGAGCGGTGCGTCGTCCCTTGGGATCCCGCCCACGCGTGCGGCCAGCCACGTGTAGCGCCCGTCGGCCGACGGTTGCCAAACCCACCAGGCGGTGCGCACGCCCGACGCACCCGGTTCGCCATGCTCCACGGTCTTGGTGTTGAAGTCGACCAGGGAAAACGCGGAGTCGCCAAACGTCTGTTGAGCAGCGGCGAAGTCGTCGTTGCCCGGGTTCATGCGATCGCCGGGTTCCCACCCCAGCTCGAAGTCGGTGCCGGCCCAGTCGGCATCGTGGTTGGCGACGCCAATCCGGTACTCGACGCCTTCGGTCGCGGGGAAGGCAACCTCGAAATACGGTGCGCCCGAGACCATTCTGGCCCCGGCCAGGCTATCTCCCGCAAACACGGCGACGACCTGGCTGGCCCGATTGGTGTAGAAGGCGTAGTCGCCGGTCGACGGTGCCGTCCAACGGTACCACACGCTCGACAACCAACCGCCTCGGTCGTCTGGATGGTCCGAGTTGGCGTGGCCCATGAACTCGGCCGGCTCCGTGGTCGCGCCCTGCCCGGTCCCGGCTACGACGCCGCTCTCGCCCTGTAGGTCGGCGGGGAAGGCATAGTCATCGTTGTCGGGTCGCTTTCCGGGTCCCCAACGGAGCACGAGTTCGGGGTAATCCAACGGCCGCTGTTCCTGCAGAGGCTGGTTCGATGGGGGCGTCAAGAACAATACCAGCGTGGCAGCGCTGAGGCGTATGCGGTAGGTCTCGCCTCGCTCTGCGAAAAAGACCTTGCCGCCGCCGAGTTGCGTGTCGCCGATGACTCTTAAGCCGGCTACCGGGGCATCCCGGAAGACATCGACCACCACGAGGTCGGAATGGTCATCCGGTGTCGAACGGGCGACGGAGAACGCCGCCAGTCCGGTCTCCGGCGCGGTCCAGACATACCAGAGCGAACGGGGCCGTTCTGGCCCGGTTCCGAAATCCAGTGTCGGTTCGCCCGGGTCCGGGGTCGCCGCCATGAGGTCGAAGGTGGTCTCCCCGCCCTCGGGGTCGAGTTCGATCGCCATGGCGAAGTCGTCGTTCGGCGGTCGTTGCGCGGGCGCCGGCATGTCCGAATCGCCAACGACCACGGCCAAGGAGGCGTCTCCCCCTGCCCCGTTCCAGCTGGCCGCCGCGATGTGAAGCCGAAAACTGCCCTCGGGCTGTCCCGCGAACTTGAGCGAGACGTTCTGTTGCTCATCGGGACCGAGTTCGCCCAACGCGATCAAGATGTCCCGGGCGAGCGAGCGGTCCAGCGCGTCCTCGCGAACCAACGAGCTATCGTCGGCGGCGAAAGGCAATTGAGCACCCTCCAGCATGAACGCGTCGCACGCAGCAGAGCCCACTGCGGCCCGGCACTCGACGCGAAGGGTCGCGCCAGCCGACACGTAGGCGTCCGAGGAGACTGTGACGTCGACCTCGAACGGCACGTCGGGGGCGACCTCGATGACCTCGCGGTCAAGGGCGACGCCCAGCGACGGCGAGGAGTCGCCGCGGATCACGGTCCAGGCCAAGCCCGCGCGCGGTGCGGGGCCGTAGATGCGGTTCGGCAGCACCTTCAGCCGGTAGACGCCCGCCGGCGGGTTCGGGACGATGACCCACTCGACGTTGTCGATCCGCGAGCGGGACGAGTAGTGCCCGCAGCGGGCGACGTCGCCGCAGGACGCGCCGCGATCTACCCAAAGGTCGAGGTCGTGCAGGACAGGCGTCGTGATCACTTCCGCGGGCGGCTCGTCCCAGGTCATGACGATGTCCAGCCGGCTTGCGCCTTCGGGCACGACGATGTCGTGGTAGGCGTGGCTGTCCCCATCGATGTCGAACGAGGCGCTGCCGCCGATCCAACCGTCCTCGTCGTCCCGGCTTAGGACCGCCGTACGCGCGGACACCTTGCCCAGGCCGTAGGCGTTGTTCAACGTCCCGGGCCCGTTGGTGTTGTCGAGCGGGAACGCGGCATCATCACCCAGGAACGCGTCGGGCTTGATCGCGCTCGCCATGAGCCGCGCGCGCAGGGCGGCCGGTTCCTCCTTGAGTTCCGGTATCGCGTCCATGACGAGCGCCGCCACGCCCGCGACCGAGGGCGCCGCCATACTGGTGCCGGAAGCCGAAAAGTACCCACGCGTGGACCCTCTGCCGAGTGCCGCGAAAACCCGCACCCCGGTGCCGACGACCTTCGGCATCAGCCGGCCGTCGTCGGTCGGCCCTTGGCTGCTGAAACCGGCGATGTCGCCGATATTGCTCGCCGCGCCGACGGTCAATGCGTTCTTCGCCCCCGCCATGCTCGACGACGCGGCAGATGCCGAGTTGCCGGTGGACGTCACGAAGAGTTGCCGAGCCGCCCAGACCGATGCGTCGATCTTGCGCTCGCCGATCGAGCGGCCAACCCAGTAGGCCCCGGGCACGCCCAGGCTCGAGTTGATGACCAGCGCCTTGCGCGCGACGCCATCGCCGCCGCACGCGGTCGGCGTGGCGAACCAGTCCATGGCCCGGTTCCAGGCCAATGCGGACGCACTGCCAAACGTGTCGATAGCCTTGGCGAAGCGGATGTCCTGAACCAGCGGCGCCATGCCGGCGCGGTTGCGTTGAACGGCCCCGTTGCCAACGAGGGTGCCGGTGACGTGTGTGCCATGACCGGGGGGGTCGAACCAGAGAGCCTGGTCGTCCCTTCGACGGTCAAAGGCAACGGTAAAATTGGCGCCGCAGATGCTCCGGCGGTTCGACGAGATGTCGGGGTGGTCAACGTTGAGCCCGGTGTCCATGACGCCGACCGTCACCGACGCGCCGCCCGTCCCGACGAAGGTGTCCATCCCCGCGTCGTAGCTGCGCACCGAGTCCGCCCCCATGACGGTGGTCGCGATCTCGAGAGTGGGCTCGACCCGGCCGATGGACTCGACGGCGAGCACGTAGTCGGCTTGCGAAATCGGCCCCAGCGCGACTGCCGGTATCGTGGCCGCGTAGGAACGGAGCGCCGGATCGAACCGGCCTACCTCCGCACCGAGACCTTGCAGCGCCCGCCGCCACTGACCGTCCGGGTCGTCGGACATGAGCGTGATCCACACGGGGAGGTCGTTGCCATTCGCCTGGACTTCGGCAAGCCCGCCCGCGACTTTATCCCCCGGCGGGAGTGCCCCTACGCCCGCCACCGAGCCCGCCCTAGCGATCGCTTCGAGCCTCGCCGGGTCGCCCGGCAGGCGCGCGCGGACGAGATCCGCCGCCTGGCCTAGGGCTTCTCCCCCGTACGCCGCCAGCAAATCCCGGAGGTCTTCGAGGTCCGCACCTTCGGACAGCTTGACCCAGCCGAAGGACCAGTCGCGTCCTGCCGCCGAGGCCTGAACGCCGAGGTTCGCCTCGCCATGGACCATCCAGGCCGGGAGATCCGCCGGTCGCTGCGCGGGGTCGATGTCATGTTCGGTCATGGGCCCCCGCGCAACCTCGTGGTGCGAGGCGAAGGAATAGCCCTCAGGGGGCGTGGCCTGGTGCGCGACCGGCGCCGGCACGAAACCCGGCGGCGCCTCGGCCTGCACGGGCGGCGCCTCCTCGCCGGTGGCGGGTGCGTCGATAGCCTCGCTCTCGGCGGCGATTTGCGCGATCGACGCCTTGGCGGCGAGTTGGTTCTTGGCTGCTTCGTCGAGCGCCGTGTCGGATGCCGGGAGATCGAGCTGGCGTTCGCCGACGGAGGACATCAGATAGGCGACGACGGCGACGAACGCCGCGACGCCCAACAACGTGAGTGTCTTGGACATGGTACTACTGCTCCAGAAGGTACTACAGGTTTGGCTGGTCTTCAGCCGTAGCCGGATTCTATGACGCCGTTTTGGCAAGAACCCACCTTTGTTGGCGCGAATTGTGCGTTCCAGATGGAGAATGCTTGCTGAAATAGACGGATACTGGCTGGATTCCACCCAAGTACCGGGTGGAATCGAGTGCCTGATCCAGACCCCGCTGCGGGTGCGCGGTCGCAATTCCAACGACGAGTTCCCAAGAGGACCGGACGACAAGATCGACGAGTTCACCCGCCGTCAGGTCGGCGGGGGGACTGGGCCGTGTGGCGGTGGCGGCCATCGTCGCCCTGTGCACGTTCGGTTCGCCCGACCGTGTTTGCTCCACCCGCGGCACCAGTCCTTGATTCCATCGTCGCCTTTGTCGGAAAATGCGCGCCGTCTTCCCTGATCCTGCTCAACGGACAGCGGAAGGATTGGTTAGGGAAGAGTCAGTGCGCGTTGCGCGGTGCCCGGTAATCCCGGCAATAGTGCGCGGTAACGAACCTTTGGCGGGCCGCAGGGGCGCCATTGCATGCCGGTGGACACGGGCGTCTGCCGTCGGTGGCGCACGCGTTCCGACATTGACCACACGGGCCAGGACAGGGGCAACATGGCTGTAGCGATCGTTCTTCTCATCATCGTCATCGTGTCGGTGCTGCTGTCGTTCTTCAGCCCGTGGAAGTTCACGGAGATCGCCTCCAACTGGGGCCACATCGACAACACGGTGATCCTCACCTTCTGGATCTGCGGCGTCGTCTTCGCCCTGATCGGCGTGTTCATGGTGTACACCACCTGGAAGTTTCGCTATCGCGAGGACGCCCGGGCCGACTACGAGCCCGAAAACCCGAAACTGGAGTGGTGGCTGACCATCGTCACCACCATTGGGGTCGTCGCCATGCTGGCACCGGGGCTCATCGTCTGGAACGACTTCGTGAACCCGCCTGACGACGCGCAGGAGGTCGAGGTGCTGTCCAAGCAGTGGGGCTGGGCTTTCCGCTTCCCCGGCGAGGACGGCAGGTTCGGCACCGTCCACGTCGAGAACATCCGCTCGGACAACCCGTTCGGCATGAACAAGGCCGATCCCAACGGCGATGACGACGTCCTCGTCGACGGCACCACGCTGCATCTGCCCGTCGATCAACCCTACAAGGTCCTGCTGCGTTCCAACGATGTCCTGCACGATTTCTGGGTGCCGGAGTTCCGCGCCAAGATGGACGCCGTACCCGGGATGGTGACCTACTTCTGGTTCACGCCCACGCGCATCCAGGAAGAACCCTACGAGATCGTCTGCGCCGAACTCTGCGGCCAGGGCCACTACACCATGCGCGGCCGGGTGAAGGTGGACGCCGAAGACGACTTCCAGGCCTGGCTCGCTTCGCAGCCCACCTGGGCGCAGGTGCAGGCGGGCATCACGCCCAAGGCCTATAGTGCCGAAGCGCGGCGGGGGCGCGAGCTTTGGGAGGACGAGGGTTGCAGCGCCTGCCACTCGCTCGACGGATCGGGCGTGATCGGACCCACCTGGCTGAATCTATGGGGTTCGACGCGAACCATGACCGATGGCACGACCGCCACGGTGGACGAAGCCTACGTGGCCGAGTCGATCCGGGAACCCGGTGTCAAGGTCGTCGAAGGCTTTTCGCCGGTGATGATCGCCTACGACGAAGACACCGTTACCGACGACGAGATCGCGGCCTTGGTCGCGCTCATGAAAGAGGAAGTCGAGGGGGCGTCTCCGGCGGAGACCACCACCCCGTGATCGACCTCGCCCGTCAGACATTCGCGTAAACTAACGTCTTAAGGCCCGGACCGTAGGGGAAGACCGATGGCACAGGCAGAAATACCCTATCAGGAAGCCATTCCGCTTCACGATCCGCATTCCTGGATCACCAAGTACTGGTTCAGCCAGGACCACAAGGTGATCGCGGTCCAGTACGGCATCACGGCGATCGCCGTGGGTCTCGTGGCGCTCGTCCTGTCCTGGATCATGCGCACGCAGATCGGTTTCCCCGGGGCCGTCGACTGGATCACCCCGGAGATCTACTACCAGTCGGTGACCATGCACGGCATGATCATGGTGATCTACCTGCTGACCGCGTTCCTGCTCGGAAGCTTCGGGAACTACCTGGTACCGCTGATGCTGGGCGCCCGGGACATGGTGTTTCCGTTCGTCAACATGATCAGCTACCACGTCTACCTCGCCAGCGTCCTCATCCTGATGCTGGGGTACGTTCCGGGGATGGAAGGACCCACGGGGGCCGGTTGGACGCTGTACCCCCCGCAGGCGATCCTCACCGGTACGCCGGGCGCGGATTGGGGCATCCTCACCATGCTGGCATCGCTTGCGGTGTTCATCGTGGCCTTCACCATGGGCGGCCTCAACTACATCACCACGATCCTGCAGGCGCGCACCCGGGGCATGACGCTGATGCGCATGCCGCTATCCATCTGGGGCATCGGGATGGCCACGGTGCTCGGCCTGCTCGCCTTCCCGGCACTGTTCGTGAGCGCCATCATGATGACGCTCGACAACGTCCTCGGCACCAGCTTCTTCATGCCGGCCATCAACTCGGCCTTCGAGGCCGGCGAGGAGTACGCCGGCGGCAGCCCGCTCCTGTTCCAGCACCTGTTCTGGTTCTTCGGCCACCCGGAGGTCTACATCGTGGCGCTGCCGGCGTTCGGCGTGGTCTCCGACCTGATCTCGGTGCACGCGCGCAAGAACATCTTCGGCTACCGGCTGATGGTCTGGGCTATCGTGGCCATCGGCGGCCTTTCGTTCATCGTCTGGGCCCATCACATGTATGTCGCCGGGATGCACCCCTACTTCGGGTTCTTCTTCGCCACCACGACGCTCATCATCGCGGTTCCCACGGCCATCAAGGTCTACAACTGGACGCTCACCCTGTGGCGGGCCAACATCCGCTTCACGGTGCCGATGCTGTTCGCCATCGCCTTCGTGCTGACGTTCGTGGTCGGCGGGCTGACTGGACTCTTCCTCGGCAACGTGATCGTCGACGTGCCGCTGTCCGATACCTACTTCGTGGTCGCCCACTTCCACATGGTGATGGGGGTCGCGCCGATCCTCGTCATCTTCGGCGGCATCTACCACTGGTACCCGAAGATCACCGGGCGGATGCTGAACGACACCATTGGCCGCATCCACTTCTGGATCACGTTCCTCGGCACCTACGCCATCTACTTCCCGATGCACTTCCTGGCGATACCGAGACGCTACTACGAGTACAACGTCGGCGAGTCGTCGATCCTGACCCCGAGCATGGAAGTGCTGAACGTGAGCATCACGATCACGGCGTACATCGTCGGTGTCGCCCAGTTCCTGTTCATCTACAACCTGGTGGTCAGCTACCGGCACGGCAGGGAGGCCGGCGACAACCCGTGGGAGGCGAACAGCCTGGAGTGGCGCACCCCGCAGACACCACCGGTGCACGGCAACTGGGGCGAGCGGCTGCCGTCGGTGCATCGCTGGGCCTACGACTACAGCGTGCCCGGTGAAGAGAAGGACTTCATCCCCCAGGACGTGCCTCGCAAGGCGGAAGCTTAAGGCACGACACCCAACCCATGAGGAGTTAAGGAACCGCAATGGCGGAAGCAGCGGCGGCGGAATCCACTGGCCTAGCGTCGGTCGCCAAGGACTGGTCTTCGGACGTCACCACCTTCAAGGGCGTGCCCTGGGGGAAGGCGATGATGTGGATCTTCCTGCTCTCGGACACGTTCATCTTCTCGATCTTCTTGACGAGCTACATGACCGTGCGGGCGACCACGGCGGAAGCCTGGCCCAACGCCAGCGAGGTGTTCTCGCTGACGATGTTCGGCCAGGCCGTGCCGCTCCTGCTCATCGCCATCATGACCTTCGACCTCATCACGTCGAGCGGCACCATGGCCCTGGCAGTGAACTACGGCTACCGGCGGGACAAGAAGAAGGCCATTTTCTTCATGCTTGCGACCGCGTTCTTCGGCGCGGTGTTCGTCGGCATGCAGGCTTTCGAGTGGACCAAGCTGATCGAGGAAGGCGTGAGGCCCTGGGGGAACCCCTGGGGCGCGCCCCAGTTCGGGTCCTGCTTCTTCATGATCACGGGCTTCCACGGCCTGCACGTGACCGGCGGGGTGATCTACCTTCTGATCGTGTCGTACCGCGTCTGGCGGGGCTACTACGACAACACCAACTTCGAAATCGTCGAGATCACCGGGCTCTACTGGCACTTCGTCGATCTCGTCTGGGTGTTCATCTTCGCGTTCTTCTATCTTTGGTAAGTTGAGGTAAGTCCCGTGGCATCGGAGGTCGGCCAGCAGCATCCGCTTTCCCTGTATTTCTGGATCTGGGGGCTGTTGTTCGTGGTCAGCGCAGGCTCCTACTTCACCGACTACATGGATGCGGGCTACCTGCGCTGGGCGCTCATCCTCGCCTTCATGTTCTTGAAGGCCGGGTACATCGTCGCCGTCTTCATGCATCTCAAGTGGGAGCGCTTGGCACTCATCTACGCGCTCCTGCTGCCGCCCGGGGTGATCGTCCTCCTGGTCGGACTGATGGCCATGGAATCCGACTACACCTGGCTGACCCGGGTCGTGTTCTTCGGTGCCGAGGTGGAACCCGCCCGGTTCCCGCTTCCCGGCGCGGGCCCCACCCACTGACCGGGTTCCCCATGTGGTGTTCAGGGGCCATCCGATGAACGCCGCACAACGGTGACGGATTTCGTCGAAGGCGTTCCCGATTCGCCGCGCGCCTCGATCGCGGCCTACCTGCACCCCCAAGTCGCCGCCCTGCTGTTCCTGGGCTTCTCTGCGGGCGTACCCCTGCTTCTCATTTTCGCCACGCTCTCGTTGTGGTTGCGCGAAGCAGGCGTGGAGCGGGCGGCCGTCACCTACTTCAGTTGGGCCGCGCTTGGCTACTCGTTCAAGTTCGTCTGGGCGCCGCTGGTCGACAAGCTGCCGCTACCGATACTCACCAAACGTCTCGGGCAACGCCGGGGATGGATGCTGGTTGCGCAGATCGCGGTCATGGCCGCCATCGCTCTCATGGCATTCACAGACCCTGCGGCACCGGACGGACTCGCGCTGATGGCCGTTGGGGCCGTGGCCCTCGGGTTCTCGTCGGCAACCCAGGACATCGTCATCGACGCCTACCGCATCGAGGCGGCCGATGCGTCGATGCAGGCGCTCCTGTCCTCGGCGTACGTCGCAGGCTACCGCTGCGGCATGCTCGTCGCCGGGGCCGTGGCGCTCTACCTGGCCGCAGGATTCGGTAGCACCGCCGAAAGCTATTCCCACGAGGCTTGGAAACTCACCTATCTCTGCATGGCCGCGGCGATGCTCGTTGGCGTGGCGACAACGCTCGTCGTGCGCGAGCCGGTACGCCGGCAGGTTTCGTCGTATTTCCACGGTGCCGCGGACTACGCCCGCTTCCTCGCCTTGTTTGCGTTGGTCGTCTCGGCCTTCGTCGTTGCATTCGTCGGTCTCGGGGGACTCGTCGACGCCGCCGCCAATTGGCTTTCCGACGCGGGTCTGCCGGGCGAATTGCCCGCGTTCATCTGCCAGACCGTAAGACTCGCCGGGGCGCTCGCCATCGGCGTCCTTCTGGCCCTTGCCTGCGTAGCGACCGGCGTGGTCCGAATGGAAATGGTTCAGGACACCTACATCGCCCCCGTCACCGACTTCTTCTCGCGATATGGCCGCGCCGCCATTGCCGTGCTCCTGCTGGTCGGTTTCTACCGGGTGTCCGACATCGTCCTGGGCGTCATCG
This sequence comes from Gammaproteobacteria bacterium, assembly GCA_028821405.1. Classification (GTDB taxonomy): domain Bacteria; phylum Pseudomonadota; class Gammaproteobacteria; order Pseudomonadales; family Azotimanducaceae; genus VXYL01. The sequence continues at coordinate 30,847 of JAPPGK010000101.1, read as the reverse complement.
CCAACGTCTTCTACTACGACGTGGGCTACAGCAAGGAGACCATCGCCACTGCGACCAAGGTGTTCGGTCTGTGGATGACGATACTAGGCGGGTTCCTCGGTGGGTGGCTGGCGATCAAGTTCGGTGTGATGCGGGTACTCATGCTGGGCGCGATACTGGCAGCGGCAACAAACCTGCTGTTCGTCGCCCTGGCCATGTCCCCGGGTGACTTGCCGCTGCTCTACGGCGTAATCGCCGCCGACAATCTGACCGCGGGACTCGCCAGCGCCGCGTTCATCGCATACCTCTCGAGTCTGACAAGCATCTCGTTCACCGCAGTGCAGTACGCCATCTTCAGCTCGCTGATGACCCTGTTCCCGAAACTCCTAGGCGGCTACACCGGGGGGATTGTCGAGGCCTTCGACTACCCCGTTTTCTTCGTCGGAACGGCCGTGATCGGCATCCCGGTTCTGTTCCTGGTGGCATGGGTCATGCGCAATGCACCACCGGGAGGGGAGGGCGGAAGTCGCAAAAGTCCGTAAGCCTTCGGCTCGAGGGCAACCCGCGGGTCCAACGCTGCGCGAACATCACGCAGCATGGCACCCATCCACACCGAGAGGCTCCAGTTGCTCTCCCTCGACCCGTTCGCAAGGTCGGTCGGGCGGGAGATCCTCGCCGCCTCGAAGCAGAAGCTCTGCTGGGTTGTCCTTGGCCTTGGCCTCGGCAACCTGCTCGCCGGCCTCGTGTTCAGCACCGCCGACTGGTTACCCACCTTCGTGGCCTTGGACATCGTCCATGCCAACTTCGCGTGCGCGCTTTGGCTGGTCGTCATCCACCTCGGCGTTCAACAGCCGATAGCCTTTTCTGGACCGGGGCTCGCCGCAAAAACGACCGCACTGGCCTTTGTCGCGGGTGCCATGCTGACCACAGCGGGCATCGTGGCCAGCGCCTATCAGCTATGGCGTGGCGACGCACCCGTGGACTGGCCGCTCTACGTGGCCGGAACCTACGCCAATCTCGGCTGGTGCACCCTGCACCTTGCCATGCTTGCGGTCGCCATGCGGGCCATCGTGGGGCGCCGATGGCCTGCAATCGCCCTCACCACCGCGGTGTGGACCGCAACAAACCTCGGCTTCGACCATCTGCTCCTGCGTTTCGGCGCTCGTATCGGCCCGGCCTCCGGGATGAACGGCTTCGGTCCTTTTCTCGTGCCGATGATCGCTTCAGGAATCCACTGGACGGGCTTTTGCATCGTCCTGCTCGCGATGGGCCACGGGATCGCCGGTCGACGATGCACCAAGTCCAGCGGCACGCCGCGGCGACCGCTGGGACACAACGCTTTCTCCCTCGTTTGGACCGCAGGGGTGGCATGGCTCGTGAGCGGGGGCTGGATCGTCCACCAAGCAAAAAACCACATTCGCACGGACACCCAAATTGGCCTCGCAGACGTGCCCGCCCGCGATGCGCCGCAACCGGTCTATTCACGCCTGGCACTCGACATAACGATCAGTCCCCTCGAGCGTGTCCTCGTCAGCAGGGGCAATGCGATCGCGGTGAACCGAAACGACGCTCCGATACCAGAACTGAGATTCGGCATCCCGCCCGCACTGCAGGTCGATTCGTTGACCTTGACCGGCGAACCGGTGGGGATTGATGACCCGGGCGGGAGCGGATCGCGCTATTTGCGCTACCGCCTAAACCGCCCCCTGGAACCCAAGGAGACACTGAAGATCGAGTTCGTGGCCAAGTGGATCGCCAGCGACCTCGCCAACACCCGCGCTGACGCCCGATTGGTCGGGAACGGCACCTTCGTCAGCACGGTGGACGTCATACCCGCGCTCGGCGGCGGCGAATCCTGGCACTCTGCGCCTCCAGTCGCCTTCCGAGCCCGGATCGGCACGTCCCTCGACCAGGTCGCGCTGACCGCCGGAACGCTGGTCCGGGCGTGGAAGGAGAACGGGTGGAGTTTCTTCGAGTACGAGTCCGAAGTGCCGATCCCGCCGCTCACCACGATCCACTCCGGCCACTATGCCGTGGAACGGGACGTGTGCGACGAAGGCACCGTCGAGGTCTTCTACCATCCTCCCCATCGGTCGAACGTCGACCGAATGCTCTACGCCGGCCGCACGGCCCTCTCGCGGGAGGGAGCAGCATTGGGGACGGACGTCCTCGTGAGAGTTGTCGAGGTTCCCGATTACCGATCATTCCGCCGACTCGGTCTGCTGGGGCTCGAAAAGACCCGATTGCCCTCCGAAGCGGCGACCGGAATGGTCGTGCCGTACTCCGAGCGGGGGTATCCGCTCAATACACCACCACCGACCGGATCGACTCCCCAGCGTGCATGAGATCGAACGCATTGTTGATGTCGCCGAGCGGCATCGTGTGAGTGATCAGATCGTCGATATTGATCTTGCCGTCCATGTACCAGTCGACGATCTTCGGAACCTCGGTGCGGCCCTTGGCGCCCCCGAACGCGGTCCCGCGCCAGACGCGACCGGTGACGAGTTGGAACGGCCGTGTTGATATCTCCTGGCCGGCACCCGCGACGCCGATGATGATGCTCTCGCCCCAACCCTTGTGGCAGCACTCCAGGGCTTGGCGCATAACCTCGACGTTGCCGATGCACTCGAACGAGTAGTCCACCCCCCCGTCCGTCATGTCGATGATGGCGTCGGTCACGTTGTCGACCTCGCTCGGGTTGACGAAATCGGTCATGCCGAACTGTTCCGCGAGGCCGCGTTTGCCCGGGTTGATGTCGACGCCGATGATGCGGTCGGCCCCCACCAACCTCGCGCCCTGGATGACGTTCAGTCCAATGCCGCCCAAACCGAACACGGCGACGTTCGAACCGGGCGCCACCTTGGCCGTGTTCATCACGGCGCCGAGGCCGGTGGTCACGCCGCAGCCGATATAGCAGACCTTGTCGAATGGCGCGTCTTCGCGGATCTTGGCGACCGCGATCTCGGGCAGAACCGTGAAGTTAGAGAACGTCGACGTGCCCATGTAGTGCAGGATCGTCTCGCCCGCCTGGGAGAATCTCGAGGTGCCGTCGGGCATCAGGCCCTGGCCCTGGGTGCTGCGGATCGCACCGCAGAGGTTCGTCTTGCCCGATAGACAGAACTTGCACTGGCGGCACTCCGGCGTATAGAGGGGAATGACATGGTCGCCAACGGCGAGACCCTCGACGTCCTCGCCGACCTCGACCACCACGCCGGCGCCCTCGTGGCCCAGGATGGCCGGGAACAAGCCTTCGGGGTCAGAACCCGAGAGCGTGTACTCGTCGGTGTGGCAGACGCCGGTGGCCTTGATCTCCACCATGACCTCGCCTTCGCGCGGCCCGTCCAACTGTACGGTATCCACTTCCAGCGGTTCGCCCGCTGCCCTCGCCACGGCAGCTCTCACGTCCATCGGTCTTCCCTCACAAGTCGCCCAACCAATCAACCGTCATGGTCGCGCAAGCAATGGACCCAAAGCAAATGGCGCAGTGATCTGCCTGTGCCTACTTGCTTGCCGAACAGGCGAACGCTGGCACCGGCGAGCATGTCACCGAGCTTGGCGCGAATGGCCCATAGGCAGAGCAGCGACGGGATCACCATCAGCGTGGTGATCACGAAGAAGGTGCCCCAGTCGCCGTCCAGCCAATCGACGAACATCCCGGACGACGCCGCGAAGACCGTCCGGCCCGATGTGCCGATCGAATTCAGGAGCGCGCAAGCCCTCCTATGGCGTTGGCTCCGTCCACCCCGACCAACACTCAGCGATCCCCGACTTCGAGAGCCCTCTCGGCAGCCACGAGCACGGGTCGCACCGCGCCGCGCCAGATGTCGTAGCCCGCACCGTTCATGTGCAGGTTGTCGGCAACGAAGAGCTCGGGCCGGGGTTCGCCGTCAGCGCCCAACATCGGGGTGGCGATGTCGATGAACACCAGCCGCGCATCGGCATCGGCCCGGTCGGCTAGCATCGCGTTGGTGGCCGACATGGACTCCCACAGGTGCCAGCGGCTGATGCTCGGCTTCACCGCCAGGATGTAGATGCGTGTTTCGGGCAACACCTCGTGGATGCCCTCGGTGATGGCGTCGAAGTGCGCCAAAATCTCGGCAGGCGTCGCTCCCGCCGCAGTGTCGTTGTCGCCTTCGTAGAGCAGCACGCCACGGGGCGCGTGGCGCAGCACCAGTTCATCCAGGAAGTGGCGCACGTCGTTCATGTTGCTGCCGCCGAAGCCGCGGGGGATCACGGTGAGCGGTGCCAAGTCCTCGGCAATGCGGCCGTGCCAGCCGCGCATGCTGGAACTGCCGGTGGCAATGATCGCGCCCTTGGGCGGCGGCGTCTGGGCGTCGGCCGCGAGGAAGGCGTCGATGGCGCCTCGGAAGCGTTCGGGGTCGGGGTATTCGGCGGCGGCGGCAGTCAACGCAGACAGGACCAGCACGGCGGCAATTCCCTTGGGCACAGCTTCCTCCATCGGAACGGGCGTTCGAGTGCCACGCAAATGTGCCTCCTTGCCCGGGGACAGTTCCGTCCCGCCAAGCCGCCCCATGCCCGCGAGGCTACAATGGCGACGACGTCCTGGGCAAGGGACACCCACCACGTCCTGCGTCCTGGGCAAGGGACATCCATCAGGTTGCTAGGCAAGGGCGGGCTAGGCAAGCAAGTGGACAAGGGACACCCACCGGGTACCGGGCAAGGGGACCGGGCAAGGGACCGGGCAAGGAGTGCTGGGCAAGGGACACCCACCGAACAGGATAAGAAACGACAACCATGGCGAACGGCATCAGCAACCTGTCGAGTTATCTGCCCATCATCGACGTGGCGCGGAGCTACCGTCGCGAGGACCTGCCCCACGATGTCGTTGCGGGCGTGGCGGTGGGCATGCTCACGGTTCCCCAGGCCGTCGCCTACGCCCTGCTCGCGGGATTGCCCGCCGAAGCCGGGCTTTATGCCTGCCTAGCCCCCATGCTGATCCACGCCGTCCTGAGTTCGTCCCGGCAGTTGATCGTCGGCCCGGTGGCCATCGCGGCCCTGATGGTCGCATCCACGGTCGGAGAGCACGCACCGGCGTACTCCGACGCCTACCTCGGCATCACCACGGTATTGAGCCTGCAGGTCGGCGTGATCCTCGTGCTGCTGCGGCTGCTGCAGGTGGGCGGCATCGTAAACCTGCTGAGTCATCCGGTGATCTCCGGGTTCGTGAACGGCGCGGCCATCCTGATCATCGTCAGCCAACTGGCGCCGCTAACGGGTATCGCGACCACGTCGGCGCTGGACGACGGTGCACTCGCCCGGGTGACCGACCTCGCCCGATCAATCGTCGAGATCAATCCCACGGCGCTGGGTCTCGGCGTCGGCGGTCTGCTGCTGATGAGCGCAGTTCGTCGTTGGGGTGCCGCGCTACTCCCGCGAAAGCCCGCGCGGAACGGCGGGGATGGGCAGCTCGGTCATGCGCTGACCCGTGCCGGTCCGGTGTTGGCGGCGATCCTCGGCACCGTCGTGGTCGCAACATTCGGCCTCGATGTCGGTGTGGTGGGCGCCGTGCCCGCTGGCATGCCCGAACTCACCTTGCCGGTGCTGGATGCCCGCCTGTGGTGGGACCTCCTACCCAATGCGCTCCTGATCGCGCTGGTCGCGTTCGTGGAGAGCTACTCCATCGGCAAGACCCTTGCGTCGCGCCAACGACGCCGGATCGACAGCCACCAGGAACTCCTCGCCCTCGGTGCGGCCAATGTCGGCGCGGCGTTTTCCGGTGCCTATCCGGTGGCCGGAAGCTTCACCCGCTCCAGCATCAACTACGCGTCGGGTGCACGCACACCCGTGAGCGCGTTCGTGTGCGCGGGGATAATCGTGTTGACACTCCTGTGGCTCACGCCGCTATTCGAAAACCTGCCGCACGCCGTGCTCGCCGCCATCGTCATGGTGGCGGTGTTCGAGCTCGCCGACTTCCGTTCCCTTGCCCGGGACTGGCGCTTCTACCGGCCGGATGTCCTGACCCACTTCGCGACGTTCGCCGGCGTTCTCCTCGTCGGCGTGGAAGCCGGGCTGGTGATCGGGGTGGCAATCTCCATCGTGCTGTTCATGCGCGGTTCGGCCCGTCCCCACATCGCCGTGGTGGGCCGACTCGGGGAGACGCCGCACTTCCGCAACGTCAAGCGTTATCCCGTGCGCACCTGGGATCACCTCGTGGCGGCGCGCGTGGACGAGAGTCTCTACTTCGCCAATGCCGACACGTCGGAAAGCCGGCTCGCGGAGTTGGTGGACAACCCCGAACAAGCGCCAAGCGACGAGGAGGGGGATTCCGAGGCAGCAGCTGTCGAGCACCTGTTGATCATCATGAGCGCGGTCAACTTCATCGACACCACCGGGCTCGAGATGCTCAAGCGCTTAACTCACCGCCTGGCCCGTCGCAACGTCGCATTGCACTTCAGCGAAATCAAGGGCCCCGTTCGCGACCAGCTCGAACACGCCGCCGTGGACGACTGGCTTACCGGGCGGGTATTCCAGACCACCGACGACGCTTTCAACGCGCTGACCGAAGCTAAGGGGAAATGGGTCTGGCGGGATCTGCCACAGAACACACACGACCCGTAGGGGGCGACGCTTGTCGTCGCCCGCCGGCGTTGCGGTCTGCCGTGTCCTAGGCCCGTACGCGGGCGCGGGACACCGCAAGGGTGTCCCCTACTGGCCGCCGCGGATGTAGCCCTCCAACTGGCCGATCGTCTCGCTCTGTTCGTCGATGATCTCGTTGAACAGGTCGCGCAACGACAGCATGCCCGTCACGACGCCCTCCTCCACGATTACCAGGTGGCGGATGTGGTGGTTAGTCATCAGGTCCACGCAATCCGACACCCGGTCCCGGGCTGTGACGGTGACGACCTCCCGGGTCATGATCTCGGAGACCCGGGTCTGCTTGGACGACTTGTCCTTCAAGATGACCTTGCGGGCGTAGTCCCGCTCGGAAACGATGCCGACCAGCTTGTCGTCGATCATCACCGGCAACGCACCGACGTGGCAGTCGGACATCATCTCGATTGCCTCGTAGACACTGGCGATGGGCGCGATGGAGAACACCTCCGCGCTGGCGCCGCCACGCAGCTTGTGCTGCATCACGTCGTTGACCGTTTTCATCGGTATCCCCGCGTGAACCCCTTGTCGCACGAGTTTGTCGGAATTCCTTGGGGCACGGCAAGCCCTAGCATGGAACAAACGCCAAAGGGAGCCTGGGACCGTGGCTGTTTGTTCGGTGGGAGGTCGGTGTGGCCGGGCCGGCTATGGGGCGTCCGCGTCGCAATTGCCGCGGGCGGTGCCCCGCTGCTAGCCTGCGTCACGACACACAGCCACCAACGAGGGAGGACGATGTATCCAGGACATTGGGCGACGGTGTTCCCGGACAAGGCCGCCGCAATCGACACGGGTACGGGTGCGGTGCGCACGTTCGGCGAGTTGAACGACCGCTCGAACCGGCTCGCCCAGCTCTTGTGGGACAAGGGGCTGCGGCGTGGCGACCACATCAGCATCTTCATGGAGAACCACCTCGCCTACTTCGACGTGGTGTGGGCAGCGCTGCGCTCCGGTCTCTACCTCACGACGGTGAACCGCTATCTGACGGCCGAGGAAGCGGGCTACATCGTGGACAACTCCGAGTCCTCGGTTCTCGTCGCCTCCCGGGGCGTGGCCGACATCGCGGAGGACGTCCCCGTCCACGCGCCGAACTGCAAGACCTACCTGATGGTCGATGGCGCCGTCGACGGTTTCGAGGATTTCGAGGAAGCCATCGCGGCGTACCCGGCGGCGCCCCTCGCCGAGGAGCCGGCCGGGGGATTCATGCTCTACAGCTCCGGCACCACCGGTCGACCCAAGGGCATCCTGCGGCCATTGCCCGACACGTCCATCACCGAACCCGCCGAGACGGTGGGACTGCTCAACATGGTGTGGGGAGTCGACCAGGACACTGTCTACCTTTCCCCCGCCCCGCTCTACCATGCCGCCCCGGTGGGTTTCTGCCAGGCCGTACAGACGCTGGGTGGGACGGCGGTCGTGATGACGCGCTTCGACCCCGTCCAGGCACTGCAGGCGATCGAGGACCACAAGGTCACGCACAGTCAGTGGGTACCAACGATGTTCACCCGCATGCTGAAGCTGCCCGAAGCGGATCGTAGCGGCTTTGACCTGTCCTCCCACAAGGTCGCCATCCACGCCGCAGCACCCATATCGGTGGAAGTGAAGCGTCAGATGTTCGACTGGTGGGGGCCGATCCTCTACGAATACTATGCCGGCACCGAGTTGAACGGTTTCACCCACTGCACGCCGGACGAATGGCTTGCCCATCCCGGTACTGTCGGCCGCCCGTTGATGGGGGTTATCCACATTTGCGACGACGACGGCAAGGAACTACCCGCCGGGGCACCGGGCATCATCTACTTCGAGATGCCGGCGATGCCCTTCGAGTACCTCAAGGATCCCGACAAGACCCAGGAGGCGCAGCATCCCGAGCATCCCAACTGGTCGAAACTCGGGGACGTCGGCTATGTCGACGACGAGGGCTATCTCTACCTCACCGACCGGGCCACGTTCATGATCATCTCCGGCGGTGTGAACATCTATCCCCAGGAGATCGAGGACGCCCTGATCGTGCATCCCAAGGTGATGGATGTCGCCGTCATCGGGGTACCCAACCCGGACATGGGAGAGGAGGTGAAAGCCGTCGTGCAGCCGGTGGACGGCGTGAGGGGCGACGCCGACCTGGAAGCCGAACTCATCGCCTACGCCCGGGAGCACTTGGCGCACTACAAGTCCCCGAAGAGCGTCGACTTCCGCGACGAACTGCCGCGCCTGCCCACCGGCAAGCTCTACAAGCGGCTGTTGAAGGACGAGTACTGGGGCAAGACAGGCAGTCGGATCGTCTAGCGCGCCCCTCGCAGTCGCCCGTACCGGCCAGACCGGACGGGATAGACCCGTCCCTAAGGCCGATGCTTGAAGTCGACGACGAACCCCGTTCGCCGCCACAGCAGCCAGGTGACGAACGGGTAGAAGGACAACGCCGTGGCGGCATGCCACTCGGTGAGGTTCTCAAGCCACGCATCGTTGTCGATGAAGTAGGTGAACGCTTCGAGTGCGAGCCCCTCCGCCAGCATGAAGATGCACAGCGCCACCTTCGCCCTGACGAGCGGGATCTTGCCGAACAGCGCCTGGGCCCGGTAGACGAGGATCAACTGCGCGACGAAGGTGAAGCCGAAGAAGACAATCGTGCCGTAGCGTCGCAGCGCCCGGTACAGGTCGCCCTCATGGCCGAGGAACGTCGCGTAGAGCACGAATGACGCGGCACCGACGATGCCGACTACCAGGAGCGCCCGACGCCAGCCGAGGTGGGTGTCCCCGCAAGCCTGAAGCCAGCGTTCGCACAGCATCCAGTAGACCGCGAAGAACACCCCCGCGGGGATCATCAGGCCTTTGAAGATGAAGTAGCCGGCCCCGTAGCGGCCGCTGGCGCTGATGCTGGCGCAGCCCGAGAGGTGCGGCACGCATGGCTCGAGATGACCGCCCGCCGCGGATGCCCCGTAGGCCAGGAACATGCCCAGCCAACTGAAAGCCCATACGAATACAGCGACTTGCCGCAGATCCATGGCGACACATTACCCGCGACTGCCCGTCAGCCTCAACGGCGTGCGGCATCTATAATCCTCAAGTACAAATCAAGGGGGAGTGGCCGGTGACATCGTGGAACCTGAGGAACGCCGTGGTCGTCAACGAAGGCCGCACATTCGAGGCCGATGTTCTGATCGCCGGCGGTCGCATCGAACGCCTCGGTGGCACCACCACCGATCCGAATGCCACGGATATCGACCTCGACGGCGCGTGGCTGCTTCCCGGGATGATCGACGACCAGGTGCACTTCCGCGAACCGGGGTTCGAGCACAAGGGCAATATCGCGACGGAATCCCGGGCGGCAGTCGCCGGCGGCACCACCAGCTACCTCGAGATGCCGAACTGCGTGCCGCAGACCGTGACCCCCGAGGCCCTGCTCGACAAACACACCCGGGCCGCACCCCGCTCCATTGCCAACTACGGCTTCTATTTCGGCGCCACCAACGACAACCTGGAAGCCATCAAGCGCGTCGACATCACGAAAGCCTGCGGCGTGAAGGTCTTCATGGGCGCCTCGACCGGCAACATGCTGGTCGACGACCCCGACACGCTGGAAGGCATCTTCGCATCCTGTCCCCTCGTCATCGCCACGCACTGCGAGGACACCCCGACCATCCTCGCCAACGAGGCGAGGGCGCGCGCCGAGTTCGGCGACGCGGTTCCCATCGAGCAACACCCCGCCATCCGATCTGCCGAGGCGTGCTACAAGTCGTCCTCCCTGGCGGTCTCGCTGGCCAGACGCCATGGCAGCCGGCTGCACGTCCTGCACCTCACCACCGCGCGGGAAATGGACCTGTTCGAGACGGGCCCGATCGACGGCAAGCGGATCACCGCCGAAGCCTGTGTGCACCACCTGTTCTTCAACGACAGCTGGTACGGGCCCCTGGGCAACGATCTGAAGTGCAATCCGTCGGTGAAGACCCGGGCCGACCAACTCGCGCTTCGCCACGCCGTCGTCGAGGATCGAATCGATGTCATCGCCACCGACCACGCGCCCCACACAAGAGAGGAGAAGGACGCGCCCTATGTCGACGCCCCCGCCGGGCTACCCTTGGTGCAGCACGCCCTGTTGACCCTGGTGGAGCACGTCAAGGCAGGTGAGATGACCATCGAGCAGGTCGTCCAGAAAACTGCGCACGCGCCCGCAACCCTGTTCGAGATCGCCGAGCGGGGCTACATTCGGGAGGGCTATTTCGCGGATCTCGCCGTCGTCGATCCGGGCGCGCACACCGTGGTTGACGAGGAACCCGTCCACGCCAAGTGCGGCTGGACGCCCTTTCGCGGGTTTACGTTCCGTTCCCGAATCACGCACACCTTCGTAAACGGCAACCTCGCCTACGCGGACGGGCAGTTGCGCGACGTCCCGATGGGCGCCGCCCTCGAGTTCTCACGCGATTAACGCAAGCACCGTAGGTCGGGCTTGTCCCGTCCCCAGTCGACGCCGATGTGCCGCAATCCGTCCTACGCGGCCCGAGTGTGTTGAACGAATCCGGGCGACGCCGGGACAGCCGGTTCCCTACCGCAGGTCCGGCAGCACATAGCCCTTCTCCGCAAGGTCGGCGCGCACGACCTTCTTGTCCATCTTGCCGGTGGAGGTCAGCGGAATGCTGTCCACGAAGAGCACGTCGTCCGGCAATTGCCACTTGGCGAAGCGGCCGGTGCAGTGGTCGAGGATCTCGTCGGGAGTCACGTCGGCACCTTCGGCAAGGACGATGAGTGCCACCGGACGTTCGTCCCACTTAGGATGCGGTTGGGCGACGACGCAGGCCTGGGCTACGCCGTCGAGGGCGACGATGTGGTTCTCGAGGTCCACCGATGAGATCCATTCGCCGCCGCTCTTGACGAGATCCTTGGAACGATCCGCGATGATCAGGTATTCCTCCGGATCGACGGTGCCAACGTCCCCGGTGATCAGCCAGTCGCCGTGGAAACGCTCGGGCTGCGGGTTCTGGTAGTACGCCGAGCAGATCCACGGGCCGCGAATGAGGATCTCGCCGACGGTCTCACCGTCGTGGGCCACGCGGTTGAAGTCCTCGTCGAAGATGCCGACCTCGAGGCCGGGCATGAGTTGACCTGCCTTGCCCACGTTCTCCAACTGCTCGTCTAAGGACATCGACAGGTGCTTGTGCTTCATGAGCCGGCGGGACAGCGTGGCCAGCGGACTGGTCTCGGTCAGGCCCCAGCCTTGGATCATCTCCACGCCCAGAACGTCGTGGAACCAGCGGATCAACGATTTCGGCGGCGCGGACCCACCGCAGGTGACCCGGGACAGTGCCGACAGGTCGTAGGCTTTCGGATTCGCCTCGACAGCCGCCTTGACGCCTTGCCAGATGGTGGGCACGCCGGCCGAGAGCGTCACCCGCTCCTCGGCCATGAGTTTCGCTAAGCGCCCGGGGTCCATGAAGCGGTGCGGGAGTACCTGCCTGCAGCCGAGCATCAGCGCCGACCAGGGGATGCCCCAGCCCATGGCGTGGAACATGGGCACGATGCCGCAGACCGTGTCCGTGGCGGAGAGTCCCATGGAGTCGGTCATGCACTGGGCCATGGTGTGCAGGTACTGGGAGCGATGTTCGTACTCGACGCCCTTGGGGTTGCCGGTGGTGCCGCTGGTGTAGCAGAGACCGAGCGGGGCATTCTCGTCGAGATCCGGCCATGGGTAGCGCACCGGCTTGCCGGCGATGAACGCCTCGTAGTCCACGGCTGGCGCGACTGCGGAGGTCCAGTCCTCGAAGCCCTCCTCCACCGCGACCACGATCCGTTCCACCGAGGGAATCCTGCCCTTGAGTGTCGCGAGGATCGGCAGCGTGTCGGCGTCGGCGATGATCAACCGGTCCTGGGCATGGCCGATGATGTAGACCAGGTCGTCGGGCGACAGGCGAATGTTCAAGGTGTGCAGCACCGCGCCCATGCCCGCCGCCGCATGATAGGCCTCGAGATGGCGCGAACCGTTCCACATGAAGGTCCCGATGCGATCGCCGGGGCGGATTCCGTAGTCGTAGAGCGCGTGCGCCAATTGGTGTGCCCGGTCCCGGGTCTCGGCGAGCGATTGCCGCCGGGTACCGCTTGCAGTTGCCGTGACAATGTCGACGTCCGGCGCGACGCGCGCGCCACGCTCAACGAGCCGCGACATCACCAGCGGCGTGTGCTGCATGGCCATCTTGGGTTTGCTCCTCCCGTGTCGGTTCCCCGTGCCCAGGCGAGTCTAGCGGATAACAAACCGAGACCGGCCACGACCCTTGGACCGTTGGGGCGAAATTCGCCAGCAGAAGTGGTCAGAACGACCAACCCTCCAAGCCGATCTGATTGAACTTCTTCGGCGGATGTCTTTCAAATCAAACAGTTGTAAGAAAACCACCGTTGGCACGTCTCTTGAAAACCCCGTACCAGACCCCAATATTGAGAACATCGTGACTAGGATCTCCCGTATCAGTACCCCAAGAGCGACGCTCGCCGCGTTCGCTCTCCTCGTTGTTGTCATGACGGGCTTCGGCGTGTTCATCGACGGCGCGGACGGCATGGCGGCCGAAGGCGCACGGGTGGCGAACGAAACCGTCGACCAACACGGGACCGAAAGCCTGCAAACCTGCGCGATGCCGGACCGCGTGGCGCTGGTGGCCCTGGCCCGTCGAACCGGAGGCAGCCATGTCCACCTTTGACCGAATTCGCAACCGCTGCGCCCGGGACACGCGAGACGGGTGGATCGGGGGTGTCTGCGCGGGCTTCGGGCATGCCTTCAACATCGATCCGAGGTTCCTTCGCGCCGGCGTCGTCATTGCCGCCGTCTTCGCGCCGAAGATCGTGATCGCTGCCTATATCGTGGCCTGGATTCTGCTTCCGCCGCGGGAAGTGCTCGACTACTCGGGTTGAGGAGTCCGAAGGCCGAGAAAGGGCTAGCCCTCCACCACGGGCGACCGCCAAGGTACGACGTTCGGCGTTGCGGTCAGGCGGCCAGGAAGCCCGCGATCCATCGGGCGATGACGTCCTCGTTCGTGGGCTCTGCCAACGACTGAAGCCCCGGTACGAAGGCGTCACCCAACTCCTCCTCCCGGTTGTGCATTAGAAACTCGGCGTAGGCCCGGGTGAACTCCGGATGGCCCTGCAAGGCGAACAGATGGTCATCGATCGAAAACGCCGCATGCGGACAGAAGTCGCTCGCCGCCAACAGCCGGGCGCCGTCGGGCAGGACTTCGACCTGGTCCTTGTGACTCGCCAACAGGCGGAATTCGTCGAGCCGAGGGCGTAGCCACGGTCGGTCGTCGACAAGGCGCCAGGCATGGACGCCGACGCCCCAACCCACGTCCGCGCAGCCGACCCGGCCGCCCAGGGCGTGAGCGATCATCTGGTGTCCGAAGCAGATGCCGACGGTCCTGGCCCGGGCGTCGTGCAACTCGCGGACGAACGCCGCAAGTCTCGCGATCCAGGGTTCGTCGTCGTATACGCTGGCCCGGCTGCCGGTAATCAGGTAGCCATCGCATTCGTCGACACGACGCGGATAACGACCCCCGCGCACGTCGTAGAAGTCGAAGGAAGTGTCCTTCCCCAACGCGCCCCCCAGGGCGCTCACGAACATGTTCGCGAAGTCCCCGAAACACGCACGCGGTTCGGGATCGACATGATCGGCCTGCAGGATGCCCAGTCGCATTATCACGCCGACGCGACACTTGAAGGTTGACGCGACACTAGATGATCTCGAAGTAGCGCGAGAGCTGCCAGTCGTTGACGTGCCGTTCGTACTCCCGGGATTCCCAGAGCCGGGTGGCCACGTAGTGGTCGACGAACGTTTCGCCGAACAGTTCCCGTGCCATGCGGGATTGGGCGAGCCGATTCGCCGCATCCCGAAGCGTGGGTGCGAACCGCCATTCCCACGGCAGGCTGTCTTCCACGTCGTAGGCATTGCCGGACACGGCCTCGGGTGGTTCGATCCGTTGTTCAATGCCCAGGATGGCCGCCCCGAGGGTCGCCGCCGCAACCAGGTACGGGTTGCCGTCGGCGCCGCCGACCCGACCCTCGATGTGCTGCGACTTGTCGTCCCCCGGAATGAACCGAAACGCCGCGGTTCGATTGTCGATACCCCAGGTCGCCGCGGTGGGCGCCCACGCGCCCTTGACGAGGCGGGTGAAGCTATTGACGGTGGGCGCAAGCATCGGCAGGAACTCGGGCACGTACCGAACCAGCCCGCCCAAGGCCCAACGGGCCCGGTCCGGGACGTCCGTCGAAGCGTCGGCGCCAGCGAACACGTTCGCACCCGCCGAGTCCAGCAGCGAAAAGTGGTAGTGCCCGCTTTGGCCGGGGTAGTCCATGGACCACTTCGCCATGAACGTCGCCATCGCACCGCGCTTGGCAAAGAATGCCTTGGAGAACGTCTTGAACAGGGCCGCGCGGTCCGCCGCTTCCAGGCCGTCGGCCACCGCTAGCGCCGCTTCCCAGACACCGGGTCCGGTTTCGCAATGCAGTCCCTCCAACGGCATGCGGAAATCCGCGCAGTAGTCCATGAGCGCCTGGAAGATCTCCGAGTTGCTCGCCGCGCGTAGCACCGAGTAGCCGAAGTTCCCCGGGGTTAGTGGCTGGAGGTCACGGAAGCCCTTGTCGCGGACGCTGTCCGCATCCTCGTCGAACACGAACAGTTCGTATTCGAAACCCGCCTTCGCGGCGAGCCCCAAGCGATCCGCACGCGCGAGGATCCGACGCAACACGGTGCGAGGACACACGGGATGGTCGCTCGCGTCGTCGGAGGCGAACTCGCCGACGAAATAGGGTGTGCCGGACTCGGGCAGGGCGCGTTCGCTGGCCGAGAGCAGACGGTACCGGGCGTCCGGGAAACCGCTGTGCCAACCGGTCACCGCGCCGCCGTCGTAGAGTTGGTCGTCCACATCCCAGCCGAACACGCAGTCGCAGAAACCGCCGCCCTTGGCGAAGAGGCTTTTGAGCTTGTCGAAGCCCACGTACTTGCCGCGCAGCACGCCGTCGATGTCCGTCAGGCCGAGCATCGCCTGGCGGGCGCCTCGGGCTTCGTATTCGGCGATCTTGGCGTCGATTTCAAAGTCCATGATTCACATCCGACCTGTGGATAACTTTTGGGATAACTTCCCCCCGGTTGGCCTCGTTTCGGTCGAGCATGTCACCCAAGTTTGGCACTCCTCGTTCAACCTGCTCAAATAATCCTATATTTTCAACTAGTTAACGAACAATTTCAGGTTGGGGCATCATGAGGTGCCAGATAACGGACCCGTTCTCCGGCAGTTCGGCGCATGTGCATAACGACAAACTCTGAGTTAGTGACCGCTAACATCGCAGCCCAATTGTTTCGGTTCAGTGAAGGAAGTTGAACATCCGACGACGGTACCGTTTCGCCACATCGGACCCCTTTTCCATGAGCGCCATGATGCGGATCATCGTCAAGCGTCCGGCGTCCTCCCGGTACGCCCGGTCCTGCCTCAAGATCGCCATCGCCTCCTCCAACGCCTCCTCGTAGCGGCGTTCCGAAGCGAGCAATACCGCCGCCCGGTAGCGGGCGTCGAGATCGGCGCCGTCGGCCTCGGTTTCGTTGAGCGCATCGCGCAGAGTCCCCATCCCGGCGGCCTCCTCGAGAATCTCCAAGCGCATGGCCGGACGCTCCCGCTCGTCGGTATCCTCCGGTATGGTGCCGAGCACCGTCCGACCGCCATCGACATCGCCCTTCACGAGCAGCACATCGGCCCACTCCACCTTGAAGCCCACGTTGTTCGGTTCCCGGGCGATGGCTTCCTTCAGGACGGCAAGCGCCCCGTCGAAGTCCTCCCCCGCGAGATACTCCTTGAGTTGCGTCTTCAGCGCTTCGCTCGGTGATTGGGTAAGGCGGTCGATGAGTTGGCGCAGGACGTTCTCGCCCTGGGGGCCTTCCATCTGCTCCGCCAACTGGCCGTCCTTGACCACGCGAATGCTCGGAATGCCCTGCACGCGCAATTGCTGGGCCAAGGTCTGGTCCTTCGCGACGTCCGACAACGCCAGCGCGAACTTGCCCCCGTACTGTCCGGCAAGTCGTTCGAGCGTAGCCTTGGTCTCCGCCGCCGGGGCCACCTGGTCGGTCCAGAACAGCAGCACGACCGGAATCTGGCGGGATCGCTCCACGACATCGCTCTGGAACGATGGCAATTCGACTTCAAAAACCGACGGGTTGTCCATGAGGAGATCTTGGCGAACTTGAGACTCGACGGATTCTAGTGGATTTCGGGTGCGGAGCAGACTCCGACGAGGTCACCGGTCCCGCACGCATTTGGCATACAACTCGCCGAGCGCGCCGTCGGAATCGTAACGCTCCTTGAGTGCCCGGTAGGCCTCGCCCCCGTAGATCCGGCGAAATTCCGCTTCGTCGTAGAACGACGACGAATACAACGACTTGATGCCGCCCAGGTCGGTCACGGCTCGTTCCACGACGCGGTTGAAGTGTCCCTTGGGATAGCCAATGCGGAATCGCAACGTGTCCCAGAAACCGAAGTTCACGTAGCGCTCGGCGGGGGCGGGGAACAACGGCCACGAAACGCCCGAAACCTCCCGAACCGGGCAGATCCAAACGGGCACGATGCCGATCTCTCGCATGAAAAGTGCGAGGAACTCCGGCGCGGTGGCGAGCGGCAGGTCGACATCCTGGATGATCGACTCGCGCCGGTAGCCCGCCAACCGTTCCGCGGTCTCCAGCAGCCGCCAACGACTGTTCCAACGCATCACCTGCTGATAGAAGCGGGATCCCAAGCGCTCCCTCCCGAGCAACCGACGGACGAGGGGCTGCTGGGCACCCAGGTTCTTGGAGCACCAGAACCAGTCGGTATCCCAGCGCCAGATGTAGTCGGCCACGGTCAGGTAGTCCGTCTCCCGGGTGCGCAGCGACTGGTAGTAGATGTCCTCGAAGGTGTAGTCGCTTACCCGCGGCGCGTTGTCGACGAACCGTCCGCTGGTAAGCACGAGATCGTCGGCGCCGAACGCCACGCCGTCCAGGAAGTCGATGTCGGCATCGTCGTAGCCCGCATCCAGCGCCGCGAAGAACTCGCCGGGATCCTCGTAGCGGCGATGCCGGATCTCCACGTGGCTCTTCACCGGCATGGTCTCGATGCGCAGCCGGGTGGCGTAGCCCAAGGTGCCGTAGCTGTTCGGCATGCCGGCGAACAGGTCGGCATGGTCGTTGTCCGCGCTACAGGTGACGATCCGTCCGTCCGGGAGCGCCACATCCATTTCGAGCACGGTCTCGTGAACCAGGCCGTGACGAAACGACGTTGCCTCGATGCCGATCCCGGCCACGGCCCCGCCCACGGTGATGGACTTGAGCTGTGGCACCACCCGTGGCATGACCCCGTGGGGCAGCGTGGCCTCGACGAGTGCGTCGTAGGGGGTCATGCCCTCCACGTCGACCCAGCCTTTGGCAACATCGACGTCCAGCACGTGGACCAGGTCGCCTGCGGGCAATCCTCCCTCCTTGACGGTGCGGTCACGGAACAGGTTGGACAATGGCTTGTCCAGCGTCCTCTCGGCGCCATCCTGTGCGCACGCACGGGCCACGGCATCGGCGAACGCCTGGGCCCGGCGATCGTGGTCTGCGGCACCGAACGAGTCGCTTGCGTCGGCCGCCATCATCCCGCCGCCCGGGGTGCCGAAGATTCGCCGCCCCGGGGACTCGGATCCTCGTAGAGATGTTCGAGGGTCATGGGATAGGACGCGGTGTCGACGTTGCCCTTGCTGAACAGCACCTGGAAGAGATTGGTCTGGGCCGTACTGGACCGGAACATTTCCGCACAGCCGATCAGGTAGGCGCGCCAGATGCGCAGGAATCGCTCGTCGAAATGGTCGGGGTCCATGGCGCGAATGGCTTCCCAGTTGGCGTCGAACTTCTCCGTCCAGGCGTCCAGCGTCAGTGCGTAGTGGCGCCGCAGGTTCTCCACGTCGAGGATCTCCAGGCCCTCGGCTTCCATGGCGTCCAGCGCCTTCGAGAGACTCGGGATCCAGCCGCCCGGAAAGATGTACTTGCGGATGAAGAAGTCGGTGTCGCGGTCCCCGACATGGCCGATGAAGTGAATCAGTCCCAGTCCACCGGGTTTGAGCGCGTTGGCGTGGGCGCGGATGACTTCGCGCAGTTGGTGGCGGCCCGCGTGTTCGAGAACCCCGATGGAGACCACCTTGTCGTACACGCCGAAGCCCTGCCGCACGTCCGCTTCGTGCATGGTGAGCAGGTGGCCAAGACCCTTGGCGGCGATCTTCGACTTGACCCAGTCGGCCTGCTCAGTCGTCGTGTTGACGCCTGTTACGTGGACGCCGTGCTGCTCGGCGGCGTAGAACATGAAGCCACCGAATCCACAGCCCATGTCGATGACGTGCTCGCCGGGGGCAAGCTGGACCTTGCGCGCGACGTGTTCCATCTTGGCGATCTGCGCCTCGAGGATGCTCTGCTGCGGATGCCGGTAGTAGGCGCAGGTGTACATGAGGTAGGGATCGTCCAGCATCTTCGAGTAGAACTCCGCCCCGAGCCCGTAGTGGAATCGGGCGTTTTCCTTGGGTCTGGCGTTGGGCCGGTTGTTGAACCTCAAGCCGTGCCAGCGGTTGCGGATGGCGATCAGCAGTCCCGCCGAGCGGTCGAAGCCGGAGGAGAATCCGATGGCCATGATCTTGCGCAGATCGCCATCGATGTCGATCTCGCCATCGAAATAGGACTCGAGGAAGCCGACATGGCCGAACACCACGGTGCGCAGCGCCGCGCGCGTGGACTTTATGTGGAAGGTCACCGCGGGCTCGCCTTGACCGCCGGCGATTTCGACCCCGTTGGGGAACACGGCCCGGAACGGCAGAGGCGTGGCGTCGCCGATACCCGCCACGACGTTGCGCACCATGCGGCTCGCTAGTGCCTTGATCATTCTATTGCACGCCCTTCGCGTCTTGATCGGTTGAGAGAAGTTTGTCGGATTCGATCCGTTCGTCAAGTCACGCCCTGTCGGGCACGTTCGCGCGCCGACGTGGCAGTCGCTCAAGGGGCGTCAACGGAGGCGACGCGATATTTGAACCGTCGTTTCGTTTTCCTCAACGACCGGCGCACTCGGTAGATTCTCGAAGGCGGTGCGGATGTTCTCGCCCCACTCGCGGCGCAGTTTGAGCAGGTATTCGTCGTCCTCCTGGAGCACGTGGTGGGTGCCGCGGGAGAACGTGTTGGTACGGTAGACGTGGTATTCCACGGGCGGGCCGACCGTCGCGTTGCTGCGCATGGTCGAGTCCATGGACACGAGCGCGCATTTCAACGCCGCATCCAGCGTCGTACGCCGGTCGATGATTCGGTCCAGGATGGGCTTGCCGTATTTGACCTCCCCGACTTGCAGGAACGGCGTCGAGACCGACGCGCGCACGAAGTTCCCCTCCGGGTAGATGTGCTCGATGCCAGGCCGGTCGCCGCGAATCTGGCCACCGAGGATGAACGAGGCCTCGGGCACGAACTCCTCGCTGCCGGCGCCCGGCCGGACGCCCCGGTGTTTCGCCTGCTCCTCCATGCTGATGCCGCCGACATACTCCGCAGCCGCCTGCAGATCCAGAACGGTCAGGAGATTGGTGCGGGCCGCAGAGCGGATGTCGCGTCGGATCCGCGTGACCACGCCTTGGCTGGTGGCCAGGTTGCCGGACGACAGCAAGGTCAACGTCCGCTCGCCGTCGCCACCGAAGCGGTGCATCTTGCTGTAGGTGTTGATGTGGTCCGCACCGGCGTTGGTCCGCGAATCGGAGGCGAACACGAGGCCCTCGTCGACGCGTATTGCCAAGCAGTAGGTCATCAGCCTCCTGTTTACTTCACCAACCTCGCGCCGTCAACGCAAGAGGCCGCGTGCCCTGCGTTGCAGCGACTCGCCAATTGGCAGAAAATAGACCCAAGGCCGCATATTGGCACAAGACCCAATGGCAACTGGCTCGTCAAGATCGCGCGCGGGAGTCGATGACCGATCCCGAATGAATAACGTGGCCACCAAGATGTTCTTCCGCCTCGCCGAGGAGTGGGGGCTGAACCGAAACCAGCAGATCACGCTGCTCGGGGCGCCGAGCGAACGGACCTTCTATCGCTGGCGATCCGGTCACATCGCCCATCTTCCCCATGACACGTTGGAGCGGATCAGCGTGTTGAGTGGTATCCGAGATGCAACGCACGTACTGCTTCCGATTCCGGAGCGAGCCAACGCGTGGGTGAAGCGTCCCAATGAGACGTTTGGTGGCCGGTCGGCGCTCGACGTCATGTTGCTCGGTCGTGTCGAACACCTCTACCAGGTTCGACGGCTGCTGGAATCGTGGATTGCCTGAACGATCCACCTCTAAGAAACCTCTGTTCAAGTCCGTCCCTGGACTTGAACAGTAGCGAAACAAATAGTTTCGCTCGCAAATTCAATGGCTTACGCCATCGAATTTGGCGGCACATCCCTGTGCCGCGCTAGGGAAGGTCTTGTTCAGACCTTCCCTAAGCCTCGACGTGGTCCGACGACCGTGGACCCGGATCGTCCGGGCACCAGGTCACCGGCCACTCGCCGAGGTCTTCGCCAACCCCGATGATCGAGAGGCGGCCCGGCAAGTCATGGCGATAGGCACCGACGCACTGATCTCGGATTCGCGGCCCCTCCCGCAGGAACCCGAGGCCGCGGTACGCATGGCGCCGTTCAGGGCTTTGGGACAGCCAAGTCGTTTCAGCGACGGTTCCTTTGGCGTGCTCTACGCGGCCCTCGACACGGAAACCGCGATCGCGGAGACGGTCTTCCACGCCGAGCGACACCTAGACGCGACCGACGAGGATCCCATCGAGTTCGACATGGTGAGTTACGTCGGCGAGGTGCAGAAACCCTTGGAAGACCTACGAGGTGATGCCTACGGGCATCTTCGACAACGGCCCGTCGAGACTTGGCCCATTTGCCAGGCATTCGGCCGCGAACGTCACGCCGCCGGAGCTTGGGGTCTCGTCTATCCCAGCGCCAGGCGTCCGGGCGGCGAGTGCATCGGCGCATTCCGACCAGCCGCGGTATCGATTCCAGCCCGCAATGCGCAATTCCGCTATTGCTGGGACGGTGCCAGCGTACGCAGGGTGTTGACCATCAGCGAGATAAGGGAGTTCCCACCGCCCGTCTATCGCGTGGCCTAGCGTCGCCACGGGGGACCCCCGCGGCTTACAGCCACGACAACGCCAGCGTTGCGATCCCCAGCACGAGGAAGAAACCGCACATGTCGGTGACGGTGGTCAGCACCGGACCCGATGCGACCGCGGGGTCGGCGCCTAAGCGTTTCAGCAACAGCGGAACCGTGCCGCCGATGGAGACCGCGACCACGGTGTTGACCGCCAACGCGAGGGCCACGACGGCACCCAGCGCCGGATTGCCCTTCCACGCCCACGCCGCCGCGCCGAGGAGCACGCCCAGCGCGAGTCCGTTCAGGACGCCGACCTTGGCCTCCTGCCACCAGACCCGCAGGGCATCCCGCGGACCCACCACACCCAAGGTCAACTCGCGCATGCTGACCGCGACCGCCTGGTTGCCCGAGCAGCCGCTCATATCGGAAACGATGGGCAGAAACACCGCCAGGGCGATCACGGCGGCCAAGGTCTCCTCGAACAACGCGATGACACTCACCGAGATCATGTTCAGGACGATGTTGATGGACAACCACGACAGCCGTCTCCCGGAACGCTGGGTAATCGGCATGCTGCGCAATTCCTCGCCGCCAACAATGCCCTGGGATTTCAGGTGGTCGTCGGTGGCGCGCTCGACCAGCGCGTCGTCGACGTGCTCCCGCTCCACGACGCCGAGCATCCTGCCGGTGTCGTCGGTCACCGGCAGCGACAGCACCTCCGATTCCTCGAGGCAGGCATCGACCGTTGCCAAGTCCGCTTCGGCGTTGACGGCGGTGGGACGCGACATCAGCGAACCGATCGTCGACGTCGGTTCTGCGGCCACCAGGTTGCGGGTGCGCACCACGCCGGCAAGCATCCCGTCCGGCGCCACGACGTAGGCATACTGAAGCAGGTACCTGGAGAGGTCGCGAACGCCGGACGTCAGCTCCTCCAGCACTTCCCGGGCGGTGGCGGACGCCGGAAACGCGAGATACTGGCGCACCATCAGACCACCGGCGGATTCGCTCGGATAGCTCAGCAGTTCGCGGGCTTCCCGGGCCGACTCCGGGGTCATCGCGCCGAGGATGCGATGCATGTCCTCGTCTTCGACCTCCGCGAGGACGTCCGCCTGTTCGTGGCTCGGCAACGCCGTGACGATGGACGCCGCGTCCGCCACCGGCAAGGCCTCGATCAGATCCGCGGCCACCTCGTCGGGAACGTCCTCGATGAACTCCGCCGCCGTCTCCGGTTCCACCGCCACCAGAATGGCGTGCCGTTCCTCCGATTCGAGGCGAAACATGGCGCGCACCACGTCCGCGCCGGAAAGCGTCGCCAAGTATCGGTCGATCGCGTCCGGATCGTTGGCGACCAGGGTCTTCAGCCGCTCGGCCGGCTCGAGTTCCGCGATTTCCACTTGAGTTCGTCCCAGCTTGCCTAGTTGGACGAACCGATTATCGTCGTTTCGGTTGCGGTGTCGTGACGGGCGAACGCGAATCCTTGCGGGCCGGAAAGTTATCCTGTTCCGCTAACCTGGGGTAACTTTGATTGAATCGCGATCCCGCAAAAAGTTTGCGATTGACGATAACCTTGGTTAACTTCCGTTGAAATGGACCCGAGAGACAACCCCTACGCCCCTGGTGCCGGAACTCCGCCCCCCGAGCTAGCCGGTCGCGACGAATTGATCGAGTCGACCGCAATCGCGCTC
The DNA here is from genome assembly GCA_028821405.1 of Gammaproteobacteria bacterium. Lineage (GTDB taxonomy): Bacteria > Pseudomonadota > Gammaproteobacteria > Pseudomonadales > Azotimanducaceae > VXYL01. Next base: position 7,448 of record JAPPGK010000101.1, on the reverse strand, counting down.
GACCGCATCCGACGCGGTCTCGCAGCAAAGAGCATGCTCATGGTCGGTCTGCGGGGGGTCGGCAAGACGGTTTTGCTGAACCGGATCAGTCAAGACGCCCGTTGCCGCGGCTTCACGACCATCGTACTCGAAGCCCCGGAAGGTCAAAGGTTGCCTGCGCTACTCGCCCCGCCTTTGCATGCCGCCCTCATTCGCCTGAGCCGCCGGGCGGCAGCCAACCAAACCGTTCGCCGGGCGATGAGGGCTCTGGCGGGGTTCGTCGGTGCCGTCAAGATCGGCAACGAGGACATCAACATCAGCCTGGATATGGCACCCGAACCCGGGCTCGCGGACAGCGGCAACCTCGCCTCGGACTTGACGGCATTGCTGGAGTCCGTAGGCGAGGCCGCACGCACGCAGGACACCGCGGTGGCGGTGTTCATCGACGAACTCCAGTACGTCGACGAGGCCGAGTTGGCCGCACTCATCGCCGCCCTGCACCGCGCCGGCCAGCGGCAGCTGCCCGTCGTGCTGGTCGGTGCCGGCATTCCCCAACTCGTTGCCCGAACGGCATCGGCCAAGACGTATGCGGAGCGGCTGTTCTCGTTTCCGGAGATCGGCCCGTTGACCGCGGACGCTGCCCGCCTGGCCATCGAAGCGCCTGCAAAGCGTCTCGGTGTCGCATTCCAACCGGATGCCCTGTCGATGGTGCTCCGGGACACGGTCTGCTACGCGTACTTCCTGCAGGAGTGGGGCAAACACTGTTGGGACTGCGCGACTTCCTCCCCGGTCACATCCACCGATGTGCACGTGGCCAGCAAGCTAGCGAAGGCCGAGTTGGACGCCAGCTTCTTCCGAGCGCGGTTTGATCGCCTCACGCCCTCGGAGAAACGATATCTCCGGGCGATGGCGGAACGTGGCAGCGGACCGCATCGATCCGGCGAGGTGGCGGAAACGCTTGGCAGGTCCGTACGGGCGGTTGCCCCAACCCGGGCGAATCTCATCGCCAAGGGCATGGTCTATAGCCCGGCCCATGGCGACACCGCGTTTACGGTTCCGCTCTTCGATGACTACCTGCGGCGTGTCCTGCCATTCGACGCCTGAGGTTGTTCATCCCCAAAAGCCGACGACCCTTTCGACCATCCAGAAACTCGCCACGGTGCCGATGACGTAGCTCGCCGGTACCGCCAGCCTCATGCCGTCCGCCTCGCGCTCGCCCGACCGTCGCCAACGGAGCAGGATGCGCAGGAGGGCGTACCCGGCGAAGAGGGCAAACACGAACAGGATCTGGCCGATCTCGACGCCGACGTTGAAGAACAGCAAGGCGATCGGCAGTTCGCTCGACGGCAGCCCCACCTCGCGCAGCACCGTTGCGAAACCGAAACCGTGCAGTAGTCCGAACGCCACCGAGACGACCACGGGAAGGCGGTGGGTCAGCGACGTCGTGTCGTTCCTGGCAATCTCCCAGGCCAGGAACACGACGCTCAAGGCGATGGCCGCCTCCACGGGCGGCGTCGGCACTTGGACGAGATCGAGCGCGGACAACGCCAAGGTGATCGAATGCGCCACCGTGAACCCGGTGATGGTCAACAGCAACCGGCGGGGCGTACGCGCAATGAACAGCAGACAGGCGACGAACAGCAGGTGGTCGACGCCGATCCAGATATGCACGATGCCGTGGCGCGTGTACTCGATGGCGACCGCGAAAGGCTCCGGCTCGGCCGGAACGAGCCACTCGTCCTCGTCCGGCCCGAGAATCCGCATGTGCTCCTCGCCGGAGGCGAGTTCCACGGAATAGATGGTCCGCAGAGCCGGGTTGATGCCGGGATAGGCGATACCGACGACCCGGCCGGGTAGGCCCTGGGTGCATCGATAGGTCTGGTGGCCGAGGTAGGCGCCACCGGTCGCTCGCCAGGCCGGCACCTGCCCGGCGGCACAATCCGCCGGCAGCGTCGGCGACGGCAGCGAGTCCACCGCCATGCTCCCCGGTACTTTCCACGTCACGCTGTAGGCGTTTTCGGCGGTCTCGACGATGCGCACCGTGTTCGGCCTGGCATCGTGGCCGTGCACCCCGAGCGCGCCGGCAAGGGCCAATGCGACCAGCAGGCCAGCCCCCCATGCCCGGGCCCGCGCTTCGACCGCGAGGGTTGCCTCGCCCACGCGTGACGCGCCCGCCTGTTCCGCGACGGTCATCCGGCCGGGTCCGGGTTCGCGCGAAGGACTTGACGGCGCACCTCGTAGGTGTCGATGAGCGCCTGAATGGCCGCGTCCCGGCGTGCTTCGGCCGCTTCGCGCTCAGCGTCGGTACGCACCCGCGACTCGACTTCGGCGAGTTCCGGATCGCGTCCCGCCGCCTTCCCGGTCAACAGAACGAGGTGATGTCCATAGCGGGATTCCAGTGGCCCTACCCAGCGGGCGTCGTCCGGGACCAGCGCGAAGACGGCGTCGGCCATTCCGTCGCCGAAGTGGCTGGCGACGAGACCCGGCGTGCGCTCGACGTAGTTGACCAGATAGAGGAAGCGGTCGCCGTGTCCCGGCGCCCCCGTGAACGGGACGCCGTTCTCGTTCAGGTCCTCGCGCTTCTCTTCGGCCAGGTCCCGCGCTTGCTGAACGCCGTGCCGTTCGTTGTTGAAGAACACGTGGGTGAAGGTGACCGTCGGTTCGATGCGGTAGCGCTCCCGGTTGGCCTCGAAGTAGGTTTCGAGGTCGTCGTCCGTGATCCGGGTCGTGCGCAACGCCAGGTCGTCGGTGATGAACTCGATGGACTGCACCAGGCGGTGCTTGATGACATGGTCGGTCCGATCCATGCCCAACGAAAGCGCTTCCCGATACAGGGCTTCCTCGCGGACATGCGCATCCACGAGCCTGTCGAGCTCGCTCGGCGGCATGCCATCGAGGTGGGCCGCCGCGACTTGTGGCGAAAAGGCGCGCGCGTGGTACTGGATGTACGACAGAAGGGCCTGGCGATCAACCTCGATGATCCTGTCGTCGCCTGTGCGTTCGTCCTCCGACACCCAGGCGAAAAGCGCGAACAAGGCGAGCCCCAGCACCACGAAGTGCGCGAGGGGGTCTTTCAATACCGTGGGCATGGTCGATCCAAGATTTCGCATCGTCCCCCTAATTCTGCCACCCCGGACGGCGACCGACCGGCGACCGCAAGGATCGCCCGTACGAATCCGTGCCACGCCGTAGAGGATGGGGTTCCCCGTCCCGCCGCCCATTTTCGTCCCGCGCCCCATGCCCGTCCCCCGCCCAACGCATCGCATATGGTCTCAGGGTCGCCCCAGGAACCTGCGCCATGCGCTAAAGTGTCACGAACGCAAAAAAGAGCCGCCGCCATGCCGACCGAGACTCGCTCCCGACCACGCCGGCGCATCGCGCCCGCCAACGCCATCATCGGCGTGCTGCTCACGGCCTTGGCAGGCCATGCTCAAGAAGACGCCTATTCCCCGGTCGTCCGCAATACTTTTCCGGACACCGTGTACTGGGGCGACACCCACGTGCACACCTACCTGTCCGGGGATGCCTTCGGCATGGGCAACCGAACCACCCCCGACACTGCGTACCGATTCGCCAAGGGCGAGGAGGTGGTCTCGGCGGGGGGCAAGCGAGCCAGGCTGCGGCGCCCCTTGGACTTCCTGATGATCTCCGACCATGCCGAGAATGTCGGCATCCTGCCCCGGCTCATGGCGGGCGACGAGCGTTTGCTTGCCACCGAAGACGGCCATAAGTGGCGCAAGTTCTTCACCGAAGCCACACCGCTCCCCGAGGTGTTGAACGCCAAGGACGGCGATACCTACGATGTCCTTTCGGCAGTGCTAATGACCGGGAAGTCGGCGTGGAACAGCGATTTTGCCATCGACAGCGCGTTCAGGCGCGAGGTCTGGCACGCGGTCATCGACGCCGCCGAGCGCCACAACGACCCCGGCACGTTCACGACCTTCGCGGGGTACGAATACAGCAGCAATCCCCCGATGCTGCACCGCAACGTCCTGTTCGCCGGCGATCCCGAACACACCCGGCAGGCCTACCCGTTCTCCAAGTATGACAGCGCCAACCCCGAGGACCTGTGGGCGTACCTCGCCGACTACGAGGCCCGTACCGGCAGCGGCGTCATCTCGATTCCGCACAACAGCAATCTGAGCCGCGGCGGGATGTTCGCCGACAAGACCTACGGCGGCACCGCCATCACCGCCGAATACGCCGCCATTCGGGCCGACCGCGAACCCGTCGTGGAGGTCACCCAGATCAAAGGCGACAGCGAGACCCATCCGCTGGCCTCGCCCGACGACCCCTTCGCGGACTTCGAGACCTGGGGCGGTAGCAACCCGGACAAGAGCGGCGCCTCCGACGCCTGGGTGGGAAGTTCCTACGTCCGCCCGGCGCTCAAGAGAGGCTTGGGTGTCGAGGCTGGTGCCGGGGTCAATCCGTTCAAGTTCGGCCTGATCGGCAGCAGCGACTCCCACAACGGTCTTGCCACCGCCGATGACGACAACTACTGGGGCAAGATGGCAAGCAACGAACCGAACCCCTTCCGCGCCTTCACCCAATCGAACTACGCGGCTTCGGGCTATGCCGGCGTCTGGGCCGAGGCCAATACCCGCGAGGCGATATTCTCGGCATTCAAACGTCGCGAGGTCTATGCGACCACCGGCCCGCGCATCGTGCTGCGCTTCTTCGGCGGCTGGGACTACGTCGAGGCAGACGCCGCCCGGCCAGACCTCGCCACCGCCGGCTATCGCAAGGGCGTGCCCATGGGAAGCGACCTCAGCCGTTCCGAGGGCGGCGCCCCGCCCCGTTTCCTGATCCGCGCCGTCAAGGATCCGGACGGTGCGAACCTCGATCGCGTTCAGGTCATCAAGGGTTGGCGGGACGGGAACGGCGCTCTTCACGAGCGGATCTACGACGTCGCGTGGTCCGGCGACCGCGCCATGGGCGAAGGCGGATTGAAGGACATCGAGTCCACCGTCGACGTCGCCAAAGCCACGTACTCGAACCGCGTGGGGGCCGCCGAATTGGCGGTGGTGTGGACCGACCCCGACTTCGTTGCCGACGAGGCGGCGTTCTACTATGTCCGGGTATTGGAGATTCCCACCCCCCGATGGACCGCGTACGACGCGGCGTTCTACGGCATCGAAGGGCTGCCCGAGAAGGTGCCCCTCCTGACTCGAGAACGCGCGTACTCGTCACCGATCTGGTACACCCCGTGATTCCAGGCGTCCGCGCACCGTGGCGGGCGCGTTAGGGCCGCCCCTACGTCCAGAACCGCTCCGAGCGAAGCCAGGCCCGGATCGGGAAGAGTTCGCCGGTCATCGCGTCGGATGCCGAGGAGGCAAGAAACAGGGCGAGGTCGGCGACGTCTTCCGGGTTGGGCGTCAGGTTGAGCCGCGGCACGGCGTTGCCTTCCTTGTCGATGGCGGGCGGAATGATCCCATAGCCCTTGAGTTCCTCGGTCGCGATCAAGCCCGGCAGGATGCAGTTGACGTTGATGTTGTGCCTTGCCCACTTCATGGCCAGGTTGTTGCTCAAGCTGATGACCCCCGCCTTGGCCGCCGAGTAGTGGAGTTGCCCGGGGTTGCCCTTCGAGCCCGCGGTGGACGAGATATTGATGATCTTTCCGGACTGCTGCTTGATCATCTGCCGCCCGGCCGCCAGGCAGGGGATGAACATCCCGGTGAGATTCTGCTCCACCACATCGCGCCACTCGTCGATCGGCGTGTCCTCCGGCTCGTGACCGCGTCCCCAGCGGCCGGCGTTGTTCACCATCACGTCCAGGGATCCAAAGGCATCCACCGTTGCCTGGACCAAGGCGTCAACGGAGTCCACGTCGGTGATGTCCACTCGATGAGCGATTGCGCTCTGCCCCTTGGACCTGATCCCGTTGGCGACGCGTTCGATGTTGTCCCGGTTCCTGCTGGCGACGACGACGTTCGCTCCCGCCCGGGCGTACGCCTGCACCATTGATCGGCCCAGCCCGCCGGCACCGCCGGTAACGATGGCCGTCTTGCCGTCGAGCCTGAAATTGCCCATGCCCACTCTCCTCGTGTTTCCCAGACCGGATTCTACGTGTCGAGCGATCACACCACAGTGGTATGGTCCTGCGTTCGGAGATGGGGAACCGCGATGGCCGAAGCGGCGTTGATGCGCCACGAACTAACCGACGCGCAGGTCGACTTCTACCAGGAACACGGCTACCTGCACCTCCGGGCGGTGTTTTCGGAGGCCGAGATCAGGGAACCAACGTCTGACAACCGATACCAAAGGAGACACCCGATGAAGGTGACCGGCGTCGAGACCATTCTGCTCAACAACAACCCGCCGTTCGTCGGCGGCAGGCAGTGGCTGTTCATCAAGCTCTACACCGACGAGGGGATCGTGGGCTTGGGGGAACGTCCGACGGGGCACACACCCGACCTCGGATCGCAAATAGCGCTCCTGCACGACCTCGTCGACCGGTTCGTCGTCGGCCACAGCCCTTTCGAGATCGAGAACACCTGGCAGCGGGTCTACGCCTCGAACCACGACTACCGGCATCCCAGCCTCTACGGAACCCCGGCCCTGTCCGCGATCGAGATGGCGCTTTGGGACATCGTCGGCAAGGCCGCGGGCCAGCCGATCTACAACCTTCTCGGCGGACGCTGCCACGAGAAGCTGCGCGCCTACGCGTACATGCCCACGAGGGGCGTCTGGGAAGATCCGACGAAGGCCGGCACCATCGCCGAGCAGCTCGTGAAGGAGGGCAACACGGCCTGCAAGATCGACCCCTTCATGCCCTACTTCCCACTGCCCCGGGACTTCCCGCTGAAGACGATCAAGCACGCCGCGAAGATCTTCAAGGCCATCCGCGACGCCGTGGGCGACGAACTCGAGATCGGCATCGGCACCCACGGCCAGTTCAGCACCGCCGGTGCGATCCGGGTCGCGAAGGTGTTCGAGGAGTACCACCCGTACTGGTTCGAAGAACCGGTGCCGCCGGAGAACGTCGAGGAGATGGCGCGTGTCGCGGCCCACACCAGCATCCCCATCGCCACCGGTGAGCGGCTGGTCACCAAGTACGAGTTCGCGCACCTCCTGGAGAAGCAGGCGGCGCAGATCATCCAACTCGATGTCGGCCAATGCGGCGGCATCCTGGAGTCGAAGAAGATCGCGAGCCTGGCCGAGAGCCACTACGCGATGATCGCGCCGCACATGTACGTCGGCCCGGTCGCCGCCGCCGCGGCCGTGCACCTCGACACCTGCTCGCCGAACTTCCTGATCCAGGAATACAACGGCGGGCCCCTTCACAACGAGATCTTCGTCGAGCCCGTGAAGTTCGAGAACGGCTTCATCGAGCCGCCGACCTCTCCGGGGCTGGGGCTCGAACTCAACGAGGAGATTGTCGAGCGGCAACTCGTGGCGCGCCGCGGGCCGGGCACCTAGTGTCACGTCAACCCTCAAACGTCGCGTCAGTGGTCGCCGGAGTGTTCCTC
>JAPPGK010000016.1 GCA_028821405.1 Gammaproteobacteria bacterium | reverse complement strand
TTCGCCGCCGGCAAGGTGCACACCCGCTTCGTCGACGAGCACATGGCGGAACTCGCCGCCGCGGGCGAACCGCCTCGTTTCGTCACGCCATCGGGTCACGACGACGCAAGAGCCGAAGATGGCTTCGCCGGTGCCCGGGTGGACGACGCACGGGACCCCCTCGCACTCTTCAAGCACGATACCAAGGTGAAATCGGCGCAAGGCGAGCCGGATGCGTCGAAGCCCACCGGACCGGTCGCCCTACCGGCCCCCGTGCCCGGTACGGTGGTCGACGTCGCCGTGGCCGAGGGCGACGAGGTGCTTGCCGGGGCGCCCATGGCGACGATCAACGCCTTGGAACTGCACCACGTTGTCCGCGCGGTACACCAATGCACCGTCGATGCGGTCTTCGTCACCGCCGACGACGCCATCCGCGCGGGGGATCCGCTATTCCTGGTCACCGATTCCCAGGCCGGGGGCGTTTGGGCCGAACCGACCACCGAGGTCGACCCCGACGCCCGCCGAAGCGATCTCGCGCAAGTCGATGCGCGACGCGCGTACACCGACGACGACTTCCGGGCCGAGAAGATCGCGAGACGGCATGCCAAACAGCAACGCAGCCCGCGGGAGAACATCGAGCACCTGATGGACGGCACGTTCAGGGAATACGGGCCCCTGGTGACCGCGGCCAGTTGGCAGAAACAACAGTGGCTGCGGGAGACCACGCAGGCGGACGGCCTGGTGATGGGTATCGGCCACATCAACGGCGATCTGTTCGAAGCCGACCGGTCCCGCGCCGTCGCCGTGCACTACGACTACATGGTCGTTGCCGGCACCCAGGGCGGCCGGGGGCACTACAAGCAGGATCGGATCTATGAACTCGCCGGGCGCTACCGGCTGCCCCTGGTGCTGTTCGCCGAGGGCGGCGGGGGCCGTCCCGGCATCAGCGGCGGCGAGCGCGCCGAGGTCACCGACATCGCCGTGGAGGCAGGACTGCGCAAGCCGGGTGACGATCCTCCCCGATCCCGCGCCGGGTCGGTGGACGTCGCCGGCCGCGGTGGCGGCGGCGTCCCCGTGGACTCCTATACGTTCACGAAGCTCTGCGAACTGAGTGGTCTCGTCCCCCTGGTCGGGGTCAATTCGGGGCGCTGCTTCGCGGGCAACACGGTGATGCTGGCGTCCTGCGACGTCATCATCGCCGCGGAGAATTCCACCATCGGCTTGGGCGGGCCCGCGATGATCGAGGGCGGGGGGCTCGGGATCTATACCCCCGAGGAGGTCGGGCCGATGTCGTTCCAAGTGCCCAACGGCGTGGTCGACATCCTCGTGAAGGACGACGAGGAAGCGATCGAGACCACGAGGAAGTACCTATCCTACTTCCAGGGGCCGCTGCAACACTGGGACGCCCACGATCAGCGCCGGATGCGCGGCATCGTTCCCGAGAACCGCAGCGAGACCTATGACATGCGCGAGGTCATCGCGACGCTCGTGGACAAGGACTCGATCCTGGAGATCCGCGAGGCCTTCGGGGTGGGGATCATCACGGCGTTCATCCGCATCGAAGGTCGGCCCATGGGGTTGATCGCGAACAATCCGCAGCATCTCTCGGGGGCCATCGACAGCGATGCCGCGGACAAGGGCGCGCGCTTCCTCCAACTGTGCGACACCTTCGACATCCCCGTGCTGTCGCTCATGGACTGCCCGGGCATCATGCCGGGTCCGGACTACGAACGTGCCGCACTGCTCCGCCACTGCGCCCGCCTGTTCGTCACCGGCGCCAACATGACCACGCCCCTGTTCGGCGTGGTGATACGCAAGGCCTACGGCATGGGGGTGCGCGCCATGTGCGGCGGCAGTTCCCTCGTACCGTTCTTCACCGTGGCCTGGCCGACCGCCGAATTCGCGGACATGCCCATAGATGGCCGGGTCAAGGTGATGTTCGGCGAGGAACTCGAGACGGTCGAAGACCCCGCCGAGAGGCAGGCCATCTACGAACGCCTGATCGACGCCCACGTGGAACGGGCCCGTGCGGTCAATTCCGGGGGCACCAACTACGGCATCGACGATGTCATCGACCCGGCGGACACCCGCGCCTGGATCGCACAGGGGCTTCAAAGTGTTCCGAAACCGGCGCCGCGCACCGAGAAGAAACGACCAAATGTCGATACCTGGTAGCGCTAGTTGGCCCGTCGCAGCGCGGTCTGCCCCCGGCCGTGCCGGGAGCACAACGCCGTGGGTTTGGCGGGTCGCCTCCACGGGGCCCCGGCGAGCGGCGGGGGACCGATGAAACTTCTCGTGGCCAACCGGGGCGAGATCGCCATCCGCATCATGCGGGCGGCGGCGGAGCTCGGGGTGC
>JAPPGK010000080.1 GCA_028821405.1 Gammaproteobacteria bacterium | reverse complement strand
CCGGCCTTTGAATGGGGCGATGTTCGGTTCGGGCGTAGGCGGCGTCGCGACCGCCGAATCCCGTCGGCCAGGTGGTCGGGCGGGGTTACCCACCCTTTGCCCACAGCGCCTCTTGTTTCGTCGGGGACCGGCACCGTGGACAAGCGTGGATAACCCCGTCGACGGTGGCGCCATCGATCCGGAGGGGGTCAGTTTTCGTGTCGCCAGGGAGCGGTTTCCGATGTCGCATGACGAAAACGGCGATGTGCCGTTGCACGCGGAGTCGGACGGACCAACACGACCTGGCCCTTGAATGGGGCGATGTTCGGTTCGGGACCACCACTAGGCGCCGGTGGCTTATCCACGCCTCGTCCACGGGGACGATCCCCCAAAAATAACGAGTCGCGGTGGGCGAGGGGTGGATAAGCCGAACGGGCATCGCCATCGAAACGGCGATGTGCCGTCGAGACCTGGGGCGTACGAACCAACACGATCCGGACTTCGAATAGGGCGATGTTCCCCAGGTTGAGCATCGGCTTGCCCCTGGGCGACTCCATGGCTTGAATGGGCGATTCCTTCAGGATGAGGATCCATACGAACCTAGACGAACGGCGTTTTTGGATGGGGCGATGTTCGGTTCCAGGACACCGAAGCCATGTTCACGCCTCGCCCACGGCGACGATTCCCGAGATGACGGAGTCGCGGGGGTCGAAGCGCGGGAAACCCAAACGGGCGGCGATTCGATTGGGGCGATGTTCCCTACGGGCCCGACTGGTACGAACTGGCAGGGTCCGGCAATTGAATGGGGCGATGTTCGGCCCGGACACGGCTATTGGGACCCGTCACGTCCTCTCGATTGAACCGGCGATGCAACGTGTGGACGGCCTGGGCGATGGGCGGCCGCGATGGTGGGGCGGGCATTCGACCAAGGGGTTGGCGAGTTCGTCATCGCGTTTTCCGCCGGATGCCCGCCGCCGCTCTTGGCACCCGGGGTCGCGGCCGTGGACCAGCTCAGGGGAAGACGCCTTCGGGGTACATTCGGGCTGCAGACGACCAATCCCATGCGGCGGTCATGCGGCGAAAGGCGGTGAAAGGCGGTGACAGACAGGCGGCGAAAGACGCGGTTGTCAGTTCCGCGGCGCGAGCCTACAATGCGCCGCTCGCGCGATCGGGGTGCCTCGGTTGCGCGTCTTGATGGTTGGGCACGTTTGGTGCCGACCACAATGGATGTTTCGGAGAGTCGATGGCCACGATCAGCCAGCTGGTGCGGAAGCCGCGCAAGCGCCGGATCGAGAAGAACCGGGTGCCGGCGCTGCAGGGCAGTCCGCAGAAGCGGGGTACCTGCACGCGGGTGTACACGACTACGCCGAAGAAGCCGAATTCGGCATTGCGCAAGGTGTGCCGGGTTCGATTGACCAACGGTTACGAGGTCAACTCCTACATCGGCGGCGAGGGCCACAACCTCCAGGAGCACTCGGTGGTCCTGATCCGGGGCGGCCGGGTCAAGGACCTGCCCGGTGTGCGCTATCACACCATCCGGGGCACGCTCGACACGTCGGGCGTCGCTGATCGTCGGCAACGTCGATCGAAGTACGGCACCAAGAGGCCGAAATAGCGGCACGACCGACTCAATCCTAGTAAGGCCGCCCGGGGTGGCGGATTGACCTGAAGCAGGTTCCTTGGCGCGCCCAAGAGGACCAAAAGGAGACCCAACAAAGATGCCTAGACGCAAAGTCGTCGCCAAGCGCGAGATTCTTCCCGACCCCAAGTACCACAACCAGACGGTTGCCAAGTTCATCAATCACGTCATGGTCAACGGCAAGAAGCCGGTGGCGGAGCGAATCGTCTACGGGGCGCTGACGCGTATCGAGGAACGCGACCATCGAGACCCCATCGAGACCTTCGACAAGGCCCTTGAAGCGGTGGCGCCGTTCGTCGAGGTGAAGTCGCGACGGGTCGGCGGTGCCACCTACCAGGTGCCCGTGGACGTGCGGCCTTCCCGGCGGCAGGCGCTGGCCATGCGCTGGCTTGTGGACAGCGCGCGGGGACGCAGCGAGAAGTCGATGGCTGCGCGCCTCGCAGGCGAACTGGTCGACGCGTCCGACGGGCGCGGGTCGGCCGTCCGGCGCCGCGAGGAAACCCATCGAATGGCCGAGGCCAACAAGGCTTTCTCGCACTTCCGCTATTAGACGAATTCCTAGCAAGCACCGACAGAAGACGCAGGCGTTAAGGCCGCCTGCATTGAGGACTCAAAGATGGCTCGCAGCACTCCCATTGGCCGCTACCGCAACATCGGCATCGTCGCCCACGTCGACGCGGGGAAGACGACCACCACCGAGCGCGTGCTGTTCTACACCGGCCTCTCCCACAAGATCGGCGAGGTACACGACGGCGCCGCGGTGATGGACTGGATGGAACAGGAGCAAGAACGAGGCATCACCATCACCTCGGCTGCGACCACCTGCTTCTGGCAGGGCATGAACCAGCAATACGACCAGCATCGCATCAACATCATCGACACGCCGGGGCATGTCGATTTCACCATCGAGGTCGAGCGCTCCCTACGGGTGCTGGACGGCGCCGTCGTGGTGTTCTGCGGAACCGCCGGCGTCGAACCCCAGTCCGAGACCGTCTGGCGCCAGGCGAACCGATACGAGGTGCCGCGCATCGTGTTCGTCAACAAGATGGACCGGGACGGCGCCGACTTCCTGCGCGTCGTCGAGCAGATCCGTGAACGTCTTGGTTCCAACCCGGTGGTCATGCAGCTTGCCATCGGCGAGGAAAAGGACTTCAAGGGGATCATCGACCTCGTGCGGATGCAGGCCATCTACTGGAACGAGGACGACCAGGGGCTGACGTACACGGTGGAGGACATTCCGGAGGACCTCGCGGCGGAGGCCGAGCATTGGCGGGAGGAACTCATCGAGTGTGCCGCCGAGGCCAACGAGGAGTTGATGGAGAAGTACCTCGAAGATGGCGAAATGACCGAGGACGAGATTCGCGGGGGCATCCGGACTCGCACGCTGGCGAACGAAATCGTCCCAGCGCTGTGCGGCTCCGCGTTCAAGAACAAGGGCGTTCAGGCCATGCTCGACGCGGTCATCGACTACCTGCCTTCGCCGCCGGAGGTAAAGGCCATCGAGGGCACGCTCCCGGACGGCGAGACGCGCTCGGACCGAAAATCCGACGACAACGAACCCTTCGCGGCCTTGGCGTTCAAGATCGCCACCGACCCGTTCGTCGGTACGCTGACCTTCTTCCGGGTCTACTCGGGCGTGCTGAGTTCCGGCGACCAGGTGTTCAATGCCACCCGCGACCGCCGGGAGCGGATCGGACGCATGGTGCAGATGCACTCCAACAGTCGCGCCGAGATCAAGGAAGTGCGAGCTGGGGACATCGCGGCGGCTATCGGCCTCAAGGACACGACCACCGGCGACACGCTTTGCGACAGCGGCAACATGATCACCCTCGAGCGCATGGACTTTCCGGATCCGGTGATCTCGGTGGCGGTGGAGCCGAAGTCCGTTGCCGACCAGGAGAAGATGTCCACCGCGCTCGGCAAGCTCGCCCAGGAGGATCCGTCGTTCGCCGTGGCGACGGACGAGGAATCCGGTCAGACCATCATCTCCGGCATGGGCGAACTGCATCTCGACATCCTGGTCGAGCGGATGCGGCGCGAGTTCGGCGTCGAGGCAAACATCGGCAAGCCGCAAGTCGCCTACCGGGAGACCATCCGTTCGATGATCGACCAGGAAGCCAAGTACATCCGCCAGACCGGTGGCCGCGGCCAGTACGGCCACATCTGGGTGAAACTCGAGCCGACCTACGGCGATGAGGATGCTCCCAACTTCGAATTCGTGGATGCCATCGTCGGGGGCGTCGTGCCGCGCGAATACATCCCGGCCGTCGCCAAGGGTCTCGAAGAGCAGATGGCGAACGGCGTCATCGCCGGATACCCGCTCATAAATGTTCGCGCCACGCTGCACGACGGGTCTTTCCACGAGGTGGACTCCAGCGAGATGGCGTTCAAGATCGCCGGCTCCATGGCGATGCGCGAAGGCGCAGTTCGGGCCAACCCGGTCCTGCTCGAACCCATCATGTCGGTGGAGGTGGTCACGCCGGAGGACTACATGGGCGACGTGGTGGGCGACCTCAACCGCCGGCGCGGCCTGATCGACGGCATGGACGAGAACCCAGCCGGCAAGATCGTGCGCGCGTCGGTGCCGTTGGCCGAGATGTTCGGCTATTCCACCGACCTGCGTTCGGCGACCCAAGGCCGGGCCACGTTCACCATGGAGTTCTCGCGCTATGCGGAGGTGCCGGACAACATCGCCCAGGGGATCATCAGGAAGTCGTGATGCCCACCCGCGGAAACAGACCATGGCGCGGCCCCTGTGGTCGCCCGGTAGCGGACGGCGTGGTGCTCGGCTCGGGCGGCAACAAGCCCGGGCATGCGGCTCGCGGGGTCGCCCTGCACGCCTGGATCCGGGGCGCGTTCAACGGCGTTGTAACACAACGCCTAGATGCGTAGAATCCGCGCTCCGTTTTTGAAGCGGCGACTTCAAGCGATTGCCTGACGTTACCAAACGTCAACAAAAACAATAAGTTGCCTAGAGAAGCTGCCGAGCTGACGATTTCCCGGGAAGACAGTGGTTCAGAACCAGCGCATACGTATCTGCTTGAAGGCCTTCGATCACCGGTTGATCGACGTGTCGACGGAGGAAATCGTCGACACGGCTCGACGCACCGGCGCGCAGGTGCGCGGGCCGATTCCGCTGCCTACCCGCAAGGAACGCTACACCGTTTTGACCTCGCCATTCGTGAACAAGGATGCACGAGATCAATACGAGATCCGGACCCACAAGCGGCTGCTCGACATCGTCGTGCCCACCGGCAACGACAAGACCGTTGATGCGCTGATGAAGCTCGACCTCGCCTCCGGCGTGGATGTGCAGATCAGCGTGCCGCGATCCGTCTGACCACCTTTCCCCGACGTTCATGCAGGCTTGAGTTAAGGCGGACGAAATGGCGATCGGGGTCATCGGCACAAAGAGCGGTATGACGCGGGTGTTCACCGACACCGGCGAGGCCGTGCCGGTCACCGTGATCGTGGCCTCGCCCAACCGGGTCACCCAGGTCAAGACCGAGACAACCGACGGCTACCACGCTGTCCAGGTGACGGCCGGCCAGGTGAGTTCCAACCGCGTGAACCGGCCCCAGGCCGGCCATTTCGCGAAGGCCGGCACCGACGCCGGCCGTGGGCTCTGGGAGTTCCGCCTGCCCGAAGCACCAGGCGAGGAAATCCGGCCCGGCGCCGAGCTGACCATCGACCAGTTCGAGAAGGGGCAGATCGTCGACGTTGCCGGCGTCAGCAAGGGCAAGTCCTTCGCGGGGACGGTCAAACGCTGGCACTTCCGTACCCAGGACGCCACCCACGGCAACTCCCTCTCCCACCGCGCACCGGGTTCCATCGGTCAGTGCCAAACCCCCGGCAGGGTGTTCAAGGGCAAGAAGATGGCGGGGCATTTGGGCAATAGCCGGGTGACCACCCAGAACCTCACCGTCGTCGACATCCTTCCCGACAAGCACGTCATACTCGTCAAGGGTGCCGTTCCCGGTGCCCCGGGCGCCGATGTCTGCGTCAGGCCGGCCGCGAAGCGGAGGCGGGGATGAGTCTCTCGGTGGCATCCGCCGATGGCGAGGCGGTACAGGTTTCAGAGGCGGCGTTCGGCCGGCAGTTCAACGAACCCCTCGTGCACCAGGCCGTGGTCGCATGGCTGGCGGGCGCACGCCGTGGCACGAAGGCCCAGAAGTCCCGCTCCGACGCGCGGGGCGGTGGACGCAAGCCCTGGCGGCAGAAGCGCACGGGGCGCGCACGCGCGGGTTCGATTCGAAGCCCGATCTGGGTGGGCGGCGGACGTACGTTTGCGGCGCGGCCGGCGGACCATTCGCAGAAGCTGAACCGGAAGATGTACCAAGGCGCGATGCGGTGTATTTTTTCCGAACTCCTCCGCCAGAACCGCCTCCTCTCCATCCCCTCTCTCTCCCTCGACGCTCCCAAGACCAAGCTACTCGCCAACCGACTCGCCGAACTCGGTCTAGCGGATGTCCTGATCCTTACCGCCGATTCGGACCGCTTTCTTGAATTGGCCGGTCGCAACCTGGCACGGGTCGAGATCCGCAACATCGCGGACATCGATCCGGTATGCCTGTTGTCGCACGAGAAGGTGGTCGCGACAATCGCCGCCCTCAAGGCCATCGAGGAGCGCCTGTCGTGAGCCTGACGCCGGAAGAACGCCCCTACGCGGTGCTCATCGAGCCCCACATCACGGAGAAGGTGACCGACCTTGGCGAGTCGAGCAACCAGTACGCCTTCAAGGTGGCGAGGGATGCCACGAAGCGTGAGATCAGGTCCGCCGTCGAAACGCTGTTCGGCGTCAAGGTGGCGAACGTGACCACGCTGAACGTGAAGGGCAAGCGCAGACGATCGATGCGCGGCTCGATGACCAGGCTCGCCGGCTGGAAAAAGGCGTACGTGCGCCTGGCGGAGGGCGAAAACCTGGACTACATGGCGGTGGAGGGCTGAGATGCCCGTCGTCAAAACCAAGCCGACCTCGCCCGGACGCCGCTTCGTCGTGAAGGTCGTCGATCCGTCGCTGCACAAGGGATCGCCCTACAAGCCTCTCGTTGAGAAGCAGAGCCAAACCGGCGGTCGCAACACCGCCGGCCGGATCACCACGCGTCATCGCGGGGGCGGCCACAAGCAGCACTACCGAAAGATCGACTTCAAGCGCGACAAGGACGGCATCAAGGCGACCGTATCCCGCCTCGAGTACGACCCCAATCGGACGGCGAACATTGCGCTCGTGAAGTACGCCGACGGCGAGTACCGCTACATCGTCGCCCCGCGGGGGATTCGGACCGGCGAGGAGTTGATGTCCGGTTCGACGGCACCGATTCGACCCGGGAACGCCATGCCCTTGCGCAACGTTCCCGTGGGCAGCGTGGTCCATTGCGTGGAACTCAAGCCCGGCAAGGGCGCACAGCTAGCGCGCAGCGCCGGATCGTCCTGTCAATTCGTCGCCCGCGAGGGTTCCCACGCGCTGCTTCGCCTGCGGTCGGGCGAGATGCGCCAGGTTCCCGTTGAATGTCGCGCGACGTTGGGCGAAGTCGGGAACAGCGAACACAACCTTCGCTCGCTGGGCAAGGCGGGCGCCAAACGATGGCGGGGCGTCCGGCCGACGGTACGCGGCGTCGCCATGAACCCGGTCGACCATCCCCACGGGGGTGGCGAAGGCAAGACCTCGGGCGGTCGCCACCCAGTGTCGCCGACGGGTGTGCCCACCAAGGGCTTCAAGACGCGCAAGAACAAGCGCACCGACCGGCTGATCGTCCGGCGGCGCGGCGGCGCCAGGAGATAAGGGGCCAGGAGATAGCATGCCGAGAGCGTTGCGAAAAGGACCGTTCGTGGACCTTCACCTCATGCGCAAGGTCGTCGAAGCTGCCGCCAACAAGGATCGGCGACCCATTCGCACCTGGTCGAGGCGGTCGATGATCGTGCCCGACATGGTGGGACTCACCATCGCCGTCCACAACGGGCGCCAGCATGTGCCCGTGTTCGTCTCCGAGGACATGGTGGGTCACAAGCTCGGCGAGTTTGCGCCGACCCGGACGTTCCGCGGCCATGCCGCCGACCGCAAGGCACGGCGCTGATCGCGGCCCAAGAGAACGAGTCGGTGAACACCATGGAAGCCAGTGCAACGGCCAAACGACTACCCATCTCGCCCCGAAAGATCCGCCTGGTTGTGGATCAGGTGCGTGGCAAGGACGTCGGCGTGGCGCTCGACTTCCTGACCTACAGCACGCAAAAGGGCGCGACGCTGGTACGCAAGGTCCTGGAATCGGCCATCGCCAACGCGGAGAACAACGAGGGTGCGGACATCGACGAACTCAAGGTGTCGCGCATCTACGTCAACGAAGGTCGCACCATGAAGCGCGGGCGGCCGCGGGCCAGGGGCCGCATCGATCGGATATTCAAACGTACCAGCCACGTGACCGTGACGGTCACGGACGACTAGGCGGGATTAGCATGGGTCAAAAAGTCAGCCCGACGGGCCTGCGCCTCGGGATCATCAAAAACCACACCTCGGTGTGGTACGCGACCAAGAAGGACTACGCCGACTACCTGCTGAACGACCTCGACGTTCGCGAGTACATCTCGACGCAACTGGCCGCGGCGTCGGTCAGCCGCATCGAAATCGAGCGTCTGGCCCAGACCGCGCGGATCACGATACACACCGCGCGGCCGGGCATCGTGATCGGCAAGAAGGGCGAAGACGTGGAGCGTCTGCGCGCGCAGGTCTCGCGTAGGATGGGCATTCCGGTGCACATCAACGTGGAAGAGATCCGCAAGCCGGAAGTGGACGCCCTGCTCGTCGCGCAGAATGTCGCCCAGCAACTCGAGCGTCGGGTTCGCCACCAGCGCGCCATGCGACGCGCGATGCAGAACGCCATGCGCTTGGGCGCCAAGGGCATCAAGGTCCGGGTCGCCGGGCGGCTCAACGGCAACGACATCGCCCGGGCCGAAGTCTACGCAGAGGGCCGCGTGCCCTTGCACACGCTCAGGGCGGACATCGACTACGCCACCGCCGAAGCCATGACGACCTACGGGATCATCGGCGTGAAGGTGTGGATCTTCAAGGGCGAAATCCTCGGCGACGAACCGGAGAACCGCGACATCGCGGTGACCCGCTAGGGCGTACCGGGAGCGAGTGGCAATAGACGATGCTGCAGCCGAAGCGAACCAAATTCCGAAAACAGCAGAAGGGCCGGAACCGTGGCCTGGCGCACCGCGGCAGCCGCGTCAGTTTCGGCGAGTACGGCCTGAAGGCGACTGGCCGGGGACGCATGACCGCGCGTCAGATCGAAGCCGGACGGCGCGCCATGACCCGACACGTCAGGCGTGGCGGCAAGGTGTGGATTCGCGTGTTCCCGGACAAGCCCATCACCAAGAAGCCGCTCGAGGTGCGCCAGGGCAAGGGCAAGGGCAGCGTCGAGTACTGGGTCGCACAGATACAGCCCGGCCGCATTCTCTACGAGATGGAGGGCGTGGGCGAAGACGTGGCCCGCGAAGCACTCGCGCTCGCCGCCGCCAAGCTGCCGTTTCCCACCACGTTCGTCAAACGGTCGCTGTTCTGATGAAGCCGGAGGAACTCAACGACCTGCGGGACAAGACCCTCGAAGAGTTGGGCGAGGAGCTTGTGCGGCTGCGCAAGGAACAGTTCCACCTGCGCATGCAGCGGGCCAGCGAACTGCTGCCGCAAACGCATTTGCTCACCCGGACCCGGCGTGACATCGCGCAGGTCAAGACATTGATGCAGGAGAAGTCACGTGCCTGACGAAACGGCCACCCCGGCCGCTGATGCCGAGTCGGCATCCAACGACGCGCCCGATGAGAGCCTTGCCAGCGACGTGCCGGTCGACGCACTCGCCGAGGCCGCGCCCGAGTCCGTGCAGACCGGCTCCCCTCGCGAGAACACCGGCGTGGTCGTCTCCAACAAGGCCGACAAGACGATCACCGTCCTCGTGGAGCGCCGCGTGAAGCATCCCGTGTACGGAAAGTTCATCCGCCGATCGACCAAGATCTCGGCCCACGACGAGTCCAATGCGTGCAACGAGGGCGATGTCGTGACCATCGTCGAGACGCGACCGATCTCGAAGACGAAGTCCTTCGCCCTCGGGCGCATCGTGGAGCGCTACCGCGACACGTCCGTGGCCGTAACCGGCACCGACAAGCCGTCGTAGCGGTGCTTGGACGCAAGGGAACGCAACAATGATTCAAGCCCAGACCATGCTCGATATCGCCGACAACAGCGGCGCGCGTCGGGTGCAGTGCATCAAGGTTCTCGGCGGCTCCCGTCGGCGTTACGCGGGCATCGGCGACGTCGTCAAGGTGACGGTCAAGGAAGCCATCCCCCGCGGTCGGGTCCGCAAGGGACAGGTCATGAACGCCGTCGTGGTGCGCACCAAGCATGGCGTACGCCGACAGGACGGATCGCTGATCCGTTTCGATCAGAACGCCGCCGTGTTGCTGACCGCCGGCCTGCAACCCGTGGGGACGCGGATCTTCGGACCCGTCACCCGGGAACTGCGCAGCGAACGCTTCATGCGGATCGCTTCGTTGGCGCCGGAAGTCCTCTAACGCCTTGGAGTATGTGCTCGCTATGCGCAAGTTGAGAAAACAGGACGAAGTGGTCGTGATCGCGGGACGCGATCGGGGCAAGCGCGGCGAGGTGCTGCAGTTCGCGGCCAACGACCGGCTCATTGTCGCGGGCATAAACCTGGTCAAGAAACACTCCCGGGCGAACCCGATGAACAACGACCCCGGCGGGATCAAGGACATCGAGGCACCCATCGCCGTGTCCAACGTGGCGCTCGTCAATCCCGAGACCGGCAAGGCGGATCGGGTGGGCATCCGCGAGGAGAACGGCAAACGGGTGCGCTACTTCAAGTCCACCAACACCCTTGTGGACGAGGACGAGTAACCGTGTCGGATTTGAGGCAAAGGTACGTGGCGGAAATCCGGCCGGCGCTGGTTGAACAGTTCAACTACCGCTCGGTCATGGAGGCACCTCAACTGGACAAGGTCACGCTCAACATGGGCGTGGGCGACGCCGTGGGCGATCGCAAGACCATGGATGCCGCGGTCGCAGACCTGGCGTTGATCGCGGGCCAGCAGCCCATCGTCACCAAGGCGCGCAAGTCCGAGGCGGGATTCAAGATCCGCGAGGGCTTCCCGGTCGGCTGCAAAGTCACGCTCCGACGAAACCGTATGTACGAGTTCGTCGAGCGCCTGATCGGCATCGCCATTCCGAGAATGCGCGACTTCCGGGGATTGAATCCGCGCTCGTTCGACGGCCGCGGCAATTTCTCGATGGGGATCGCCGAACAGATCGTCTTTCCCGAAATCGACTACGACCGGATCGACAAGATTCGCGGTCTGGACGTCATCGTCACCACCACGGCGAAGACGGACGAAGAGGGGCTCGCGCTGCTCAAGGGGTTCAACTTCCCGTTCAGAAACTGACCGGGACGCACCAAGGAACACACAAGTCAATGGCCAAAGTTTCCGTCATCCAGCGCGAGAAGAAGCGCCAGAAAATCGTCGCCAAGTACGCTGCCAAGCGCGCCGCGCTGAAGCAGATCATCGGCGACCGCAGCGCGTCGGATGCCGAGCGCTGGCAAGCCCAGCAGCAACTGCAGAAGCTGCCGCGCAACGCATCCCCGGTAAGGCTTCGAAACCGTTGCGGCCAGACCGGGCGACCGCGGGGTGTCTACCGCAAGTTCGGACTTGGCCGGAACAAGCTGCGTGAAGCCGCCAACCGCGGCGACATCCCCGGCCTCGTGAAGGCGAGTTGGTAGGACGGGGCGGTCGAGATGAGCATGCAAGATCCCATCGCCGATCTCCTGACGCGAATCAGGAACGCCCAACTGGCGCACCACGAGTCGGTGTCGTTGCCGAGTTCCACGTTGAAGGTCGCGGTCTGCAAGGTACTGCAGGACGAAGGCTACATCGGGAACTACGAAGTCACCGAGAGCACGAAGCGCACCCTCACCATTGCGTTGCGCTACATCGACGGGGCGCCGGTGATCGCCGACATCGACCGGGTCAGCCGCCCGGGCCTGCGCATCTACAAGCCCTGCGACGAATTGCCCGAAGTCCGCGGCGGCTTGGGAGTCGCGGTGGTCAGCACCAACCTCGGCGTCATGACCGACCGCGCCGCCCGCCGTGCCGGCGTTGGCGGCGAAGTGCTCTGCACGGTCTTCTAGGGGAAGGCGAGCGCATGTCAAGAATCGCCAACAGTCCTATTCGTGTCCCCGAAGGCGTCGAAGTCGCCGTGGCCTCGGGGAACGTCACCGTGGTTACCGCGAAGGGCAGCAAGGGTTCGCTGTCCCTCGACATCTCACCGGAGGTCGACGTCAAGCGGGAGGAGGACACGGTGACGTTCGCGCCCCGTTCGGCATCGAGAACCGCCAAGGCGCTGGCCGGTACGACGCGGTCGCTGGTCAACAGCATGGTCGTCGGCGTCTCCGAGGGCTTCGAGAAAAAGCTCGAATTGCAGGGGGTCGGCTATCGTGCGCAGGCCCGAGGTCGCCGACTGAACTTGCAACTTGGGTTCTCGCACCCCATAGATTACGAACTCCCGGAAGGGATCGAGGTCCAGACCGCGACCCAAACCGAGGTCGTCGTGAAGGGTATCGACAAACAGCTGGTGGGACAGGTTGCCGCGGAGATCCGCGGTTTTCGTCCACCCGAGCCCTACAAGGGCAAGGGCGTGCGCTACGCGAACGAACGCGTGCGACGCAAGGAAGGCAAGAAGAAATGACGCGAGGTTTGCTGAAACACCGCGCGCCGGGCAAGGCCAAGAAGGCCAACCGCCTAAAGCGCGCCAAGCGAGCTCGCATGAAGATCCGCGAGCTGAACACGCTGCGGCTGACCGTGCACCGCACGCCCCAGCACATCTACGCGCAGGTGATCGGCGCCGAGGCGGGCAGCGACCGCATACTGGTCCAGGCGTCGACCCTCGACAAGTCGCTGAAAGTAGGCAATGGCGGCAATGTCGAGGCGGCCACGGCAGTTGGCGCCCTGGTCGCCGAACGCGCCACGGCGGCGGGTGTGCGCAAGGTGGCGTTCGACCGCTCCGGCTACAAGTACCACGGCCGGGTCAAGGCCCTTGCGGACGCGGCGCGGGCCGGGGGACTGGAGTTTTAGATGACCATGACGGGACACGGGGTTAGCTAATGGCCTATTCGGAAGAAATCAAGGAAGAGGGCCTCGTCGAGAAGGTCGTCCACGTCAACTTCGTCGTGAAGGTGGTTAAGGGCGGCCGGCAGCGCGGGGTGACTGCACTCGTGGTGGTCGGCGATACCGAGGGACGCGTGGGGTTCGGGCGGGGCAAGGCCCGCGAGACGCCCATGGCGATCCAGAAGGCCAACGAAGGTGCGCGCCGCAACATGGTGGACGTCGAACTGAACGGCACCACGATCTGGTATCCGGTCAAGGAGAGCTTCGGCGCGTCGACGATCTACATGCAACCGGCTTCCGAAGGTACCGGGATCATCGCAGGCGACAAGATGCGTGCCGTATTGGAATGCGCGGGGGTGCGTAACGTGCTCGCCAAGTGCTACGGGTCCACGAACCCGGTCAACGTGGTGACGGCGACGTTCCGCGCCCTGACCCGGATGAAGTCGCCGCAGATGATCGCCGCGAAACGCGGCAAGACGGTGGAAGAGATCACCGCCTAGCGGCGGGCACGGCGGCACGGCGGTCGTAACGACGAGGCGAGAACAACTGTGGCGAAGAAGACCGTGACGGTAAAGCTCGTGAAGTCGCCCTGGGGGCGGCTTCCCAAGCACCGCGCCTGCCTGGCCGGACTCGGCTTGCGGCGCATAGGCTCCGTCAGCGAACTGGAGGACACCCCCGCGGTGCGCGGGATGATCGACAAGGTGGCGTATCTCCTCGAGGTGGAGCGCTAAGATGACCACTCGACTGAACAACATCGGCCCCGCGCCGGGCAGCAAGCGCCGGAAGAAGCGCGTCGGCCGCGGCATCGCCGCTGGCGGCGGCAAGACCGCCGGGCGGGGCCACAAGGGCCAACGGGCGCGTTCCGGCGGCAACACGAGGCCGGGCTTCGAGGGCGGACAACTGCCCTTGCAGAAACGCGTCCCGGCGTTCGGTTTCCGGTCGCGCATCGGCATGAAGACGGCCGAGGTGCGGACCTCCGAACTCGACCGCGCCGCCCGCGACGGCGTGGTGGACCTCGACGCCCTGAAGGCGGCCGGCCTCGTCGGGAAGCGCGTGGTCAGGGCCCGGATCTTCCTGTCGGGAGACGTGTCCGGCGCCATCGAAGTGCGTGGCTTGCCCGTTAGCAAGGGCGCCCGCGCGGCCATCGAGAAGGCAGGGGGGACGATCAACTAGTGGCCACGGCGGCGCCGGCCTTAACCGGAGTCAGGAGCGGCGGACTGTCCGAGCTGCGCTCGCGACTGCTGTTCGTGCTGTTCGCGCTCCTGGTCTATCGGATCGGGACGCACATCCCCGTGCCGGGGATCAATCCGGACCAACTGCGCAACCTGTTCGATGCGAACCAGGGCGGCATCCTCGACATCTTCAACATGTTCTCCGGCGGCGCCTTGGAGCGGATGAGCATCCTGGCCCTCGGCGTCATGCCCTACATCACGTCGAGCATCATCATGAACCTGCTGACGATGATGTACCCGACGCTGAACCAACTCCGCAAGGAGGGCCAGGCGGGCCGCCGGAAGATCACCAAGTACACCCGCTACGGCACGCTGTTGATCGCCTTCATCCAGGGCTCGGCACTGACCGGAACCCTAGCCGGCCAGGGTCTCGCGTTCAGCCCGTCGTGGGACTTCTACCTCGTCGCCATCGTGACCCTGGTCACGGGGGCGTTGTTCATGATGTGGCTCGGCGAGCAGATCAACGAACGCGGCGTCGGCAACGGCATTTCGCTCTTGATCTTCGCCGGCATCGTCTCCGGCTTCCCGGGCGCCGTCGGCCAGTCCTTCGAAGCGGCACGCCAGGGCGACATCAACATCCTGGTGCTCGGCGCCATCGCCGCGCTCGGCATCGCCATCGTGGGTTTCGTGGTCTTCGTGGAAAGCGGCCAACGGCGCATCACCGTGAACTACGCCAGGCGCCAGCAGGGGCGGCGGATGTACCAGCCCCAGAGTCATCCGCTGCCGTTCAAGATCAACATGGCCGGTGTGATTCCGGCTATTTTCGCATCCAGCCTGCTGCTCGCCCCGGCCTCCATGGCGCAATGGTTCGGTCAAGCACCCAACATGTCCTTTCTGCAGGACGTCGCCCTGGTGCTGTCGCCCGGCCAGCCGCTCTACATCCTGCTGTTCGCCGGCGGCATCATCTTCTTCAGCTTCTTCTATACCGCGCTCATGCGCGATCCGAAGGAGCTTGCCGACGACCTGAAACGCCAAGGCGCGTACATTCCCGGCATCCGTCCGGGCCGCCAAACGGCCGACTACCTCGACGACGTCATCACCCGGCTGACGTTCTTCGGCTCGATCTACGTAACCGTCGTCTGCCTGTTGCCGGAGTTCATGGTGGTGTTCTTCAACATCACCCTGCAGTTGGGCGGTACCGCGCTCCTGATCGTCGTCGTGGTGTCGATGGACTTCATGTCGCAGGTCCAGGAACACATGATGTCGAGCCAGTACGCGAAGCTCATGGAACGGTCCAACCTGCGTAACTATGGACGCGGCGGGCGCGCGAAAGCCGGGCGCCGGGGCAGTTCCGTGCCTCAGAAGCGGAGGTAGACTTGCGCGCCTCAAACGAAGCCAGATCGCCGACCGCCGGGGCGGCCAATCAGGGGAAGATGTACAATGAAGGTTAGAGCATCGGTCAAGAAAATCTGCCGCAACTGCAAGGTCGTCCGGCGCAAGGGCGTCGTGCGCGTCATTTGTCGTACCGAACCCCGGCACAAGCAGCGACAGGGCTGATCAAGCCCGAACCAGGCAGGTCCTTAGGAGCAACAGTGGCACGAATCGCGGGCATCAACATCCCGGACAACAAACACGCGCAGGTTTCGCTGACCTACATCTTCGGCGTCGGACGTTCGAACGCGCGCAGGATGTGCGATGCGGTGGGCGTGGATCCGAACGCCCGAATCGGCGAACTCGCCGAGGACGACCTCGACAGGCTGCGCGCGGAGGTGGCCAAGTTGACCATCGAAGGCGATCTTCGGCGGGAGACGCAGTTGAACGTCAAGCGACTGATGGACCTTGGCTGCTACCGGGGCATGCGGCACCGACGCGGGCTCCCGGTCCACGGTCAACGCACCCATACGAACGCGCGAACCCGCAAGGGTCCGCCCCGCTTGATCAGAAAGTAACCAACGGCTAAGGCACAGGAGACAGGCAAGTCAACATGGTGGCCCCAACCACATCGAGGAGCCGCAAGGGCCGACGCATCGTCACCGACGGTGTCGCGCATGTGCACGCCTCGTTCAACAACACGATCATCACCATCACGGATCGACAGGGCAATGCGCTCTGCTGGGCGACGGCCGGCGGGTCCGGCTACCGGGGCTCGCGAAAGAGCACCCCTTTCGCCGCCCAGGTCGCGTCCGAACGCGCGGCAAACAACGCGATGGAACAGTACGGCATGAAGAGTGTCGACGTATTCGTCAAGGGGCCGGGGCCCGGACGCGAGTCCGCGGTTCGCGCGATGAATGCCGCGGGCTTGAAGATCAACAGCATCTCGGACGTCACGCCGATCCCGCACAACGGCTGCCGTCCCCCCAAACGTCGACGGGTGTGACAGATGGCGCGTTACCTTGGACCGAAACTGAAGCTCTCGCGGCGCGAGGGCACCGACCTGTTCCTGAAGAGCGGCATACGGCCCCTCGACTCGAAGTGCCGGGCCGATACCATTCCGGGCCAGCACGGCGCTGCTCGACGCCAAAAGCCCAAGGACTTCGCCGTCCAGTTGCGCGAGAAGCAGAAGGTGCGCCGCTTCTACGGGGTGCTCGAAAAGCAGTTCCGCAACTACTACAAGAAGGCGGATCGGCAGAAGGGCGCGACCGGCGAGAACCTGCTGCGTCTCCTGGAACGGCGGCTCGACAATGTCGTCTATCGGATGGGCTTTGGCTGCACCCGCGCCGAGAGTCGGCAGCTTGTTTCGCACCGCGCCATCGAGGTCAACGGAGACGTGGTCAACATTCCGTCCTACCAAGTGGCGCCGGAAGATACCGTCGCCATTCGCGAAGCCAAACGGGCACAACTGAGGATCCGGCAAGCGCTCGAACTCGCCAGCCAGCGCGGCCCCGTTGAATGGGTCGACGTCGATCCCGACAAGATGGAAGGAATCTACAAGCGGGATCCCGACCGTTCCGAGCTGCCCGGCGAGATCAACGAGAACCTGATCGTCGAGCTCTACTCCAAGTAGTCCCTTGAGCGCGGATCCATGTTGAAACCCCTTGAACACACTGGATGGTGACACCGAGACACCCATCCGAGCACGGTGAACACGAAGCGCGTCCATTGGGACGCGCCCGTTTTTGAGCGGAGGAAACCCATGCCACAGTCGGCAACCGAGTTTCTCACTCCTCGACACATCGATGTCGACGAAGTGAGTGGCACCCACGCCCGGGTGACGTTGGAACCGTTGGAGCGCGGTTTCGGCCACACCTTGGGGAATACCCTGCGTCGCATCCTGCTTTCCTCGATGCCCGGCGCGGCGATCACCGAAGTGCAGATACGCGGCGTTGAGCACGAGTACACCGCGATGGACGGCGTCCAGGAGGACGTCATCGACATCCTGCTGAACCTGAAGGGCGTGGCCGTTCGTCTACCGGGTGGAGATACGGCCAACATCAGGCTCGTCCGAAGCGGGCCCGGCGAGGTCACGGCGGGCGATTTCCAGCTAACCGGCGATCTCGAGATCGCAAACCCCGATCACGTCATCTGTACGTTGAACGAGAACGGCAGCATCGAATTGGACGCCAAGGTCACGAAAGGCCGGGGTTACCAGCCGGTGGAGTACAAGACCGAGGAGGAAGAGGAGTCGCGTCCGATCGGCATACTCCGTCTCGATGCAAGCTATAGCCCGATGCGCCGGGTCGCCTACACGGTGGAGAGCGCCCGGGTCGAACAGCGCACCGACCTCGACAAGCTCATCCTCGACATTGAGTCCAACGGCACCATCGACCCGGAGCAGGCCATCCGTCGAGCCGCGACCATCCTGCAGCAGCAACTGGCAGTCTTCGTCGACTTCGACAAGGAGGGCGAGGCAACCGTCGAGGAAGAAAAGGACGAGGTGGATCCCATCCTGCTGCGCCCCGTGGACGATCTGGAGTTGACCGTTCGCTCGGCGAACTGCCTCAAGGCGGAGCACATCTACTACATCGGGGACCTGATCCAGCGCACCGAAGTGGAATTGCTGAAGACCCCGAATCTCGGTCGGAAGTCGCTAACCGAGATCAAGGACGTGCTTGCCTCCCGTGGCCTCGGCCTCGGCATGCGGATCGAGAAGTGGCCACCGGCGAGTCTGCGCGAGGGCGCGGCCTAACGGCCGCGAAGGCGTGTCTTGACGTAAGGAAACTATGCCGTGAGACATCGCAAAAGCGGGCGCCAATTGAACCGGACGAGCGCCCATCGCAAGGCCATGTTCGCCAACATGTCCGTATCGCTCTTCGAGCACGAGGTCATCAAGACCACCGTGCCCAAGGCGAAGGAACTCCGTCGCGTGGCGGAGCCACTGATCACGCTGGCCAAGAACGACACCGTCGCCAATCGGCGTCTTGCATTCAGCCGGCTTCGCAGCAAGGCAGCCGTCGGCAAGCTGTTCACCGAAATCGGACCCCGCTACGGGGACCGCCCGGGCGGCTACACCCGAATCCTAAAGGCCGGCTACCGCAAAGGCGACGCCGCACCGATGGCCTACATCGAGCTCGTCGGCCGGGAACTGGCCGACGACGACGAGGAGCACGAGGACGACGAGTAGGGGCGGCCTCTCACAAGCGCTAACTTGCCGAGAACTCTGGCGCGGACCGCACGAATCACCCCCAAGCGTCTTCATTGACATCGCGACCAAGCCGGACGTGCCGGGCACGGGATCGGCGCGACGACGTACTCCTCCCGCCTACGGCGGTCGGGCGCCAGCTCGAACAGGCCGCGCACCGCCGCCGCGTAGATCTCGACCCGGCGCGCCGGGTCGCTGCGACGTCGGGCGGACGGGCTCGCCCTGGGTGGATTGCGGGCGGCAACGGGTGCGGCGGGCCGGTGTCGTGGACAATCCAAACGGCCATCGCCAACGGAAACGGCGATGTCCCGTCGCACTCGGGGTCGTACGAACCAGCGCGACGTGGCCTTTGAATTGGGCGATGTTCCGATCAGGGGGCGCCCGGCAGGCGGCGCCTGTCCCTTGCAGCGTTTGGGCCGGTGCCTGCAGAATCCGCCGGTATAGGGCAAGGGCGTTGCCTACTGGCGAGGCGGGCCTGCGTAGGGTTCGAGTTCGTAGCGACACGGTTGCTCCATCAATCTCGGGTCGCGCTGTTCCTCGAGGATCTCGAATAGCCGGGCCTGCATCTGACCCCGTACATTGGCGTAGGCCGGATCCTCGGCGACATTGTTCAGGTAGTGCGGGTCTTCGGCCAGGTCGTAGAGTTCCTCGCGCGGCCGTTTCCCGAAAGCCAGGTCGAAGAGCGGCTCCACGTCGTGGTCCTCGCGGTGATGGATCATCCACGCCTTGGTGGGGCTCGCGTCGAGGTCGGCGTAGGCCGCGAAGGTGTTGGACGCCAGGGTCTGGTAGTCGGGCGCCGGCGCTTGCAGGTCGTCGAGGCCCTTGGGGTCGCCCATGGGCCAACGATCAGGCTCGAAATTCACGATGTAGATGAAGTCGCGGGTCCGCAACGAACGCTGGGGATACGGCAGATGTCCCTCGCGTGCGAACGCGACATGCCGCTCACGTCCCGTGACGACGTGATCGCGAGCCGGGTCGATCTGGCCGCTGCCCGACGCTTCGAGGATCGGCAGAAGGCTCTTGCCCGTCATGGCGCCCGGGGTCTCGATACCGCCGACTTCGCAAAAGGTCGGCCCCAAGTCCATCAGGTTCACGAAGTCGTCCACGACGCGACCGGCGCCGATGCGACCGGGCCAACGTGCCGCCAGCGCGACTTCGCAGCCGATGTCGTAGAGATTGCACTTGGCCCGCGGCATGCCCGGGATGCCGTGATCCCCGCTCACCACGATCAGGGTGTTGTCCCATTCGCCGATGGCAAGTAGTTCTTCGCGGAGGACTCCAAGCCCGGCGTCGACCGCGAGGCATTCGCCGAGATAGTCGGCCGCGTCCTCCCGGATCTCGTGTACATCCGGCAGGAAACCCGGCAGACGACCTTGCAGGTGGTCTGGCTCGATGCCCCACAACGCGCGCCCGGAACCGCGCTCCCAGGTTCGGTGGGTGTTGGTTGGCCCCCACCAGTAGCAGAACGGCTGATCAGCCGGCCGCGCCGCCAGAAACCCACGGAAGTTCTTCCGGGTCTCGTCGTACAACGCCTGCTTGGCGCCTTCGATGCCGAACTGCTCGGCATTGGCCGTGACCCAGTGCGAGAACTGGTTGAAATCCCGGCCGGCGGGCTCGAAGCGGGTGCGGGAACCGCCAATGGGTGCATTCAGCGTTCGGCCTGGACTCCAGACCTTGTACTGGTAACCGACGAAGTAGCCGCCCTTTTCCAATTCGAGTGGGAACGTCGGAATGGTCTCGTCCCAGACCGCGCCCTGCAGGATCGCGCCGAGACCCGTCTGCCAGAAGTACTGACCCGCCAGGATCGAGCTGCGGCAGGGCGTGCAGGACGGGGCCGGAACGAGGGCGTTCAGGAACAGCACGCCCTCGGCGGCAATGCGATCGAAGTTCGGCGTCTCGATCAGTTGGTTCAGGGAAGGCCGGTCTTCGTGCCCGGCATAGGCGCGCGCGTACCGGCCCCAGTCGTCGGCGAACGCAAAGAGAATGTTGGGGCGCGTCTCAAGGGGCGGCGGCATGCGGGCCCTCGACGTGGTCAACCTGGTCGAAACCGTATTGCGCCACCAGCTTGCCGACCAGTCGAGGCGTCACGTCCGCCACGGAACACCCGTGGGTCAACAAGGCCATGCTCGTGACGCCCGTGCCCTTGAGCCCGCAGGGGACGATTCGAGCGTATGGGCTCAAGTCCATGTCGACGTTGAGACTCAAGCCGTGATAGCTGTAGCCACGCCGTACCCGGAGCCCCAACGCCGCGATCTTGTGCCGGCCCACGTAGACCCCAGGCGCGTCCGATCGGGGCGCCGCGTCGATGCCGTAGTCGCCAAGCAACGCGACGACACCGGCTTCGATGTTGCGAACGAGCGAGCGCACACTCAATCCCAGTCGACGCAGGTCGAACATCAGGTAGCCGACGATCTGGCCGGGGCCGTGGTAGGTCACCTGCCCGCCGCGATCGGTCTGGACGACGGGAATGTCGCCGGGTGCGAGCAGGTATTCCGCCCTACCCGCCTGTCCCTGGGTGAACACCGGCGCGTGTTCGGTGAGCCACAACTCGTCCGTTGTCGATTCTTCCCGGCGGTCGGTGAACGCGCGCATCGCGCGAAACACGTCCTCGTAGGCGGTCCCGCAACCGAGTTGCCGGACGAGGAGCCGCGTCACTGCGCCGCCGGCGCCTCGGCGCTGGGCACGTTTGCATCCGCCTCGGCGGAGTCCCCGAACAGCCCGCTCATGAAGCGCTCGATATCATCGCCTCGACGAGCGAAGAACCCGGACTCGACGACTTCCGATCGGGCCAGGAGATCCCTTTCGGCGAGAATCTCATCATCGAGGGTGACGCGCACGACCCCGACGCGATCCCCCACCGCAATGGGCGCCATGATCTCGTCGGGAAGATCGATGACGGCGTTCAGATCCTCGTAACGGCCGCGTGGAACGGTGATGCGGAGCGTTTTGTCGATCCCGACCGCGACGTTCTCCACCGTCCCGTACCATACCCGGGGATTGGCGAGTGGCTCGCCGTGATCGTAGAGGTCGTGGGTCTCGAAATACCGGAAGCCGTAGGCCAGCAGTTTCTGGGCATCCCGCAACCGATCCTCGTCGCTGGTGGCACCCATGACGGCCGCGATCAAGCGCGTTCCCTCGCGCAGTGCGGACACGACCAGGCAATACCCGGCTGCCTCGGTCAACCCGGTCTTCACCCCGTCCACCGACTTGTCGCGCCAAAGCAGCCGGTTGCGGTTCAATTGCGGACGCTCGATCTCGCCGTACTGGAAGGACTTCTCCGCATACAGGCGATAGTGTTCCGGAAAGCGCTCGATGAGTGCCGCCGACAGGATGGCCATGTCCTTGGCGGACGAATAGTGGCCGTCGTCGGGTAGTCCCGACGAGTTCACGAATCGCGTCGACGTCAGGCCGAGATCCTTTGCGTGCCGGTTCATCATGTCCGCGAACGCGTCTTCGGCGCCGGCGATGTACTCCGCGACCGCAACGCTCGCGTCGTTGCCGGACACGATGACGACGCCGCGCAACAGCTCGCTGAGCGCGACCTCCGTACCCTCGCGGACGAACATCTTCGAGCCGCTCGTACGCCACGCCTTGACGCTGATAGGCACCTGGTCGTCGAGGGTGATGCGGCCCGCCGCCAACTCCGCCGCCGCCACGTAGCTCGTCATGATCTTCGTCAGACTGGCCGGCGGCAACGGTTCCCCGCTGTCGCGTTCGGCCAGAACCGTTCGCGTCGTGCCATCCATCAGGATGTAGCTCTTCGCGGAAATCGACGGTGGATCCGGCACGATCTCGGGTGCGCCCTGAACGGTTGCGGCGGCGATGACAACCGCGGCGGCGGCAACGGTCCGAAATCTGTCCCCAATGGCGGAGGCGGATGAACTCATGGCGTGCTCCTAGTCTCCTTGAACGTCGGGAAGGTCGTCCCCTGGGCCAACTGCCCCGAGATGTCGGCAAGAATAATGAGCGGTTTTGGCCGGTCCGCGAATACCAGGAGCGACTGCAGGCGTTTTGCCTCGTCAAATGTTGCGAACGGACCGATTCTCACCGCGAAGGCGTCATCCACACGGACCACGAAAACGTCCTTGGCTGTCAGCGGCGCGACTTCCTCTCGCGCGCCACGCGCGCTGTTCACGTTGGCGTAGATACCGGTGTCCACGTAGAACCGTGCACGTCGCGTGCGGTCGCGGTCGGTGGGCGATGTGGCGGCCAATGACTCCACGCGAACGCGCGCCGTACCGGTCCGTTCGAAGCCGAGTTTCACGGCGGCAGCATAGGATAGGTCGATGATGCGAGCCGCGTGGAAAGGACCACGGTCATTGACCCGGACGATGGAAGTCCGGCCATTGCCCAAGTTGGTCACGCGCACGTAGGTCGGTATGGGGAGACTCCGGTGTGCCGCCGTCAACTCGTACATGTCGTACCTTTCCCCACTGGACGTCGTCCGGCCGTGGAACTTGGTGCCGTACCACGAGGCACCCCCGATCTCCTCGTAGCCCTCTGCGGAGTCCATCACCTGGTAGTGCTTGCCGAACACCACGTACGGGTTGTTGCCGCGGTCGCTCTTGGGATCGTCTCGGACGATGGGGTCGGGCAGCGAGGCAAGCCCCGGCGGCGGTGCCGCCGGGGCGGAGTCCTTGACGACCGCCGGGGGGCTGGCCGGCTCGGCGGGTTTCGTGGCGGTCGGCTTCGGGGGCGTGCTGGTGCAGGCACCAACGAACAAGACGGTGATTGCCGCGCCCGCCCAACCCCTCGGGCACGACCGCCGCGCGCCCGCCGGGGCAAGCGGTCCCGACGCGCGCAGTCTCGACCAACAGCCCATCATTAGCCCCCGGCGGCGCGCAAGCGGGACCCGATGGCCTCGCTCAATTGCAGCACGGCCAAGGCGTAGAGCGCACTTCGGTTGTAACGGGTGATCACATAGAAGTCGTGGAGACCCAGCCAGTACTCGCTGCCATCCGCCAGCCCCATCGTGAACAAGGCGGCTTTCTCGTCATCCGCTACGCGATCCGGGACAACCGCGCCCAGCGCGCGCAACTCGCCCACCGTGTGGGCGAGTTCCAGGCCGGCATCGGCAACCTTGAGAACCCGTTCATCCCCAATCTCCACCCGGACGGCCGGATCGTTTCGACCCCTCCATCCGTGCCGGGCAAAGTAGTTCGCCACGCTGCCGATAGCATCGGTCTTGTTGGTCCAGATGTCCCGACGGCCATCGCCGTCGAAGTCCACCGAGTAGTGCCGGTAGCTCGATGAAATGAACTGTCCGTAGCCCATGGCGCCGGCGTAGGATCCCACGGGCTCCAACGGGTCTTTGCCCTCCTCCCGGGCCAGCAGGAGAAACTGCGTCAATTCACTCTTGAAGAACGCCGAACGTGGCGGGTAGTCGAACGCCAGGGTCGACAGCGCGTCGATGACCCGGTGGGTGCCGAGATACCGACCATAGAACGTCTCCACACCGATGATGGCAACGATGATCTCGCTCGGCACATCGAATCGGCGTGTGGCCGCATCGAGCGCGTCACGATGCGCCTGCCAGAACTCGACCCCGCCGTCGATGCGCTTGTCGGTGAGGAAGATTGCCCGGTATTCGTGCCAGGCGAGAGCCTTCTCCGCAGGTTTCGAGATCTTCCGGATGACATCGTCGCTCTTGACGGCACCCCTGAATGCGCGGATGAGCCAGTCGCGATCTAGGGCGTGGTCGACGACGAGCCCATCGATGTAGTCGCCGACCTCGGGGCGGGTCCAGTAGTCGCTCCATGCGGGCAGGACGCTTAGGGCACCAAGAGCCAGTGCGCATGCGAGCGGGCCAAAGCGGCGCCGGCGAACGCGGGCAGGCGTGGCACCGCCCCGACCGGTGCCACGGCCGCGCCGTGCGATGATCGGGCGACCGCAAGGGTCGCCCCTACGCGGCCGTGCCTGTCCGGGGAGATCGCGAAAGTCGCCCCCGCGGGATGTTCCGGGCGAGTCCTTTGCCGGTAGCACCTTGACGGGTCCTCCTTTACCAGTGCCTTCGTTAGTCTACTTGAACCGACGCCGTCGTTGTGGCCACCGTACTGTCCAACGCGAAGTGAGGGTGAAGCCAAAGGCCGATTCCAACGCGAA
>JAPPGK010000054.1 GCA_028821405.1 Gammaproteobacteria bacterium | reverse complement strand
AAAGGGGACATCTTAGAATTGGACAAAGGGGACATTACTGCTTTGGGCTAACACCAATTGTGCAGCGGTATCGCGGGGGAGAGGTCAGTCGTTGTCCACGGTCTCGAATTGCACCGAGAGTCTTGGCGCCCCGGATGGCGTCACGACCCCGCCGTACTCGTTCTGATCTTCCAGCATTCCGCGACAGGACTACTAGTCGCAACTTGAAGACAGAGAGTGCCGATACCATACTCGTGTGGTCCTATATGGTGATACCTCATGGTCCAGTCGAAGCGAATCGTCCAAGCGCTGAAGGGCGTACTCAAGGAACGCCGGGTGTCCTACGATCAGGTTGCCCGTCACCTCGACCTATCGTTGAGCAGCGTCAAGCGGCTGTTCTCCACCGGGGGGTTCACGCTCGAGCGTGTGGAGGCGATCTGCGATCTGGCGGGCGTCGATATCCTGGAGCTTGCCCGCCAGGCGGAGGCCCAACGGCTCGAGGTCGCGTCGTTGACGGAAGACCAGGAGCGCGAACTGATCGGTGACCCGGCGTTGTTGCTGGTCGCGATCTGTGCGCTGAATCGCTGGCGTTTCGGTCGGATCGTCCAGCACTACCAGCTATCGGAACCGCGCCTGATCCAGCTCCTTGCCCGCCTCGACCGCATGGGGCTGATCGAACTCCTGCCCGGCAACCGCATCAAGCTCCGGGTGGCCAGGAACTTCGCCTGGCTACCCGGCGGACCCATCCATCGGTACTTCGTGGACCACGTCCAGAACGCCTTCTTGTCGGGTCGGTTCGAACCGGATCAGGACCTGCATCGATTCGCGTGGGGAATGCTCTCGGCGGAATCGGCGACGGTGCTGCGGGAGAAGATGGTGGAACTGATGGAGACCTTCGACGACCTGACCCGCGGCGATGAAGTCCGCCCGAGCCAGGAAGGCCGCACCGCCGGCAGTTGCCTGCTGGTGGCATTGCGGCAATGGGAACCGGCGGGGTTCCGGGCGATGCGGCGCACCGAATCGGTTCCGTGAACTCGCAGCGGCGAGCCTAACGCGCCGAACGGCGTGCGGTGGCCGGCATCGGGCCAGCGTTCTCGGCGGGCGCGGGACGGGACAAGCCGTCCCCTATGCTCTCGCCATGGAGCAGGCCCGCGGCCCGACGGGATAAGGAACAAAGGCGAATACGCACGTCACTGTGGGGCCATTTCTCACAGCGAGCATGGGCGTTGGCTGTCATCACCGCACGACCGCAGCTTGGACAATAGGCATGTAGTTGAACTGTCGTTGGCGCAGCCATGCTCGCTTGTACACCTCACTTGAACACGATTGAGGGCGCGTCACGGTCGTGTTACGTTCAGTTGAGACCCGCAGTTTTGCCTGCGTCCTTCGACCCAGGACAGATCCATGAGCGAAGCGCTCGTTACCCCGTCAGATCCCGTTGAATATCCCACCAGGGACGGCAGGCCGGTGGCGGAGACCGACCTCCATTACCTTCGTTTGGCCGGTGCGGCCTACGGGTTGCGGAAGTTCCTCGCCGATCGCGACGATGTCTACGTGGGCTCGAATCTCATGGTCTTTGACGAGCCTGGCAACCCCCGTCGGCATCTGTCGCCGGACGTCTTCGTCGCGTTCGGCGTTCGAAGAGGCTCGCGGGACCTTTTCAAGATCTGGGAGGAGAAGCCGCCGTCATTCGTGCTGGAGATCACGTCGAAGACCACGCGACGCGAAGATGAACGCACCAAGCGCCAGCGCTATGCGCAATTGGGTGTACCGGAGTATTTCCTTTACGACCCGCGCGGCGAGTGGGTCAAGCCGCCGCTGCAAGGGTTCACGCTTCAGGGTCGACGCTACCGGAGGATGACGGAGTGTGTCCTGCCAAACGGCAAACGAGGGCTCGAATGCAAGACACTGGCGTTGTACCTGTGGCTGCGCGATGGCGAACTGCGGCTGTACGAGCCCGTTAGCGGTCGCGACCTTCCGACACCCGAGGAGGAAGGTGCCGCACGTGAGCTCGCCGAGGAGCGTTTGGATGCCGCAGTTGGTACTGCGAAGGCTGCGGAACAAAAGACGCGCCAAGACGTGTCTGCCATGCTGGCGCGGCAGGCCGAGCGGAGGTTCGGGGCGCACGTGGCGACGCGGTTGAGCGCATTGCTGCAACGCGCTCCATCGATGCAAACAATCACCGAAGTGGGGGATCAGGTCATGCAGGCGGCAACGGCTGATGAGCTTCTCTCTATGGTGGAAGCCCTCGTCGAACGGTAGCGTCGGTAGGGGACGGGCTTGCCCGTCCCGCCTCTGGGACCGCACCCAACGCCTCGCTCGTACAGGCAGTTCAAATGCCGAGATTCAGGAGGTGATAGCCCTCTAGCACGGTCTTGCGTGTCGCCTCGGTGAACCGGTTGTCGTCCTCCAAGCCAATGAAGGGCTCGTAGACGTACGGCGTCTCAGTCCGGTAGTAGCTCCTGCGCGCGTCGATTGCCAACTGGATCACGCGCGAACGCCGGTGGATCCGGTCCTCGTCGTAGACCACGGTTTCGCCCGCGCGCTGTTCCTTCTTGACGTTCAGCACCGAGTCCCGGCGATGGAATCCGATCACGATGGACACCCGCCGGTCGGCGGACGTATTGGCGAAGGATCCATGCAGCGCCTGGCGGTTGCAGATGGCGACGTCCCCGGGCTCGCAGAGCATCGGTACGGCGTCAGGTAGCCGATCGGTCCCCGCGTCATCGACCAACGCCTTGATGTCGATCTTGCCGAGCTTGTGGCTGCCCGGTACGACCCAGAGGGCGTTCTGTGGTGTGGTTCGGCACAATTGGGCCATGAAGTTGAAGCCGTGGATGTCCTCGTTCCAACGCGGGTGGTTCCAATGCGTCGTGCCGTCCTGGTGCCAGGCGACGGAGGTACCGAGGCCCGGTTCCTTGATCCAGATGGAGTCCGCGAACGGCACGAAATCAGGGCCGTTGATCGCCTCGGCCACGCGAAGCAGGTCGGGATGCCCGTACAACCGCAAGCAGGCGTCCATGCCTTGGAAGATCCCGTAGACGAAGTAGAGGGTCTCTTTCGGCGCGTCCTGGGCCGGTTCCGGCTCGGACATCTTCGCCGGGTGCCTGCCGTAGTTCTTGTCCGTCCCGCCGTAGGGATCCGACAGTGGCTTGCCGAATGCCAAGGCGGGGCGGCCTTGGGCTTCGACCGCCGAATCGCGGTATGCCGGTGCGCGTGTCAGCAACTCGGCGAGATCGGCCTCCAGTTCATGTACTTCCAAGTCGCGAAGCGGACCTTCGAAGACGTAGAAACCACACCGCCGGTAGGCCTCGTCGATCGCCGGGTGCAGGCGTTGGTCGTCCGTGAACCGGATCGGTCCGCGGTTGCCAAGTTCGAATGCCCGCGTCCGTCCCGTTCGAAAATAGTCATCCATCCGTCGGTTCAGGCGGCGTGGTGGCGCAGTACCTGGCCCGCGCAGGCATCGGTCAGTTCGCCGTCGATGACGTGGAACTCGCCGTTCACCAAGGTCGCCTTGTAGCCGATGCTCCCTTGGGTCAGGCGCTCGGCACCCGCCGGGAAGTCGGCCACCCGGTAGGGATGAGCTTCCGCGACGGTGGCCGCATCGAACACGTTGATGTCCGCCCGCAAACCGGCCCTGAGCGCGCCCCGATCCTTGAGCCCGAGGATCCGGGCCGGTCCGCTGGTCAGGCGCTGGATGCCCTGGCCCATGGTGTAGAGACCCTCTTTGCGAATCCAATGCGAGAGTACGAACGTGGCCCAGCCGGCATCCATGACCATGCCGACGTGCGCACCCGCGTCACCGACACCCGGGAATACGCCGCCGTCGAAGAGGTCGCGCAGCGCTTTCAGGTTCTGGTTCTCGCCGACATGGTTGAAGAGCGCAGCACCGTTCGTTTCGTCGGACAGACGCAGGAATGTCTCGGACCAATGTTCGCCGGCGGCCTCCGCCATGGCGGCAAGGTTGTTGTGCCTGCCCTGGGCGTGGTCCGGCGAGACGCCGTTACCCAGGTAGTACATCCAACCGGGTCGCGCCCAGCCTTTCGGTTCCTGCGCTTCGGTGATCAACTGCGCTCGGAACCCGGGATCGCGAATGGCGCCCAGCTTGGCTTGCAGATCCATCCGACGCAGCTTGCCCCAGGTCTCCCCCGCGCCCGGAATCAATGCCTGGAGGCCGATCAATGCGCCGCTACCCCGTACCTGGGCGACCCCGGATAGATCCCGGCCTTGGGCGACCTTGCGGATCGCCTGAAGGCGTTTCTTGCCGGCATCGTCGTCGAAGCCCTGCAGCGTCGAGTTGAACAGCATCCGGGCCCCGGTGGCACCGACAACGTGGTCGACGTGGTCGAAGCGCATACCGACATGCTGGTAGAGCGCATTGCGCCTGGCGACCTCGTTGCCGATCAGGACCAGTTCGTCGAGTTCGGCGAGGGTGCCGGGCACGGCGCGGCCGTCGGGGATGCGGTGTCCCCGGTACCGGTTCGACGAGAAGCCAACCGCACCCCGGTCGATTGCTTCGCCGACCAGGCGCGCCATCTCGCGCTTTTCTTCCTCGGTGGCGTCTTCCTCGACGCCCCGTTCGCCCATGACGAAGTAACGCAACGCGCCGTGACCGATCATCCCGGCGATGTTGATGCCGGGACCGACACGCTCCACCGAGTCCAGGTAGTCGCCGTAGTCCACCCAGTCCCAGGGCAGGCCGGTGAGGATGGATTGGCGGGGAATGTCCTCGACTGTCTCCATCATCCCGGCGAGCAATTCGCGGTCCTCCGGCCGGCAGGGCGCGAAGGTGACGCCGCAGTTGCCGATCAGGGCCGTGGTAACGCCGTGGCAGGACACCGGCGAGACGTGTGGGTCCCAGCAGATTTGTGCATCGAGGTGCGTGTGCATGTCGATGAAGCCGGGCGTCACCGTGAGGCCTTGGGCGTCCAGTTCGCGCCTGCCCTTGCCGTCGACCTTCCCCACTGCCGTGATGGTGCCAGCATCCACGGCGAGATCGCCGGGGACGGGTTCCCGCCCCAAGCCGTCCACGAGATGGCCACCTCGAATAACGAGTTCGTGCGTCATGGTCCCTCCTCCTTGACGTGGCCATTGTATGCCCCTCAAGCGCCGGATGGCGTGGACAACCCCTCAAGGAGCGTGTAACGCTTGGTGCTTCGCTACTCGAACTTAAGGATTCGACCCATGGGATTCGCACTGTCCTCGATGCAACTCACTTCTTCGGCTTTCTCGGCCGGAGGCGCGATTCCGAGCAAGCACACGGGGGAGGGCGTGGATGTATCGCCCGAGTTGTCCTGGACCGATGCGCCGGAAGGCGCGAAGTCCTTCGCCGTCATCTGCCACGATCCGGATGCGCCGTTGGTCACACCGGGCCGTTACGGCTACGTGCACTGGGTGCTCTACAACATCCCGGGTTCCGCCACGGGGCTCGCCGAAGCCACCGGCGAGCACACCCAAGGGGTCAGCGACTTCGGCAAGCCGGGTTACGGCGGGCCCATGCCGCCGGAGGGTCACGGCATACACAATTATTTCTTCTGGCTCTTGGCGCTCGACGCCGAACTCGACCTCGACGCGGGATTGGGCATGTGGGATTTGCTCGAGCGCATCGAACCCAATGTGATCGCCATGAACCGCCTTGTCGGCACCTACCAACGGGGGTGACGACACGGGAGAAGGGGGGTATGGTTGCCGCCCTTCGCTAAACCGCCCCGGTGGCACAGTTGGATAGCGCGGCCGCCTCCTAAGCGGCAGGTCCCAGGTTCGAATCCTGGTCGGGGCGCCAGCGGCATTCGACTCGCCCGTGGCCGATTTGCGGCGATCCAGATGAACGGACTACGGTGGGCTACCGGAAAGGTGGACTGCGGGCTTTACTGATCGACGGACGGGTTCACAGGCCCGGCACCCTACCCAACGGGTACGGGAACCCCAACGCGCATCCAAAGACGACATAAATTATTGCCCTATGGCTCAGGACTCGTCCTGATCCGCCTAAGCAGACGCTGACACTGGCGCACCCCCAAGGTCGTGTCAAAGGACTTCGTCAAGTGTGACGCCAGGAGCCTCCCGTTCCAGGTGTCGCCACTCAGTCCAACAGCGGTTGGCGGGGCGTCCAGATCGTGTCGTAACGCCGCTTGCTGCTGCGCGTCGAGCGACGGCGGGCGGCCCGGTCGGCTCGGATCCCTGAGACCAGGCAACCCATGGTTCTCAAAGGCGCTGATCCACCGGCGCACGGTGCGCGGATCCTCGCCGAAGACGGCGGCGACCTGCGTCGCGGTGAACCCGCTGACCATGAGCAGCAGGGCGTGTAGGCGGTGTTCGTAGCGGGATCCGGAAGACCGCTTTACCTCGCGCCGCAGCGTCTCGAGAAGCTCCATGTCAACACCCCTACGCATTTTGTCGTATCTCGGCCGGCCAATTGCACCAGAGTAGCACGGAAAGAGCAATGACTTAAGTCGCCTATGACCGGTAGGGAAGTACGACGAGACCATGACTACAGCCTTGGTAGTGGCCGGATTATCACCGGTAGTAGTGGTCGCCGCGGGATGGCAACCATTCAAACACCAATCGAGGACATTGTTTGCGCTATGCCCCCTGCGTAGGGTTGCGCCGGTTCTTTGCTGGGCCGGTGACGATGCCGCTACCAAGCCCAGGCGACAGGTTCTGGGGAGCGCATGTACGAACCGGGAAGGGTTGGATCGCTGTGGCGTCGGACGACGTGGAGCGAACATGACGAATTTGCTGGATCATGACCAGGCTGTTTGCCAACTTGACGCGCATGTTGACGCGCATGAACGGTACTCACGCCGTCGTCATGACGGTCGTCGTGTGTTTGTGGGTTGGGGGTCCGATGCCCAACGCAGAACCGGGGGCTGAACCCATCAAGCCGATCCCGACCAACGGCGAGTACCACGCCGAAAAGGTGTCGCTCGGTCGGCTCCTGTTCCACGACCAACGACTGTCGAAGGACGACTCCGTGTCGTGCGCAAGCTGCCACGACCTGGCATCGGGCGGCGACGATGGGCGCCGCGTGTCGGTCGGGGTCGATGACGCCGTGGGCGCGATCAACGCCCCTACGGTCTTCAACGCAGGCTTCAACTTCAAGCAGTTCTGGGACGGGCGCGCCACCACGTTGGAAGATCAGATCGACGGTCCGGTGCAGTCGTCGGTGGAGATGGGCAGCCTCTGGGGCGATGTCGTGGCCAAGCTCTACTCGGACGACACCTACCCGGCACTATTCGATGCAATCTATCCCGACGGTATCAACCGCGCGAACGTCAAGAACGCTCTGGCCGAGTTCATGCGCTCCCTCAACACGCCGAACAGTCGCTTTGATCGTTGGCTGGGCGGCGACGAAAGCGCGCTGAACGAGGAAGAAACGCGCGGCTACCGCCTGTTCAAGCACTACGGCTGCGTGTCCTGTCACCAGGGTGCCGCCGTCGGTGGAAACATGTTTCAGGTCTTCGGCGTGCTCAACGAGTACTTCAAGCGACGCGGCAACATCACCGAAGCCGACATGGGTCGCTACAACGTCACCGGCAACGAGTCGGACATGCATGCATTCAAGGTCCCAAGTCTGCGCATGGCGGCCCACACCGCCCCGTACCTGCACGACGGCAGCGCCGCCACACTGCGGGACGCCGTCGACATCATGTTCGAGTTCCAGCTTGGCCGAGAGGCGCCCGACGAGGACAAGGACGCAATCGTCGCCTTCATCGAGACACTCGCAGGGGAGTCGGAGGAGCTATGGCAATAACCTCGAAATCGATATTGGTCGGCGTCGTCTTCTCCGTGGCGATCCTCGCTGCGAGCGGCGCTCTCTACGCGATGGTGCAGCAGAACGACCCGGCGCCCTATAGCCGTTCGATTGCCCATGTTCGCGAGATCCAGCAGTTGGCCGCGGAATGGAGCGTGGAGACGGCCCGGGTCCGATCGGACCCGTTGGCGGACTACGATGCCTTGGTCGCCTTCATCCCCCAAATGGACGCGTTGAAAAGCGACTTGCTCGATACGATCCGCGGGATAGCCGACATTCCGGACCGTCTTGCCAACGATGTGAGCGCCTACACGAGCGCGATCGACGCCAAGGAGGAGCGCATCGAGCGCTTCAAGACCGCGAACTCCGTGGTAAGGAACTCGACGCGCTATCTGCCGTTGGCGGCGGCGAACATCGTCCAGGACGCCGAATCAGATACGGATCTTGCGCGGGAGGTGGGGACAACGGCGAACGAGATCAACGACTTTCTGGCCGCTCCCACCGACGCGGCAAAGGGTCGACTCACCGCCGTGGTCGAGCGATTGGGTCAACGGGCCGAGCGCCTCCCCAACCGGCTCGCCAACGCCCTGACCAACTTCACCTCCCACGCAAGAGTACTGCTTGATCGGCAGGGGCCGACGGACGAGATTTTCGAACAGGCCACGTCGAACGACATTTCCAACTCATCCGTTCGTTTGATCACCGATCTCGGAACCGAGTTGAGTCGTGTCGAGCAACGCGGCGACTGGTTCATGAACGGAATCCTCGGGGCTGCGGCGGCGTTGCTGGTGGTCTGGATCGTAGTCGCCGTCGCGCGCAGACCCGATGTGTCGAAGGTGGTCCACGCCCCGGCGGGTGCCCGGCGGGGCGCTGTTGCCGTGACGGCGGCGCAGGTGGCATCGGTCAGCGAGCGCGAAGCGGCGGCATCCGAGAAGATGCTGATGTCGCAACGGATCTTGTCGGAAACGATCGGCCAGCGCATCGCGGCCGCGTCCAACGGCTTGGCCGAAAGCGCCGATGCGCTGCCCGTCGAGAATGGTGCCGCCGACGAAGTGCGCCGACACGCGCAAGAAATCGGCGAGCTGGCAGAGCGCTTGTCGTCCGTCAGCAATAAACACGACTTGAGCTACGACCTGCTCGACATCAACGACTGCATCCCGGAGATCATCGAAGCCACCGGTGCCGAAGCCGTTGCGACGGTCACGACGGAGTCGGCGGACATCCCGGAGGTCTTCGCGTCCAAGACCGAGATCTGCCTGATGCTGGAGAAGATTTTGGAGAACTCGGTCCAGGCGATCCAGGAAAAGGGCTTTGGCGACGACAACCCCAAA
Organism: Gammaproteobacteria bacterium; assembly: GCA_028821405.1. Taxonomy (GTDB): domain Bacteria; phylum Pseudomonadota; class Gammaproteobacteria; order Pseudomonadales; family Azotimanducaceae; genus VXYL01. Next base: position 15,838 of record JAPPGK010000054.1, on the reverse strand, counting down.
GGCGAGATCCGGATCACGATGGTCGGCGACGACGACAAGGCGACGGTCACCGTGTTCGACAATGGCAGCGGAATGGGTGCCGACGTACGCGCACGGATGTTCGAACCCTTTTACACCTCGAAGGATGATCGCGACGGCGTTGGACTAACCACCACCCGTCACCTGGTCGAGAAATACGGGGGCACCGTCTCGGTCAGCTCGCATCTCGGCGGGGGAACCGTCACCCGCATCGAGCTGCCCGGGATGGTGGCGCGATGAACACGCGTGTGGACAATCGGGGGCGGCTTGGCGGTCTGCGATGGTATGTGCCGCTGCTCCTCGTTCCCATCCCGGTGTTGATCTTCCTCGGGATGCGCGTGCAGGGGGCGCCGGATGTAGGGTCCATCCCGTCGGCAGACGGCTCGTGTTCTGCCACCGAAGTCGCCCACCGTGCAGTCTTCCTCCTTGACCTGCGCAAACCCGTGGATGAAGCCTACGCATCGTTGCCCGGTCGGCTGCTTGACGACGTAACCATCGACTTGTACGCCGACACCGAGCTGGCCGTGTATTCGGTGAGCCCCTACGCCGAGGCGCCGCGTACCCTGCTCGGTCGCCTTTGCAAGCCGTACGACAACGGCGAACTCCTAGTTCAAGCCGCGAAAGACCAGCGCAACGGGATCGGGGACTGCGGCGACTTGCCGGCCCAGATTCCGGCGTCGAGTCGCGCGGACGCCCGGCATTTCTGCGAGCAGCGGAATGTTCTGCGCCGGCGGATCGATGCGCTGGTCGTGCAAAGCAAGGGAAGGACAGCAACGGATGCCTACCTGGTCGAAGCGCTCGAGGAGACGACCCGAGACTTCGCCGAATCGTCGATACCCACGTCGCTGTACCTGTTCTCGGACATGATGCAGCACGCCAAGTGGTACTCGCACGTCGATGTTCAGCCCGCCGAGTGGGATTTCAACGCCTTTGTTGCAGCGCGCGCCGCCCAAGGACCGGTCGCCGAACCCCTTGCCCGCCCATCGGCGGATCTGCCGGTCAAGGTCTTCTACGTTTCCCGGGCGGGCTCAACGGACAACCCCAAATTGCGGCTCCGGCACCAGGGGTTCTGGCAATCCTATTTCGAGGATGCGGATCTCCAGTTCGCCGAACAGCCAACCATGGCCGGGTTTGCGTCCAAGGCGCTGATGGATATTCCCACACCCGCCGAACTGGCCGCCTACGAGCGCGAACAGCTTCGCTATCAGAGCGAGCTCGTTCTGAGGGAGCGCGCCGAACTCGAGCGCATGCGCCTTGAATTCGAGCAGGAACGTGCGCAGTTCGCGGCGCGCCAGGAACAGTTCGGGCAAGAGCAGCGCCGACTCGCGGATGAGCGACGCGAACTGGCTGCCCAGCGACGGGAGTTCGAAGCGCGGAACCAACAGGCCCGCGAGGCACGCAACGCCGTGGAGGCGGTCGACCAAGGTGCCTGAGCCTGACGTAGAAGCATTGCAGGGCAGATGCCCTGGATGGAGCACGATGACTCGCTAACCAACTAACCCCAACCAACCCACCAATGACAGGAAGAACCCAATGAATATGTTTAGAACGTCACCGTTTCGAAACGGATCATTGGCTTCCAAGATCAACAACAACAACCGGAAGCCTCACTCACGAATCCTAGCGACCTTTCTAGCCTGCTGCTTCGTGCTCCTTGGCACACCGAGCAACGCAGTGGAGGAAAGGGGTTGGGTCCAGTCGATCACGGACTGGTTCGACGAGGACGACGAGAAAGTGACGCCGAGCCACGTGTTCCGGGCAACCGAGGATCTCATCGCCGAGATCCAGATCCTGCGGGAGGAACTCGGTGCCGACGACTATCCGCCGGAAGCGGAAGCCCAAGAGGATCGGGCCCCGGTCCACGTCTACGCGAAGACGCTGGAGGTGATGTCGAAGGTTTCCCGGGTGCAGCGTCGCCTCGGTATGGACGCCGCCGAAACGGGCCAGATTCCCATCAAGAAGGTCGAACCCCGGGACGTTCTCGGCAGCGTGGCGGCCATCCTCGCCGAGTTGCGCAAGATCAAGACTCAAATGGTCATCGAGAGTCCCATCGACGCGGCACCCTTCGTAGGCGGCAAGACGCCGTCTACGGTCTACAAGAACCTCGCCGACGCATCGATTCTCCTTGACAATCTAGCCGGGGGGCCGCTCACCCCGAACGACGTATACCTCAACGCCCTGTACCTCATTGACGAGTTGGAACTGATCGCGGCCAAGCTGCGCGCGCCCCTCACCCTGGACGTGCCCAGCGTCGAGGGCAGGAAGACGCCGAAGGACGTCGCCCAGCAGGTGCTCCGGGCGGGCTACAAGATGGTCAACCTGCAGACGCGCCTGGGCATGGACGCGTCGAGCGTGCCGAATCTCACGCTGGTTCGCGTGACCCCGTCCGAAGTCTACGACGCGACGAACATGCTGCTGGCGGAAATGACCCGGATCAAGCACCACCTGGCCATCAACGTCCCGCGCGAGGTCCGACCGGATCCTCGCAACAAGGTGCCGACCGACGTGTTCGCCCAGATTCTGCTCATCATCGAGAACCTGGACACCATTTCGGCCTCGGCGGACGCGTAGTCCCGTGCGACAGGAGCGATTTCAGGTGCATACCCGCAATCCCAATGCCTTGGCGGCCGTGGTTTCGGTCGTGCTTGGTTGCGCCATCGCCCTCGGGGCAACTGCCGACTTTCGGCAGGCGGCCAAGGACACGAAACCGCTGGTCGATGTGCGCTACCGTTTCGAGGCCGTGGACCAGGCCGGATTTGAGAAGGACGCCGGCGCTTCTACCGCCCGTCTGCGACTCGGTTGGGTCATGGCACCGGGCCACGGATTCTCGGTGGGTGTTCAGGCAGACTACGTGGCCAAGCTGGGTCCCGAGGACTACAACTCCACGGACAACGGCCGCACCGAGTTCCCGGTGGTAGCCGATCCCACGGGCTTCGACCTGAACCAGGCGTTCCTGCGCTACCGGAAGGGCCAGGTGACCGTGACGGCCGGTCGTCAGCGAATCGCCCACCCGGGACAGCATTTCGTGGGCTTCAAGGCGTGGCGGCAGAACGAACAGAGCTTCGACGGATTGCGCATTGAGACGTCGGGCAAGCGAACCCGTCTCGACTACGCGTACGTCGCCCGGGTGAACCGGATATTCGGTCCCCGGGACGGTGCCCAACCCGGCGCCTGGTCGAGCGACTCCCACCTGCTGCGGGCGTCCTTGAAGCCGGCGGAAGGGCACCGCGTGGCGGCATTCGGCTACCTGCTCGACTTCGACAGCGACAACGGCCCCGCGAACTCCAGCGCCACCGTCGGGCTGGACTACGCCGGTTCGTTCGGCCCGTTCGCCTTGGACGCCGCCGTCGGTCGGCAGACCGACTGGGCGGACCAACCCCTCGACTACGCCGCGCCGTTCTATTCCCTAGACGTCGCCTGGGCGGTCGATGGACTCAAGCTCGGGGCCGGCTGGCAGGTGCTCGGCAGCGACGGCGGGCGGGCGAGCGTGCAAATGCCCTTGGGGGCTGAGCACATCTATCGGGGCTGGACCGACAAGTTCGCGGCGGTGAAGCCGGCGGCCGGACTTCAGGACGTCCACGTGTCGGCATCCCTCAAGGTCGAAGCCTTGACGTTGGCCGCCACGCTGCACAGCTACGAGGCGCGACGCGGCGGTCTCGACTACGGGGCCGAGGCGGGCATGTCCGCCGCCTACGCCTGGGACAAGTTGAGCCTGCTCTTGAAGCTCGCGCGCTACGAAGCCGACGACTACGCGACGGACACCACGAAGTTCTGGCTCATGCTCGTCTACTCGCTGTAGGGGCGACCCTGTCGCGCCCGAGGGGGCGCGCGGCCAACCGTCTGGCGCCGGAACGGGACAGGCCATCCCCACGGTGGTTGTGCGTCTGCGCCATCGAATTTGGGTGATCTTCACCGGGGAGGGTGCGGGCCGCCGCGGTCACGGCGCGGAAATCGTTTGACGGTTGCAGTCGGCGCGAAATAAGCTCCGCTGCCGTTGCCTAGGGTAGGCAACCCCGCAATCGAGCAGTCTTAAGCGGGTGCAAGACAATACCGCTGGACGGGCTCGCCCCCCCGTGGGCAGGATCTTCGATTTGCCGCGCGCTGACATTCAACCAATCTCTCGACACCGTCGAGCCGAACAAGACGCCAATCCCCTCCTGCCGTTGCTGGTGCGGCAGAAGGTCATGCTGCCCGATCCCGTCGCCGGTTTCGTCGAACGCTTCTCCCTCGAGTCACGCTGCGATCTCATGAAGTGGCGTGTAACCGCGCTCAACGCCCCGGGCGGGTTTGGCAAGACGACGTTGCTCGCCGAAGCATGCCGCCGCCTGCGACGGCGCGGCACCGTCGTCGCGTGGCTGTCCGTCGACGAAGACGACGGGCCCAACGGTCTCGCGACATACCTTTCGTTCGCCCTCGCGGAGGCGGGCGTCGAGATACTGGATTCGCGTCTGACGAGCCAGGATATTCAACGCAGCGACTACCGGATCAACCTGCTCCTGCACAGCATCGAGATGCTGGGGGCGCGTTGCGTGCTTGCGCTGGACGACGTTCATAGGATACGCAATCCCGACACGATGGCGGTGCTCAACCGTCTCCTGCAGCACGCGCCACCGAATCTCCATGTGGCCTTGGCGTTCCGGGGTCTGCCCGCAGGTCTGGACGTAGCGACGGCAGTACTCCAAGGCCGGGGCATCAGCATCACGGCGGAGGAACTGCGTTTCGAGAAACCGGATATCGCTCGGTTCTTCCGATCCAAGCTGTCCCGGGCCGAACTCGCCGAGTTGACCGAGACGTCCCAGGGATGGCCCCTAGCGCTTTGCATCCATCGGAATGTCAAAGATCAGGGCGCATCGGACGAACTGGCTCAAGAGATCACCTCGAACTGGATCGAGACGCGGCTTTGGGGTGGGTTGTCCAAAGAAGACCAGGAGTTTGTGCTCGATGTCGGCCTGTTCGAATGGATCGATCCCGAACTGGTCGACGCCGCGCTGGGTGCCGGGTCCGCGCATCGGGTTCGCTCGATCCCGGCTCTTTCTGGACTGCTGCGATCCGTTGGTGGCGAGTCCGGATCCTGGGCGCTGCATCCGCTGATCAGGCAATACTGCGCGGCCAAGCGCCTTCGGGAGAGTCCGGAGCGCTACCGGTCCATCCATGGCGCCATCGCCGATGCGCTTGCCGGGCAGGGCCATGTGCTGGCCGGAATGCGCCACGCGGCGGAGGCGGGAAACCCGCGTCAGGTCGGCCAGATACTGATCGACGCCGGCGGATTCCGGGTCTGGCTCAGGCATGGACTGACCCGACTGCGCCTTTCGAACGAACTCCTGAACGCGGAGGTCCTGGCGATTTTCCCCCGCCTGCTATTGGTGCGTTGCATGGAACTGACCATGCGCGGGGACTTCGCGGCGGCCATGTCGGCCTACTTCGACCTCGGTGCCCGCACGGACGGGTTCACGCGAGACTGGGACGGTAGCGAAGACCCGGAGCTGTCGCTGGATCACCTGTGCTTCCGGTACGTGCTTGCGGCTTGCGGTTGCAGGCCGGTCGACGCGCCGGATCATCGGGAGTTGCTGTCGGAAATCCGCAACCTCGTGGATAGCCCCAATGTAGAGCCGCTTCTGAGGGGCGCGGCCAAGTACGCGACAGGCGAAGCGGCGAGTCACCAAGCGAACTTCGACGTAGCTTTGGATTGGCTACGGCGCGCCCGGGCCGAGTTCGAAGACCGAACCTGGTACCTAACGATGTACGTCGACTTGCAGTTGGGCATCGTCGCGATGGTTCAAGGTCGCGTCGCCGAGGCAAGAGAGGCCTATGCCCGCGCGCAACGGGCCGCCAAGGCAGATCTCTTCGAGGATGCGGGACCTTCGGTGCTCGCCGAGGTCCTCATGACGGAGCTCAGTCTCGAGCGCAACAAGGCCGCGCCCCTTGCGCGGCGGTCGCACAAGGTGTCCCTGCTCGCGAAGAGCGGGGCATGGTTGAGCATCTATATGGCGGCTTCCGAAGCTGCGATGGAACTGGTCACGCAGGAGGATGGACCCGACGAGGCCTTGCGCCAACTCGATGAGCTTATCGAATTCGCCCAAACGACCACGCTCGCCACGCTGGTGCGATGCCTGCTGGCCCTGCGCGTCTCGTTGCTGGTCGCCGCCGGACGCGAGACCGATGCACAGCACGTTTGGACAAGCACCGGCTTGCCGTGCGACCCGGTGGAAACGGTGGATCTCGAAAACCAGACCTGGCGCGAGATGGAGGCCATCTCCTGTGCCGGCCTTCGCCTCTTGACGGCCCAATCCCGATACGATGACGCGAGACGCCTCGCCGCGGCGCTGCTTGTAGCCTCGCGAGAGCGGCGCTTGCGGCGCACGGAGATGCGCGCCTTGGCGTTGGCGATGGTTCTTGAACATCGAGCTGGTAATTCCCTCGATGCGCGACGGCATCTGCTCGAATACCTGCGCATCCATGCCAAGACCGACTATGTCAGAGCATTGATCGCGGATCGCGAAGTCGTGCTGGTCCTCTTGCAGGGCATGGCCGAGACAGAGCTCGACGAGAACGTTGGGATCCAGCTCGAAGCCCTACGCCGAGTGCTTGTCAACGAACCGGCCGAACGGACGGTCGACGCGGTGCCGGTGCTGACGCCGCGCGAGCGCGAAATTCTCCAGCGCCTCGACAACTGCCGGGACAAGGAGATCGCCAACGCCCTCGCCCTGAGCGAGGACGGTGTGCGCTATCACAACAAGAAGATCTTCAGAAAGCTCGGTGTGCGCAGCCGATTGGAGGCGACCCGACGCGCCCGTTCGATGGGAATCCTGTCGGCTGCGGACGTTTCCGACCGACGGCCAACGACCGGGACTTGATCCAGTTCGAGCCGGTCGCGGATTGGCCGCGCATCCCCTCCAGGCGGCGACCGCTACCGCAAAAAGCGTTTGACCGTTGAATCGACGCGCGCATATGGTCTTGCGCTTATACCGAAAGCGCATGCCCACCGGCACTGCAGTCACGCGTCGGGCGGGTGTCGGTTTCGCTAATTGGACGTGTTGGTTGGGGAACACGGTGCAAGTCGCTCGAACCGGCCCGGTGCGGGGAGCGCAACAGAACGCGGGTGCCAGTCGCATCCGCGCCGATCGACCGTGGCTGCTTCGCCGCAAGGTCATGCTCCCGGATCCCGTCGAGGGGTTCGTCGACCGGGCCGAATTGGCATCGCGATGCGACCTCGCGCAACAGCGCCTGACCGTCATCAAGGCGCCTGGCGGGTTCGGCAAGACGACCCTTCTCGCTGACGCCTGCCAGCGCTTGCGTGGCATGCACGGCGTGGTGGCTTGGCTCGCGGTCGACGAGGAAGACGATGCGCCGGCGTTGGCGACGTACCTGCCCTTCGCCTTCGCCGAAGCCGGGCTGGACATCCTCGACACCCGCGTGACCAGCCACGATTTCGAACACGGCGACTACCGGATCAACGTGCTCCTGCACAGCATCGAGATACGCGCCTACCGCTGCGTCTTGGCCATCGACGACGTAGACCGTCTGCGAAGCCCCGAATCTTTGAGCATAATCGGCCAACTGCTTCACCGGGGTCCGCCGAATCTGCATATCGCCATGACGTGTCGGGAACTGCCGCCGTCGCTCGATGTCGCGTCGCTGCTCCTTGACCGTCGCGGGGTGGTGATTACAGACGAGGATCTGCGTTTCAAGAAACGTGAGATCGCGCTGTTCTTCGACACGAAGCTGTCGCGGCGCGAACTCGACGAATTGAACGAAGGTTCGCAGGGGTGGCCGATCGCACTGTGCATCCACCGCGATGGGCGTGCCGGTGTCGACCCCGACGACATGATGCAGGGGATCGCCTCGAACTGGATCGAGGCGCGGCTCTGGCGCGGCTTGGCGCCGGAGGAACAGGACCTAGTGCTTGATGTCGGCCTATTCGAGGGGATCGAACGGGACCTTGTCGACGAGGTGCTCGGTGCGGGGTCCGTACGTCGGCTACAGGCGATTCCGGCGTTGTTGGGTTTGCTGCGCACGGCGGGCGGGTCCACGGATGCGCTGACCCTGCATCCGCTTGTCCGTCAATACTGTGCGGCCAGGCGATCCCGGGAAACGCCCGACCGCTACCGTTCGACCCATCGGTTGATCGCCGACGCCCTCGCGCGCCGGGACCGGGTCGTCCCGGCCATGCGGCACGCGACGGAGGCTGGCGATCCCCACCGTGTCGGCGAGATCTTGGAAGCGGCGGGTGGTCCGCGTTTCTGGCTGCGTCGCGGCATGGCCACGATGGCTGCGGCAGACGAACTCTTGACGAGCCACATTCTCGATCGGTTTCCCCGCCTGAGGCTGTTGCGCTGCATTTTGCTGGTCTGGTCCGGCGATCTCGCTCGGGCTAGAGCCATTTACGACGACCTGAACGCACGAACGGATGGTTTTACGCGGGACCGAGAGGGGGGCAACGACCGGGAACTCCACCTCGACAACGTGACCTACCGGTACTTGCTGTTGTCCTGCGGTTGCCAACCCATTGGCACGCCGGACGCGATTGCATTGGTTTCGAACATCGACGAAATGGCAGACGATCGCCAGGACATCGAGCCCTTCGCGAAGGCGGTGGCGAAGTACGCCATGGGAGAGGTCGAGACCACTCGGAGCAACTTCGAGGACGCCCTGCGCTGGACGATGCGGTCGCGCGCGGAAATGGTGCGGCGATCCCGGTACATGACCATGGTCGCGGACTTCCAACTCGGCATCATCGCCATGGTCCAGGGTCGCGTGGCCGACGCGGCGAAGGCGTACAGCCGTTCGCAAAGGGCCTCGAAGAGCGAATTCCTCCAGGATGCGGGCCCGGCGGTCGTGACCGAGGTGCTCGCCAACGAGTTGAACCTCGAGCGGAACCGAACGGGATCGCTCGCGCGCCGGTCTCACAACATGCCGACGCTGCTTGCCGCGAGCGGCGGCTGGCTGGACGTCTACATGGCGTCCGCCGAAGCCGCCGTGGCGCTCGCGATCCGCGAGGGTGGGCCGGACGCGGCGTTGGCTGAGCTGGAAGAGATCGTGATGTTCGCCGCACGGACCGAACGGCAGACGTTGTCCCGCGGGCTGGTGGGGATTCGCGTTTCGTTGCTGGTGCTCGCCGATCGCACCGAGGAAGCGCGACGGCTTTGGGACGACGCGAATCTGCCGCAAGGCGCGGCGGCAGTCGTCGATCTGGAAACCCAGACATGGCGCGAAATGGAGGCCATCTCTTGTGCGGGTCTGCGTTTGCTCACGACGGAGGGGGAATTCGATGCGGCGCGCGAGCAGGCCGGTGCGATGCTTGCCGCATGTACCGCAAGGGGGTTGCGTCGACCGCTGATGCGTTGCCGAGTTTTGTCGATGGTTCTCGAACACCGTGCTGGCGACCCGAATGCGGCCATGGCCCACCTGGTCCAATACCTGAGGCTCTTTGCAAAGACGGACTATGCGAGGCCGATGGTTCAAGAACGGGAAACCGGCCTGGCGGTTCTCGACAATCTCGGCAATGCGCCTGGCGAAGAGGGCGTGCGCGACGCCGCGGCGGCGCTCACCACCATCCTGCAGGACCGGCCTCCCGACCGGAGCGCGGTCGTCGCGCCGGAACTGACGATGCGGGAACGGGAGATCCTCGAGCGCCTCGAGCATTGGCGCGACAAGGAGATCGCCGCCGCCCTCGACTTGAGCCAAGACGGCGTTCGTTACCACGTCAAGAAGATCTTCCGAAAGCTGGGCGTTGGCAGCCGGTTCGAGGCAACCCGTCGTGCCCGTGCCGAGGGGATTCTCACCGGATCGAACGATGACCCCCAGGCATAGCCGTAGGGGCAACCCTTGCGGTCGTCCGTCCTGACGAACCAACGCCGTTCCCTGCACGACTGCCGGCCCGGACAATCCACGGCCTACGATGACATGCGAATGGACGGGATCGAGAACCCTGGCCACGCGCACCGATTCTGACTCGCATGAGTCGGGACTTGCGCCCCGGTGCAAGCCCGGCGTAGCGGGTGTGGCGGGCTACAGCACCGCTGGCAGAACTTGCTACAATAAATGAAGAAACGACGACAGTCTGGCGGGGCGGAAGCGCCCCAACGGCGCGACGCCCATGACAACGTTGACAAGGGGAGGGCTTACCCAATAGTGTGGCGCGTCCGGCGGGAGGGGCCCGCCATCCATGTCGGTCCTGCTTGGCCGGATCGGACGGGATAAGTAACGGGATAGGCAACAATGCGGTTTTTCAAGCCAACTGAAGATGCCGAGCGGCCTGCGGAGGCGACTGAGAAACCGTTGAACGACAGCAGGACGGATCGGGAGGAAAACCAAGTGTCCAATGTGCAAGAGTCATTGTCGAGGGTGATGGATGTAGTTGACGGCGCCATCGGCGTCGCGCTGGTCGACTTCGATGGGGGATTGACGCTGGGTACCGCCGGGGGAACCGAGCGCCTTGACCTGGAGATGGCCGGTGCGGGCAATCTCGAGGTGGTGCGCGCCATGATGCGCGTCATGGACCAACTCGGTCTCGAGGACGAGATCGAGGACATCCTCGTCACGCTCGGTGAGCAGTACCACCTGATTCGTCCGCTGGAGAAGCACTCCTCCATGTTCCTCTACCTGGCCATCGATCGCGGCCAGGGGAATCTCGGCTTGTCCCGGCACCAGCTTCGGGCGATCGAGGCCGAGCTCGTGATTTGAAGGGGCTCTCATTGAGTCGTGGATCGCGGATGTCGATGCCGTGAACCGATGAGAGGGCATGCAACGCCGGTGCGGCGTATTGTTGAGTTGATCGCAAGGCCGGCCGTGGCTACCTACGCCATACCGCCAACGGTCTTTCGTGTTGGGGGTACCTCAATGAACACATCATGTGCCAGACCGCACATCCCACGCCGCGTCGCAGTCGCGCTCGTCGCGATCCTGTGCGCCCGCGCGGGGTACGCCGACGCGTCGGACTCCGGCGATAGCGGCTGGGTCATGATGTCGACGGCACTCGTGTTGTTCATGACCCTGCCCGGCCTGTCGTTGTTCTACGGCGGAATGGTCCGGTCGGTCAGCGTGCTGTCGGTGCTGATGCAGTGTTTGGCGATCGCCTGCCTCGTGACGATCCTTTGGCTCGTGGTCGGTTATAGCTTGGCATTCGGCGAAGGAAACCTGTTCATCGGGGACTTCAGCAAGGTTCTCTTCCGGGGAATCACGGCCGACACCCTCCACGGCACGGTGCCCGAGATGAGCTTTGCGCTGTTCCAACTCGGTTTCGCCATTATCACGCCGGCGCTTATCGTCGGCGGGTTCGCGGAGCGGATGCGCTTCTCGTCGGTGCTGGTTTTTTCGGGCATGTGGGTGCTCTTCGTCTACGCGCCCATCGCCCACTGGGTGTGGGGCGGCGGCTGGCTTGCCCAACTCGGCGCCATGGACTTTGCGGGCGGCACGGCGGTGCACATCGCTGCCGGTACGGCGGCGGTGGTGGCCGCGATCGTGGTCGGCCCCCGGCGCGGTTTCCCGGATCAGGTCCAACCGCCCCACAATATGACGCTGACCGTGGCCGGCGCCGGGATGCTCTGGGTAGGCTGGTTCGGTTTCAACGGCGGCAGTGCACTGGCAGCAGGGGGCGACGCCGCCATGGCCGTGGCCGTCACCCACATCGCCGCAGCCGCAGGCGCGTTCACCTGGATGCTTATTGAGTGGGCGCGCTACGGAAAGCCGAGCGCTCTTGGCACCGTAACCGGCATGGTCGCGGGGTTGGGAACCGTCACCGCCGCGTCCGGCTATATCGGCCCGGCCGGCGCGCTGGTCCTGGGCATCGTCGCCGGGACAGTCTGCTTTGTGGCCACAAACGTCATGAATCTCAAGTTGAAGATCGACGACTCCCTGGACGTGTTCCCGGTCCATGCGGTCGGCGGCTGCATTGGCATGATGCTCACCGCCGTGTTCGCTAGCAACGCACTCGGCGTTCTCGGCGGCTCTGAGGACATCGCGATCGCCGAGCAGTTGCGCATCCAGGGTCTGGCCGTCGTCGCCGTGCTGGCATACACCGTCGCGGGAACCTGGCTCATCCTCAAGATCACCGATCTGCTGCTCGGCAACCGCGTCCCGGAGAACCAGGAGATAGACGGACTCGACATCGCCGAGCACAACGAACGCGGCTACATCATCTGATCCCCGGTTCGTCCGCCTCGGGGCAACGCTCCTTCGTCGACCGGCAAGGGCGAGGTTGTTGTCACGCGCGCGTGACAAGCGGCATCGTAGCGTCTCGTCGGCGCCGGTTGCCACGCACCAGGTCAAGACCGTTAGGCGAATGCCGTGTCCGCCTCGCAAACAGGGCACTAGGGGAACAATACCAGCAGGAAGGGTCGTGCCCAGATGTGGCATATTAGGGGGGTGGGCCTAGGGGGCGGATGTGCTTTTCCATCGTCGACGGAGGGCACCAGCGTGCATTGGCTCGACCGGCCTGGGAGGGCGACGTGTTCCTGACGCACGCGCGTTCGTGGTGAGCCCTACGGAACCTTCCCAGGACTTGAGGTCTTTCACGCGGCGTCCGGGAGAGTCGGCGCGGGCGCGGGACGAGCGTGTTTGGTCCGAGTCGAAACCGCCTTTGACGCGCTATCTCACGCATGCGGTTGTCGAGAGCGGCAGAAACCCGTTGTCTATTGCGCGCGAATACATCCGGCTTGCACGGGGACGGGGGCGAATCACGCTCCCCGAGTACGTGCAGTACGGCGTCTACGACCCGTCTTTGAGCGGCGACGACAAGAGTCGGTTCATCTCGGAGGCACTTCACTGGCCAATCGTCCGACGATGCAACGACATTACCTGGGAGGCCGCCACGGAAGACAAATGGCTGTGTGCGCAGATTCTGGGGTACGCCGGCGTGCGCGTGCCAGCCATGCTGGCGGTGATCGACACGTCGGATCGGGCCTTTCCGGCCACGCGCACGGTCGGGACGGCGCGTGAGTTGCGCGATCTGTTTATGTCGCATTGCGGGGAAGACACCGCGGTGTTCTGCAAGCCCAACGGGGGAGTGGCGAGCTTCGGTGCGTTTATTGTGGATGCTGCGGAACCCGAAGGACTGCACGTCGTTGGCGAGGGCTTCATGGGCTACGACGTCTGCCTTGCGGAATTCGTCGGCGGCGAGTGCTACGTGGTACAGCGGATTCTCGACAATCATCCGTTCCTGGGCCGCTACTCTGATCGCCTGGCCACCGTGAGGATCTACATGCTACGCACGGAAGGCGATGTGCGGTTCCCGTTCGCCGCACTGAAGGTGGCGGCGCCGGGCCAGATTGCGGACAACTACTGGCGACCTGGAGGCCTAGCCTGCGACGTCGATCCACAGACTGGGGTGATACGCACCGCAAGGACGAAAGACACGTTCGGGACGACCGCGCACGACGTACATCCGGAAACCGGGGCTGCGTTGGTTGGCGAGGTGCTGCCTATGTGGGACCGCATCGTGGGTCTTGCGCGGGAGTGCTCGAGCATCTTCGGGCCGGTACGGTACGCGTCGATGGATGTGGCGGTCTTGGCGGATGGGCCGGCCGTCGTTGAAGTGAACACGGGGGGGGCGTTCAACATTCCCCAGCTTGCCACCGGACGCGGGTTCCTCATCGATGAGGTCCTCGAGCTGTTCAGGTCCTGCGGTTACAAGGGCTGAAGTCGGCGGACGAGGCGGCAGGCGACGGCGGACCGCGGGATCAGAGCCCTCGTAGAACGCCGTCGACTTGCCTGATACTTTGATCGACCTCGGCGCGGAACGCGTCGACGGCGTTCTCGTCGACGGCATCGACACCCTCGAAGACGTCGCAGCGCCAACGTCCGAGCTGCGTGGCCTGGTAAGGCGTCTCCGCAGTCGCGGCAACTCCCAGGTTGGGGCGGCGGAACTCCCAGAGGTCCACTGCCGCCCAGTGGCCGGTGCGGCAAAAATAATCGACCACGCGTACGAATTCGCCCTGCTCGGCGGCGTTAAAGATCGTCTTGCGCCACCGGTAGCCACCGTATCGGTTCGGCCCGTCCCGAGGCGGTCGAAGTGCGACCGGCCTGCCGGAGAGCAGGTCCGCGCGGCCACCGTCCCGCGCCAACGCGGGAATCACGTACCAATAGTCGTCGTAGTAGGGAGACGGTGCGAACATGCCCCAGTATTGCTTGAGATTCGCGGCCGCAGCCAGCGGCTTGACCAACGGTCGAATGTCCAGCCGGCCATGCGCCGCCGAAAGCACCGCCGCGTTCCACGCGAGCACGACCACGAGCGCTGACGCGGTCGCAAAGCGTCCCGCCTCGCCATGCCAGCCGGCGGCGCTTCGGTCACCGAACACGACGCCACCGAATCGCCCGAACGAACGCCGGTTGCGTCCGACCCAAGCGTAGGCGCTCTCGCCACGGACGCTACCCGGCAGGACTCGCGCCAGCCAGGGCCGGGGCGAGCGTTGCACGACCATGAGCACTCCCTCCCAGCCACGCTGATAGCGGTCGGCGGTCGGCGGGGCATCTTCCGGCGCACACTCGACGACGGACCACGCGAAGCGGTCTTCAAGGATGCGCGATGCGATGGGGTCGGATTGCGCTTTCCGCATAGCGGCGTCGCGCGCGCCGCAGCAGGCCAGCAGCAACCGGCACGCGAATGCACAGAAGCGGCAGTCGCCATCGAAGAACAGCACCAGGGATGTGCCTGTCGCTCGCGCCCGGGAGAGACCGGCGGCAAGCCGGTCGGTGATCTGGACCGGCACCAACGGCACCAGCGAAACCAGCGAAATGAGCGGAAAGAGTCCCGCTTCGATACTGACGACTATGCCCGCTTCGAGAATCACCAGCGCCGCCAGGCCAGTCAGACGGCACCACAGCACCGGCACCAGCGCCAACAGCGGTGCCAAGCACTCGAGCCAGAACACGAACAGCGTCAGCGGTTGCGTTAGCCAGTCCCAGTGGCGCCACAGACGTGCGGTTTCCGTCGTGAACGCCTCGAGATGCAGAGCCATCGAGATGGCCGAGCCGTCAAGCCATGGGTCGCCGATCTTCAGGAGGCCCGCCACGAACCAGACCAGCAGGACCTGCACGGCGTAGGCCAGTGTGGCGGCCGAGCGGATGTAGGGTGCCGAGGTATCGCCGAACCAGAGCCTGCTCAACGAAAAACGTTCGCCCAGCGGCAGGAACGCTGCGAAGAAGGTCATGACGATCAGCACCTTGTCGCCGCCCTGCAGAAGCAGCGGATTGCGTGCCGCGACCGAGGCGAGCAACACGAACAACACGAATGCCGCCAGACGCGACCGGACGCCAAACAGCAGGGCCAAGGTCGCGACGAAGCGCAGCGCCTCCAGGATCACCGGCAACAGCGGCCCGTCGGACAACCAATGGACCGACCACAGCCAGGGGCTGTCCCACGCCCGCGAGTCGGCGGCGGCGACCAGGCCGCTGGCGGAGTGGAACGCGCGCCAATCCGCGGCACGGATCAACTGGTCGAACAGGATCGTCCCGGCGAGCAGGATGCGGAACACGCCAACGGCCCGGACATCGAACAGGAACGGCGACCTGCCGGGAACGTGAACCCGGGGCGGCTTGGCGAACGCCGCAGTCATCGACGCGCCGCCACTGCAAGCCTGCCCGCCTGCGGCGTTGGGACCGCCCGGGTCAAACTCGGCGGCTTCGGTTGCCAACACCTGGCACGGGTATCCGTTGGCCGGTCTGCGACGAGGCCGCAGGTCGCTGGGAGCGTTGGGATCGTACCCATTCGTTTGAGCTTTGGGACCCCTCGCCGGTTAGTATAACAACCTCGAACTGAGACCCCATTCTCGCCCCGCTGTCCAATGAGAAAGTGAGGGTGAAATCGACCGAACCGTGACGCGGT
>JAPPGK010000046.1 GCA_028821405.1 Gammaproteobacteria bacterium | reverse complement strand
AGAACGACTTGATCGTGGCCAGCCGGACATTGCGCGTGCTCACGCTGTTGTTCCGATCCTTCTCCAGGGACTCGAGGAAGGCCAGCAGCAGTGCCCCGGTGAAGTGCTCGATCTTCAGTTCGCAGGGTCGGACCCCGACCTGCCCGGCCGCATAGGGCACGAGGAGCCGGAAGCACTCGGTGTAGCTTTGCAGGGTGTGGCGGCTGCACCGCCTCACGTTGGGCAGGTACTCCTGCAGGAAGGCTGACAGATGGGGGCGAGGTCAGTCATGGGATGCTCCGGTCGCGTGAGCGTGCTCCGCGGCCTCGGCGATGCCGCGCAGCAGAACCGGGGTGGCCTCCAGGTACCAGTAGGAACTGGTGACATCGACGTGTCCGAGATAGGTCGCCAGAGCAAGCATGTGCCGGTCCGGCTTGGTGCCGGGTGCCAGCTCCTCCAGCGACCGCACGGCGAACGAGTGTCGCAGCGAGCGCGCGGTGGGCCGTCGGGCCGCGCCGGGGCTGCGCAGCCCCGCCCTTTCGGCGAGCGTGGGGAACACGCGGTTCACATGATCCAGGCTGGGCGTCCGCCCCGTTGCGATCACGAACACATGCCGGTCCCGGGTCGTCTCCTCGAGCCGGGCCTCGAGGTAGACGTTCAACGCATCCAGGCTCGTCGGGTGCAGCGCGACGAGCCTGGTCTTGCCGAACTTCGCCTCGCGGATGACGAGGCCGTCGGGCGTGATGTCGTCCAGCGTCAGGGCGAGGGCTTCTCCCGTGCGCAGACCGGTCGCGGCAATGAGGCCGAACAGGTAGTGCCAGGTCAGCGGGGCGATGGTTCCGGGGGGCCCCATCGACCAGGCCGCCGTCAGCAGTTTCCCGATGTCCGCAACCGACATCAGGTGCGGCTGCGGCCGCTGCCGGTTCAGCGGCCCCAGCGCATCGCGCGGCGGGATCTCGTGTCGATCGTCCTCGGCGTGCAGCCATACGGCGAAGTCGTGGAGCACACGGAGTTTGGCGACCTGGTACGTCGACGACGAAGCTGTTCCCGATGCGGATGCCCACTCGAGAGCGGTCTCGGAGCGAACGTGGGTCTCGTTGCGGGCCTCCGCGAACCGCGCGAAGCGCCGCAGCAGCTCTTCGTGCTGCTCGAACCGGTAGCCGAGCGACCGGTTGATCTCGAGGTAGCGCGCGATGTGGTGGCGGATCGTCGTGGTCATCGTTCGATCCCCCCGATCCAGGGCTGGGCGATCTCGCGCAGCATGACGGCATCGGTCTTGGCGTAGATCGCCGTCGTGTTCGGCGACCGGTGGCGAAGGAGCGACTGGATGACGTCCAGGGTCGCTCCCGATCTGAGCAGCGCGGTCGCCTGGCTGTGGCGGAACACGTGCGCGCCCCGGCCCGCGAAGGTCTTGATCCCCGCGCGGTCGAGCGCGCGTCTCGCGACGGAACCGACGGCGGTCGAGGAGCTGAACCCCCGCCACGGCGCATTGGTGGAGAGGAACACCTTGTCCACATCCGCCTTGGGTCGCCCGTTGGCGATGTAGGCGTGCAGCGCGTCGCCGGCGTCCTGCGGCAGGGGCAGGACGGCCTCTCGGCGCGACTTGCCGGAGACGCGGATTCGGGCTCCGTCCCAGTCGACGTCCGCGAGGCGCAGGTCGACGATGTCCCCTGCCCGTAGCGCCAGCCGCGCCAGCAGCAGCAGGATCGCGCGGTCGCGCAAGCCGGTCGCGCTGTCGCCGCATGTGGCGATGGCGCGTTCGACATCGTCGCTCGCGATGTAGCGCGGCAAGCTCGCCAACTGCGGTTGAGGCACCGACGGGACGGCCGCCACAAGCCCGGGCTGGATGCGCGCTTCGGATGCGAGGAACCGAAGATACATGCGCATCGTCGTTGGAAGGACCGGGGCGTAGCCCCGCGACCGCCGCTGGATGTTCCTGTGCAGCACGTCCCGGATCAGGGCGGTGTCGTACGCGCGCGGATCGTCGCCGAGCTCGGGCATCATCTCGGCGACCAGCCGCACATGCCTTCTTATCGTCCTCGGCCCGATGCCGCGATGGTTCTCGAGCCACCCGGCGAACCTGTCCAGGAGAACGGGCCGTGTCGGTTCGACGGGGGCCGGCTCAACGGCCTCGATCCGCCCGGTCGCGGCGAGGTGTCCCAGGAAGCCGCGCAGTTCGGTTGCGTACGTGTGGGGGAGCCACGCCTGCCGGCCACGGAACACCCCCGGGATCCAGGGGGCGAACTGCCGTTTCCCGAAGCGCGCAACGACATCCGGCGTGAGGTCGCCAAGGCGGATGCGCGACAGGTGCAGCCAGACGATCAGAGCGGTGCATGCGTACCGGTACCCGTTGATCGTCCTAGCCGCGTAGCCGCCGTCGCGCAACCCGACGAGGAAGGCGTCCAGCAGCCGCAGATTGTTTTCCAGCTCGCCGGGGGTCTCGACATGCCCCGACTGTTCGAGGAATCGCACGAACCTCATGAGTTCGGCGGATCTGCGGCGCTTGCGCCAGCTCTGGATGCGGACCGGCGCGCAGAACGCGCCGCAACGGCAATCGTGTCGCAGAAAGCAGTGGACGATGGTGGCGTCCACCTTCTTCAGTTCGACGCCGGCGAGGTCGATCCAGATCAGGAAGTGACGGGCGATGCGCCGGTGGCGGCCGAAGAAATACTCGCTGAAGTCCGCTGTCTGACGACGGAGATCGTCGACGAAGGCTGCGACCAAAGCGTCTTCCAAGGGCCGGTGCTTCGATGTTGCAGGCATGAATGTCCTCCTCTTTTCCATGGGGAGGACGAAGATGCCCAACGTCACCGTCCGTTGTAATGCCGAGTCCGACTGCCGGCAACTCCGCTGTCTTTGCGCTCTTCCGAAACGCACTCGGCATTACCAACCTCTCGGCATTAAGGGCGAGATCCCGCAGTCGAGATTGCTCGCCCTGTGCGCCTTGTCGGGCTGGGCGGCGAACTCGTCGATCGCGGCCGCGTCAAGGGCGTCCTGGCGCTTCTGCGCGCGCTCGATGTCGCGGTCCTCGCGGCACCGCTGGCAGAGGAAGTCGCCCTGCAGCCGCTTGCGGTAGGCGCAACTCAAGGGTTTCAGGGCATTCCGAGATGGCTCCCGGAGTCCTTTATCCTTTTGATAAACATGAAGTTTTTGACGCACGCCGCATCACGGCGGCACACTCCATCTCGATATTCGACCGTAAACGAACGAGTAATGGAATCCGCCATGAAACCGATCAAACGACCCAACATGCTGTCCGCCACCTTCGTCAAGACCATCAACGCCCCGGGCCGCTACGGCGACGGACGCGGCGGGCTCGGACTGAGCCTCCTTGTGAGAGTCGCACCGCGCGGCCACGTCACCAAGTGCTGGACGCAGAGCGTCCGCATTGGCGGCCGGCCCACCAGCGTCGGCCTCGGCCGCTACCCTGTCGTCACCCTCGCTCTGGCCCGCCGGAAGGCGCTGGAGAACGCGCAGGCCATCGCCGAGGGCCGCGATCCCCGGCGCCGCTCGGGCCGAAGCGCGCCGACCTTCGCGGAAGCCGCCGAGAAGGTGATCGCGATCCACGCCCCGAACTGGAAGCCCGGCGGCCGCACCGAGAACGGCTGGCGCGCCACGCTGCGCGACTACATGCTGCCCCGGCTCGGCGACATGCCTGTCGACGCCATCACCGGCAAGGACGTCATGGCCGTGCTGCAGCCGATCTGGACCGCCAAGGGAGACCGCGAGAAGCGTCCGCTCGCGCATCGGCGCTGTGATGAAGTGGGCGGTCGCGCAGGGCCACCGTGCCGACAACCCCGCCGGGGAGGCGCTCGGCGCCGCACTGCCCAACAACTCTGTCCCCCGCCAGCACCTCAAGGCCATGCCCCACGCCGACGTGACCGCCGCGCTGAAGCGGATCCGCGCCACGGACGCCCCCCGGGGCACGGTGCTGGCCCTCGAGTTCCTCGTGCTCACCGCGGTCCGCTCGGGCGAGGTGCGCAAGGCCGTCTGGGACGACATCGACGTCGACGCCGCAGTCTGGACCATCCCCGCCGGGCGCATGAAGGCGGGCCGCGAGCACCGCGTTCCCCTCTCCGACCGCGCCCTCGCCGTGCTGGACGAGGCGCGCCGGGAGCTGCCCCACCGCGACGGCATCGCGTTCCCGTCCCCGACCGGCGGGATCCAGCGCAACGGGACCATGTCGGATCTGATGCGGGGGCTTCGGATCGACGCCGTGCCGCACGGGTTCCGCTCCAGCTTCCGCGACTGGGCCGCCGAGTGCACCGAGGCGCCGCGTGAGGTCTGCGAGCTCGCCCTGGCGCACGTCAACAGCGACCGCACCGAGGCCGCCTACCGGCGCAGCGACCTGTTCGAGCGCCGCAGGACGCTCATGCAGCAGTGGGCCGACTATCTTGGTGTCCAATCTTCAGGGCAGCCTGCCGCATCGAGTAGGTCCTATTGACCTCGATGTTCCGACTGCCATGTGTCGCTGCATCGACCCCCGCCACCTTCGCACGCGAGACGCTACGGGACGCAATGAGCCACGACGTTTTTCCTCCTCGAGTGCGCGTCACGCCCGGACCGAACACGCACGATTCTGCGGTTGCCAAAAGACGATCTTCTTTGTACTTCTCGCCCACCGATCATGACTTGTGAACGAACTTCGAAATCCACCCAGGAACGTACTTCCTAACCATCGCCGCAGTGCGCTCGTCTTGAGGGTGCATGAAGTATCTTTATCTTCTCAGCCATGTCCCGTTCCATCCTTGACACTTGCCTAATCACCTCGACCGGCAACCGAAACCGTGCGGACAACTCTTCCTCTTCATCGGCGTCGAGATTGAGAAAACTCTGGCGCCATCTGTCTTTGCTCGTATAGATGTACTCACCGAAATACCGGGTCCTTGCCTCGACATTGTCCGTAGCAGTATAGGATCCCGTTTCCCCGATTAGCTCACGAAGCCCGTACTCATCGACCTTCGTCGCTCTCTTGAACGATCTCTTCGCCTTGCTACCGCTAAAAAACAGTTCATGGGCCACAATGCGTCGTTCGTCATCCTGAAGCCAAACGATGTATTTTGGACGCATGTTTCGGGCCAGTTCAGAGTCCGCAACTGATTGGAACGACAAACTAGACTTAGCCTAGCGGCTCCTGACGAATGAGTCCAAGTCGTCGCCCGACCCTTCGGACTTGGAGTGCCAGACGGCAGCGCCACAGCGGCAACTGCGATCCAAAGTCTCGGGCCGAAGGATGCGGAAACGGTCGGGCCCTCCCGAGGGAGGGCCGTCCCGCGCTACAGGAGCATTGCGGTCACGTAGGCGGCGACCAGCTTGGCGGCGAACCACCGCTGCCGAGCCGCTTCCGGACCGCTCTGCGGATCGTCACGTCTTTCCAACATGATCTCCTCCTAAAGCCAGTCCAGACTCTCGGGCACCTTCACACGGCCGACGTTGGCGGCCTACATGGCAACCAGCAACTTCACGACATCCACGGTCGTATTGTTGTCCAATCGCCGGGCTTCCGCCGACAGTTTCGTCCTCTCGGCTTCCAGCTTGCGGGTCTCCGCCCGGAGTCTTTCCAGCTCCTCGACCGTATTCGTCCCGATCCGGTTCCATCGGCTTCCTCCTTGCGGATTCCCACCGCAAAACGGCCTCTCCCGCAGGGGTGCTCGATCCCCGGCGGGAGGTGATGGACCTTGCGGTCCAGGGACGCCTTGCCTCCGAAAGGACATGGCCCACGCCGACGGGCTCGTGCGACAGCGCCACGCCAGCAACGAACACGGCGTCGCCCCGTCGGTTTCGACATCTCGAGAGTGCACCCCGACGCCAACGAACGCTCAAACGGAGGTGCAGCGCGGTTCGACGACAACGCCGCTGGCATTCACGACGCCGTTCAGGTGGATAGCCGCCCCTCGAAGATACCGGCGAGGCAGCGGCGCGGTGGGTTCTGGAAGCTGCCGCGCCCCCGCGTACGCAACAGGCACGCCGGGGGCGGGCGTGGGGGAGCTTAGTTGTTGTGGGCGATCCGAGCTGCCCTGGTATGCCAGGACGCACGGAGCCGCAGCTGCGCAATGCCCTCGACGCCAATTCGCGCTGCCGTCCAATGCGGCGGCTGCGGCGCGTCGTTTCCAACGTTGGCCGCGAGCCCGGTTTCGGCGCGACGCTTTCGTAACGGTTGCGGTTGTTCCGCACGGCAGGGAGATGTCTCCCGCGCCTCCGCTCTTCAGCCTCGCGCCACGGCTGGGCAGCCTTGATACCTCGGGAGTCTCCCGGGTCCCCGCGCGGTCTCGAAAGAGAACCCGCGCGGCAGCCGCTTGGCCGTTCAGTTGGATCAAGCCCCCATCGGAGTCGATGTGGCCCGCCGTGCCTTGCGGGGCGTCTTCCCGGGCATCGCCATTACGGCGATGCGGCACTGTTGCGCCTTTACGGCGCCCACGTCGGCTTCAGCCGACAACGCTGCTCTCGCAGCCAGTGGATGCGGCGACCATAGCACCGCGTCACGAAGACCGCACGAAGAAAGTTCTTAGCAAAATGCTTGCCGCGTCTGGCCTGGAGGCCGATTTCGCCGCCTGTCACTACCCCTTTTGCGCCAGACGCCACCATTCGCACCGCCGTTTTGTGGGGTAGTGACAGGCGTCAGCACCGCACGGCTGAATCAATACGAGCGAGACCGCCAGCGGTCAGCGGCCGTCGCAGCGAACCCCCTGCTCAGACAGCTTGTTCCCACCCAGGCCGACCGGCTTGACGCCGTCCTGTGCCCGGAACTCCGGTAACGTATTCGATGAGGCAACGCGGCGAAAGAAACGGTTGACGCTGACTAGCCCGAACAGTCGCCAAGGGTGGCCCCGTGCCCCAAGGCCAAAGCGGGAAAGCGCTTGAATCCAGACTGTTCCGATCCCATCACCCTTGGCCTCGGCAGCATGGCGACTAGAATGATCCCTTGAAGCTGCCGAAGCTTTGACACGCCGGAACAACTCGTACCACTCTCATTCTCCGAGAGATTTCTCGGCCTCAACGTCCTGATCCACGCACGCCTTGACCATCGCCCAACCGTACGACTCCATGTCGCGCCTGCATCGATTGATCTCCGCCTCGTGACCCGAGTATCGAGCCAATGCCACGTATGCGGCCAGATCTTGGTCCACGCAAGCCTTGACCATCGCGGCACCGTAGTCACCCATCGCCTCTCGACACCTCGCGATCACCGAACTTCGTACGCTATCCAGTGCCACGGCCACCCTTGGCGACTGTTCGGGCTGATCAACAGCCCGTGACGGTGCGTTCGTCGCCTGACGCGTCGTCTCCAGCTCAGGCTCAAGCGAGACATCGCCCCTCAAAGCCTCCTGTGTACGTTCCTCCTTGCACTTTTCCACCACGAAGTCGTGCGCCCGCTTGAAGCCGTCCAGTTTGGCTACGTACAGTTTGGGCCATTCGGTTCCAACCAAACTGCGCGTGAATCTTGACGTGCCCTTCTCAGGATTGCTCAGCCGTAGCACCAAGAGGTCGCTCGACTGCTCACCCTCCAACATTTGTTTCGTAGCCTCTGGCGAGTCGAAGAGATCAAAGATCGTCATGCGCTTTCCCGTTCCACGGATCGGAGGGAAATTGCCAACCCGCCAGTCAACCGTGTAGTCAGTCCAGCCAGCAGATCGGCTCCCTTCGGCAAGCAGTACCACGGTCATCGGACGACTAGCCTCATTGCAGCCGAATCGTAGATGGTCGCCGTCATCGGTTTCTTCGAGTAGATGCTTCGAGTCGAGTGCAGTTTGAGCCCAATAGACATCATGCCCGCCAGGCGTCTTCCAAGTCACGATAGCCCAGCTTCCAAAGCTGTGGAGTTGCTGTTCCCCGGCCGCCTGCGCGCCTACAGCCAGAGTCAAAGCCAACACTGCGGTCGTCGCCAGCTTCATTCGGAGCATTTGTCTCCACAGTCTTCGACCGTGGCACCCACGCCAATTGAGTGGCCTTCGCATCATCTGAGTTCGCACGACATTACGCATCTAACGTCCAGTCTCCTGCCCGGATTCGTCGTCCAACAGGGCGAGCAGCGCCTCAAGCTCCTTCTCGCGGAGGTAGTAGTTGTTGTCTGCGGTACTGTAAGAGCCGTCGAACGTCGTCTCGACGGCGGTGCCGCAAGCTTGTCTGACCCGACTCTCGTCGACACCGAAACCGCGTGATAGGTGGTCGAACACTACCGTTACCGCCAGGCCCCGTTCTGCTGAACTCACGCTAGGAAACAGCGTCAGCACGGCTCGATTGCCTTCGGCTAGGCGCTTGTTGAAACTCAATGTTGTCTGCGAGCGGGACTTCCTGGCAATTCGGCTGAACCGACGAGTCGCGGTGTCCCAGAGTTCGCCTACACCGTTTTCCACCGCCACTCCCCGCAACGCCTCCTCACTGGCGACGGGACGCCGTTTGGTGGCCTTGGCCTCTACACGTCTCTCCACCTCGTCCTCGTCCAAGAGCGTCGAGCGGGCAAGGAATTCTCCTTGAGCCGTGTTGAAGTACGAGAAAGTCGCCGCGTTGATGTCCACGCCATGCACTCTGGACAGGTATTCGACGATCCTCTGCGTTGCCGAGTCCAGCGACGACGCCACAATGAGCATGCGATGCCGTTCATTCACCGTTTCGGGTGCGTCGTGGCCGAAACGCTGCAAGAACGCTTTATCGAACTCCATCTCCAGAAAGTCCCGTGTGTGGCGCTCCACATCCTCGCGTCCAAAGTCCTGGACGCATGACGCATAATCGAGGGTCTGCGCCACCACATCGCGCGGCGTCTTGGCTCGTTTGAGCTCCACGATCACCAAGTTTGCTTCTTCATCCACGGCCAGCAGGTCGAGCGTTCCGCCGCTCATGCTGATCTGTCGACCGATGACGAGCAGCTTGTCGCTGAGCAGACCGGTGTCACGGCACAGCCAGTCCTCGAGACGCTTCTCCTCATCGAGCCGACTTGGTTTTAGCTGCTCAAGTCGATCCGCATCGACTCGCCATAGCTTCGCTTCCAGTGTCACGGCTTAGTGCTCCGTTTGATGCATGGCATTGAGAGATTGCCGACTGCAACACGAGTGTAGCCGAGAGAGTCCCGCCAGTCGCCAACCAGACGAAGGCGCGCGGGGAGTCGTCACGCATCCCCGCTCGAATCT
Source organism: Gammaproteobacteria bacterium (assembly GCA_028821405.1). Classification (GTDB taxonomy): domain Bacteria; phylum Pseudomonadota; class Gammaproteobacteria; order Pseudomonadales; family Azotimanducaceae; genus VXYL01. The sequence goes on along the minus strand of JAPPGK010000046.1, from coordinate 108,565 downwards.
GAGTCCTAAAACCCGTCACGCCCGCAGATTCGCCAAGTGCACCGAGGCACCGCCAAAGGTCGGCGAGCCTGGCCCCCGTCGTATGCCAACCCACGTCCAGGCCACTTACCGGCGCACCGCCCCGTTCGAGCAGCGCCGCCCCCTCACGCTGCAGCGGGCCGACCACCCCGCCCCCTGAGCCGGGTGCGAGCCCTGACCCTCAGTCTGCCTTTGCGCGCGTTTTCAGTTGACACTAAGCTCTGGCCGAGAAAACGCGGATTGAAGGGAAACTGTGCCCAGAAAGCCACCAGGAGCCAAGCTGAAGGGTAGCCAGCGCTGGCTGCAAGTCGCCGTCAACAGATGCCCCACGGTTATCGACAGCACGATCCAGAACACCGGAATCGAATTGCGCGATCCCATCGTCTGGGTGTCTCCGCTGGAGAGCGATGGGTTTTCCGAGTACATGGACGCCGCCTTTCTCAAACGACTCGGCGTCAGCCTTCATCGGCGGAAGCTCGGCGACTTCTGGCCCAGCTCGGGACCGCGGTGGGATGCTCTTGCCCGCAGCGGCGACAGCGTGCTGCTCGTCGAAGCCAAGGCAAACATCAGAGAACTCCACAGCTCTCCATGTGGCGCGCAGCCTAAGAGCCTCGCCAAGATCCGCAAGGCGCTCAACGAAACGAGAGCGTTCCTCAATGTCGAATCCGACACCGACTGGACACGGTGTTTCTACCAATACGCGAACCGATTGGCCCACCTATACCTGCTCCGTGAGCTGAACTGCTGCAATGCCTACTTGGTTTTCGTCTACTTCGTCCACGATCAAACCACCGTCCCGGTCTCGCGGAACGGCTGGGACGCTGCCGTCGCCTTGGCAAAGACCCACCTCGGATTGCCCCAGTCGGAATGGATGTCGCGATATGTCAAGGACGTCTACATCGACACAGCCAACTTGAGCCACGTCGACTGGCCGCCCTAGGCCGTGATAGCGAGCTGCGGGCGAGGGCGCGTCGCTACGCCTCCGGCCAGAGCGACGCCGCGCAACGTCCGCCAACAGCCGGTCAGCACCACTTCCCGCGCTCGGTCACGCCCCGACGCTGTGGGACGGACTTGAAAGTCGCGTCCCACAGCGTCGGGGCCGGGGTTCCGCCGAACCGCGCAGCATCTCGCGCGCAGCACCTCCGCGCACCTGGTTGCCATGCGTTCGAGAGGTCTGTAGAGTCCGCGCCAATCACCAAAACCGACCCTCTTCGAGGGGCGTCAGACGCCGGGATCTGCGACCCGGACATGGAGTCCTCCACCAGGCAGAACAACGGAGAGAAGGTTCCGCAAGGAACTATCGGTTCGAGCACGCCGCGGGTGATCCAGCGGCCTGCGACGACCCCCCCCAGCAACCCCGGCTGACCACGATGGGAGACGGCCCCAAAAGGGCCGGCGATCGCAGCGGAACGCAGGAAACCCAGCGGCACGCTTCGATCCACAGCACCCCGGCTGACCAAAAACGGGAGACGCCCACTAGGCGTTGCAGACGTTCCACTGGCCAAAGGGAACCGCCGCCCGCGACAAGGGCAAACGCGTGAGCAGTGCCGGCGTCGTCCGCGAGGACGGAACGGGTGCGAATAGGATGACCGGAGAGTAGTCAACCGCGATTCCGCTCAGCGCCGACCCAGCGACAAGCATGGGTCGGATGCGAGACCTTCCTTGCGTCATCGCTGTCGCTTGTCCCCACCCGGCCGACCGGCTTGCCGTCGCCCCGTGCCCGATCCTGCCCCTCCCGCCGCCCGATCCCCGACCAGGCCGCCGCCGCGGCCACTCCGCCGGTTGCATGAAAACGGCGCTTGCCCACAGCATCTCCACGGAGTTGTCCACCGAAACCGCGCCCCACAGTCGCCTCGTTTTCCAAAACTCGGCCAAGTATCGAACGAGGCCACTGTGACGAGCGTGACGGCGCTCGAGATCGCCCTCCAGAGCCACCAGGTCGCCCTCAGGCAGCCCGTCGCCCTCGACAAGGCCTGCACATCCTCAACGACGACCGCCCCGTTAGTGCGGCGCCCTGGCCGCGCTCCTGTCCCGCCGGGCCATCAATGGCCGGATGTACCCATCCGGCCATTGACAACCTCCTCGACGCCGATGGCGCCGTGTCATCCGTCAGGGCCGCAGCGCCAGCGCAGGACCGGCGCAGCGGGTTGACACGGTGACGGCGGTGGCTTTGCCGGGCAGCCCAAGCCCCCCAGCACCCCCAGAGCCACCGCAGCCAGCGTTTGATCGGACGCAGCCCCGTCAGCGATACTGGAACCATGGACGCCGTAGCGGCAAACCGCAAACCGCTTCCGCAGCTTCCCGGAGTCGTCTCAACCGCCGGTCCAGCAGTTGGGGCAATGGAGACTATTGTACGTATGACTTTCGACAACGAACGCGCCTTCGAAGATCACCTTCGGAACATCATCGATTCGCATATCACGTCGGAGATTCCGAACGTCTACGCACTCAAAAACAAAACGATCGGTGACATCGTCATATTGCGTGATGGGACTTCTCCCGCCTTGTTCTTGCTGGAGGTCAAGTACTATCAGTTGTCGAAGGGAAGACTCGGGTTTGGGACCGGTTCTGGCGGTGGAATTCAACCCGAGATTCTCAAGAGGCGTCCAGCGTATCTGGAGACACATCTTCGATGGGCCTTCGCGAGTGATTACCACACCGGCAGTGGATACTGGCTCGCCACCTCGGATGTCGTGTGCCGGTTCATCTCAGGTGGTGCCATAGGCAGGAAGCAGAACAACATCCAAGAGCAACTCTTCCGTGAGCATCCGAGCATTGACCAAACCCAACTGGTCCAGGAGCTCAAGCGGTGGCTGCTAGTCTGACCACCACCAAAACCCTCGAGGAGAGAGGATCTATGCGCCACCGGCACTCCACAGCTTCTGCACTTCAATGCCTTGCGCTCGGTATCCTGCTTTCTGGGCATGTGCCAGCCGACGCGGAGGTCCGAGAGGTCTCGATTTCAGAAGTTGTCAAGGAGTTCTGCGCCGTCATCGTCGCCAACGAAGCCCGATACACGGAACTGCTCGAGGGTTGCTTCCCGGATGCATCGCAGAGCAGCGAAACGCTCAGCCAGTGCACGGCCGTCCGGAACTCCGTCGTATAGGTCATGAACGCGTTCTTCACGCTTCGCAAGTCAACGGAGGTTGAACTCCACTACTCCGTGCCGTACGACTGGGAACCGCCAGCGGAAGCGTTCACGCGGTTGAATTGCAGGCGAACAAAGCTCTCGTATTCGGAATGTGGAGTTGTCCTGGGCTCAGCCAAGATGAGGTGCAAATCGCCAGTCGCGAACCCATATGCGCGACCGCATTCGAAGCAGAAGAGAGAATCACCACCCTCTCCACTAATTTTCAGCGGGCCTTCCAGTTGCTCCACGTCCGCAGCTTGCGGACCGTACCAGCGGAGCCAAGCCCTGTCGTCGACCCGGATTGGTCGATCAGCGACTGAGTTTCGATGCTGAGCACGATGGCGACCGGCAAAGGTCCAGCTGAAACCGGCGCGCTCTTCTGACTCGTCGCGTACGGTCGCCAAACGGGCCGTGAAGGTGCTCCCGTTCGCGCCACCGAAACAGTAATCGCGCTCGTACGCACATCTGGACAAACGGCGAAAAACGTTGTTGAATCAGTACGTTGATGGCAGTGTGCGCCGCTTGCGGTACGCGCACCTGCGGCAACCGCCCTCGGCCACCAGGGCGGCCCTACGACGCTTGCACGACGCCGCCCTCCGCGTTCTGCAGGAATCGCAGCTCTTCCAGTACCCGCCGTCGGGCTTGCGCGAGGCTGGCTTGGTGCATCTCGGCTGCGCGCACCGAGGGGGCTCGTCACGCTGGACGGCCTGCGGCACGAAACCCGGCGGCAGCTTGCCACTCCACTGGGCGATGAGGGTCGAAAGTTCCATGTCGTTCTCCGTTTCAGGGTTGCGACGCGGTGTGCGTCGGTGCCTGAACGGGCGGCACGCGCGCGCAGGGCGGTCACCTCGCGTTAGCGAGGTCGGAGCGTTAGCGGAGAACCGGCCGGTTGACCGCCGGAGCACGCGTGACACGCTGGACGGGCATACGACGGAGACGTGCCGTTGCGGGATTCATCCAGCGCGGGACGGGTTAGCTTGGCGGCGCCGGCCGGGGTTGCCGTTCAAGGGGGCGGCGTCGGCCTGGTCGTGGCGGATAGCTGCAGATCGGTGGTCAAGGTAGCGGCCATCGTCCGTCGCAGGGGGCATGTGGGCGACCACCACCGCGGCAAACGACGGAGTTGCCGCCCGGAGGGCGCAAGCGTTAGCGATCGTTACCCGAAGGGACGAGACCGCATGCGGGCTCGGTCGCCGTAGTCGATAGAGCGCGGCCCGAAGGGCAACGCCCCTATTGACGAACCGCCGATTGCCGGAAAGGACCAAGCGGCCTGGCGGCGCGCGTGCCGGGCTGGCACGCCCGATGTGTGCATGTCAATGTGTGCCACAGTACCATTGTGAGCGCCCCGGGACCGACGACTACCTCGGATACGCCTCGTTACCACCGTTTGGCGCGGAGGTACGGATGCGTACGGTGACGGGCACGGAGCGTGAGGACGGCAATGGAAATCGAAACTGCGATCGACTGGACCGTTGGTGATCTGATCGAGAATCAGCGCCAGCAGGTCCTTCGGGTGAACCATGAGTATCAGCGTGGGCTGCGCTGGAACGACATGCAGAAGCGCATGTTCATTGACTCGATCCTTCGCGGGTATTCCATCCCTGCGTTCTACTTCCACCGGAAAGAGACTTCCACGAGCTTCGCGAGCAACACACATTTCGACATCGTCGACGGACAGCAAAGGGTCGACGCCTTGCACGGCTTTTGCGATGACGCGTTCGAATTGCTGGACCCGTCGAACGACGTGGGGTTCCGCTTCCCGAACTTCGTCAAGGACGAGCCGTGCCCCTGGGGAGGGAAACGCTTCAGCGAACTTTCCGAGGAGCTACAAGAGAGATTGACCCGCCAGCGCGTGGTGGTGTTCCTGATCACCACGGAGAACGAGAACTCGATACGGGACCTGTTCATCCGTCTTCAGGGCGGGACGCCTCTGACGCCCCAGGACAAGCGGGACTCCTGGCCGGGGAACTTCACTGAGTTCGTCCTGAAGGTGGGAGGCAAAAGCGGCGTGGACAGGTGGTACGGTCTGCCGGTCTTCAAGGAGGTAGCCAGGGTCACAAACGAGAGCAGAAGGCGCCAGCTTGTAGCCCAAGTGTTCATGTTGTTCTGGACAACTCGAAACGAGTCGAGATTCTGCGACATCAAATCCGCGAACATCGACGAGTTCTATCACGCGCATGTGGGGTTTGACGTCAATTCGGAAGACGCCAAGCGGTTCCAGACAGTCTGTCACTTGTTGTACCAGGCGCTGGTGGGAAAGCCGAAGGTTCCCGGCCATTACATCATTCACTCGTTTCTCCTCGGCGACTCGCTGCTGACGGAGTATGCGAACGGCTGGGAGCCTCTTCTGGCAAACGCACTGTTCGAGTTCGAACAACGCCGCAAGCAAGCTGCTGACGATCGGCGAAACCGCCTCGAGTCAGAGTACGAACAGTACTACACGGAGTATGGCCACCTGACTCAAACCCGGTCGGATGCGGCAGACTCGATTCGCCGGCGCCATGCGTTTTTCGTAGAGGAAATGCTGAAAATGCTGGAGCCCACGAAGCTGGACGCGAAGCGGGCGTTTTCGGAGCTGGAGCGCAAGACAGTGTTCTTCCGGGACTTGGAAGTGTGCCAACGGTGTCGGATGAACGGAAAGGCCCACAAGGTCTCGTGGGACGAGAGCGAGATTCACCATGTCACACCGCATGCGAAAGGGGGTCCTACAGACTTGGTGAACGCGGCGCTCGTTCATCAGGACTGTCACCCAAAGAGCCAGCCGGATGTCGATGAATTCTCCGAATGGTGGTACGAGAGACGCAATGTCGACGCTGTTACTGCGCCGTCTCCCGTCCGAAAGTCCCTGCCACCTAACGGAACGAAGGCGAGATTCCGATACCGTGACGCTGAGTTCGCCGGACGGGTAGTTGACGGGGAGTTGCATTTGAATGGTGGTGCGGTTTGCCGGTCATTCTCGGCGGCATCACGCGAAGTGACTGGTACGGCACGCAACGGATGGAGGGACTGGCAGTTGAGGCTCCCCGGCGAGGACGGTTGGGTTCTAGCGGACGATTGGCGAAGGGGAGTTGCACCGTACAGCGATGGCGAGCTTTAGACTGCGGCCGTCGCGGGATCGCGCGGCCATCTACGTCAGGATTCAGCGACCAGGTAGTCGGACCAGCGTTGCATGAGTTCGCGGCGGCGTTCGAAGAGGTCACTACGCCGGTAGGCAGCTTCGACTCGATCGCTGTTGACGTGCGCCAGGGCCAGTTCGCAGACCTCGCGCGGCACGTCCGTCCGCTCCGCGGCCCAGTCGCGGAAGCTGGAGCGGAACCCGTGCGGGACGGCGCCGACGCCCAGTTCGCGCAGCAGCTTCGAGAGCGTGCTGTCGCTAAGGACGCGGCCGGTCGGCGACGGGAAGACGAGACTGCTCTTATCAGCGATCTCGCGCGCCTCGTCGAGGATGGCCGCCGCGCGGCTTGAAAGGGGTACGCGGTGCTCGAGCTTCGCCTTCATGCGGGCCGGCGGCACCGTCCAGGTGGCCGCGGCGTCGTCCACCTCGTCCCACTGGGCACCGCGGATCTCGCCGGAGCGACAGGCGGTGAGCACGAGGAACTCGAAAGCGAGCGCCGTGGCCCGGTGCGCCTTGGAAGCGCGCACCCGCCCGAGTGCTTCCGCTACCTGCGCGTGCGGTAGCGCCCTATGGTGCCGCCGGCGAACGCTGTTCTTCGGCAGCGCGGCGGAGATCGCGTCCCCAGCGGGGTTGTCCTCGCGGTAGCCTTGCGCCACCGCCCATTTCATGACCGCCCCGATCCGCTGCCGGACGCGCCGCGCGGTTTCTCGCTTCGTGGCCCAGATCGGGAGCAGCACCTCCATGACGTCGGCGGTGCTGATGCGGTCCACGCGCTTGCGCCCGATCTTCGGGACGGCGTAGTCACGAAGGCTGGCGCGCCATTGGGCGGCGGACTTGCCTCCGTCCTTCCAGTTCTCGGCGTGTATGCCGATGACTGTCTCGACAGCTTGTTCGAAGGTCGGCGCGCGGCTGGCCCGATCGCGGGGGTCACGTCCCTCTGAGACGATTCGCGCGTTGGCAAGTGCGTTCTGGCGCGCGTTAGCGAGCGTGACCACCGGGTACGCGCCTAGCCCGACATTGGCGGCCTTGCCGTCGAGGCGTATCCTCTGCGCCCAGGACTTGGAGAAGCCGCCGGTGGAGGCTTTCTTCACAAGAAGGCTCAGGCCGTGCCCGCCGCGTCCATCGCCGTAGCGGCCGGGAACGTTGACGGTGTTGACGAAGGTGGCGGAGAGTCGCTTGGGGCGTTTCATCGCGGTGTGTGGTATCACTTCCATTATCACATTTATTGGGAAGTATGCGCGCACCCGCGTAGAACGTCAAGGAACGTAAAACGTATGTTTATCAGTATGATAAGTGAACTTTGGGGGACTTCGTGGAACCACTGGAATCAGTGTTCTGGCGGTTCTCCCTTCCGCCATAGTCGTTCTAGACTTTTTTGGGGGCGGTTTTGGCCAGCTTTCGAGCATGCCTCAAAATGGCCTAGGTCGGAGACCGTAGAAAAACAGCCATTTGGCGACGAACCTTCGATTTCGATGGGTGGAGAGGTCTCCGAAAGCGGTCCGGCAGGGGCGGGTCGAACCTAACCCCAGCGCGTGTCTGCGTGGGCTAACCATCCACGCCATCGCCACCGAGAACCTTCCATAACTGTCAATGGCAACCGAAAACTGCACACTTGCCGGGACGTCGTCGGAGCGGTAGCTGACGGCGTCCGGACGACCGGCACGGCGCGCGGCGATCATGCGGAGTGGCCTTGCGACCGCGCCCTCGACGTCGGTCTCGTTCCAGGTCGCCTTGCGCGCCTCCGATGACCGCGCCGCGGTGAGCACCGGGAGCAGGCGCGGCGGGCACGCCGTCCGCTGCCCCGGAACACGAACCCCGAACCAAAGGCGGCCGCCGAGGCCGCCACGGCCTACGGCTTCATCCGCGCTCTGGTCGGATTGAACGTCGCGCCGGTGCGGCGCTCTGCGCCGCCGCCCGCCCGCCGATGTCCGGGCGCGCCCGTCCCGGGTCGACGCGCACGACTCGTCGTTCTATGATCCTGAGCATCGCGGCCGCCCAACAGCCGATCAAGGTGAGCATCATGAATTTGAACAAGAAAGTACAGCTGCTCAAACGCTTGGGCGCGCCCGTCGCCGCGGGTGTGTTCGCCACTTCCGGCGTGGCTGAGGTGGCAGCTGCGGAGCCGGCCCAGGACGATCTGATCGAAGAGATCGTCGTCACCGCCAACAAGCGTTCGCAGTCGGTCCAGGATGTCGCCGGCTCCCTCAGCGCGCTCGGCGCGGAGGACCTCGATGCGAGAGGCATCAAGGACATGTACGACATCCAGTTCGCGGTCCCGAGCCTGCACTTCGGGCCGCAGCTCGGCAACCAGAAAATCACCATCCGCAGCATTAGCGAGTTCAACAGGCAGCCGGGCGTGGCGGTCAGCCTCGACGGCATCTACCAATCCAGGAGTTCCACGTCGCACCTCTATCAACTGGATCTCGAGCGCATAGAGGTGCTGCGCGGGCCCCAGGGGACTCTCTACGGGCGCAACTCGAACGGCGGCGCGGTCAACTTCATTTCGGCCGCGCCTACCCCAGAGGCCGAAGGGATGCTGCGCATCGGTTACGCGCAGTACGACGAAACCAAGATCGAGGCGATCTACAGCGGGCCGATCGGCGAACGGGTGGCATTCCGGATCTCCGCGGATCGCATAGACCGCGGCGAGGGCTGGGTCGAGAACCTGGTGCCCGGTGCGAAGGACCTTATGCGGGGCGAGTCCGGTAACGTTCGGCTCAAGCTGGCTGCCGAACCTACAGAGACGCTCTCCGTGGACCTCATGTACGTCAAGAGCACGATCAAGGGTCCGCACGAGCACCTGAGCTGGGTCACGTTCGATCCGGCACTCGCCGTGGCGGGGGGGACTCCCCAACTCGTCGCCGCGGCCAAAACCTTCGAGCCGTTCAAAACCCACGTCAACCCGACGAATGATTCGGACCGCGAGTTTGAGCTCCTTGGGCTGACCCTCGAGTGGGACATGGGATGGGCAACGCTCAAATCCATCACTTCGCAGCAGGACTTCGACGACTTCGTAGTGGCCGACCGGGACCTCACGGATGTGCCCCTCTTCGACATCTGGGACCGTTCGACCATCGACACGTTCACCCAGGAGATCAACGTCCTCGGCAGCAGCGACAGGCTGGATTGGGTTCTGGGCGCCTTCTACCTGCAGGAAGAGTGGGATCGTCACATTGTCTTCAACAACGCGATGCCCGTGTTCGGTTTTCCGGTGCCGAGCCAGTTCGTTTTCTCGCAACCAATAATGGACACGGACTCCTTGTCCTGGTTCCTCGACGCGACCTGGGAGGTCACCGACCGTGCGCGGGTCAGCGCAGGCGTGCGCCGCACGGAAGACGAGATTGACGAGTATCACCACAACCAGGGTCTCTTACCGCTGTTCAACGTGGCGATCCCGTTCTGCGACAAGGCCGAGCAACTGGACTGGGGTGCGACGACGATCAGGCTGGTGGGTCAGTACGACGTCAACGACAACGGCAACGTCTATGTCTCCTATACGGAAGGCTACAAGGCGGGCGGGGTCGCCCCCGTCGAATGCAACGTCCCCTACGACCCGGAAACCGTCGATGCCTACGAGCTGGGCTACAAGGCGACGTTCGGCGGGAGCAACACGCTGAGCGCGGCCGCCTTCTACTACGACTACTCAGACTTCCAAGTGTCTCAGATAATCGGCATCAGCCCGGTCACGCGCAATGCGGGCGATGCGGAGGTACGCGGCCTCGAACTGGAACTGTCCTCCACCCTGACCGAGAACTGGATGGTGACCGGCGCTGTCACGCTCCTGGACACCGAGTATGGTGACTTCATCAATCTCGATGGCCTGCAGGCCGAGCTGGGCTTTCAGAACAACAAGGGGAACCCGCTCAACAATGCGCCGAAAACCAGCATCAATCTGGGGGTCGCGTATACCACCCCGGTGCAGTGGGGCGGGCGTCTGACGCTGCGTGCCGATGCGGCGTACCGGTCGCGCACGTACTTCCGGGAGTTCAAGAACAAGCTGGACTCGCAGGGCGCCTACACGGTGATAAACCTGAACGCCAACTGGGAGAGCGAGGATGGGACGTGGGCAGCGCGTTCGTTCGCCCGGAACGCGACCAACGAGGCGTACATCCTCTACCTCCTGGGATCTTCCGGGGTCGGCGCGAGATACGGCAGCTGGGGTCCGGCGCGCCAGGTGGGCGTGGAAGTGACGCGGCGTTTCGGTGCGCGCTAACCAGTGAAGCGCGCGCCTGACCGCCTGGCCTGCGTTGATCAGGTCCCGCTCTCTACGGGGCGTAACCGCAGGGCGTAATACTGTGGGAGCTGTCTACTTACACGCGAAGCTCGCTTCGTCGTCTGGGTCTCCCTTGCCCCGATACGACGCGATCTGCGGATAGGGGCAGATGGGTCGCGTTCTGGACACCCTGCCGCTTTCGTCGAGCTGCAGCGATACGAGTCGTTCAGGCGCCTTGCCATCCTCGACCCAGGCGCGAATTGCTTCGAGCCAGTCTGCCCGGTCCGGTGCGGGTCCGCCCGCACAGTGGAACATGCCCGGCAACATGTAGAGTCTCGAGTATTCCTCGACGTCGGGATCGGCTGCGGTCAACCTGTCGTAATAGTCAACGGTTCCGAGCGCAGTGATCAGATGATCGGACCATCCAGTCCAGAAGATGATCCTTCCATCGCGCCTCTTGAACTCGGACAGATCGGTGCTGGTGGCATCGAGCATCGCGCTGACCTTCGCAACGTCTTGCTTCCAATTCGCGAAATCGTAATGCGTGTAGTCCCAATGCGGATCGCTGAAGACGAAGTTCTGGTAGAAGTCGATGGCGAACGCAAAGCTGGGGCTCAACCCGTCGGAGCCGACCATCCATGCTTCCCAGCCGCGAGGATTGTGCTCGCCACCGTAGGGAAAGCCCGCAAAGATCCGTCGGCCGTCGATGCTCGGCGCATCGTAGATCGCCTTGATCGCGGCGAGTTGCTTCCTCGTGACGCAATCGGCGCGTGCATTGCCTTCGCATTTCTTGAGGTCGTCCGGCTCGAACGGACAATCGCGCGGATCGGTCAGAATGCCATCGGCAACCCCGTCGCGCGCATCGCACGCACCAATGATCGTCGTACCCAGAAGTTCCAGATTTGCTTGGGTCAAAACGGGGCCTTTCGTGTCTCCATCGGGAAGCATCGTTTGCAGGGTCCGGATTTGGGCGCCCCTGAATCCGGTCCAGTCGTAGGCGGGAGCGCCGGCGACGAGCCCGTCGAAGTCTTCTGGATAGCGCTGGGTCTCCATCATCGCCTGGCCGCCGCCGCGCGAGCAGCCCACGAAATATGAGTATTCCGGCGCACGCGCGTAGTAACGCTCGATGATCGCTTTGGCGGTTACGGCGGTGAGATGGACGGCGCGATGGCCGAAATTCTCCTGTCGCTCGACGTTGTTCAATGCCCAACTGCCGTCGACCATCGAGCTGACGTGGCCCGTGTCGGTGCCGACCGTTGCATAGCCGCGTTCGAGCGCTCCGGGTCCGGCGCCGTAGGCGAGCGCCTGGTTCTGAATCGAGCCGACGTAAGCGCCGCCCCCGCCCATCATGAAGCGGCCATTCCAATCGTCGGGCAGCAGTAGCTCGAAGTTGATCTCCTTTTCTATGACGCCCGCGACCTTGCAGTGCGGGGTGCCGGCGTCCACCTTTTCGGTCGTTTTGATCCGCACATCTTGCAGCATGAACGAGCCGAGGTCGGCGCATGCTTCGTTGGCATTCAGCTGGCCGGCCACAAGTGCGAAGGCACTTACCGTGATTCCTGCGGTCACCCAACTGATCGAGCTCATATCCCCTCCGGCTTGTCATTCCATGATCGGCGGTCGAATCTCGTCATCGAAGTCGTACTACGTGCGATTTGGCTAGTCAAGCAGAGCGCGTACTGCCACCACGTGCAGCATGGTTTTGAGGACTCGGTTCTCAAATACAACCGGTTCGGCCGGGATCTTGTCCCGATCGTGATGCGCGTCGTTGACGAGATCTCCTCCGAGGAATAAACCGCTTGGTTATCGACGACGCCCATTGGGAGCCCAGCGTATTCGGTGATGACCACAGGAGAATTGCCGAGCAGATAGCGAACGTGATCCGGCGGGTTGCTGAAGATCGCGATCTGAGCCCTTTCCAAAAACGTCGCATGGGGCGATGAGCAACAACTAGAACGGCAACTGGACGGTACGGTCACCTGCACCGGGCCGCGAGAGTGGGATCGCAACGGACCTACGGGAGGTCGCTCGGCATACGGTTCGTACGCGACAAGTTGGCGCGGGATTGTCAGTGAGGCGGCTACACCTCACCACCATTGCATTCGGGTAAGACTACGCCATTGCAGCGACAGGTCACTGAGACGGCGGCTTGGGATCAATCCGCTCTTGCCGGAAAATATCCGGATAGGTGCTCGGTTCGCCCCAGACCCGGTCCCGGTTGTCGATCATTAGTTGAACGAAGACGGGGACGATCTCCATCAGCAACCGTGCCGCCGTGTCGACTACGGGATCGGTGACCCGGCTGCGCCATGATATCTGGCCATGTATCAGCAGGTTTCTCAAGGTGCGCAGCCTGTCGAACACAACGGCCAATACCGTCTTCGCGTGCTCGGGATTCGACATCCGCTCCAAGGATCGCAGGGTCTTGTTGTTCTCTTGTCGGAACCACCGTTGCCAGTCGCCGTACCCTCGGTCGCCAGCTTGGTTACGAACGTTGCGCCAATAGATCTGCTTGTTATCCAACAGATTCCGTATGACACCCGAACACGACCGCAGTGCAACGTAGAGGGTGCCATGGGCATCGGCCGAGACCAATTCATCGAGGAATGCGTTGATCCCGGCGTGTTCGGTCCTGTCGCTCTCGTCGCCCGCGTCCCTAGATCCATAGGTCGAATTGAACGCGATCCACAGGAAGACAAACAAAGCGTGAGCCTCGTGCTCACCGCTCTGCGCACACTCGAGCCAACTGATAGCGCGGTAGGTACGCAACCCGACGTTCGGGTTGCGCTGGCGTTTGAACGGTCTGGCGTGATCCCAATGCGTACGGTGAGTTCCCATAAGGGAACTGGACGACCCGGCGCTCGATTCGGGGGTACTTGACATCAGCGGTGCCGTCGAAAAAGCTTCAGCATGGGGCGACCCCATGTCAAAGGACGCCTCAAGACACTTGCACGCGCCGGCAAGTGTGTCTGTGACCGGCTGGCGACCACGCGCTCATGTCCGCCCCGCACGTTGGCGATTCGAGTGCCGCCCGGGCGTAACTGCAGTTCGATTCGGGAAATGAACGGGTCCATTAGCAATAGTCCTTGGAGTCTCCAGCGGCCAAGACGGCGCCTGCGGGTCGGAATCCTCCGCGCATACTCCAATAAACGGGCGAACCGCCGTTTTTCTCCCGGTGCGCGGCAAAATCGTCGTCACCGCGAGTCTCCCCCTTGCGTTGCGGGTGGCGATGAAGCCGGGCAAGGGCCGGCGGCTGGACAAGTCCGGGCCCGGGGCGGCGGGGAAGCGCAAGGCCTCCGTGCGGGCGAAGTGGGGCACCCGTTCCTGTACGGCAAGCGGCATTTCGGGTACGCGAGGTGCATCCCGGAATCCGCCCAAGCGTCAAGAACGCGACTTCATCGGCCTTTCCGAGAGCGGTCGGACAGCAGGTTCACGCTCGCGGTCCCACCAATCCCTGTTGCCCTCAGCGCGTTTGGCGCCGGGCGAGAGGGCGAGTTACTCGCCGCGTGTTCCCGTCTTCGACGAAATCGGACATCTGCCAGGAACCAGTCGCCCCGAGTCGGGACACCAGCGCAATCTCTCGACAGCGGGCGCGCCGACCGACACCGCGACTCGGGTTCCATCCCCGGCACACGACGCCTTGACCCGGCACCAGTGCAAGCCGCCTTTGCGCACGATGCGGAAGGCGTAGCCGGTCGGGTGTTCCGGCGCCAGGTTCCTGTGCTGGAAATCCGCCAGCTTCTGCCGCTTGATCTCGCAGCCCTGTTCGAGCACGGCCGGCGAGCGCTCGAAGCGGTCGGCGCACCCGCTCCAATCCGTCACTTCGGACGCCCCGTAGGCCGCAAGCACGGAGGCCGCGACTGCAGCCTTGGCTAGTCGGGACAACAGCCGATTGGCTCGATGAGAGTCAGAACTGACGGGGTTCCCCAGGGCTCGACCCCTACCATGAAAGTCGCCCGCGCCCGGCGCAGAACGATCCGAGCCGCGTGACCCCAAGACCTGTTCCGTAGCGGATTCGATTCCCCTGGCGCCATTACGGACTTTGTCCGTGGCGCAAAAACGCCTCATTCGTGAATTACCCATCGCTGCCCATCGCCGCCCCACACGGCACCCGTGGCATCAAAGCCACATCGATGGGCACCCCTTGGCGAGCAGTATAGGCGGAATGAGCGCTACGATCATGCAAGGTGTCGACCACGACCCTGACCCCGGCCGCTTGGTGTTCGAAGTGCCGCTGCAACCTCGACCCTGACTCCTGGCTCGCTACAGGTCGCCGATCACACCTCTCGAAGGAGCACCGGCACCGGTTCGAGACCAACCACTTGCCCTCGACACGCTCGAACTCCCAAGGCCCCGGGTGATGGACCGCGTGGCATTGAACTCACCGATCGGAGCTCATCGGGCACGGTCCGAAGGAGAATCGCTGCTAGACTGACGGCAGAGGAAGCGGGAGAACGAAATGCGATTCGGCTTTTGGCCATGTCCGTGGTTGCCGTTCACGGAGGTGATCGAACTCTGTACCCATGCGGAGGCCACCGGATGGGACGGCGTCTGGGTTGCCGATCACTTCATGGCGGCGGGGCGCGTTCCGAGGCCGTTCCCGGAGGCGTGGACCACACTGTCGGCGATCGGTGCCCGCGTGCCTCGCGTGCGCCTTGGCACGATGGTCACCGGCAATACCTACCGGCATCCCGCCGTGCTGGCGAAGATGGCGGCGACCCTCGACCACATCACCGGCGGGCGCGTGGTGCTCGGCTTGGGGTCCGGCTGGCAGGAGAATGAGCATCGCCAGTACGGCATCGAATTCAGCGACATCCCCGGGCGCCTGGCCCGACTCGACGAGGCATGCCAAGTCATCAAGTCGCTCTACACCCGGCCCGTCAGCAACTTCGACGGTCGCTACTACCAACTCACCGACGCGACGCTGGATCCCAAGCCGGTGCAGCAGCCGCTTCCCCTGCTGATCGGTGGCGGTGGCGAAAAGGTCACCCTGAAGATCACCGCCAAGTACGCCGACGAGTGGAACCACTGGGGAGACCCCGCCATGATGGCTCAGAAAGGCGCGATCCTCGACGCGCACTGCGCGGCGGTGGGGCGCGACCCCTCGGAGATCCAACGCACGGCGGCGATTCTCTTGTTCATCGGCCGCACCAAGGCCGAGGCGGACGCGCAGTGGGCCGCCTATTCCGGCGGCAATGAACCGCCCCCCTCGCCCGGTCGCATAGTCCTCGGCTCGCCGGCGGAGTTGCGGGACATCGTGGGGGAGTTCGAGGAGGCCGGCGTCGACGAGATCGTCGTCTCGGACGCCACGCTCGGCGAGCATGCCGAGAAGTTCGAGGCGATGGATTTGCTGATGCGCGACGTGGCCGGTCGCTAGGGCGAACGGGTCGTCAGCGCCGACCCGTCGTCACCTGCGCGAAGTACTGGAATCGCGCCACGGCGTCAGGCGCGGCCACCATCGACGCACGTGCAGGCAATAGGTCTCGTAGGAACCTCCGAATCGTCGACGCAGGCTCGGCTCCTCGTAGAGCAGTACGAACAGGTGGAACGCGGCCAACACCACGCCTGCGTAGGCGAACAGCCAGGCTTGGCCAAAGAGCAGCGCTTGCCCACATATGATCGTCAACACGCAGACGTACATCGGATTGCGCACGAACCGATACGGGCCGGACGCCACGAGCACTTCGGTCTGCGCCACGGGTCCCGGTGTGCCGCGCCCCTCAAGGGCGAAGCGGGCAAAGCAGTCCACCAAGCAGGCCAGGCCCACGCCGACTCCGAAGGCGCCCAGAAGCCGCTCGCCCGGTAGTCCAATCAGTGGTGGCTGCATCGTCCAACCGACCAAGGCGAACGGGACGAAGCCGGCAACGACGGCCGGAGCCGCCAGGAAGAAGATGAACGACCCCACCGCCGCTCGCGCACGGGTGCCTTTCGCAAACACGTCAGGAAACGCACGCTGCGCGAATGCACGCCAGCCGGCGTCGCAATTCGGGACGGGAAGCGTCGGGGATACTCCGCATACGGTCTCGCGCTCCGATCGGCTCCTGACGCCAATGCAACGGGAGCTGGCGACGGATGCGGCGTAGTCTACGTCGGTTCCATTACGGCAAGGCTCAATATGCCCTCAACGCCGGTTGAGCGCTCGTCCACAAGCACGGTCCCGTCGATCGGCCGTCGGGTGCATGTGATCGGAAACAGCGCTACGGGCAAGAGCACGCTCGCGAAGCAATTGGCCTTGGCGCTCGATGCGGACTTCGTGGAACTCGATGCTCTCAACTGGCTGCCCGAATGGGTCGGCCTCAACGAGACGAACCCCGACGAGTTGGAGCGTCGGTTCGAACATGCGACCCGCGGTGACTCATGGGTCGTTGCAGGCTCCTACACGCGATTTGCGCAGCGGACGTTCTGGCCGCGCCTCGAAACGGTGGTCTGGCTGGACTTGCCGGTGTCGCTGCTCGTCTGGCGCGTGCTGAGACGCTCGTGGCGGCGTTGGCGGACGAAAGAACTGCTGTGGGGCACCAATGTCGAGCGTTTCTGGCCGCAACTGGCGTTGTGGCGCCAGGACGACTCACTTGTCTATTGGGTCGTCACCGCCCAACGCGGCAAGCGCAAGGGCATGCGCGCGGCAATGGCGGACCCCCAGTGGGCCCACATTCGCTTCGTTCGGCTAGCGTCGGTCGCGGAAATCGAGACATTCGCTGCCACCATTGAGGCGAGCACGGCCGGGGGCGGTGACATGGGGAAAGCGTGATCGGCTGTTCGTCTGTTGGTCCCAGCGGATTGCCGGACACGCCGCGCCTGAACTCGGGTATGTGATACCGAGCCATGTCTGCCGGGTCCGGTTCCGCGTCGCGCGAGCAGGGGACGACGGGACTGGCCGAGAATGGCACGAACCCGATTGACCTCGGCGGGCGGAAGGACAAGCGTATGAAGGCAGCAGGCATAGACCAGACGATTGACCAAGCCTTTCAGCCCATCGCGCGGGCGCTGTCAGACGTCGTCTTCTTCGCGATACGCGTGGGTGATGCGCAACTGCAGTTGATCGTGCTCTGGCTGATTGCCGCGGCGGTCTTTTTCACGTTCTATTTTCGCTTCATCAACATCCGCGGCTTTGTCCACGCCATCCGCATCGTCAGCGGCAGGCTGGATCAGGATCCCCACCATCCCGGGGAAGTCTCACACTTCCAAGCGCTCACCACGGCGGTCTCGGGTACCGTTGGCGTCGGCAACATCGTGCACGTTGCGGTGGCGATCTCCATCGGCGGGCCGGGCGCCACCTTCTGGTTGATCGTCGCCGGCTTTCTCGGCATGGCCTCGAAATTCGTCGAGTGCACCCTGGGCGTCAAGTATCGGCAGGAGAACGCCGACGGCTCCGTATCCGGGGGTCCGATGTTCTACCTGGACAGGGGCCTGCGTGAACGCCGGCTGCCGCGGCTCGGCAAGGCGATGGCCGGGTACTACGCCATCTGCATCATCCTCGGCTGCCTCGGGGCGGGGTGCATGTTCCAAGCCAACCAGGCCTACGTTCAGTTCGTGAACGTGACCGGCGGCGATCAGAGCGTCTTCGCGGACCGTGGCTGGCTGTTCGGCCTCGCGCTCGCGGTTCTGGTGGCGCTGGTCATCGTCGGCGGCATCCGGAGCATCGCCCGGGTGACCGCCAGCCTGGTGCCGTTCATGGCGCTTCTCTACGTGGGTACGGCCTTGATCGTCATTGCCGCCAACTACGCCGACATACCGGGCGCGCTCAGCGCGATCGTCACGCAGGCGTTCACGCCGGAAGGCGCCACGGGCGGTTTCTTCGCGGTGTTGGTTCTCGGCTTTCGCCGCGCCGCCTTTTCCAACGAGGCCGGCATCGGCTCTTCGTCCATCGCGCACGCGGCCGTCAGGACAGGCGAGCCCCTGACCCAGGGTTTCGTGGCCATGCTCGAGCCCTTCATCGACACCGTGGTGATCTGCACGATCACCGCCCTGGTGATTACCGTGACCGTCTACGACCCGGCGTTCCTGACCGACGGCACGATGAGCGGCGTGGAATTGACCTCATCGGCATTCGCCAGCGTCATCCCCTGGTTCCCCTATGCGCTCGCGGTGGTCATCATGCTGTTCGCCTACTCCACGATGATCTCCTGGTCCTACTACGGCCTAGAGGGGTGCATTTACCTGTTCGGTAACCGGCGAAGCGCCAAACTCGCGTTCAACGCCGTCTTCTGCGCCTTCGTGATCATCGGCTGCACCACGCAGCTCGGCGCCGTGCTCGACTTCTCCGATGCCATGATCTTCGCCATGGCACTCGCCAACGTACTCGGGCTCTACCTGCTCGCGCCCGTCGTCAAGCGTGACCTCGACGCCTATTGGCAGCGGGTAAAGCGTACGCCCGGTTGAAGATGCCGGCGGTTAGGCTCCATTTCGCGTGACATCGTAGGGGCGTGGAAAACGCGTCCATGGGGCGTGGCCTCGACCGTCGTCGTGCGGGGAACAGCCTCGGTTCGTCAGTCCGCGCGACCGCGCGCCTAGGCGGGCGCGTTAGGGTCGCCCCTCTGGGTCTGAGCGGGGCCTCGCTAGCCGTAGTCTTTGAGCGCTTCTGCGACCTTGCTGACGGCGTCGTCGACCTCACGCGCATCTGGATTCCGGAGCGCCCAATCGAGACCCCGCAGTTCGCGCAGCACGTCGAACATTCGGACCTCCACCAAGAGCGATGCAAGACTTCTGGCGGTCCCCTCGCAGTAGGCATCGAGCGCGGCGATGCGAAAGCTCTCGCCCAAGTACCTGAGTGGCGCAAGATCCTCGTGGGGGAGTCCTATACCGCATCGCTCGAAATCAAGCAGCCCGGTGATGGTTCGCCCGTCCGTCGTGGAGAGCCAATTGGCATGCCAAAAATCGCCATGGACTAGACTGCGGGACGGTTTCCCCGCGAGGAAACCACCTAGATCGAGCAGCCACCGTCTCGTCGTACGCCGCTGAGCACGCGTCAAGCAGGGTCTCGTTGAACGCATCACGGCGGCAAACGCATTGCGATCGACCACCCGCTCCGGCACCACGGTGTCGGAATAGTTGGCGTGGAGCTGTCGCAAAACGGAGGCCGCGCTCTCTGCAAGAGCCTGGGAAGGCAAGGTCGGCGAGGCGCCGGCAAGTCTCGGATAGACCATCACGCCATGGGGAAACGCCGAAAGGCTGTCCTCGGCAAGCGTCGGTCGCGGAATCTCGACCTCGACGCACCTGCGCACGGCGTCCATCACCTGTTTCTCCGTCGAGAACGCATTGCCATCGGCTGGAGATTTGCCGATGCGAACGATGAACCCGGCGTTTGACAGAAGGACGTCGGTACGCAAGCCGGCATCGAGAAATCGGAACGGCCCCTCGACGCCTCGGGACTCGAGCCATGCCGCCTGGCGGGTGTTTGGCCCGGACACCAAGCTACGCGAGGCGCCGTGGGGGCGCCGCTTGTGGTCGCCGATACGTGCTTCCGGTCACGCCAATGTAACTGGCGAAGCTAGCGACACCACCGGCGGCAAATCCGATCACGGACGCTTCGTCTTCCCAGTCTTCCTCAAGCGCGACGATGGCATGCAGGTCTTGTGGCGTTGCCGTGCGGACTAGAGGCATGCAGCGAGAGTTCGAGGCGTGAACCTCGAACTTAGCGCGTCCAACCCTGGAAGTCGACTCGCTGCCAGGGGCGAAGGCCGTGCCGATTGCGAGTGGGAAGGGTCGACCCTGTCGTGACGGGTTCGACCAACGCCGTCGGTCTCGCGCTGGGCGATGCTCGACACGAACGGACCTGTTCGGTTGACAAAGCGCGACTAGCCCCGAATCCTGCCCCCTGTCTTGAGGGGAGTTCCAACAATGCACTTGAGAACATGGCTTGCTGCCATCTGGGCTTACTCGGCGATCGCAGTCTGCGGTGCGGAGATTCCGGTGGCCGAACCCGAGTCGGTCGGCATGTCGTCGGAGCGACTGCTGCGAATCGACGCGGCGATGCAGCGGCACATCGACGCCGGCAACATTCAAGGCGCGGTGACGGCCGTCGCGCGCCGGGGCAAGGTGGTTCACTTCAAGGCACACGGGTTGATGGATGTCGAGGCCGAACGTCCGATGTCGCGGGATGCGATCTTCATCATGATGTCGTCCACGAAGCCGGTTCTCGGCGTCGCCGCGATGATGATGATCGAGGCGGGTTTGATTCGGCCGGACGATCCCGTGTCGAAGTACATTCCGGAGTTCGCCGACATGAAGGTGGCGGTGTTGAAGGATCCGGCGGACGAGGACATCAGCCCGCTTCGGGTCGACCGCCGGAATCCGCCGGAACACAGGCTGGTTCCCGCCGAAACGCCGATCACGATCAAGCACCTGCTGACGCACACGTCCGGCTTGGCCAGCTCCGGCCTAGGGACGGCGCATTCGAGCCCGGCTGATCGGGTGACGTTGGCCAGCTACATCCCCACGCTTGGCGCGATGGCGCTGGACTTCCAGCCCGGGTCGCGCTGGACCTACAGCGGCGGAACCGGACTCGATGTCGTCGCCCGAATCATCGAGATCGTCTCCGGGATGCCCTACGACGAGTTCGTGCAGACGCGGATATTCGATCCGTTGGACATGACGGATACGCACTACAACCTGCCGGCGTCCAAGCAGTCGAGACGCGTCGTGATTCAAGGTATGGACGTCTCCCGGTGGAGTCGCGAGACGACCTACTTCTCCGGTTCGTACGGCCTGTCAAGTACGGCCAGGGACTACCTTCATTTCGAGCAGATGCTTGCGAATGGCGGCGAGCTCTTCGGCAACCGCCTGCTCGGCTCACGTTCCGTCGAGTGGATGGCCAGCAACCACCTGGGCGATCTGTACCGCGGCTTCACGCAGAATGCGAAGGGGCAGGGCTTCGGCTATACCGTTGCCGTCGTTCTCGATCCGGTCGCCGCGGGCAGCCGGCGCAGTGCGGGCGCATTCGGCTGGGGCGGCGCGTTCGGTACACGCTCCTGGACCGACCCGGCCGAGGAACTCGCCGGGGTGCTCATGCTTCAACAACCGCACCCGGGCGCGCAGTACGACTTCGAAAACGCCGTGCGGCAAGCGATCATCGACTGACCACGCCTCGGGCGGAAGCCCGGCGACCACGGGATCGTGTGGCGGGGCTTGTCCCGCCTGCGGCGGCAACTCCATGCCGTGGGTTTTTCGGGCGAGCGCAAGGGGCGGCCCGACGGCTTTGCAGTCCTGGGGCCGAGCGACGGCCGTTGCGCTACGCTACCCGATGCCCTCTAGCGAGTTTTGGGGAATGCAATGGACGAAGCAGCAACGCTTGGCAAAGCACGGGCGGTGGGCATCAACCATGTCGCGCTGGAGGTCGGCGACATCGGTGCAGCCCTTGACTTCTACGGGGCCTTCCTGGATTTCGAGGTCGCGCGCCGCAGCGACACCGCGGCGTTCGTCTACTTCGGCGACCAGTTCATCAACTTCGCGAAGGGACGCCGCCAAGGACCCGACGAACGTCGGCACTTTGGCATCGCGGTGGACGACAAGGACCTCGCGCGGCGGCGGCTCGAGGAACTCGGCGTGACGTTTCTCGACGGTCCCTTCATGGATTTCCTCGATCCCTGGGGAAACCGCGTCGAGATCACCACCTACGCGAAGATCCAGTTCACGAAGGCGGACCACGTATTGCGGGGGATGGGCCTCGCCCATCTACGCAAGACTCCTGCGGCGCTGGACGAGTTGCGAGACAAGGGGATGGCACCGTAGACCCGCGAGGTTCCGACTCGGATCGACTGGGACTGAAGGCCCGTAGGGACGGGCATAGCTCCCTTGCTGAGCGCTTCGGTACGACCCCGTCGCAACCCACCATGAGGAAGGCCAATGATTCTCGACGACAAAATCACCGCCGGCGACGTCATCGTGCTCGACGGCGCCATCGGCTCGGAAATCGACCGCCTCGGCGGGCAGATGGATGAAGCCGCATGGTGCGGGGTGGCGAACTGGACGCACCCCGATACGGTGCGGCGCGTACACGAGTCCTACCTCGAAGCGGGTGCGGATGTGATCACCGCCAACACGTTCGCGACCTGCCGACATGTGCTGGAGGCCGCCGGCTACGGCGACCAGACCGTGACCATCAACCGGCGCGCGGTCGAACTCGCACGCGAAGCCCTCGAGCGGGTAGCCCCCGACCGGCCGGTGGCGGTCGCGGGCTCGATGTCGAACAACGTGGCGTGGCTGCCCGGAACCGTCGGGCCCGACCCCGCGTACGAGCCCTCCCCGCAACAAGAGGCCGCAAACTACCGGGAAATGGCGGATGTCCTCGCCGAAGCGGGTTGCGACCTGCTCGTGATGGAAATGATGACGGACATCGAACATGCGAGCCGGGCGATGGAGGCCGCGGTGGCCACCGGACTGCCGGTTTGGACAGGCATCAGCACCAGTCGGGGACCCGGCGACAGGATGGTTGGCTGGAACATCACATGGGAGGAGGCGGATGATCGACTCTCAGACGATTACCACCAAGGCCCGACCAAGCCGTTGGAGACGATCATCGACGCGCTGTGCGCACTCGGTCCCCAGGCCGTCGGCATCATGCACAGTTCGATGCCATCCACGACGCTCGGGCTCGAGGTCCTCTTCGACCGCTGGAGCGGACCCGTCATGGCCTATCCCGAGGCAACGGGCTTCGATGCCGAGACCCGTCAGAACCGGGGCACGGTGCCGCCGGATGAGTACGCCAACTACTGCCGGGGCTGGGTCGAGCGCGGCGTCCAGATCATCGGAGGTTGCTGCGGCACCACGGTCCACCACATCCGCGCGATGGTGGACCGCCTCCCGGCGCGACCCGGGCGCCGAGCCTCGTAGGGGCAACGCTGGGGTCGCCCGCCCACAACCCGACCCATCCGGCGTGTCCTTCTTTGGAACGCCAGCGGCGTAGAATCTTGAGACCTTTCAAGCGCAGAACCTCATCGCATGACCGCCAAACCCAATATCGTCCTCATCTTCACCGATCAACAGCGCGCCGACACCTTCGGCTACGCTGGAGATCCCGTCGCGATCACGCCGAATGCCGATCAGCTGGCGGCCGAAGGCGTCGTTTTTCCACGGTGCTGCGCAAGCGCGCCGGTTTGCATGACGACGCGGGCTAGCCTCATCTCGGGCAAGCCGGTCCACGAACACGGCGTGTGGTCGTTCGCCGATCCGGAAATGCGCCACGGGACGAGTCACGTGCGCAACATCCGCGATGCCGGCTACCGCACGGCCGTTGTCGGCAAGACGCATTTTCGGCACGGCCAACGCCATACGCACGATCACCTTCAAGAGATGCACGACTGGGGGTACATGGAACCCACGGAGATCACGGGACCCGTGGAGTCGATGACGACGGATTCTTCCTACACCGACCACCTGGCGGCGAAGGGGCTTCTCGAGGTCCATCGGGAATACCTGAGGTGCTATGTGCGAGGCGAGCGCGAGCGGGTCCTGCAGCCCTGGGAAACCATGCCGTGTCTCCTACCCACCGAAGACCATCTGGACATGTATATCGCCAGAACCGCGGCGGACTGGATCCAGGGCTACACCGGTCAGGAACCGTTCTACCTGCAGGTGGGTTTCGGGGGTCCGCACAACCCCTGGGACTCGCCGGCGGAATACCGTCGGCGCTACGACGCCGACAGCATGCCGCTGTCGATCACGGCGAAACAGAAGGGCCCCGTCGCACCGCTCGTCGAAACGATGCTCGCCGGTTCAGCGGCCAAGCTCGATCAGATGAGTGCTGCCCAGAACCGGGTGATGAAGACCTACTACTACGCCAAGGTCTCGATGATAGACGAGGGGATCGGTTGGGTCCTCGATGCGCTGCGCGCACGTGGGGACATGGCGAACACCTGGATCGTCTATTCGGCGGACCATGGCGAGATGCTCGGCGACCACGGCCTGATTGCGAAGAAGGTGTTCTACGAGGGTGCGGTCAAGGTGCCCTGCATCGTGCGTCCTCCCGGGGGTGTCGACGGCTGGGTGAGCGATGGCCTCACTGACCATCTGGATATCGCCGCGACCCTGATGGACGCCGCCGGTGCCGAGGCCATCGAGGGCAGTCCGGGGCGTTCCCTCGTGCCCCTGATCCACGCCGGGCGGACGGGCCCGAACGCCCAACAACACCGAACGGCGGTATTGAGCGAGTTCGCCGGGCGGGATCCGTACTCCATGGTGCTGACCGAGGGCTACAAGATGACCGTCAACACGCGCACGCGAGAACCGCTGGACCTCTACGACATGGCCCAGGATCCGGATGAACTGCACAACCGCGTCGACGACCCGGCGTTCGCCGGAGTGCGCGAGGCGCTTTGCGAGGAGCACGTGCCCGAGCTACTGGCGAATGTCAATTGGGCAAGACTGCCGTAACGCGACCGCGAACCGCCGATCACGCTTGTGTCTGCGCTTGGGCGAAGCGGCCGAGGACGCACCTTACGGGTGCGATAGCCGCCCCCTAGGGAACCGTAATAGTTGATCGGGCGACCGCAAGGATCGCCCTACGGGACTAGCGGTGCCACCTCGTCCATGAAGCCGTGCATGCGCTCGAGCGCCCTGGATACCGGCGGCGTACGGAAGTCGAACGACACTTCGTCGACCCCCATCGCCTGGTAGGCGCGAATGTCCTCTGCGATCTCGGCCGGCTCGCCGGTGAACAGCAAACGGTCGTGCCCCTGGGGTATCCGTCCCGGATCGTAGGACGGCGCCTTCAAGGCGATCGTCAACGAATCGTGGTCCCGTCCCTCGGCATCGGTAAGGCGCTTGAGTTCATCGAGCAGCACCCGGAACTCTCTCGGCGGTAGCGGCGACGCCGCCGTCGCGCCAACGGGATGCCAACCGTCGCCGAACTTTGCCACCCGCCGCAACGAAGGCCGACTGTGGCCCCCGATCCAGATCGGCGGATGCGGCTTCTGAACCGGATGGGGCAGGCAGTGCAGTAACTCGAAGGCATAGAACTCCCCGCAGTGGGAGACAGGATCTCGGGTCCAGCACTTCTTGAAGATCTCGAGGTACTCGTCGCTCACCCTGCCGCGTTTGCCGAAGTCGGCTGCGTTGAGCGCCTCGAACTCCTCGCGCATCCAACCGACGCCGACGCCCACCGTCAGGCGTCCTTGGGACAACACGTCGAGGGTTGCCAATACCTTCGCGGTGACCAGCGGGTTCCGGTGAGGCAGGATCATGACGCTGGTGACCAGGCGCGCGTGTTCGGAGATGCCGGCGACGAATGCCACCAGGGAAAGCTGCTCCAAGGCGTCGCCCTGTCCCGGGAAGCGACCTTCGATCGTATACGGGTACTTGGAGTCCACCTCGACCGGAAATACGATGTGATCGCCTATCACGATGCTCGCGTAGCCCATCGACTCGCCGCCCCGCACGATGGACGCGATCGCGTCGGGTGCCGCCAGCGGACCCCGGGTCGGAAGATAGAACCCGAATCTCATGTGTGCTCCCGCCTCTTTTCCACTCGATTGCTCCGACCCCTTCAGGCTAGGGACGTGGGACTGGAAGTCAATGTGCGCCGGTGGTGTGGCGCCGGCTCGAACACTGGTGCTACAGTAGCGCCCGAGCGTGCTTCGCGCCTGACCTCAGCCGGCCTTCCCCAGCAAGGCCGATACGGGAGGTAAAGGGGGCGTGTGTCCTCGAAGCGTCATCGTCAACCCGCTCCGGCGGGCTCGCTGGAACTCCACGGCGGCACCATCGACGCGCGACACTTCCTGATCGCGTCGGCGTTGCTCCTGTTCGAGGGCAATCCGCCAGCGGCGAGTGCGTTGCGCCACCTGACCGGGCTCTCGCCGGTCGCGGACACATCCTTCGACGTTCGAATCGACAACGACAGGGATTGGATGCGCGCGCTCGCCCAGTCGCACGGCGCGGACCCCGCGCGGTTCCCCTACGACATCGAAGGCCCCAGGAACTGAGCGGAGCGGCCGTTGCCGGCCAGTAAAGCCGGCGACGGACCCCGCAAGGACATGCTTGCCCGTGTCCCGAGCGGCCGCTCGATCACGTCGCGGCGGCGCCCAGCCGTGCAACCAGTGCTCGCACGCCGATGGCGAGCAGGATAACGAACGCCTCGACCAGAAGGGCGATGCCGATACCCAGTACCGCCGAATACGTGACGTTCCCACTCTCCCGCCGGCTTTCCGCATCGTTGTTTTCGATGCCGAACAGGATCTGCCCGTCGATGGACCGAGCTTCGCCCGAGTCCGATATGGAGCCCCGAACCACGGACACGTCGTCCGTCCGGAAGGACACCGAGATATCCAGGGGGTTATAGGTGGACTCAGGCAACCGTCCATCTCCTGACGCCTCTTGAGGCCCGCGTTCTACCTGTTCCTCTTGAAATGCATAGACAGTGAAGTACGTCTTCACGTTCTCGGGTAGCGAGAACGTAAAGGCGACGCCTGTAGGCTGCCAGTCCTCGAGGAACGCGACCTGATAGACGATCGCCTGTTCCGGGATGCCCGTCGGTGTCCATCGCTCTTCAACACCCGTCGAAAAAGACGGCGCGCCATTCGGCAGATCGTCCTCGAGCACCGTGAGCACACCGTCCAGAACCGTAGCTCGGACCAATTCCTCGCTACCCCTGGGAAGATAACGACCTTCTATCCAGCTCTCCTGGTCGGCGAAGACCCCCGCACTGGCGCCGATCACCCGGATCAAGCGAGACCCGTCGAGAGCGTCATACGGCTGCAGCGCGAGATTGCTGACCAGTCGTATCGATCTCAATCGGCACCCACCGCTGGTCACGGGTCGGCCATCGTCGTCGATAAACACGGCTTCGAGTATCGAAAGGCCCGAGGAACCGATCTCGCCGTGCAGCGGGATCGGGCGGTCGGCGCATCCTTCGGTGGCGACAAAAACGTCCATCGAGTACCGGGTGGGCGTTTTCGTGAGCGAGGCGATCTTCTGGAACGAATACCAGCAGGTGGTCGCGCCAACGAGGGCCAAGGCGCCGATGATGATGAATGGGTGGCCCCTGCCCAGCACCAGCCGGGTCCAGTGCAAACGGGCGGTGGGGATCGGGTCTTGTTCATCCATTGCCGGTCCTGCGTCCATTGCGATTCGTCTAACGGGCTATCCTACCCGACGACCATCGGCATCACTGCCCGCGCGAACCAGGTCTTGTAGTCCGCTCCGGTCAACTCCTGCGGGAGCGAGCGGGGAACACTCGCCCCGGGTGCCGGCGTTGGGACGGGATGGGGTACGACAATATCCACCCTCCCGACGAGGTCGATCGCCTCGCGCAACTTCGCCGCGATCTCCTCCGCCGAGCCGAACAGCGCGAAGGCGTCCGCCACCTCGTCGTCGAGGAAGCTGACGAGCTTGCCGGACTCGACCAGATCCGACGCATGGTGAAAGTCGGGGTAGATCTGTTTCTTCAACGCCTCCACCGGCGGTCCGGCCCAGGTCAGGCCGGGAATCTCGAAGAGCGCCGGCGAGTACTCGTAGTAGCCGGCCGCCATGGACCGGGAGATGGCGCGGATCGCATCCGGGCGATCGCTCATGACGGTGTGGAAGATCAGTCCGATGCCGATGTCGTCGGGGTTCCGCCCCGCTGCCCGCGCCCCGCGATGGACACGCCCAATCGCCACGCGAAGGTTCTCCGGGTGACGGCCGACGCGTAGGAAGACTCCATCGGCCACCCGTCCCGCCATCTCGAGGGTCTTCGGACCGCCCGCGGCAATCCAGACCGGTACGGGCCTCGCGTGTCGAATCCGAGCCGGCCGAACGGCCCCCACGTCCACGGCCTCGCCCGCGAGCAGGCGTCTCGCCAGCACCGTGGCTTTCTCCAGTTCCGCCAGCCTCGCGGGTCGTAGCCCCAGCCAACGTACGGCGGTGTCACCAATGCCGTAGGTCAGGATCGCCCTGCCGCCGGAGACCTCGTCCAGTGTCGCAATGGAACTCGCCGAGGCGGCGGGATGACGGAGTACCGGGTTGTCGAGCAGCAGCCCGAGTCGTATGTGCTCCGTATATCCTGCGGCGACGGCGAGTTGCATGTAGGGGTCGGGCCGCGAGAGCGGATTCCAGGGGATGAGTGCATACCCGAAGCCAAGCAGTTCGGCCCGCTGCACGTCAGCCACGAAGGCATCCGTCGATGTCCAATCAAATCGATTGAGGCCGAATTGGGGCGCCTTGACCATCGCCGCAGCCTACCACCGCCTGTCGACGGGAGCGGCGCATCGGGCGCGAACACACGCAAGAGGGCGGGCTTGTCCCCGCCGAGCCGCCAGATCCGCCGTACGTGTTCCGGGCGACCGCAGCGTCGCCGCTACGAGACCTCGCTGGCCTCGACAAGCCGGCGCTTGACGGTCTCGATGGGGTTGCGGTAGTCCACCGTGCCCAGGCCGAAGTTCGTCAGCTTGTAGCCGATCAGCGCCTGCAGTTTCGCCGGCATCTCCACCACGACGTCCCATGGCACGCCGATGAACTGGTTTTCCCGTTGTTTGAGCCACGCCAGATTGAAGTTGAGGTTGATGGAGCGTCGGTACTCGTTCGCAGTCGAGTTGCCCCCACCCCGATGCCAAAGCGCGCCTTCCCAAAGCAGCAGCGCGCCGAGGGGCATCTCCACCGAGACCGTCGGCATGTCGGGATCGACCCGGTCCACCCGTCGGTGGCTTCCCGGCACGACCTCGGTGGCGCCGTTCTCGGCCGTGAACGGATCGAGCGCAATCAGCGTGTTGACGATAAGCGGCGGATGTGGCCGAGGGATCGGGTAGTGGCCGTCGTCCTGGTGCATGCGTTGGCGACGATCCCCCGGTGCGGGACGCATGGCCGCGACGCCCGATAGCTGGAAGTCCGGACCGAGGACGGCTTCGATGAGCGCCAGCAGGCCCTCGTCCACGAGCACTTCGTCCACGGCCCGGGTCTTGGCCAGGAGATTGTGGGTATGGATCGTCTGTTGCCCATGGTCATCCGTCATGCGGCTGCCGATGGCATCGAACACGGGGGCGAGACCCCGTCTCAGGCGTTCCACGGTTTGGTCGTCGAGGAAATCGGGCACCACCGCGTAGCCGTCCTCGGTTATACGGCGCACTGCGCCGTCGATGTCTATGGGCACTTCAGATCCATGGCTGGCGAACGTCGATAAACCAGCCTAGCAGAGCCGTCGGCAAGCCGCATGTGGCAGCAGGTCAAATCACGCGCCACCAAGGTACGGCAAGCACGTCCGGTGCAAGCCACTCGACGCGGTCGCCGTCATGAAGGAGCAGGCCGGAGCGCGCGCGATCCGGGTATTCACGGCGAAACACACGCAACCGGGTGCAATCCCGTAGGCGAGGGTTGGCCGTCGCCTTGATTTCAATCGGCAACAACGCATCGCCCGTCTCGATCACGAAGTCCACTTCCTCGCCCGTGGTCGTCCGCCAATACGTGACTTCCGCCGGATCCGGTCGCGACTCGCGCCAAGCGAGTAGGTCACAGAGGACGAGGTTCTCAAGGTGGGCCGGTGCAGGGTCGGCACCCCCGATTCGTAGAGCGAGACCCGTGTCGCACCAGTAGAGTTTGGGCGACTTGATGAGCCGTTTGGTTCGGTTGACGGCATACGGCGGTAGCCGCGCCAACAGGTAGGAGGTCTCGAGCAGGTTGAGATAGCGGTGGACAGTCGGTTGCGGGAGTACGACATCGCGTCCTATCTCCGTCTGATTCGCGACTTGACCCACCCGTAGGCACGCCGCACGCACCAGTCGCCGGAAGTCGACGAGCGACGCAACGGACGACAGTGCCGCCAAGTCGCGTTCCAAGTACGTGCGCAGGTAGCCGTCGAACCAAATCGCACGATCGGCATCGTCCGCCAAGTGGACTGCAGGATCCGGGAACCCGCCACGACGCACAACATCCCGCCATTCTTCCCGAGCCGCGGGTTGCGCCATCGCCACGTCCTTCCATGCCGAGTCCGACGCGGCGAGCAGTTCGTCCCAACAACCGGTACAGCCAAGGCCAAGTTGCTCGCGCCGAGTCATCGGCCAAAGCGTCAGGTAACCGGCTCTCCCCGCCAATGACTCCGACACCCGGGCGATCAACGCGAGGTTCGCGGAACCGGTGAGGAGGAACTGTCCTGGCCGACGCTGCTCGTCGATACGGCGTTTGATTGCCAAAAGCAGTTCGGGTGCGCGTTGTATCTCGTCCAGCGTAATCGGTTCGTCGCCGAACAAGCTCGTCGGGTCCCGCTGGGCGGCATCCAACACGTCGAGATCGTCAAGTGTGGCAAACCGCCTGGATTCCGGCACGAGTCGTCTCGCGAGGGTGCTCTTGCCCGTCTGACGGGCGCCGCTAACGACAACCGCCGGCATCACCCGCAGGTGATTGGCGAGGCGGCCCTCAATGGCACGCGGCAGGAAATCATTCATGGCTCGAATGATAATCATTCAGACCATGCATGGAAATACACAACGCGTCGTACGACCGTCTCCGCAACGAGTTCTGCTCTGCCACGAACGTCAACACCGACGAGACGACCGCCGCACGGGACGGGCGTGTCCGTCCCGAAGCAAACTCCGACGTCGAGACCCATCCACCCCGGCCCGTCGCGAATCCGGGCGAGGGCAAGGGTCGCCCGAATGAACGTTGTCTAGGGAAGGTCTGAACAAGACCTTCCCTAGCGCGGCACAGGGATGTGCCGCCAAATTCGATGGCGTAAGCCATTGAATTTGCGAGCGAAACTATTTGTTTCGCTACTGTTCAAGTCCAGGGACGGACTTGAACAGAGGTTTCCTAGTTGTCGACGAAGAATGCTCGGCAGCACTGGCGAGCATCCTCCGCCTGGGGATCAGGCGAGATCGAACCGGTCGAGGTTCATCACCTTGTTCCAGGCCCCGACGAAGTCACCCACGAACTTCGCTTCGGAGTCCGCGCATCCGTAGACCTCCGCGAGCGCCCGGAGCTGGGAGTTCGACCCGAAGATCAGGTCCACCCGGGTGCCGGTCCACTTCAGTTCGCCGGTGGCGCGATCGCGCCCCTCGAACTCGTCCTCGGCCTCGGAAGTCGCCTTCCAGGTGGTGCCCATGTCGAGCAGGTTCACGAAGAAGTCGTTCGTGAGCGCACCCGGCCGGTTGGTGAACACCCCGTGCTGCGATCCCCCGACGTTCGTGCCGAGGACCCGCATACCGCCGATGAGCGCCGTCATCTCCGGTGCGGTCAGCGTCAGCAATTGCGACCGGTCGATGAGAAGCTGCTCGGCCGGTATGGCCCATCGCTGCTTGACGTAGTTGCGGAATCCGTCGGCAGCCGGTTCCAGGACTGCGAAGGAGTTGACGTCCGTGTTGTCCTGCGATGCATCGGTGCGGCCCGGCGAGAACGGTACCGTAACGTCATGCCCGGCGTTACTGGCCGCCTGCTCGACGCCCGCACAGCCACCGAGGACGACCAGGTCGGCCAGCGAGACGCGCTTGCCGCCCGATGCCGAGCCGTTGAACTCCGATTGGATCCCTTCGAGGACCCCGAGGACCTTGGCCAACTGATCGGGGTGGTTCGCCTCCCAGTCCTTCTGGGGTGCCAGGCGGACACGGCCGCCGTTGGCGCCGCCGCGCAGGTCGGACCCGCGGAAGGTTGAAGCCGAAGCCCAGGCGGCCGAGACCAGTTCGGAAACGGAAAGGCCGGAAGCGAGGATCTTGGCCTTGAGCGCCGCGGCGTCGTCGTCGTCGATCAACGCATGGTCGACGGCGGGGACGGGATCCTGCCAGATGAGTTCCTCCGCCGGGACCATCGAGCCGAGGTAGCGCGAGCGCGGACCCATGTCGCGGTGTGTCATCTTGAACCACGCCCGGGCGAAGGCGTCCGCGAACTCCTCGGGATTCTCGTGGAAACGCCGGGAAATCGGCTCGTAGACGGGGTCCATGCGCATGGCCATGTCCGCCGTGGTCATGATCGGCGCATGCCGCTTGGCCGGATCGTGGGCGTCGGGCACCGTGTCCGAGCCGGCGCCGTCCTTGGGCACCCATTGATAGGCCCCGGCGGGGCTCGTCACGCACTCCCACTCGTAGCCGAACAGAACATCGAAATAGCCGTTGTCCCACGTCGTCGGATTGGTGGTCCAGGCGCCTTCGATGCCACTCGTGATGGTGTCGCCGGCCTTGCCCGTGCCATGGCCGTTGGCCCAACCGAGGCTCTGCAGCTCGATCGCCGCGCCCTCGGGTTCCGGACCCACCAGCGCTTCGTCGCCGGCGCCGTGGCATTTGCCGAAGGTGTGTCCACCGGCAACGAGGGCGACGGTCTCTTCGTCGTTCATCGCCATCCGGGCGAACGTCTCGCGGATGTCGCGACCCGAGGCGACCGGATCGGGCTGGCCATTCGGCCCTTGCGGATTCACGTAGATCAAACCCATCTGCACCGCGCCGAGGGGATTCTCGAGATCACGCACGCCGCTGTATCGCTTGTCCCCGAGCCAGGTGTCCTCGGAGCCCCAGTAGATGTCGTCCTCGGGTTCCCAGATGTCCGGGCGCCCGCCCCCGAAACCGAACGGCTCGAAGCCCATCGACTCCAGGGCGCAGTTGCCCGCGAAGATCATCAGGTCGGCCCAGGAGAGCTTGCGACCGTACTTCTGCTTGATGGGCCACAGCAGCACCCGCGCCTTGTCGAGGTTGGCGTTGTCCGGCCAACTGTTGAGAGGCGCGAAACGCTGGTTGCCGGTGCCGCCGCCGCCGCGGCCGTCGCCGATCCGGTAGGTGCCGGCGCTGTGCCAGGCCATCCGGATGAACAGCGGCCCGTAGTGGCCGTAGTCCGCGGGCCACCAGTCCTGCGAGGTGGTCATCAACTCGAAGAGGTCCTTTTTCACGGCATCGAGATCGAGCGTCTTGAACGCTTCGGCGTAGTTGAAGTCCTCGTCCTCCGGATTGGACAACGAGGAATGCTGGTGCAGGACGTCCAGGTTCAGCCGGTTCGGCCACCAGTCCTGGTTGGTCATGTGGCCGTCGGAAGCGGCCAGGTGAGTTCCGCCCGCTACCGGGCACTTGCTTTCGCTCATGATGGGTTCCCTTCAAACAAAACGCACGGCCTTGCCGCGTCCTTCGGACGACAAGACCCACTTGCAGAGAGCGTACGAGTTCAGTTTGGCAGTGTCTAACGATTATTATTTCAAACGATAATCGTATTTTACGAACGTTCCCCGGTTGAGGAAGGAGAATGTCCGGTGAAGCGCGTACCCACCATGAAGCAACTCCAGTACCTGGTCTCCCTAGCCGACACACGCCACTTCGGCCGTGCGGCGGAGCGTTGCCATATCACCCAGTCGACGTTGAGTGCCGGTGTGCGGGATCTCGAATCCGTGCTCGGGACCGTGGTCGCCGAGCGTTCCAGTCGACCCGTGGTGATCACCCGCGTCGGCCTGCAGATCGCGGCGCGCGCGAAGGCGGTCTTGCGCGAAGCGGAAGAGATCATGGAGGTGGCACGGGCCGCCCACTCGCCGATGACCGGGGAGATGCGCCTCGGAGTCATCCCGACAATCAGCCCGTTCCTGCTGCCGCGCGTGCTACCCGTCTTGAGGGAGCGATTTCCGGAGCTGACGATCTACCTCCGGGAGGAGCAGACCGCGCCGCTGCTCGCCCGGCTGGAGGATGGCGAACTCGACGCCGCCTTGATCGCGTTGCCGTACGAGACCGAGGACTTGAGCGTCGATGTCATCAGCGAGGACGAGTTCCTGTTCGCCTGCCACCGCAGCCACCCCCTCGCCGGTACCGACGAGATCTCGCGGGATGCGCTTAAGGGTGCTGAACTCCTGCTATTGGAGGAGGGTCACTGTCTGCGCGGCCACACCCTCGACGTCTACCGGATCGGCGACGAACGGGCCCGGGCGCAGTTCGAAGCCAGCAGTCTGCATACCCTGGTGCAAATGGTGGCTGCGGGGATTGGCGTCACCCTGATACCGAGGATCGCGGTGGACGCGCAGATCACCCAGGGCACGGACATCTCGCTGTCACGGCTCGGGATGCCCGCCTCGCGCCAGATCGGCTTGGCGTGGCGCCAAACGTCCCTGCGGACCGACGACTACCGGTCGCTGGCCAACACCCTGCGCGAGCTTACGCACATGACATGATCCTCGAGGCGACCCCTTGCGATCGCCCGTCAACGCCTGACTCGCCACCGCGGACTCTTCCACGGCCGCCAAATCAGTCAAGCGGCACCAATGCCTTGAGGATTCGCTGCAGACACGCTTTGAGGCGAACCGCTTTGTGCAAGCTGTACGTATCCGGCGTCGCCCCGTCCATGTAGGCGTCGTAGGCGATCTCCATTTGCAGCGCGTGCCGGGCACGCTCGGGCTGCCCGTAGTGGCGGGTAATGTAGCCGCCCACGAAGCGACCGTTCACGGCGTACGTGTAGCCGCAATCGTCAAGCCGTTCGGTTACGGCATCCTGCATTGCCGACGCACAGCTCGAGCCGTGGTTGGTGCCCAGGTTCAGGGCAGGCAGGTGCCCGTCGAAGAGCCTGGGCACCGCCGGGGCGATCGAATGGCAGTCGTAGAGGACGGCATGGCCGTGGCGTTCCGAGGAGTACGCCAACTCCGCCTCGAGGCGGTCGTGGTAGGGCTGCCAGCAGGTCAGGCGACGGCGTTCGATCTCTTCCCGGTCAGGTTCGCAACCCTCGCGGTATACGGGTGTGCCGTCGAAGAGCTCCAACGGGCAGAATCCCGTCACCGGGCGGTCCGGGTACAACGTGTCCCCGCCAGGCGGTCGGTTCAAGTCCACCACGTAGCGGCTGTAGTGCGCTTTCAAGACCGTCGCCCCCATCTCTGCCGCGAAGTCGTAGAGTTCATCCACCCGCCAATCCGTATCCGGCAACCGACGCGCCTTGGATGTCATACGCCGCGCCAACCCCGCCGGCAGGCGCACGCCCGAGTGCGGTATCGAGAGAATCAGCGCCGACGAACCCCGTTCGCAGGAATAGAGATCGGCTGGAGTCACGCCGTTCGTCGCCCGTGTCACGCGGAGTTGCGAGACCCTGATTCGCTCGCGAAACGGACTAGGACGCCACTCTCGATAAGTGCCCGTGCCGCAACGATGTCGGGGGCGAACTCCCGGTCGGCCGTTCGTTTCGGAACCTTCGCGCGCAGCAGCGCGTGAACCTCCTCCAACACCGCGGACGACGTCAGGGGACGCAGCAAGTCCACGCCCGTGGCGGCGGCCAGCCACTCGATGGCGATGATGCCGGCGGCGTTGGCGTTCATTCGCGCAAGCCGCCGCGAGCCGTGCGCGGACATGCTGACGTGGTCTTCCTGGTTGGCCGAGGTTGGGATGCTGTCCACACTCGCCGGCGCAGCGAGTTGCTTGTTCTCGCTCACGAGCGCCGCCGCCGTCACGTGGGCCAGCATGAAGCCGGAGTTGAGGCCAGGATCGGGCATGAGAAACGGCGGCAGGCTGCTCAACTCGCCGGTCACCAGGGCGGCGATGCGCCGCTCGGCCAGCGAACCGGTCTCGGCGATGGCAAGCGCCAGCGTATCGGCGGCAAACGCCACGGCCTGGCCGTGGAAGTTGCCGCCGGATACGACGTCCCCTCGATCTTCGAATACCAGCGGGTTTTCGGTGACCGCGTTGGCCTCGATCAGGAGCGTTCGCGCGGCACCGTCCATGAGATCGAGGCAAGCGCCCATGACCTGGGGCTGGCAGCGGAACGAATAGGGGTCTTGAATCCGGTCGCAGTGCACGTGGGAGGCCCGAATCGCGCTGCCCTTGAGCAATCGTCGCTGCGCGGTCGCGACGGCAATTTGGCCGGGGTGGGCCTTGAGCGCGTTAAGGCGGGGATCGGCGAAGGCGTCGGTCGCCTGGAACGCATCCGTCGACAAAGCCCCCACCACGATCGCCGAGTGCATGTTGCGGCGCGCGTCGAGCAGTCCCGCCAAGGCCTGGGCGACGGAGATCTGCGTGCCGTTGATGAGATCCAAGCCTTCCTTGGGACCCAGTTCCAAGGGGGCAAGGCCCGCCGCCCGCAGCGCCGCGGCGCCGGGCATAACCCGGCCGCGGAATCGGGCTTCCCCGCGTCCCACGAAGACCAAGGCCAGGTGGGCCAAGGGCGCAAGATCGCCGGAGGCCCCAACGGAACCCTGTGACGGGACGACGGGCAGAAGCTCCTCGTTCAAGCACTGTGCGATTAGCGTTAGCAGGCGACTCGACGCCCCGGAATGTCCGGCAGCCAGACTGTTCAGCTTCAACAACATGGCCAGCCGAACGACGCCGTCGGGGATCGGTTCTCCCACACCCGCAGCGTGCGAGCGCACCAGGTTGAGCTGTAGCGTGCGCAGATCCCGCGCCGGGATCCGTTTCAACGCCAGGCGTCCGAAGCCCGTGTTGGCACCGTAGACCGGCGCGTCCGTGGCTACGGTCTGCAGCAGGACCCTGTGGGCAGCCTCGACACGGGTGACCGCCTCCGGGTGCAAAGAAACCTCGACAGGCCCGTTCAACGCCGCGGCAATCGTCTCGAGGCCGAGCGGCTCGTCGCCAAGTACAAGACCGGCGCCAGTCATTGCAGCAGCGACTCCGCCGCGTCTCGATAGCCGTCGATGATCGATGTTTCGTTGACGTGGCGATGATCGCTCACCACCTGCCGGCCGCCGACGAACACGTCGCGGATGCAGGCGGTGCCGCCGCAGAACACCCACGCATCGAGCAAATCGTCACCGTCCCTTGCGATCAACGCCGGGTGGTCTTCGTC
Source organism: Gammaproteobacteria bacterium (assembly GCA_028821405.1). Lineage (GTDB taxonomy): Bacteria > Pseudomonadota > Gammaproteobacteria > Pseudomonadales > Azotimanducaceae > VXYL01. The sequence goes on along the minus strand of JAPPGK010000046.1, from coordinate 71,461 downwards.
CAACACGACGATGTCCGCCCGTTGTCCTTCCGCCAAGACGCCACACCGCTGCCCGATGCTTGCCGCGCCTCCCGCGAGCGCAACGTCGAGCAGGCGTCTTCCCACCGAGCCACCGCCCTCGGTCAACAGCACCAAGCGGGTCTCGGTAGCCAGCCTTTGCGTGTACTCGAGGGCGCGGAGTTCATCGCTGGGGGAGATCGTCACCTGGCTATCCGAACCGACCGCCATCGGACCGTTTCGTTGAAGCCACTCACCGGCACCGAACACGCCGTCCCCCAGGTTCGCCTCGGTGGTCGGGCATACGACCACCGTGGCACCGGTGTTGGCCAGCGCCGCGCGTTCGTCGTCGTTCATGTGCGTGGCATGGACGAGGTTCCATCGCGGATCCACGTCCACCTCGTCCAATAGGTGCTGCACGGGCGGGGCACCGCACCAATCGAGACAGGCTTCAACCTCTGAGCGTTGTTCCGCGACGTGGATGTGTGCCGGGGCGCCGGGGTCGACATCGCGCACGCTCGCCAGCACCTCCCGGATGAGCCTTGTGTCAACCGCGCGCAGGGAGTGCGGCGCGAACCCCACCCTTTGGCTCGTCAGCCCGCCAACGGCCCCGTGTAGGGCGGTGAAGATGTCCATGTACAACCCGGCCTCGCACACGAAGCGAGCTTGCTCCGGGTCGGCGGGCCGCGCGCCGAAACCGCCGTAGGCATAGAGAACCGGCAACAGCGTGACCGCGATCCCGGCCTCCGCCGCCGCCGCCAGGCAGCGCAGCCCCATCTCGGCGGGTTGCGGGTAGGGCGACCCGTCTTGGTCGTGGTGCAGGTAGTGGAACTCGGCGACCGCGGTATAACCTGCCTTGAGCATTTCCATGTAGGCCAGGGTCGCCACCGCCTCGAATCCGTCCGGGTCGAAGCGACGTACCGCTCGGTACATCAGTTCGCGCCAGCGCATGAAGTCGCCACGGCCGCCGCCCGTCTCCGCGAGACCCGCCAACAGGCGCTGATGGGCGTGGGAGTGCGCATTGGGCACGCCAGGGATTGCCGCGCCGACTATGCGCCGCGCGGTTGGATCGGCGGCACGCGGGGTGAGCCTGGCGATCATGCCTTCCCGGTCGGCTTCCACCAGCACGTCGCGGGCCCAGCCCTGGTGCGTCAGCATCTTCGCGAACAGCAACTTCATCACGCCTCAAGAGCCGACTGTACGCGGCGCTATTTCACCAGATTCACTGGGCGCGGAACATGCGTTTCGAAGCCGTGGAAGTGGACTTTCGTTCACATTGAACTTGCGGCGAACGCCGAGCAGAATCGCGGCCAGATCGCCAAGGTTCCGGCCAAAGGCCACGAGGGGCGAGCATGCGGTACTACCTCACCAATTGCCGAGTCGCGACGATGGGCACCGGCACGCCCTATGGTCTCATCGATGATGCGGCTGTCGCGGTCCGCGACGAGCACATCGCCTGGGTCGGGCCGGCGGCGGATCGCAACCCCCAACCCGACGAAAGGCCCGTGGACCTGCACACTCGCCTGGTGACGCCCGGCCTCATCGACTGTCACACGCACCTGGTCTACGCGGGCAACCGGGCCGACGAGTGGGCTCTGCGGCTCAAGGGCGCGTCCTACGAGGAGATAGCCCGGCGGGGCGGCGGCATCGTCTCCACCGTGGGCGCAACCCGCCAGGCGGACCACGAGCAGTTGCTGGCGACCACCCGTGCCCGGCTGGAGTTGCTGTTGGCCGAAGGGGTTACCACGGTCGAGGTCAAATCCGGCTACGGGCTCGACCTTGAGACCGAGCTGCGCATGCTGCGCGTGGCGCGGGAGCTCGGCGAAGCGCCCGATGTCGACGTGGTGGCCACGTTCCTCGGCGCCCACGCCCTGCCACCCGAGTACAAGGACCGGCGGGAAGCCTATGTGCGGCTACTGATCGACACCGTATTGCCGGCCGTCGCCGCGGAAGGGTTGGCCGACGCGGTCGACGCCTACTGCGAAGGCGTGGCGTTCACCGCCGACGAGGTGCGGACCCTATTCGAGAGCGCCCAAACGCGGCAGCTTCCCCTGCGCCTGCATGCAGAGCAGCTATCCAACTGCGGAGGCGCTGCGATGGCCGCGAGCATGGGTGCCCTGTCCTGCGACCACCTGGAGTACCTGGACGACGCCGGCGTCTCCGCCATGTCTGCCGCCGGTACGGTTGCGGTGCTCGTGCCAGGCGCTTGGTACTACCTCCGCGAGACACGCAAGCCCCCGGTCGACGCGCTGCGCGCCGGGGACGTGCCGATGGCCGTCAGCACCGACCACAACCCGGGGACCTCACCCGTACTCTCGATCCTGGCGGCCATGAACATGGCGTGCGTGTTGTTCGAACTGAACCCGGAGGAAGCGCTGCGAGGTGCGACGCTCCATGCGGCACGGGCTCTGGGCCTCGACGACCGGGGGGCGGTCGAGCCCGGCAAGTTGGCGGATCTCGCCGTGTGGGACGTGCAGTCACCGGCCGAACTCAGCTATTCGCTGGGCCACAACCCCTGCCGACAGGTGTTCAAGAGAGGCATTCCCCGAAGCGCGCTCACAGCATGAAAACGGACGCCAGAACCATCCGCGCACCCCGAGGAACCGCGCTGTCCTGCAAGTCGTGGCTTACCGAAGCCCCGATGCGCATGCTGATGAACAACCTCGACCCCGAGGTCGCGGAAAACCCCGCCGAACTGGTCGTCTACGGCGGTCGCGGCAAGGCGGCCCGCAACTGGGAAGCCTTCGAGAAGATCATTGCCACCCTCCAAGCTCTGGAGTCGGACGAGACGCTACTCGTGCAGTCGGGAAAGCCCGTGGCGGTGTTGCGTACGTTTCCGGATGCGCCGAGGGTGCTGATCGCGAACTCCAACCTGGTGCCCCACTGGGCCACCCTGGAGCACTTCAACGATCTGGACCGCAAGGGCCTCATGATGTACGGACAGATGACGGCGGGCTCGTGGATCTACATCGGCAGCCAGGGAATCGTGCAAGGCACCTACGAGACCTACGCCGAAATGGGTCGCCGGCATTTCGGTGGGGATCTGGTCGGCAAGTGGTTCCTCACCGGCGGCCTTGGCGGCATGGGCGGTGCCCAACCACTCGCCTGCACCATGGCCGGTGGCTCGATGATCGCCGTGGAGTGCCGGCAGACGGCGATCGACTTCCGGCGGCGTACGGGCTATCTCGACAAGCAGGCCGAAGGCCTGGATGAAGCGGTCGCGATGGTCACCGATGCGTGCAGCCGGGGTGACGCCGTTTCGGTCGCCTTGCTCGGCAATGCAGCCGAGATCTTTCCGGAGATTGCGCGGCGCTCGGCGAGAGACGAACGCTACGCGCCGGACGCGGTCTCGGACCAGACCTCCGCCCACGATCCCCAGAACGGCTACCTGCCGTTGGGCTGGACCGTCGAGGAGCACGACCAGCGTCGACGCGACGATCCTGACGGCACTGTACGAGCGGCCAAGGCGTCCATGGCCGTGCAGGTGCGCGCGATGCTCGACTTCTGGGAGCGGGGGATTCCCGTGGTGGACTACGGCAACAACATCCGCCAAATGGCCCTGGAGGCGGGCGTTTCGAACGCCTTCGACTTCCCCGGATTCGTCCCGGCCTACATCCGACCCCTGTTCTGCCGCGGCAAGGGTCCGTTTCGCTGGGCCGCGCTGTCCGGCGATCCGCAGGACATCCATCGAACCGATGCCAAGGTCAAGGAACTCCTGCCCGAGGATGCTGCCCTGCACCGGTGGCTGGACATGGCTAGCAAGCGCATTCGCTTCCAAGGCTTGCCGTCGCGGATCTGCTGGGTGGGTCTGGGCGATCGGCACCGGCTCGGCTTGGCATTCAACGAGATGGTGCGCAACGGCGAACTCAAGGCCCCGGTCGTGATCGGGCGCGACCACCTGGATGCCGGGTCCGTGGCAAGCCCCAACCGAGAAACCGAGGCGATGAAGGATGGCTCCGATGCCGTCTCGGACTGGGCGTTCCTGAACGCACTCGTGAATTGCGCATCGGGTGCCACCTGGGTCTCCGTCCATCACGGCGGCGGTGTCGGAATCGGCTACTCCCAACACGCGGGGCTGGTGATCTGCTGCGACGGCACGCCGGCCGCCGACGAGCGCATCTCGCGGGTGCTGTGGAACGACCCCGCCACCGGGGTCGTGCGGCACGCCGACGCCGGCTACGCCGAAGCCCTCGACTGCGCCAGCGCATTCGGCCTGAAGCTACCGTCGGCACTTGAAGTGCTCGGGGGTTGACTCGTCAGTTGACGGCGCGATACTCGACGAGGTCGAGCCCTCGTTGATTCGAATGCCCTCGAGAACGATCCATTGCGGTTGCGGCATCGCCTTCGCGTTGCTGGTGGCCGCCAATGGCACCGGCGCCGAACGGGTCACGGTCGACCCGGGGCTCGACGACGTGGAGGAAGAGATCATCGTCAGGGGCCGACCGGACGATCGCCACCAGGTCGTCAACCTCGAGACAATGATGGGTATCTACCAGTCGCGGCTGCAAGGCTCGATCCTCTATCGGCAGCAGGAGTACGCCGAGGCGTTGCCGCATCTGCTGGCTGCCGCGAGGCGTGGCTTCAAGTTCGCCCAAGCACGGGTCGGGTTTATCCTTCAACAGGGGGTTGACGGCGTACCCCAGGATCCGCAAGCCGCGGTGGCTTGGCTTGGGGTGGCCGCAACGGGTGACACGCACCCGGAAATCCGCAACTACTTCAAGGCCCTATGGGCCAAGATCCCCGATCAGCAACGGCCTGCCCTCGAAGATCGGATACGCCTCTACAACGACCGGTACGGCAGCCGGGCGAATAGGGTTACCTGCGACATGAGCCACAAGGCCGGCACGTGGCTGAAGAAGCTAACCTGCCGATTCCAGGACGAGCATCTCTACAGGATCGGGGCGGAGTTCGATCCCCACGGTTGGGCCACGTCGACGATCGAACCCTCGCCCTAGGGGACGCTTGTCCCGTCCGCGCCGAACCAACGCCGTGCATTCGGCACGGGCGACTGCTTGGACTCTAGGCGCGTAAGGGTCGCCCCTACGATCCCACGGGCGTACTGACCCGGTTCGGTTCCTCGTCCTGTATTCGCTGGTAGATTTCCTCTCGATGGACGGCGACATCGCGCGGTGCGTTAACGCCTACTCGAACCTGGTTGCCCTTGACCCCCAACACGGTGACGGTGATTTCGTCGCCGATCATAAGGGTCTCCCCAACGCGTCTGGTTAGGATCAACATGTGCCGACCTCCCTTGCCTTAAGTCCTTGTCCTATGGCCTGTGTCCGGATGATTGCTTCCTTCATCCTCACAGCGGCAATCCGTCCATTGCCGTCCGTGCCCTTGGCATGATCCGCGACGTCTACCTAGATTGTTCTGTTGTGGCGGTAGGCCCGTAGATCAATGTCACGCCCGATTGTGGACTAGTTTGGCGCGTCTTAACACCCCCTTAATTCAGGGGTTCTCCACAGGCTACGCACACGCTGCTCAGGCGTCCTCCACAGCCGGTGTCTCGCCGAGCGCGAAGGCGTCGTGGATGGCACGCACGGCGAGTTCGAGGTAGCGCTCCGCCACGACGACGGAGATCTTGATCTCCGAGGTCGAGATCATTTGGATGTTGATGTTCTCCGCAGCCAGGGCGTCGAACATCCGCGTCGCCACACCGGCGTGGGACTTCATGCCCACACCCACCGCCGAGACCTTGGCGATCCGGTCGTCGCCCTCGATCCCCCGTGCGCCCAAGGCCTTCTGGGTGTCCACGAGAATCTCCCGGGCGCTTTCGTAGTCGGCGCGCCGAACCGTGAAGGTCAGGTCCGTGGAGCCATCCGCCCCCGTGTTCTGCACGATCATGTCCACTTCGATGGACGCGGCACCGATGGGTCCGAGGATCTTCGACGCCACGCCGGGAACATCGGGTACGCCAAGCACCGTTAGCTTGGCTTCGTCGCGGGCGTACGCAAGTCCGGAGACGAGTGGTTGCTCCATGGGGCTGTCCTCCCTCGTGATGAGCGTGCCGGAACCTTCGCGGAAGCTCGACAGGACCCGCAAGGGAACGCCGTACTTGCCGACGAACTCCACCGAGCGCGAATGCAACACTCTGGCGCCGAGGCTCGCGAGTTCCAGCATCTCCTCGAACGTGACGGCGTCCAGGCGGCGGGCGTTCTCAACGATGTGCGGGTCGGCGGTGTAGACCCCCTCGACATCCGTGTAGATCTGGCATTCGTCCGCCTCCAGGGCCGCGGCCACCGCCACGGCGGTGGTGTCCGAGCCGCCACGACCGAATGTCGTGATATCGCCGTTTGGGCCGATGCCCTGGAATCCGGCGATCACGGGAATCACGCCGTCCGCGATGTCCGCATTGAGATCCTCGACGTCGATCGCCTCGATGCGGGCCTTGGTGTGGTTGTCGTCGGTGCGGATGCCCACCTGTGCCGCGAGTCGGGAGCGGGCCTGGCAACCGCGATCCATGAGGGCCATGGCGAGCAGGGCGATGGACACCTGCTCCCCGGCGGCGAGGAGCACATCCATCTCCCGCGCCGGGGGCCGTGGCGACATGTCAAAGCCGAGTCCCTCCAGGCGATCCGTCTCGCCCGCCATGGCGGACACGACCACCACCACCCGGTCGCCGGAAGCGACGCTGGCGGCGACCCGGTCGGCCACGGCATTGACGCGTTCGACGTCCCGCACGGACGTGCCGCCGAACTTCTGAACCAGCAAACGGGACACGTCGGACGTCAGGACGAACCGGTGCGCTCGCGCACCCAGTCCGCGACGGCCTCCAGCGCGGCGTTCAGTTGATCCGGCCGGTCGCCCCCGCCGGCCTGTGCCATCTCGGGGCGACCGCCACCGCGTGCACCAACCCGTTCGGCCACGAAACGCACCGCGTCGCTGGCCTTGACCCGGGACGACACGCTCTTGCTGACGCCGGCGATGAGACTCACCTTGGCACCGACGTGGCCGAGCACCACCACGGCGTCGCCCAGTCGGTCGCGAAGGCTGTCCATGGTCGCGGGTAGCGACTTCGGATCGCCGTCGACCCTGGCAGCCAACACCTGGATCCCGTTGACCTCCACCGCCCCGTGGGCGAGATCCGCACCGCGACCGGCTGCAAGTTTGGCGTTGAGTTCCTCGACCTCCCTCTGCAGGTCCCGCGCCCGGCTGGCCAACTGCCGAACCTTGGCATCCACGTCGCTCCGCGTTCCCCGAACGACGGCGGCCACGGTCTCGAGCCGGCGTTCGCTGTCCGTGAACCAGGCAAGCGCGTGTGCGCCGGTCACGGCTTCGACACGGCGCACACCGGCCGCCACGCCCTCTTCCGAGACGATATGGAAGACACCGATATCGCCGGACCGTGCGACATGGGTACCACCGCAGAGTTCGACCGAGAAGCCGTTCCCCATGGTCAGTACGCGTACGCGATCAGCGTATTTCTCGCCGAACAGCGCAATGGCGCCCTTGGCAAGGGCATCGTCGAAGTCCATCACCTCGATGCCGGTTTCGGTGTTGTCGCGGATGCGATCGTTGACGAGGGCTTCGATCCTTTGCAGTTCGCACGCCGTCACCGGCTTCGGATGGCTGAAGTCGAAGCGCAGGCGGTCAGGCGCCACCAGCGATCCTCTCTGCTCCACGTGGCTGCCGAGGACTTCGCGCAACGCCGCATGCAGGAGGTGCGTCGCGGAATGGTTGAGTACGGTTTCCCCGCGTCGCTCACCGTCGATGGCCGCCACGACGTGATCTCCCGACCGAAGCGTACCCGCGACCAGGCGCCCGTGATGCAGATGCTGGTCGCCGCCCCGGGTCGTATCGTCGACCTCGAAGCGGACGCCGCCATCCCGGGAGCCAATCACGCCCCGGTCGCCGACCTGGCCGCCCGCCTCGGCGTAGAAGGGCGTCTCGTCCAACAGGACGATGCCGGTGGCACCCCGTCCTAGTGTGGCTACTTCGACACCGTCTTCGAACAAGCCAACCACACTGGCTTGACCTTCGTGCTGCGAATACCCCGAGAAGGCAACCTTCGAGTCCACACGAATGCTCTGTTCCAGACTCGCGCTGAAACGGGAGGCGGCCGCTCGTCCCCGCTCGCGCTGGGCTTCCATCGCACGGTCGAAACCCGCCTGGTCGACCGCCAAGCCCCGCTCCCGCGCCACATCGGCCGTCAGGTCGGGAGGGAAGCCATACGTGTCGTACAACTTGAACACGATGTCGCCCGGGATGGTCGAGTCGCCGAGTTTGGCGATGGCGCCGTCGAGGAGCACCATGCCCGATCTCAGCGTAGCCGCGAACCGCCGCTCTTCGTCTGCGAGGGCTTCGGTGATGCCATCCGCGCCCGCAACGATGCCGGGATAGGCGTCGCCCATCAGTTCCACGACGTCCCCCACCATGCGGTGGAAGAACGGTTCCCGGATATCGAGCTTGTGGCCGTGTCGCAGGGCACGACGGATTATCCGGCGCAATACATAAGCCCGATCCTCATTGCCCGGCAAGACGCCGTCTCCGATCAGGAACGTGGCGGTGCGAACGTGGTCGGCAATTACGCGAAGCGATGGGTTCGCAAGCATTGCGCCCTCGTCACGCATCCGGGCAAAGCGTCCCGCTCGTACCACGAGGCGACGGAGCAAGTCATTCTCGTAGCTGCTCTTGACCCCCTGGACGATGGCAGCCACCCGTTCGAGTCCCATGCCGGTATCGACGCCCGGGGTTGCCAGGGGCGTTAGCGTCCCATCCGCGGCGCGGTCGAACTGGGGGAAGACCAGGTTCCAGAACTCCGAGAAACGGTCTCCATCCTCATCCGGGCTGCCTGGCGGTCCGCCCGTGACGTCCGGACCCAAGTCGTAGAACAGTTCGGAATCCGGCCCGCAGGGGCCGGTGTCGCCCATGGCCCAGAAATTGTCCTCGTGGTCGATGACCCGCTCCGGCGACAGGCCGATTCTCCGGATCCAGATTTCCCTCGCCTCGTGATCCGTGGGGTGCACCGTGACCCAAATTCGATTCTCGGATAGGGCAAGCACGCCGGTGACGAACTCCCACGCCCAGGTGATGGCGTCCTCTTTGAAGTAGTCGCCGAAGGAGAAGTTGCCGAGCATCTCGAAAAGGGTCTGGTGGCGGGCGGTGTAGCCGACGTTTTCGAGATCATTGTGCTTGCCGCCGGCACGGACGCATCGCTGGCAACTGACCGCGCGACGGTAGTCCAACCGTTCGCGCCCGGTGAGAGCGTCCTTGAACTGGACCATGCCCGAGTTCGTGAACAGCAGGGTGGGATCGTTCGCGGGCACGAGCGAACTCGACGGCACCACGCGGTGTCCTCGTTGCTCGAAGAAATCGAGAAAGGCAGAGCGAATCTCGTTGGTCTTCACGACCGAACCGGGCCCGAAAAAAGGCGGGAAGTATACTTGTGTTCTCGTGGCACCGTTTGCAGGTTCGCGCTCCCCTCCCCCGCTGCCAAGCCGCCATGGGCAACCGTCGGGGCGAGGAATGCGCTCGCCCGAGGAAACGCACGGCGTCGGGCGGGGACAACCCTACGGGTCGCCCGGGAGAGTGCCCAACGTCGGCACCCGGCGGGCAACAAGCCCCGGCCTACGACAACCCCTCGAAATCGCCGATTGCGCGCGCCGCGATGTCCGACGAAAAACCCCGGCTGGCCAGGAACCGGGCGCGCTTCGCCCAGTCCGCGCGGTCGACCGGCGGTGCCGGACCGAAGCGCTTGGCCACGGCGGAAGATGCGAGGCCCCGCCAGTCGTCGAAGTCGCGGTCGATGGCTGCCGACGCGAGAGCATCCTCGATGCCACATTCGCGCAGACGGGCCCGAAGCTTGAGTGGCCCCTGGCCACGTGCGACGGCGGAACGTACGAAGGTCTCAACGAAACGCTCGTCGGACTGCATCCCCGCATCGGCGAGGCCGTCGATGACATCCTCGATCAGATCACGCGGGTGACCCCGTTGCGCGAGTTTTTGTGCAAGTTCGCGCCGTGAATGTTCGCGGCGTGCGAGAAGCCTGACGGCCGCGTTCCGTACGGTCTCCGAGTTTTCGAGATTCGCCACCGCAAGCCGAAATCAGACCGCCCTGCCTCGTAGTTCGTGAACGCTTGCCCCCTCGGAGACGGCTGATGTTGCCGAGTCCTCGGTGCGTCCGGGGCGAGAGCGTCCGGGTAGCAACTCGGAGCGGATTCGATCCTCGATCCGATCCCGGGATTCCGGGTTCTCGTCCAACCACTGGGCGGCGTTCTTCTTTCCCTGGCCGATCCGTTCCCCCTGGTAGCTGTACCACGCGCCGGATTTCTCCACGATCCCCTGCTCGACGCCTAAGTCGATGATCTCGCCGTTGCGGTAGATGCCCTTGCCATAGAGGATCTGGAACTCGGTCTGCCGGAACGGTGGCGCGACCTTGTTCTTGACGACCTTGACCCGTGTTTCGTTGCCGATGACCTCGTCCCGGTCCTTGATGGCGCCGATGCGGCGGATGTCGAGGCGCACCGACGAGTAGAACTTGAGCGCATTGCCGCCGGTGGTGGTCTCCGGCGAGCCGAACATGACGCCGATTTTCATTCGGATCTGGTTGGTGAAGATCACCAGGGTATTGGAGTTCTTGATATTGCCGGTCATCTTGCGCAGCGCCTGGCTCATCAGCCGGGCCTGGAGACCGACGTGGGAATCGCCCATTTCACCCTCGATTTCCGCCTTCGGCGTGAGGGCCGCAACGGAGTCCACGACCACGGTGTCGACGGCGCCCGATCGGACTAGCATGTCGCAGATTTCAAGGCCCTGTTCGCCGGTGTCCGGCTGCGACACCAACAGGTCGTCGGTGTTGACGCCGAGGGCTTCGGCATAAATCGGATCGAGCGCGTGTTCCGCATCGATGAAGGCGCAGGTGCCGCCCCGCTTCTGCGCTTCCGCGATCACCTGCAGGGTGAGGGTGGTCTTGCCCGATGATTCCGGCCCGTAGATCTCCACCACGCGGCCCCTCGGCAGACCTCCGATGCCCAAGGCGATGTCGAGTCCGAGCGATCCTGTGGAGATCGACGGCACCGCCTCGAGTTCGCGGTCGCCGAGGCGCATCATCGAGCCTTTCCCGAACTGTCGCTCGATCTGCGAAAGGGCGGCGGTAAGGGCACGTTCCTTGTCTTTGGCTATGTCCGGCACGGGAGTCTCCTAATCGTCAATCGGTGCGGCCAACGTCTGATGCGGTACTGTATATTTGGTCAGTAGCAACGTCAAGAGGCACGTCGTCAATTTCAGCCGAATCTCACGTGCAATCGGGCTGTCAACTCACAACGAAGGCAACATGCCATCATCCGGCGAGCCCATCGCCACCGCCTCCTCTTCCCCGTAGCGAGAATGCGGAGCCTTCTCGAAACGGGCCCGCGGGACGCGCCGGGACGGGACAAGCCGGTCCCCTACGGTTACGCTCTCCGGCCATGGACCTTGCCGCCCACACGCCCATGATGCAGCAGTACCTCCGCATCAAGGCGCGCTACCCCGACACCCTGCTGTTCTACCGGATGGGCGACTTCTATGAACTGTTCTACGACGATGCCAAGCGCGCCGCGACCCTGCTCGACATCACGTTGACGGCACGCGGGCAGTCGGCCGGGAGCCCCATCCCCATGGCCGGGGTTCCTTTCCACGCCGTCGACGGTTACCTGGCCAAGCTCGTGGAGGCGGGTCAGGCCGTCGCCATCTGCGAGCAGATCGGCGATCCCGCCACCACCCGCGGTCCGGTGGAGAGGCAGGTGCAACGTGTCGTGACGCCGGGAACCCTGGCGGAAGACGGACTGCTCGCCCCGGAGCGCGACAGCGTCCTCGCCGGGGTGAATCCCGCGCCCACCGGCTACGGCGTCGCCTGGTTGAACCTGGCATCGGGGGAGTTCTCGTTCAGCGACGCGGCGGGACAAACCGAACTTGCCGCCCTTCTCGCGCGTCTGAGGCCCGCCGAGGTCCTCGTGCCCGGAGAGCTCGAGGTCGACCCGGGACTGCCTGTGCAACGGCGCGATGGGCTGGAGTTCGACAACGGTCTCGGTTTGCGGCACCTAATGGACCACTTCCGCGTCGCCGACCTCGGGGCCTTCGGCCTCGAACCGTCGGATGCGTCCGTCGGCGCCGCATCGGCCGTGCTGCGCTATGCCCAGGCGGCGCGTTGCCAAACCCTGGGATTCGTCGATCATCTCAACCACGTTGCCGAAGCCGAGACCGTGGTGATGGACGCCCAGACCCGGCGCAACCTGGAGATCGACCGTCGGCTCGACGGCGACGCCACAGGCACCCTGTTCTCGGTAATGAACCACACGGCGACGGCCATGGGAGCACGGTTGCTGAAGTCGTGGCTCAACGCCCCGGTTCGCGATCACGAAACCCTCACACGCCGGCAGGCCGTCGTGGCGTCGATCCGGGACAGCGGGGCCGCAGCCGAGTTGACCTCGGTGTTGTCGGATATCGGCGACATGGAGCGCATCACCAGCCGCATCGGCCTCGGCAATGCATCGCCTCGCGACCTCGGCAGGCTGCGCCTCGCGCTCCGCGCCATGCCTGGCGCCCACCGGCTAGTCGGCGATCTCGCCGATCGAGACCTGGCCGCGCGTTTCGCCGCCCTGCCGTCGTTCGATTCCGAGTGCAAGGAGCTCGCTGGCGCACTGGTTGACGATCCGCCCGCCACGATCCGCGACGGCGGCGTGTTCGCCCGCGGCTACGACGCCGAACTGGACCGTCTCAAGGACTTGACGGAGAACGCGGCGGACTGGCTCGCCGACCTGGAGTCCCGCGAACGTCTGCGCACCGGGATCGCGAACCTTAAGGTCGGCTACAACCGCGTGCACGGCTACTACATCGAGGCCGGGCGCGCCGTCGCGACCGAGATGCCCGCGGAGTACGTGCGCCGGCAGACCCTGAAGAACGCCGAGCGCTACATCATGCCGGAGCTCAAGCGGTTCGAGGATGAAGCGCTGACCAGCCAGGCCCAGGCCCTGCGCCGCGAGCGTGTCCTGTTCGACATCCTGATCGCCAACCTGCAGAGGGGTCTCGACGGCCTTCGCGCCGCCGCCCGGGAACTCGCCCGGCTGGATGTCCTCGCCGCATTCGCGATCGCCGCCGACCGCCATCGCTTCGAAAGGCCCGTGCTGACCGATGAGCCGGTTCTCGTTGTCGAAGGCGGTCGCCACCCCGTGGTCGAGGCCGAGTCCGTCGAACCGTTCGTACCGAACGACCTAGCGCTCTCCGACACGCGACGGATGCTGATCGTCACCGGCCCCAACATGGGCGGGAAGTCCACCTATATGCGACAGGCGGCATTGATCACGCTGCTCGCGCATACCGGCAGTTTCGTGCCGGCGACGGCAGCCAGAATCGGTCCCATCGACCGGATCTTCACCCGCATCGGCGCTTCCGACGACCTTGCGCGCGGCCGCTCGACGTTCATGGTGGAGATGAGCGAGACCGCCCACATTCTGCACAACGCGACCGCGCACAGTCTGGTACTGCTCGACGAGATCGGACGCGGGACCAGCACCTACGATGGTCTTGCCCTCGCCTGGGCCACGGCGGACCACATTGCCCGCGCCATCGGGGCCTTCACGCTGTTCGCGACGCACTATTTCGAGCTGACCGCCTTGCCGGCCGAAATAGACAGCGCAGCCAATGTCCACCTCGATGCGGTGGAACACCAAGGCGAGGTGGTGTTTCTACACAGCGTCCGGGAGGGGCCCGCAAGCCAGAGCTACGGAATCGAGGTCGCCAAACTCGCGGGCGTGCCGGGCGCGGTACTCGCCGACGCGCGCCGGCGACTGACCGAACTCGAGAAACGCCACCGCGAAGCCGGTGTTTCCCCGCAGATGGACCTCTTCCAGGATCTCCTAGCCGACGTGGAAGGTAGCGACTCGGCGAGTCCAGCACCCGCAGTGATGCAGCGCCTCGAAGAACTCGACCCGGATTCCCTGTCGCCCAGGGATGCGCACGCCGTCCTCTACGACCTGAAGGAAGCAGCCGGCGGCGGATCAGACCCCTCGCCAAACCGCAACCCCGAGCGGTAGGGCGAACGTCCGAGGCGCTACCTCTCGAGGTACTTGCGCTTGCCCGTCACCTCGCGCCATTCGGCTTCGTCTTCGGGCGCGTCTTTCTTCTCGTTGATGTTCGGCCAGATCTCGGCGAGTTCGGCGTTGAGATCCATAAACTCTTCCTGGCCCTCCGGAATCTCGTCCTCGCTGAAGATCGCGTCCACGGGACACTCAGGCTCGCACAGCGCGCAATCGATGCACTCGTCCGGGTGGATGACGAGCATGTTGGGGCCTTCGTAGAAGCAGTCCACCGGGCAGACTTCCACGCAGTCGGTCAACTTGCACTTGATGCAGTTCTCGCCGACTAGAAACGTCATCGAGGCACTCCCGAACAGAGGAGGCGGTATTCTACTCGCGCCGGTTCGGTTCTCAAGCGAATGCCACCCCGCCATTGCCCAAGGCGGATTGGTGATCGGGCAAATGGCGGTGCCGCGGCGCTATCCGCGAATGAACTTGGCGGGGTCGACCGGCGTGCCGCGTTCCCGAACCTGGAAATGGAACTGGCCGCCGGACCTGCCCGGACCGGCTCGCGCGATCATGTCGCCGAGGCGAACGTTGTCACCGAGCTTCACGCTCGGCTGCAGGTTGACGCCATAGGCGACCATTATGCCCTGTCTCGGTTCCACGATCACAAGGTGGCGAAACGGGCCGATCCGAGGCCCCGCCGGTCCCGCGTAGACCACTGTTCCCGGGGACGCCGACCGGATCAGGGTTCCGTTCGGCAGCGCGTAGTCATAGCCCTTCGAACCGCCGCCGAACCCGCGCGAGGGTTTCGCGTCGACGGGAGGTCCCCACCCGCCGGATCCCGAGGTCGGCGGGCGGGGTGTCGGCGACGCGGGCTTGGCGGGCGCTGCGGCCTGCGGCGGTCTTTCGGGCGTTGCGGCCGGCGGGGGTTTGACGGGCGTCGCAGTTGGCGGTGGCTTGACGGGCGTCGCGGTCTGCGGTGACTTGACGGGGGCCGCATTCGGCGCTGGCGTAGCCGACTGTGGCGGCTTTGGGGTTGAGGTGACCACGACCGGTCGTTCGCCGAGGGGCTTTGCAGCTGGCACGGCTGTCGGCTTGGCGGGCGGGGACTTGGTATCGCCTATCGGCTTTCCGGACTCCACGCCAGGTTGTGCCGGCGCCGGCTTGCCCGGAACGGGCGCACTCGGCGGGACGTCCGAGGGGTCCGGCGGCGTCGTACCCTTGAGCAGGATGCGTTGTCCCCGCCGAATGAGGTAGGGCGGCTCGATGCCATTGCGTTCGGCCAACCGATCGACGTCGAGTTCGTAGCGCCATGCCACCGAATAGAGGGTGTCGTACTTGTTGACCGTGTAGACGGCGGGGGTCGGTCCGACGACCAGCGACCGTTCGGATACCGGTGCCGGCGGGTGGGCTAGGCAAGCCGCCAACAGAACCGGCATCACCGCACAGCACAAGGCGAGGCGAGCCGCCGGGGTTGCGCCCATCGTCACGTCAGCCGTCCTCGCGCCGTGCCGACACGAAGCCCAAAACGGCAACCAGAAGCGCACCAACGGCCATGGCACCCGCGACGCCCGGCACCCATGTGTCGGCGAAGCCAGTCTCGCGCCACGGCCACAACTGGGCCAGCGAGCCGGCCATGAGGCCGGTGAGCACGGCAAGTACCGCATGCCGCACTCTGTCGAGCAGCCAGGCGAGGAGCTTGGAAAAGCAGACGACGCCGATCGCCAAACCGGCGGCGAAGGTGGCGAGCACCGGGAAGTCCGCACCGAGCAATGCCTTCGCCATCGGCTGGTAGAGTCCAAGGAGCAGCAACACGAAGGCGCCCGACACCCCCGGTAGAATCCACGCGGTGGCTGCCAGCGCCCCGGCCACGAAGATCATCGACGTCTGCTGGCCGACCGACGCGTTGTCCAGGGTCCCCAGCAGCATGCCGCCCAGGGTGCCGAGAAGTCCCAGTGACAGCAGCCAACGCCAACTCGACTGAAGGCCCACGTGGAATACCGAGGCGGCGATCAACCCGAAGAAGAATCCCATGACATAGGTGCCGTGGGACTCCAAAAGCCCCACGACCAGCATCAGGGTAAGCGGCAGGCCGACGGCCATCCCGCCGCCGAGAACGCCCAGGAAACCGAGGTGGTGCCGACGCGCGAACGCCCGCCAGCCATCGCGGAGCAGGGTTGAGGCCGAGGTATGCGAGAACGAGGCAATCGACGTGACCAACTCGTCGTAGATTCCGCTGATGAACGCGATGGTGCCGCCGGATACCCCCGGCACCGCCTCGGCCATCCCCATTGCCAGCCCGCGGGCGAATACCCCGGGATGCGAGTGTCCAGCCGGCGACGCTACCGGTCCCGTGGCGTCGTTCAACGCGCAATGCCCCGGACCAGCGGCACGAAGCGGACCTGGTCGAGCGTTTCCTGGCGCCACGCATCGCCCGACTTCCGCAGGCGCTTGAGATCCTTCACGTCGCCCTTGCCCACGGGTATCACCAGGTGTGCGCCATCGGCCATCTGATCCATCACCGCGTCCGGGATATGCGAAGCGCCCGCGGTCACCATCACGGCGTCGAACGGCGCTTTCGCCGGCCAACCGCTATTGCCGTCGCCGTGCTTGAGTTGGACGTTGCGGACGCCGAGTGCGCGCAGCCGGTCCCGGGCCCGCTCCAGCAAGCCCGCGATGCGTTCGATGGAGTAGACCTCCGCCACGAGGCTCGCGAGTATCGCCGTCTGATATCCCGAACCCGTGCCGATCTCGAGCACCCGGCCCGGCGGGCCGTCGCCACCGGCGAGGAGCGCGGCGGTCATGGCCGCCACCAGGTACGGCTGGGAGATGGTCTGGCCGTGGCCGATGGGCAGCGCCGAGTCCTCGTAGGCACGATGCGCGAGCGCTTCGTCCACGAAGATGTGGCGCGGTACCGCGGCGATCGTGTCGAGGACCCGCTCGTCGACGATGCCGTTGGACCGCAGCCGCTGAACCAGCCGGTCCCGCGTACGGCGGGAGGTCATCCCGATGCCCTCCAGGTTGAAGTGTTTCACGGCGCCTGCGCCCCGGGCTCGGCCGGATCGACCACCACGTAGAAGATCTCGCCCTCGGCGACCATGCCGAGTTCGGCGCGCGCCCGCGCTTCAACGCCCTCGTTGCCTTCTTCCTTCATGGTCATCACCTCGGCCGCCAGAACCCGATTGCGTTGGGCGAGGCGGGCGGTTTGGCTCACCTGGGCGGCGACGTTGGCCTCGAGATCGCGTACCGCGAACCATCCGGACTCGCTGAACCAGAACCGAAACAGCAAGACCGCCAACACGGCGAGACCGGCCAGCGCGAAGATCATCGGCGCGCGCGCGTTCACTGCCACCCCTCTCCTTCGGGCAGTTCCGCCCGACCTCGGTATTCCGCACCGGCCCCGAGCAGTTCTTCGATACGGAGCAGCCGGTTGTACTTCGCAACCCGCTCCGAACGCGAGCAGGCACCGGTCTTGATCTGTCCGGCACCGGTTGCCACCGCCAGGTCGGCGATGGTCGTGTCCTCCGTCTCCCCCGAACGATGGGAGATGACGGTACGGTAGCCGGCCGCCGTGGCGGTGCGGATGGCGGACAGGGTTTCCGTCAGCGTCCCGATCTGGTTCGGCTTGATCAGGATCGCGTTGGCGACCCCGTCCCGAATGCCGCGGGCAAGCGTCGCCGGATCGGTCACGAACAGATCGTCGCCCACCAATTGGGTCCGCGTCCCGAAGCGCCTGGTCAACGCCTGCCACCCCGCCCAGTCGTCTTCGTCCAAAGGGTCTTCAATGGATATGATCGGAAAATCCCGGAGCAGTCCGCCGAGGTAGTCCGCGAACTCCTCGGCGCTAAGACACCGGCCTTCCCCCGCCAACCGGTAGGTGCCGGCTTCGTGGAACTCGGAGGCGGCGCAGTCGAGCGCCAACAGCACGTCGCGCCCCAACTCGTAGCCCGCCCCTCGCACGGCGTCCGAGATGGCCTCGAGGGCCGAGGCGTTGGAGTCGAGATCAGGGGCGAATCCTCCTTCGTCACCCACCGCCGTGGCAAGGCCGCGGGACGCCAGGGTGTCTTTCAGGGCGTGGAACACCTCGACCCCGCAACGCAGCGCTTCCGCGAACGAGCCCCCTCGGACCGGCATCACCATGAACTCCTGGACATCCACGTTGTTGTCGGCGTGGGCGCCGCCGTTGAGGATGTTCATCATGGGCACCGGTAGCCGGGTCTCGGGGTTGCCACCGTGGAGATCCCGCAGGTGGCGGAACAACGGCACGTCCCGGGCCACCGACGCCGCCCGGGCGTTGGCCAGCGAAACGGCCAGGATGGCATTGGCACCGAGGCGGCCCTTGTCCGCGCTGCCGTCCAAGTCGATCAAGCAACGATCCAGGGCGTCCTGGTCTCCGGCGTCGAAGCCACGCACCGCTGCCGCGATCTCGCCATTCACGGACGACACCGCCCCGAGCACGCCCTTGCCCCGATATCGCCCCGAATCGCCGTCCCGAACTTCCTTGGCCTCCCGGGCGCCGGTCGACGCGCCGGAGGGTGCCAAGGCCGATCCGCGAGCACCGGTATCGAGGACGACATCCACCTCGACGGTGGGATTGCCCCGGGAGTCGAGCACTTCCCGAGCCACGACCGATTCGATCGCGCCCATCGTCAGGGAGCGCCTTGGGCGGTCTGCACCGCCTCCTCCAGGAACGCGTGGCGCTTGACGACGGCATCGAGTTCGGCCAGTTCGCGGAGTAGATCTTCCATCAACGGCGTCGGCCAGGCGTTGGGACCGTCCGACAAGGCCCGCTCCGGAGCGGGATGCGTCTCCATGAATAGCCCCGCCACACCCGCGCCGACCGCAGCCCGGGCCAGCACGGGAACCATCTCGCGTTGGCCACCCGACACCTCGCCCAATCCGCCAGGCATCTGCACGGAGTGGGTGGCATCGAATACCACCGGACAACCGGTATCACGCATGATCGCCAAGGCACGCATATCCGAGACGAGGTTGTTGTAGCCGAAGCTCGCGCCGCGTTCGCAAACCATGATCTGATCGTTGCCCGTGGCCCGCGCCTTGGCGACCACGTGGCGCATGTCCCCCGGTGCCAGGAACTGGCCTTTCTTGATGTTGACGGGCAAACCGCGGGCGCAGACGTTTTGGATGAAGTTGGTCTGCCGGCAGAGGAACGCGGGGGTTTGCAGCACGGAGACCACGTCGGCGACTTCGTCGAGAGGCGTGTCTTCGTGCACGTCCGTGAGTACGGGCACGCCCACCTCCCGGCGCACCTTGTCGAGGATGCGCAGTCCCTCGCCGATTCCCGGTCCACGGTAGCTCTCGTGGGACGACCGATTGGCCTTGTCGAAGGAACTCTTGTAGATGAACGGCACGCCGACGTTCTCGGCGATCGCCTTGAGCCGCGTAGAGGTCTCCATCGCGAGCGCCTCGGACTCGATGACACAGGGACCGGCGATGAGGAATACCGGTCGGTGGAGTCCTACCTCGAAACTGCAAAGCTCCAATGCGGAATCCTCGTTCCCTTGCCCGATGCCTTTCGACTTCGACCGCTGCCCGCCGGCCTGGTTGCGGTTTGCCGTTCAGCCTGCCGCGATGTCGGTGGCTTGCAGGCGATCCGCATGCCGGTTGGCCGCCGCAACGAACCCCTTGAACAGCGGATGTCCGTCCCTGGGCGATGAGTTGAACTCCGGATGGAATTGGCACGCCACGAACCAGTCGAGGGCTGGCAGTTCGATCATCTCCACCAAGTCATCGCGGTCACTGCGCCCCGCCACCTTCATGCCGTGGTCTTCGAAGGATGGCATATAGGTATTGTTGACCTCGTAGCGATGCCGGTGGCGTTCCAGGATCGCCTCCTCGCCATATACCGCCCGGGCAAGGCTCTCGGCGTCGAGCAGGCAGCGCTGCTCGCCGAGCCGCATCGTGCCGCCGAGATCCTCGTCGCCGTTGCGATGCTGTGCCTCGCCCGTCAAGTCGTGCCACTCCGACACCAGGCCGATCACCGGATGGTCGGTGTCGGGATTGATCTCGGTCGAGTGGGCGCCCTTAAGTCCCACCACGTGGCGGGCGAACTCGATGACGGCCGCGTGCAGGCCGTAGCAGATGCCGAGATACGGCACGTTGTGCTCCCGCGCGAATTGGGCTGCCAGTATCTTGCCCTCGAAACCGCGGGGGCCGAAGCCGCCCGGAACCAGTATCGCGTGCACGCCGGAAAGCACACCGCAGCCGTTCTCTTCGAGATGCTCGGCGTCGACGTAGTGAACGTCCACCCCGGTGTGGTTCTGGATACCCGCGTGGATGATCGCTTCCGTCAATGACTTGTAGGCATCCGGTAGATCGAGGTACTTGCCGACGATGGCAATCGCGGTGGTCCGCGCCGGCGAACTCAACGCATCGACGACCCGTCGCCATTCGGCGAGGTCGGCGCGCTCGCATTCCAGGCGGAACTTCTCCACGACGAGGTCGTCCAGGCATTGCTCGTTGAGCAGCACGGGCACCTGGTAGATGGACATCGCCACATCCTGGAGCGAAATGACGGCACGTTCCTCGACGTTGGTAAACAGGGCGATCTTCGCGCGCACGGCCTGTGCCAGCGGCTCCTCGGATCGGCAGATCAGCACGTCCGGCTGAAGGCCGATGGAACGGAGTTCCTTGACGGAGTGCTGCGTCGGTTTGGTCTTGATCTCGCCCGCCGTGGCCAGCCGGGGCACCAGCGTCAGATGGATGAACATGGTGTTGCGGCCGCCGATCTCCAGGCGAAGCTGCCGGGCGGCTTCGAGGAACGGCTGCGATTCGATGTCCCCCACCGTACCCCCGATCTCGACGATGACGATGTCGAACCCCTCCCCCACCGCCCGGATGCGACGCTTGATCTCGTCCGTGATGTGGGGGATGACCTGGACAGTGCGCCCCTCGTAGTCGCCCCGCCGTTCCTTGCGGATGACCTCGTCGTAGACGCTGCCGGTGGTGAAGTTGTTCTGCTGCGACATGCGCGCGCCGCGGATGAACCGTTCGTAGTGGCCGAGGTCGAGATCCGTTTCGGCCCCGTCCGCGGTGACGAACACCTCGCCGTGCTGGAACGGGCTCATCGTTCCCGGATCGACGTTGATGTAGGGGTCCATCTTGAGGATGTTGACCCTCAAACCCCGGGCTTCGAGAACGGCCGCCAGCGAGGCGGTGACGATGCCTTTGCCCAGCGAGGACACGACCCCGCCGGTTACGAAGATGTATTGGGTGGTTCCCATCTTGACCCGGTCTAAGCGTCCATGCCGGAAGATGGAAGTGCACCTTAGCACAAATCCGGCCGCGCGACGATTCATCGATTGAGCAACTTTCAAACCGATTCGCACATGGACCCGGGTCGGCTCACGCCGTAGGGGCGACCCTCGCGGGCGAGTCCGCCGGACGCCCGGCCCGGCCGAGCAGGTTCCCGCGCCGGCCGTTGTCGCGCCCCTCGGCACTAAGCACGTTCGCGACGCGGCACGTTCGCGACGCGGGCCAGGGTGCTAGCATCCCCGTATGGCCGACGACGAACACCGCGCACCCCGCCCGACGGGATTCGACACCCTGGCCCTGCACGCGGGACAGCGACCGGACCCTGCAACCGGGGCACGGGCAACGCCCATCTACCAGTCGGCGGCGTTCGTGTTCCCGGATTCCGACTTCGCGGTGGGACTGTTTAACATCGAGCGTGCCGGACATGTCTATTCGCGGCTGTCGAACCCCACCAACGCCGTCCTCGAAGAACGCATCAGTGCCTTGGAGCACGGCGTCGGCGCGATCGCCGTCGCCAGCGGGCAGGCGGCCATGCATCTGGCCGTGGCCACGATCTGCTCCGCCGGCGACCACATCGTGGCATCGCGGTCGCTCTACGGCGGCACCCACAACCTGCTGCAATACACCCTCCCCCGTTTCGGCATCGAGACCACGTTCGTCGACCCGCGATCGCCGGGCGCCTTCGCGGCTGCGATCCGCGACAACACCCGTTTGGTGTTCGGCGAGATCCTCGGCAACCCGGGACTGGAGGTGCTGGATGTACCCGCGGTTGCCGACGTGGCGCACGCCGCCAAGCTGCCGCTCCTCGTGGACTCCACGTTCGCGACGCCCTACCTCTGCCGGCCGATCGACCTCGGCGCCGACCTCGTCATCCACTCCGCGACGAAGTTCCTAAGCGGCCACGGCATCGTGATCGGCGGTCTCATGGTGGATGGCGGCACTTTCGACTGGGAGGCGTCCGGCAAATTCCCGACCCTGACCGCGCCCTACGACGGCTTCCACGACCTGGTGTTCGCGGAGGAGTTCGGAACCCAGGCGTTCGTGACCCGAGCCCGCCGCGAGGGCTTGCGGGACTTCGGCGCGTGCATGGCGCCCACGACCGCGTTCCACGTCCTGCAGGGATTGGAGACCCTGCCGCTCAGGATGCAGAAGCACGTCGCCAACACCCGGGAGGTGGTCGCCTTCCTAGGCAACCACGAGGCGGTGGATTCCGTGAGCTATCCGGAATTGCCTTCCCATCCCGACCACGATCTCGCGGCGCGGCTCCTGCCCAACGGCGCCGGCGCCGTGTTCAGTTTTGACATCAGGGGCGGCCGCGAAGCGGGCCGTACGTTCATCGAGAACCTGTCGACGTTCTCCCATCTCGCCAACGTCGGCGATGCCAAGTCGCTGGTGATCCACCCGGCAAGCACGACCCACCACCGGATGGACGCCGACGCGCTGGCATCGGCGGGGATCGGCGAGGGGCTCGTTCGGCTGTCCATCGGTCTCGAGGATCCCCGTGACCTGATCGACGATCTCGGCCGGGCGTTGCGACGCGCCTCTCGGGTGGCCCGATGAGCGGGTCGCGGCTGCGCCTCGAGGGCAAAACGGTCTATGTGGGCAACGGCTCGGGGCATCCCGACGCCGGCGCGGCGAGCGTCGTCTTCGTGCATGGCGCCGGAATGGACCACACGGTCTGGGCACTGCCGGCACGCCACTTCGCGCGCCGCGGCCTGCGCGTAGCGGCCGTGGACCTGCCGGGACACGGTCGTTCGGAAGGGCCCGCCTTCGACAGCATCAACGCCATGAGCGATTGGCTCGCTGCCGTTCTCGCCGCCTTGGACATCGATCGCGCCGCGATCGTCGGCCACAGCATGGGATCCCTGGTGGCCTACCGCTTCGCGATGTCCCAACCGGACCGGTGCCGCGCCCTGGCCCTGCTCGGTACGTCCGCGCCGATGCCGGTCACCGGCCCGCTCATGAACGCCGCCCGGGACAACCACCACGCCGCTTTCGACATGGCGAACACCTGGAGCCACTCCACGGGAACCCTGGGCGCCAATGCCAACCCGGGCATCTGGATGCTCGGTGCGGGAGAACGGCTGCTCGAGCGTTCCCGTCCCGGTGTGTTCCATGCCGATCTGACGGCATGCAACGGATTCGATGCGGGTGGCGGCGGAAGGATCGGCAGCCCGTGCCTCGTGATCGTCGGCGACGATGACCTGATGACGCCCGCACGTGCCGGACTCGACGTGGCGTCCACGCTCGCCGATGCGACCATCGTCCGGTTGCCGGGTTGCGGCCACGCCATGCTCAACGAACGACCCAACGAGGTGCTGGACGCCCTCATCCCAATCGTGACCGACGCGTAGGGCGACCCTTGCGGTCGGTAGGCATTCGCGACGCAACGATGTTGGATGCGACACGAGGAACGGGACAAGCTCGTCCCCTACGGCGTTTCTTCCCGATGCCGCAGTATCGACCGTCGTTAACGTCACGAAAGCGTCGCATTGCGTATTGAAGGTGCCGCAGGCATCGGACAAACTTCGCTATCCCGCGCACACCCGGCACGGGAATCCCACGGTCCACGGAGACCCGCCATGTCGTTCGCGATCCCCCTGAAATTCGCCGCCCTAACTGGACTCCTGCTCGTTGTTGCGGGCCCGGTCCATGCCCAGTCCGACACCGTGGACGACGACGCCATCGAGGAGGTCGTCGTCACCGGCACGCAGATCAAGGGCGCCGGCATCGCCGATGCGCTGGCCGTTTCCGTGTTGGACGCGGACGACATCGAGGCGTTGGGGTTCGACGACGGCGCCGACCTTCTCGAGCAGCTCGTTGAGCAGGGTTCGAACTTCTTCAACGAGGCCGAGAACATCAGCGGCGGCGTCAACGCGGCACGGGGCGACATCGGCGCTTTCAACCTGCGCAATCTCGGTACCGGCAACACCCTGGTGCTCTTGAACGGACGCCGCGTGGTCAACGCCGCGAGCTACCAGACCGAGGAAGTGGGAGGCAGCTTCGTGCCGGTCAACACCGCGAACTCGCAGTCACTGCCGCCAGCGGGCCTCCGGCGCATCGAAGTGTTGCGCGACGGTGCCTCGGCAATCTATGGCGCCGATGCCGTCGCCGGGGTCGTCAACTACGTACTGAACAGCGACTTCGAGGGTGCCCGCGTGCGCGTCAAGTACTCCGCTTTCGAGAACATTCCGCGCACGGACCTCAACTTCATCGGCGAGTGGGGTGGTTCGTTCAACGAGGGTCGGACCAATCTGAGCGTGTTCGCGCAACGCTACCAGCGCGACCGCGTGAACTCCCAGGACGACCCGCGCTGGGCGAATTCAGACTTTCGCTGGCGGCTCGACCCGGACTCGCCCTGGGCATCGGAAACGGATTTCCGCAACAACAGCGCCAACTCGGAATACCGCCAGTTCGACTCGGTTAGCAGCGTCCGTCGTTGGGGCCTGCGCGGCGAGTTGACGGACAGCGCCGGCGAGTTCGAGACCTATCCGGTGGGCGACCCGCGATGCCAGTACGAGATCGGCTACGGCACCTGCGGGGGCATCGACGGACAGGGCACCTATCGGCACAACCTGAACGAGAACCGCGATCTCTTCTCCGAACTCGAGCGCACCCACGTGTTCGCCTTCCTGAACCACGATTTCGGCAACGGGATGGAGAGCTACACCGAGCTCGCAGCCTACCTTTCGGCGTCCAACCTGAACCGTCACGCGTCTGCCTCGTTCTCCACGGTGAAGCTTCAAGTCGGCGCCGAGAACTACTACAACCCCCTCGGTCCCTGCGGTTCCCCCAACCGGTTGCCCGACGACGTCATCCCCGACGTACCCTGTTCGGGCGTCAGGCTGTGGATCGACAACGGACGCTGGGTCGAAGCGCCCCGCATCGTCGACAACGACGGTTCGACCTGGCGCTTCCTTCAGGGTTTCACGGGCACCTGGGACGCCTGGGATTGGGACAGCGCCGTCGTGTGGTCCCGGGCCGAGAAGCAGGACGTGACCCACAACCGGATCTCCAACACCCTCATGCAGGAGGCCCTCGAGGATCCGACACCCGCAGCCTACAACCCGTTCGCGGGTCGAGAGAACACCAACATCGAGCGCGCCCTGGTCGATGTGCGACGCGACAACGAGACCGAGCTGTTCCTGGTCGACTTCAAGGCGTCGACCAACGATATCTTCAGCCTGCCGGCAGGCTCCGTGGGGCTGCTGGCCGGCGTGGAGTTCCGGCGCGAGTCCTTCGTCGATGATCGCGACCCCCGGCTTGACGGCACCATCGTCTTCACCGACTTCCAGGGCGACACCTGGCCCTACGTTTCCGATGTCGTGAACTCGAGCCCCACCCCGGACGGCAAGGGCGACCACAACGTGTTCTCGGCGTTCGGCGAGCTCGCGGTGCCCGTTCACGAAAACCTCGACCTGCAACTGGCATTGCGCTACGAGGACTTCTCCGATGTCGGCAACACCACGGTCGGCAAGATCGCGTTCGGCTTCCGCCCGCATGATGTCTTTCTGCTCCGGGGATCCTGGTCCGGCGCCTTCCGGGCACCCAACCTCGTGACCATCAACGAGGAGATCGTGGCCCGCCAGAACACCCGAACGGACTGGGCGTGCGTCTACGCGGCGGACAACGGCGGCGATCCCGACCAGGACACGCTGAGCTGCCGGTACTCCACGCAGCGGATCGCGCAGGGCAGCCAGAACCTCATCCCCGAGAGTTCAGACAACCGCTCGTTCGGCGCCGTGGCCACCCCCTTCGAAGGCCTGACGTTCACCGTCGACACCTGGTGGAACGAGAAGGCGGACACCATCGGCCTGCTCGGGGAAGAGAACCACTCCCTGCTCGACCTGCTGCTGCGCATCAACAACGGCAATAGCAACTGTGACGGTTTCGCCGGCAATCCCGCGGTCGTGCGGGGTGAAGCGGACGACGACGAGAGCGCGATATTCAGCGCTGCCGGAATATGTCCGGCAGGTCGCATCGCCTACGTGGACGACCGCTACGCCAACCTCGACACGCGGACCATGCACGGGACCGACTTCGGCATCTACTACGATGTCGACACCCGGATCGGTTCGTTCTCGTTTAGCCATCAGATGGCCCGCCTGCGCCTGTTCCAGCAAGATGCCGGGGGTGACGCGGGCGTTCTGCTCGCCGCGCGAGAGGCGGGCACGATCCCCGCGCACTACGAAATCACCGGCTTTACCTCGACGGAGACCCCCGGTGCACAGAGTCTGGTGCGCCAAAACGGCAACCCCGAATGGAAGACGTCGACCCGGCTGCTATGGCGCTACAAAGCGTGGAGTGCGTCGCTATCGTCGCTCTACATCGACGAATTCGTGCAGCGGTCGCTGACCCTCGACGACGGCACCGAGTGGGTGGTCCCAAGCATGCGAACCTTCAACGCCTACGTGGCCTACCGATTCGACCTCGGGGACGATTACAACGGACGAATCCGCCTCGGCAGCCTCAACATTACCGATGAACGCGCACCGCTTGCCGACCGGTACTTCGGCTACTATTCGGACATGCACCAGGATCTCGGCGCTCGGTACTACCTCGAGCTGCGCGCCGAAATCGAGTAGTCCCATGCAATGGCGCGTCTGGCTCGCGCTATCGGCGGCGGCCGGACTCGCCAACGTCGCGTCGGCCGCCGAGCGTTTCTGCGAGAACGACATCGCGCTCATCGACACGCACTTCGAGGCCGGCGCGTTCCACCGCTGCGACGTCCGCGACGACAACTTCGTCATCACCATCCGCCCGGAAGACTCGAAGGTGCAAGTGCCCATGCCCTGGTACGCGTTCCGCGCCACCCCCAAACGGCCGGGCGATGCCGTCATCCTATTGGGTTTCGTCGGCGCCGAGGCCGACCGCTTCTGGCCGAAAGTCAGCCGCGACGGCGTGACCTGGGACCGCGTGCCGGACCGGGCGGTGGCCGTCTCGTCGGACAACAAGCGCCTGGCCTTGCGGATCGCCCTGACCGAGGCACCCGTGTTGATCGCGTCCCAGCAGATCGTGACCACCTCGTACTACGACGCGGCCTCCCGGACCCTGGCCGACCGGCCCGATGTCGCCGTCCGCCTCCTCGGTCGCAGCATCCACGGGCGACCGATCGTCGCCGCCGCGACCGGCGCCAAGCCGCAGGCGGTCCTGCTGCTAGGGCGCCAGCATCCGCCGGAGGTGACCGGCGCGCTCACCATGCAGGCGTTCGTCACCGTCCTGCTCGACGATTCCGAACTGGCCAGTCGTTTTCGCGAGGCTTTTCAAATCATCGCCGTGCCCTTGCTCAACCCCGACGGCGTGGCGGCGGGCCACTGGCGGCACAATGCGGGCAAGACCGACCTGAACCGGGATTGGGGACCCTTCACGCAGCCCGAAACACGCGCCGTCCGGACACTGCTGGCGGGCCTGGAAGCGCGTGGTGTCGCGCTTCGGCTGATGCTCGACTTCCATGCCACGCAGCTAACGGCGACCCACCTTTTCTACACCCAGCGGCCCCAGGATGGGGACGGGAGCGCGCATGCCTTCGCAGCCGGTTGGCTCGACCGGGTACGCGAGCGCCTCCCGGACCTCAGGTTCGATCACCGACCCAGCAAGTCGGAGTCCGCCAACGCCAAGAATTATTTCTTCGACCGCTACGGGATTCCGTCCATCACCTACGAGACGGGCGACGAAACGGATCCCGACTGGATCGAAACGGCGGCCCCCGTGTTCGCCGAAGCGATGATGCGCGAACTGTTGGACCCGTAACGGGTTTGTCCCGGCCCGCGTCCACGCTCACGCCCCCAACCCGCCACGCCGCGAACCTCACCCGCCGCGAACGTCGCCCAACGAGACCCTGCTGCGCGACGGTCCGGTTCACTCGCGCACGCGTAGCACCACCTTGCCGAAGGTCTGGTTGCCGGCGATGAGTTCGTGGGCATCGCCCGCCATTTCGACCGGCAAGACACGTTCGATCACCGGTCGGATCGTGCCGTCCTCCAGCAACGGCCAGACCCGCTCCTTCAAGGCGTCCATGACGATCGCCTTCGCCGAGATCGACCTTGCCCGCAAGGTCGAGCCGATGACTCGCAAGCGCTTGACCATCATGGTTCCCAGTGCCACTTCGGCCTTGGCGCCACCGAGCAACCCGATGATCACCAACCGGCCGTCCGTCGCCAGGCTCGCCAGGTTCGCGGCGAGGTAGGAACCCCCCACCGGATCGAGAATCACATCCGCGCCCTGGCCGTCGGTCCACGTCCGTAATGCCGCCGAAAAGTCGCCTACGTGCCGATCCATGCCGGCGTCCGCACCGAGCTCGACGCAGCGGTCGATCTTCGCCTGCGAGCCCGCGGTGACGAACACCGGGTTGCCGAAGGCCTTGCACATCTGGATGGCAGCGGTGCCGACCCCGCTCGCCCCCGCGTGGATCACGGCGCGTTCGCCTTTCGCGAGCCGGGCCTCCATGAACAGGTTGAGGTAGGCGGTGGCGAAGACCTCGGGAATCGACGCGGCTTCGACGAAGGTGAGCTTGGCGGGTTTCTTGAGGACCTGGCCAGCCGGAACCACGACGGTTTCCGCGTAGCCGCCGCCGGCCAGCAAGGCGCAAACCTCGTCGCCCGGCTCGACGCGACTCACGCCCTCGCCCACCGCCGTCACCACGCCGGCGCATTCCAGGCCCAGAACCGGACTCGCTCCCGCCGGGGGCGGGTATCCGCCGGCACGCTGGGCGAGATCGGCACGATTGACCGCAGTTGCGTGGTTCTCGATGCGGACCTTGCCCGGGCCCAAGGCCGGCGCCTCGGTGTCGTCCCAAACCAGGGCGTCGCCGCGAATGTCGATCGCCTTCATCGCCGGATCACCACGACATGCGCATCTTGACGCCCTTCTCGTGCAGGTGGCGTTTCAACCCCGAAACCGTGTAGTCGCCATAGTGGACCATGGACGCCACCAGCGCGGCGTCCGCTTTCCCGTCTGTGAGGACATCGTAGAGGTGGCCGGGCTCGCCCGCCCCACCGGAAGCGATGACCGGAATCCGCACGGCTTCCGACAGCATCCGGGTCAGGTTGAGTTCGTAGCCCTCCCGCGTGCCGTCCGCGTCGATGGAGTTGACGACCAGTTCGCCGGCGCCGAGGCGTTCGCCCTCCTTGGCCCAGGCGAGGGCATCGATGCCCATCGGCTTGCGTCCTCCGTTGATGACGATTTCGTAGCCCGACGGCATGTCGGTCGACGGCTCGGCCCTCTTGATGTCCATCGACAGCACCACGTTCTGACCGCCGATGGATTCGGCACACTCGGCGATGAGCGCCGGACGCCGCACCGCCGCAGAATTGACGTTGATCTTCTCCGCGCCCGCCAGGCGCAGGTCGGTCGCGTCCGACACCGACGCCACGCCGCCGCCCACCGACAGCGGAATGAACACCTGCTCGGCCACCGATTCGACGACATCCAGGATGATCCGCCGCTTTTCGCTCGATGCGGTGATGTCGTAGAACACCAGTTCGTCCAGGCCGTCGAGATAGTACTCCCGCGCCTTGGCGACCGGGTCGCCGATGTTCTTGGTGTCGACGAACCTCACGCTCTTCGCGAGGTGGCCGTCGCGCACGTCCAAGCAGGCGATGAGACGCTTGCTAAGCATCGGCTCGCCCGTCCCATTCGGCAAACCGCTTAAGAAGCCGTAGTCCCGCCCGGCCGCTCTTCTCGGGGTGGAACTGGGTCGCGACGTAGTTGCCCCGGCCGAGCGCCGAACAGAACGGCCCCTCGTAGACGGACTCGGCGATGGCGTCCGCCGGTTCTTCGGGAATCGGCCGGTACGCGTGCACGAAGTAGAACTCGTCGCCGCGTTGAACACCGTCGAAGATCGGATGGGGTCGGATGACGCGCACCGCGTTCCAGCCCATATGCGGCACCTTGAGGTTCGGGTCGTCGAGCCGAAAACGACGGACTTTGCCCGGTAGCAGCCCGAGCGTGGCGGTGTCGTTCTCCTCCGAGTATTCGAGGGAGATCTGCAGGCCGAGGCAAATGCCGAGTATCGGCGTACCGGCCCCAAACGCATCGACCAGGGCCCGGTCGACGCCACTGGCGGCCAGACTCCGCATCGCGCTACCCGCTGCGCCGACACCTGGAAAGATGACCCGTTCGGCCTCACGAATCCGCTTCGCATCGTTGGATATCTCCGCCGGCAGGCCCACCTCGCGGCAAGCGCGCGCTACGCTCTTCAGATTTCCGGCGTCGTAGTCGACGATGACGACCATGTTGTCGAGCGATCCGACCTAAACGCGCATTCTACCGGCTTGCGCCGGCAACCATCGGACCTAGCAGTTTGCCGAACTTTTTGCCGCTAGCCGAAGTGTGGGGCGCCGTGCCAGGGCGGCTTGGGCTGGGGCAAGGCCGTGCCGCTAGGCAACGGCTTTGTGGCGTTATCCCGTTGCGTCCTTGATGCGGCGTACGAAGTCAGCTTCGTCGCGACAGGCGAGCGCAGCACGCATCAAGGCCGGAACCGGTACCGCGACGATCAAACCGGCGTGTTCTTCGAGGCGTCTCGACGTCGGGATGTCCCGCGCCGCGAGGGCTTCGGCCAGCATTTCGAGGCGGGTGGTTTCGGCACCTTGCTCGGCACCCTCCCGGCGGCTCTGCTCCCGTTCGACCCGCATGAAGGGATCGTCGTCGGTGCCGGTGCCGCCCTGCTCGCCGAGCACCCGACCGACCCGGCGCAGCACGGCGACGGTCGACGCGGACAGTGCATCCTCGTTCAGCGCGGCGTGGATCTCGTCCGCCGTCCAGGTCGGAAACGCCCGGCTCTCGCGGGTTTCCTCGTAGCCATGCGGACCGAGGACACGGATCGTGACCCCCGGTTTGCGGTTCGGCCGGCTCGGCGCCCGGTTCTCCGGAGTCTCCACCCAAAGCTCCCGGAAGCCCCATTCCTGGTAGAGGCCCATCTTGCGGTAGCGGACGTCGGTGGTCAGATCCACCTCCAGCACGACGTCCGGCAGCTCGTCGTGGCCGACCTCGATCGCGTGGCCCAATCGACGCACCGTGTGCGGGTGCAGGTAGAGGATCTGGTCCGGCTGCATGATCACGTGCTTCTCGCCCTGGTCGTCGCGGACGAGCAAATCTCCCGTGCCGTAGGACTTGATCGGCTCGCCGCGCACCGCCGCGATCCGCTCGGTCAGGCGGGCGAGCTCCTGCCCCGGCAACTCGTGGTAGACGCTGGTCGGCTCGCATACTTGCCAGGCGATCTCGGTGTCGGCGTCCCAGTACTCGAACCGACCCTCGTAGTCCGTGATTTCCTCGCGCGTGATCCGGATCGGCCGGCAGCCGGGAAACCCGTAGGCCACGCCCGGATCCTTCGCGGACGGCGCCGGCTCCGGCACCCACCCGTCCAACTGGTTGCTCCACCGCTTGGCCACCGGCTTGTCCGGGTCACCCGGTCGGCGGGTCGTGATTCGATCCCGAGCTGCTTCTGCCATGCCGCCCTCCGCACTCGCCATCACACGCCCACTCGGAATCTAGGTCGCAGCCTCGATGCGACGCAGGAAGTCCGCCTCATCGCGACAGGCGAACGCCGCCCGCATCAAGGCCGGAACCGGAACCGCGACGATTGCGCTGGCGTGTTCTCCCAGGCGTTTCGACGTCGCGATGTCCCGCGTCGCGAGGGCTTCGGTCAGCATTTCGAGGCGGGTCGTTTCCACACCGTCCCGTCGGCTCTGCTCCCGTTCAACTCTCATGAAGGGATCGTCGTCGGTGCCTGTGCCGCCCTGCTCGCCGAGCGCCCGCCCGACCCGGCGCAGTACGGCAACGGTCGACGCGGACAGTGCATCCTCGTTCAGCGCCGCGTGGATCTCGTCCGCCGTCCAGGTCGGAAACGCCAGGCTCTCGCGGGTTTCCTCGTAGCCATGCGGACCGAGCACGCGGATCGTGACCCCCGGGTTGCGGTTCGGCCGGCTGGGCGCCCGGTTCTCCGGGATCTCCACCCAAAGCTCCCGGAAGCCCCATTCCTCGTACGTGCCCATCTTGCGATAGCGAACGTCGGTGGTCAGATCCACCTCCAGCACCACGTCGGGGAGATCATCGTGGCCAACCTCTATCGCGTGGCCGAGTTTGCGCACCTTGGCCGGGTGCAGGTAGAGCACGTCGTCCGCCTGCTGGATGATGCGCGCTCGCCCCTCGACATCACGGACCATCAGGTCCCCGCTGCCGTAGGACTCGATCGGCGCCCCCCGCGCCGCCGCGATCCGCTCCGTTAGACGGGCAAGCCGACGCCCCGGCAACTCGTGGTAGACGCTGGTCGGCTCGCATACTTGCCAGGCGATCTCGGTGTCGGCGTCCCAGTACTCGAACCGACCCTCGTAGTCCGTGATTTCCTCGCGCGTGATGCGGATCGGCCGGCAGCCCGGAAATCCATAGGCAACGCCTACGTCGTCAGCGGACGGCGTTTCGTAGGGCACCCATGGGTCCGCTTGGTTGCTCCACCGCCCTGCCAACGGCTTGCCCCCATCGCCTGCTCGGCGGTTGGCCAACCGGTCCACCGTTGCCTCCGCCATTGGTTCTTCCTTCTCATACCACGCTCGGAACAGGACAATTGCAGCATCGGTCGTCAAAAAAGTCAATATAAACAATAACTTCGTACAATTTCGTACGAATCCGCCAGGCGGCAGCCGAGTGAAGAAACAAGACGCGGCCGAGCGACGCGGGGCTCGCGGTTTGCGGGCGACCAGTGAGGGCAGGCCCCGTCGATGGGCACCACGCCTTGATGCGAACTGCTATCTTCCGGCCATGGGCACTGTGGTTTTTCCCCCGCCGTTCGCCTGGGATCGCGCCGACCCCGAGGCGCTCGGCTTCGATCCCGACGACTTGGCACGGGCGTGCAACTATGCAGAGACTTCGGAGATCGATTGGCCAACCGACGTCGGCAACATCGTCAGCCGGGACGACCCGCCGCCCTACAACCGCCTGATCGGACCGACCAAACCGCGCGGCGCCGCAAGCGGGGTTGTCGTCAAGGACGGTCGGCTCGCTGCCGACTGGGGAACCCCCGAACGGGTCGACATGACGTTCAGCGCCACCAAGAGCTACCTGTGGGCATGCGTCGCGTTGGCAATCGACCGCGGATTGATCCGC
Source organism: Gammaproteobacteria bacterium (assembly GCA_028821405.1). GTDB lineage: Bacteria > Pseudomonadota > Gammaproteobacteria > Pseudomonadales > Azotimanducaceae > VXYL01. The sequence goes on along the minus strand of JAPPGK010000046.1, from coordinate 38,090 downwards.
GACGTGGACGAGACCGTATCGGGCTATGTGCCTGGTCCGCTGTTCGACAGCCCTTCCAACCGCAGGGTTACCTGGCGCCATCTCCTCCAACAGACGAGCGAGTGGTCCGGCACGTTGTTCGGCATTCCGGACACGGTGGATCACAACCGCAGCGTGGGGGCAACCACGGGCATCAAGGGCCAGCCGAGGCGTTTGCAGCGACCCGGTACGTTCTGGGAGTACAACGACATTCGGGTGAACGCCTTGGCGCTCGCGGCTCTGCATGTCTGGCGCGAACCACTGCCATGCGTATTGCGCCGCGAAATAATGGATCCCATCGGCGCCACGGCGACGTGGCAGTGGCGGGCCTACGACAACGCGCACGTCGACGTCGGCGGCACGACCCTCGCCTCCGTGCCCGGCGGTGCGCACTGGGGAGGCGGGTTGTGGATCAGTGCATACGACCACGCCCGCTACGGCCTGCTGATGATGGCTCGCGGACGATGGGACGGTCAGCGCATCTTGTCGGAAGCGTGCATCGCGCAAGCCCTGGCACCGTGTCGTGTCAATCCACGCTACGGGTTCCTGTGGTGGCTGAACACCGAACGCAAGGCCTGGCCGCGTGCCTCCGAACGAGCCTTTGCTGCCGTCGGCGCGGGCGGGAACCTGGTGTGCGTCGTGCCCGAACACCGGCTGATCGTGGTCACCCGGTGGGCCGGCGATGCCACTGGCGTCGTGGCTAGGGTTATCGCGGCGCTCAGGTAACTCCTCGGGAACGGGACAGCCCGTCCCCTACACGGGGCGGACGACGAACAGGAGGTCTCCCGCATTCACCTGCTGGCCGCCGCTCGCGTTGATCCGCGTGATCTCGAACTGCCGTTGGGGATCGTATAGCGGCGCTTGATCCGGTGCATTGAAGGCATCGAGTTGCAGCGGCGCGAAGATCTTGAACGCCTCCAGTTGGCACAAGGTCGCCGACGTCCCCACTCGGTCGCCGACGACAACATAGCGCGGTTCGCTGGGCGAGGGGGTGAGGTAGAGAATGCCCGTTGACGGTGCCAACACCTTGAGTTCGTCGCTGTCCTCGATCGTGATCGAGTCCCGGGCAATGCCACTGTCCGTGCCGCCAGCGGCTTGTGTGATCTCGGCCATCAACTCGCCGGCATCGACGCGGTCTAGGAATTCCGGCAGGTAGTTGGTGTCGTAGTCGCCACGCAGGAAGATCTCGTCGCGCAACACCTGTTTGACCAACGCGATGTTCGTCGCAATGCCGGCGATGCGAACGCGATCGAGATAGTCTGCCAATTTCTGCGCGGTCGCCGTCCGGTCGCTCCCGTGCGCGATGATCTGGGCGATCATGCTGTCATAGTAGGGCGAGACGAAACGGCCCTCCCCGGCCATGGCAATCACGTCGATGCCGGCTTCGTCGGGAAGTTCGCACTCGGTAATCCGGCCGGGGCTCGGCGCGAATGCGAGTACGCCGGCGGCAGACTCGACCACCTTCTCCGCGTTAATGCGCGCCTCGATTGCGTAGCCGTCGTCGCCGACAGCCATGTCGGCAATGCTCTCGCCCGCAGCGATCCGCAATTGTTCGCCCACGATGTCGACGCCGGACACCCATTCGGTCACCGGATGCTCGACCTGCAACCGGGTGTTCATCTCCATGAAATAGACTTCGCCCGAGTCGAGGTCGTAGATGAACTCGACCGTGCCCGCTCCCACGTAGTCCACGGCATCCGCCAACGCCGCCGCGTGGCGTCTTACCGCCTCGTCGAGTTCGTCGGGGAGCATGGTTGAGCCCGATTCCTCGATGACCTTCTGCTTGTCGCGCTGCACGCTGCAGTCGCGCAGCCCAAGCACCCGGGTGGTGCCGTGCGAGTCGCGCAGGATTTGGACCTCGATATGGCGCAACGACGTGACGTAGCGCTCGAGGTAGACGTCCCCGTTGCCGAAGGCCGCCCGGGCTTCCACCGAAACGCGGTGAAACGCTTCGTGAAAATCGTCCGCCGACTCCACCACCTGGATGCCCTTGCCACCGCCGCCGTGCACCGCCTTGATGAGCACCGGATAGCCGATCTCGGCGGCGGTCTCGGCGGCGCGGTCGCCATCCGTGAGGATGCCGTGGCTTCCCGGCACGACCGGTACACCGTGTTCCAGCGCCGTCGCGATGGCGTTGGACTTGTTGCCCATGGTTTCCATGCTGGCGACCGGCGGGCCGACGAAGTTGATGTTCCGGGAGCGCACCAGTTCCGCGAACTGCGCGTTCTCGGACAGGAAGCCGATCCCCGGGTGCAGCGAGTCGACGCCCTCATCCTCGGCGATGCGAACCACCGAACGGGCATTCAGGTAGCTCTCGTCCGGCGTGTTGCCGCCGATGCAGACCACCGAGTCGTTTTTGCCGAGCATATCCACCGGCACCGACTCCATGTCGGGGTCGGATTGCACGAGGACCACGCCGACGCCATGTCTCTGTGCGACCCGCACCAATTTCACCGCCGTACAGCCGCGTGCATGCACCAGCATCTTGTCGAGGGCGCGGAACAATTCCCCTTCGCTGACTTGCCGACGCGGTGTAATTGCTGGTTTTTCCTGCGTCAGCACCCCGGCCATAACCCGGTTGACGACATCCACCACGGTCTCCTGCGGCACAGGAATGTCGGGATCGATCGCCCGTAGTTCGTCGTCGAGGCCGGGCAAGAAAGGATGCTTGACGAGACCCTGCATCGATCCCGGTTCGTTGAAAAGGTAGTTCGCGATATGGGAATCGGACGGCAGGTAGCTCGACACCACGATCTGGCCGGCAAAGGGCATGCTGGCACCCGAAAAATAGTAGGTCTGCACAAGGGGGTGGGTGACGAAACTCGCTTGGGCACCGCCTGTGCAGTCACCGAAACCAAAGACGATCACCGGCAGGTCGTAGTCGCGCACGAAACGCGTGATGCGGTCGTTGATGGCCGCCATCGAGAACAACGCGCCCGCACCCTCCATGGTTTGCATTCCGCTCGACGATATGAAGCAGACCACGGGAAGATTCTGTTCGGCGCACGCGACCAGGAGCTTGCAGAATTTCTCGGCACTGGCCATGTCGAACGCGCCGGCCTTGAATTCCAGGTTCGAAATGACGGTACCGACCCTGAGACCATCGCCCCCATCGTCGAAACGGCCCATTCCGGTTACCACGCCGCACGGTGGCATGCCCTTCTGCAACGCACCCTCTATGGATATCCGCAATCCGGGAAAGCGATGTGGATCGGAACTCATGAGATCGCCGTTCAGTTCCTCGAAATCCATAAAGAACCGTTCGACGAAAGCTCGGTATCCCGTGGCCTTCGCACGCTTGTGTCGCTGCAGGGTCTCGCGCAACAACAGGTCCCGGTAGGCTTGCACCAACCGGTTCCAAAAATCCTTCTTGCGACCGATATTGCGCGGCGCGATGCGGCCATCGTAACGCCTCCCCTCCCGCTCGGATTGCAGGTAGGAAGCAAGCAGGCGTTCGAAAATGAACGTGACGACGACGAACAGCGTGTCGGAGACATGGGGAGAAGCGTTCTTCTTCCATTCTTCGATGTCCCGGAAGAATCGGTTGGATCGTGGCATCTTGGACGTGCGCAGGTACCAGTCGAAGAACTGGCGCTTGTAGAGACTCATGGCATTGTCGTCGTCGGAGAGGCTCTTCGATGCCTCCGACAACGCGGTGTCGATCAGCCGGCTAAGGGACGACCTGGAGAGCGACCGGGTGGATTCCGCCTCCTGCGCGATGGACTCCAGGTTGGCGATGATGTGATCGTAGACCTGGTCGAAGAGGAGCAGATTCTCGCACTCGCGTGCAAATTCGTCGCGCAACTCCTCCTGCAGGACCACGTCGACGACCGTCATCTCGGCCAGTCCCGGCGCGCCGCTCCCCACGTCGGACCGCTCGAAGGCCACGTCCAGTCGATCATCGAGGATGAGTCGATTGGCGACGATCATGGACGATTCGCCGTTGACGGCGTTTCGTGCCGCAGCCGATAGCGCGCTGCCGATCGTCGGCTCGGCAAGTGGCCCTTCCGTGATCGCCATATTCAGTTCGGAGGCGAGTTGCTCGCGCAGATAGGTGTCGGATTTGTCCGCCGTGTCGCCAAAGAGCTTCATGCCTTCGTGCGTGAAGCGTTGACGGAGTACCGGGCCTAGCAGTTCATCGCGCCGGATCGCCTCGACAACCGCTCGCGGGTCGACGAGTTCAGATACCCGGAATAGGCGCCTCGTTTCCTCGACGTTCTTCGCAAATGACTGCAGCGAGCGAAAGTTCCCCGCAGCATCGACTTTCCAGCGCCGATAGAGATACATGCCAACCGTCGAGATCAGTGTATTGCGTGCATCTGCGTAGTTCTGGCGGCGCTCGCCGAAGATCAGCTGCATGAATCGACCGCGCTCGTCGTGCACGGTCTGTTTTTTCTCGACGTAGTTCTTCCAGGCTCGGGATACGGCATCGTCGTAAATCACACGGTCCGGATCCTGCAGCCATCGCAGAAACGTCTCCCGGCGTTCGCGGCTGGTGCGCGTCGCGAGTTCGCCGGCCGGCAGCTCTTGCTCCGACAGCCGTCCGTAGGACTGCGTCGACGTTGCCTTGATGCGTCGACGTACCCTCAGGTAGCGCAGGTAGCGGTACGCAATCCCGAAGACATTCAGGTATTCGGTCGGGTTCTTGGTGAGCTTGAGAGCGGCGCTGGCCTGGACCTTGCGCAACCGTTCCGATGGATTGAGATAGCGACCGATGCTGCGTCGGTACTCGTCGAGAACGTAAGGATTCTCCCGGACGAAACGCTTGATGCCCTCTTCGACGTGCCCGATGCCGGACACGATGGCCAGGCGGAGGTTCTCGACGTCCTCGCCGGGGACATAGTCGATGATCGCATCGATGTTGCCCTGGTGACGGAGTTCGTACGGCGATAGACCCACCTGCTTTGCGCACTGCTGCCACGAGAGGTTGAGCCGCCGCGCAATGCTCGCGAGACCCTTTGGCTGAATGGTGCTGAACACGCCATCCCGCACCGAAAGAATGAGATTGCTGGCCGCGAGCGGAATCGCGCCGCCCGAATAGCCCAAGCCGTAGACGATCCCCAGGTTCGGGACATCGGTGTTGGACATCTCCGCGATCAGGCGGGAGATGCAGTGCGACTGGTTGTTCTTGTTGGCGACCTCGTCACCGGCCGCCCCCGGCGTGTCCATGAGGCTGACGATGGGGATCGATCGGTTCGCGAACTCCACGATCGAGTTGGCCGCCTTGAGGTGATGCTCCGGCATCCACTCTCCACTGCGCACAGCCCGGTTCTGGGCAATGAAGCCGACTCGCCGCGGCACGCCGTCGAAATCCATCGTGACCTCGGCCGCGTAGAACGGCCCGTCGCGATCTTCGCTGACGACGTCGCCAAGCCGGCGAATCACTTCCGGTGCGGGAATGCGCTTCGGATCTTCGGCGCTTGCGACAACGGCCTCGATATACGAGTCAATGTCCATCTTGTCGAGCACCTCGGCCTGACGCAGGACCTCGGCCTCGGACAGAACGCCACGCAGCGGCGGGTCGAATTCCCGTTCTGCTTCCGGAACCAGCGACGAGTCCTGGGCGAGGTTTTCCGCGATCAGGTACAGGTCGCCTACGGCGTTATTGTCCATCGCTCTATCGCGCTTTGCGGTGCCGTCAACATGCGGCGTCCCTATCGCTTGCTACTCCGTGGTTAGAGTATCCAACACTCGTTCAGTTGCTGCTCGCTGGGCGCTGTATAGTACGGCAAGAACAATTCCACAAACTCGGTGCCAAATCCAGCGTAGCATTCGCACCGTCATCCGCCTCAAAAATCACCGCGCTAGCCGACATGTCCGATCCCGCCGACCACGTTCTCGCCATCGCCGTCCTGACGGTATCCGACACCCGCGGACTCGCCGAAGATACATCGGGCGACCTCTTGGCCGACCGGCTCGAACGGGCCGGCCATCGCTTGGCCGAGCGTCGGGTCGTACGCGACGATGTGTACGCGATCCGTGCTGCGGTAAGCGCCTGGATCGCCGACCCGGCGGTCAACGCGATCCTCACAACCGGGGGCACGGGATTCACCGCGAGAGACAGTACGCCCGAAGCACTCGCGCCGCTCTTCGACAAGACGATCGAGGGCTTCGGCGAGCTGTTTCGCCAGGTGTCGTACACCGAGATCGGCAGCTCGACAATCCAATCCCGCGCCATCGCGGGGCTGGCCAACGGAACCCTCATATTCGCGATGCCAGGATCCACCAACGCCTGTCGGACAGCATGGGACAAGATTCTCGCAAACCAGTTGGATGCCGGTTTCAAGCCGTGCAACTTTGCCGAACTGCTGCCGAGATTCTTCGAAAAAGCACAACTCTAGGAGATTCCATGACCAACCATGTGTTTGTGTTGGGTGCCCAGCGAACCCCAATCGGGAGTTTCCAAGGAGCGTTATCGCACCGTTCGTCTCCGGAACTCGGGGCGCATGCCATACAAGCAGCCGTCGATCAATCCGGCGTGGACGCCACACGCGTCGACGAGGTCTTCATGGGTTGTGTCGTTAGCGCCGGCGTCAAGCAAGCGCCTGCCCGGCAAGCCATGCGCCTGGCGAGCGTGCCCGATCATGTCGGCGCCACGACGATCAACAAGGTCTGCGGGTCGGGCATGAAGGCCGCGATGATCGCTTCGGACCTAATCCGTGCAGGGAGCGCCCGCTGTGTGGTCGCCGGCGGCATGGAGAGCATGTCGAACGCACCCTATCTCATGCAGAAAGCCCGCGGCGGACTGCGCATGGGCCACGCGGAACTCGCCGACTCGATGTTCCTGGACGGCCTCGAGGATGCCGAGACCGGGGATTCCATGGGCAGTTTCGCGCAGGATGCCGCCGACGAACATCAGCTAACCCGCGAGGCCATGGACGAGTTCGCCATCGGCTCGGTTACCAAGGCGCGGGCCGCCATCGCGTCCGGTGCGCTCGACGCGGAGACGAGCGCCATGGACGACGTGACTGCGGACGAGCAGCCCGGTCGGTCGAAGATCGAGCGAATCCCGACACTTCGTCCCGCCTTCAAGAAGGACGGCACGATCACTGCGGCCAACGCCTCGTCCATTTCCGACGGCGCCTCCGCACTTGTCGTGGGCGACGAGGCGACAGCCGGCGGCGCTCGGCCGCTCGCGCGGATTGTCGGCCACGCCACCCACTCCATGCATCCCGCCAAATTCACCGTGGCGCCGGCAGGTGCGATCGCCAAACTGCTCGAGATGGTGGGCTGGACAAAGGCCGATGTCGACATCTTCGAGATCAACGAGGCGTTCGCCTGTGTCCCGATGATGGCGATGGCCGAACTGCGCATTGACCCGGACAAAGTCAACGTCTACGGCGGCGCTTGCGCCCAAGGCCACCCAATCGGCTCCACGGGCAGCCGGTTGATCGTGACGCTGATCCATGCGCTTCGTGCCCGTGGGGGGAAACGCGGTGTCGCATCCCTATGTATCGGCGGGGGTGAAGCCACCGCCATAGCCATCGAAGGCGTGTAGACTCGCGCCCACGCACGCGCCTCTTGCACCGTCTCGCCATGCGAAACCGTTGGCAGAGAGTCGATTAGTCGGGATTAAGTACAGGAAACAGATGAGTTCGCCATTGCCCGTCATCGTCGGATTCGGCGGCATCAATCCCGCAGGCCGGGTCTCCTTCGATCATGCGTACCGACGCACCGTCATCGACGCGCTCGACCGCGGTGCGGCGGCCGAGACCTATGCGAGCCTCGCTGGCCTAATGAACGTCGATGGCGATCCGGCCAACGAGTCCGTCCGTCAGCACATCCTCGACAACACGCTGATTCGACGCATCGACTGTTTCGACCCGGACCGCATCCGATGGCAACGCAGCGCACGCCTGGCACCCGCTGCCGCCGGTTCCGTGACCTTCACGCTCGCAGCCCGCGACGTCCCGGACGAGATTCCTCCCGGATGGTCGCTGCGACCACGCGATGACGGTCGCTTCGAAGTCACCGCGGAGCGGCTCGATGTGCTGATTCCGGACATGCGCACGTCCAGGGTCACCTCCGCCGGTCAAGTACCATCCGGCTTCGATCCCGCCAAGCTCTACCCCTCGCGCAACCATCCCCGGGGGCTTCAGCTCAATGTCTATGGCGCATCAGACGCCGTTCAGTCCATGGGCATCCCGTGGGACGAACTCCGCAAGCACGTTCGGCCGGACGAATTCGCCGCGTATTCGGGTAGCGCGATGGGCCAACTCGACAACTGCAGCAACGGCGGCATGATGCAGGCGCCGATGATGGGCAAGCGACCGACCGCCAAGCAGGCGGCCCTGGGGCTTCCCGAGATGCCGGTCGACTTTGTCAACGCGTATGTCATCGGCAGCATCGGCCAGACCGCCGGCGTGATCGGTGCCTGCGCGACGTTCCTATACAACCTGAAGGCCGCCGTGGACGAGATTCGCGCGGGGCGCTGCCGGGTCGCCGTGGTGGGGGGTGCGGAAGCGCCCATCGTGCCGGAGGTGGTGGAGGCGTACCGAACCATGGGCGCACTCGCCGAAGACGACGCGCTGATGGCCCTCGACGGTGCCAACGCCGTCGACAACCGCCGCGCCTGCCGACCGTTCGCAGCGAACTGCGGGTTCACGTTGGCGGAAGGTGCCGTCTACGTCGTGGTCACCGACGACGCCTTGGCGCTCGAACTCGGCGCCGATATTCACGCTGCGGTGGGGGACGTCTTCGTCAACGCCGACGGTTTCAAGAAATCGATCCCGGGACCTGGCATCGGCAACTACGTCACGGTTGCCAAGGCCGTGGCCTGCGCCCGCGCGATTCTCGGCGAGGACGCCGTCCGACATCGGTCATACGTCCATGCGCACGGCACGGGCACGCCGCAGAACCGGGTGACCGAGTCGCACATCCTGAACGAGATGGCAAAGACATTCGGCATCGACCGGTGGACCGTCGCGGCTGTGAAGGCCTATGTCGGCCACACCTTGGCCCCGGCGTCCGGCGACCAGACATCGTCCGCGCTAGGCACCTGGCGCTACGGCTGGATCCCCGGCATCGCAACCATCGACGGCCCGGCCGACGACGTGCACCACAGCAACCTGCGCATTGCCTCGGAACACCTCGAGGTCGACCCGGCGTCACTGGAGATGGCCTTCATCAACTCCAAGGGCTTCGGCGGCAACAACGCCACCGGGCTGATCCTGAGCCCCCGCGTCGCCCGGGACCTGCTCAAGGCACGCCACGGCGTGCAGGCGATGCGACGCCACGCCCGGCTCAACGAAACCGTGCATCGGAACGCCCTGGATTACGACGCCGCGGCGACACGCGGTGACGCGGAGACGATCTACCAGTACGGCCAGGGAGTGCTCGACGGCGACGATTTACGGCTCTCAGCCGAGGAGATCGGCGTACCGGGCTACGACCACGCGATCTCGTTGGCGATCAAGAACCCGTTCTCGGGGTAGGAAGCAAGCGGCCGCGGAATGGTGTAGGGGAGAGCTTGTCCCGTCCCGCCCGTGCCGAGACTCGCGTACGTCCGGACGCGGGCAACCACAAGGGTCGCCCCACATAAACGCTAGTTGAATGTGCCGGGATCTCAAGGCCATGCGACCCTCAGCGCTATGTTAGGCAGTAAGCGGTCATTCTGACACCCACCGTCTCCCCGCCATACCTCGGAATGGGATCAATGGGGATGTGGGATCAATGGGATCAATGGGACACCCACCGTCCGAGGCACGCCATCATGGGACACCCACCGTCCGATGGGACGGCACGCCATCACACGCCATCATGGGACACCCACCGTCCGATGGGGCGATCCTGTCAAGCGACACCAGAAACTGACCCCCTGGCGACACGAAAACTGACCCCCGGCGGCGCGCCGCCAATGTCAACGGCTCCCGTCCGGCGAACGCGCGCCACCAAGCCAACGGCTGACACCTCATACGTCGATGGACCACACCCGCGAGGGCGTTCGGATCACGCCGATTGCAGCCGAATCGCACGCCACTTTCGGACATACGCCGTCGCGCGCCAGACCCCGACCGGCCCACAATCGGCCCCATGACACGTCCACGTTCCGAACTCGTCGACCGCGAAACCGGCGGCGTCTACCACCTCGGTTCCCGCTGCGTCCGCCGCGCCATGCTCTGCGGACGCGACAACGACGGCCGCGACCTCTCCCACCGCCGCGCCTGGATCGAGGACCGCCTACTGGAACTGGCCGACCTTTACACCGTCCATATCCGCTCCTATGCCGTCATGTCCAACCACTACCACATCACGGCCGACTACGCGCCCCAAGAGCGCTTCGACCTAGACGATGAGGAGGTCGCCCGCCGCTGGCTGCGCGTCTACCCGCCGAAGCGGCCCGACGACGTCGAGTCCGGTGTCGCCGCCCTGCTCGACGACCCCGACCGCCTCGCCGTCCTCCGCGACCGCCTTGGCGACCTGTCCTGGTACATGCGCTGCCTCAACGAGTACATCGCCCGTCGCGCCAACTTCGAGGACGGCTGCACCGGCCGATTCTGGCAGGGCCGCTTCCGCTCCAAGGGCCTGCCCGACGAACGCGCCGCCTGCGCCTGCATGGCCTACAACGACCTCAACCCAATACGCGCCGGCATGGCCGACCGCGTCGACGCCCCCCAACACACATCCCTTCAGCGTCGCCTCGAGGAGGCCGACGACGAACCCGAACGCCTCGACCAACCCATGGCACCTCTGGTCCGGCGCGACGGAAAGGTCACCAGCGCACCGCCGCCCGCGCCGCGCCTCGACATGACCCTGCGGGAGTACCGCGCGCACGTCGAGTGGACCGCCTGCATCCTGCACGATGCGCCCGCCCCCGACCCCAAGGGCCGCGCCCCACCCGTTCGGCTCGGCGATCCGACATCGTGGTGCGCCTTGGTCGCCGCCTGCCGCCAGCGCACCCCTGCCCCCAGCCTGCCGCGCTGGGTCCGCGCCGCCGCCTGAGCCCCATCCGGGCTCAGGCCTCGCCGCCGCGCACGCCATCCCCTCCTCGGGACCTTAGATCTCCCAAAAAACGCAACTTCACGCAGTTCCACAGCAATATCCCGCCGCATCGCGACGCGCCGCCGTCGGGCGAAGGTACCTCGAGCTCAACCGAGAGTGGTGTCCCATTCGCTGCGTCCCCTCGAGCTCAACCGAGAGTGGGTGTCCCATTCGCTGATGGCACCTCTGGTCCGGCGCGACGGAAAGGTCACCAGCGCACCGCCGCCCGCGCCGCGCCTCGACATGACCCTGCGGGAGTACCGCGCGCACGTCGAGTGGACCGCCTGCATCCTGCACGATGCGCCCGCCCCCGACCCCAAGGGCCGCGCCCCACCCGTTCGGCTCGGCGATCCGACATCGTGGTGCGCCTTGGTCGCCGCCTGCCGCCAGCGCACCCCTGCCCCCAGCCTGCCGCGCTGGGTCCGCGCCGCCGCCTGAGCCCCATCCGGGCTCAGGCCTCGCCGCCGCGCACGCCATCCCCTCCTCGGGACCTTAGATCTCCCAAAAAACGCAACTTCACGCAGTTCCACAGCAATATCCCGCCGCATCGCGACGCGCCGCCGTCGGGCGAAGGTACCTCGAGCTCAAACCGAGAGTGGGTGTCCCGTTTTTTTTGGCGAGTGGGTGTCCCAATTCGATGATGGAACACCTGAGCAGCGGCGCGATGCCTAGTTGACGACCGACTTGTGTCGCCGTGCCTGCTCGATACGTTCTTTCAAGCGCGCCGCCATTGCGTCGTCGGGTGCGTGGCGAACGGCTTGCTCCAATTCATGCACGACCATCTCGGGCGCGCGGAGGCCAAGCCAGGCATCCGCGCGTTCTACGTATAGGCCGTACGAGTCCGGTGCGATTACCAGTTGGTAGTCGGAGATCTCGAGTGCCCACAGATAGTCGCCCTGACCTTGTACGAGCATGCGCACGTTGTTGAGCATGCGCATCGCAATGTTGCGGGCGTCCGCGATGTTGAACGCACCCGCTTCAGCAACCTTGTTCTCCTTGAGCCACTGCCGACAGTGTTCTATGGACGTTGGCGCGACGGCATAGGGATCGACAAGCAAGTCGCCAATCGTGACCAGAAAGTGGCGCGGAAAGTTGACACCCAAAGCCTCCAGGCCCAAACGGCGCGCGATGCCAATGAGCACGACGCCCAGCGAGATTGGTATGCCACGGCGGTTGCGGAGGACGTGGTCGAGGACGCTGTTGTCGACCTCGTAATAGTTGTCGCCAGCACCGTGGAAGCCGCACGCGGCAAACCGTTGCACGACGTGCCGAGGCGTCACCTCACCCGCCGACTCGATGGCCCCAGCCAGACGATCCATCTCGCCCCGAACCCAATCGGCATCCGCGGTTTTGTCCACGATTCCCGCGACGATCAGTGCGCCCTCCAGGGGATCGTCCGAGCCGTCAAGAAAACGCTCGAGATCCGACTTTAGCGGGAGGTCCATGTCGCGCGCTCCAATTCAATGCTCGCGTGTCGCCGAGAAACGCAACTGAGGCCAACGTTCCTCCGCGAGCAAGAGGTTCGCTCGGCTTGTCGCCAGGTAGGCCAAGTGCCCACCACCGTCCAACGCCAACCGGTCAGCATGGCGCCGTTCAAGTTCGCCAATATCCGCAGGCTCGCCAGTCACCCAACGCACGGTGTGAATCTCCGCCGGCTCGAACACGCAATCCGCCCGGTATTCGTGGTCTAGTCGGAAGGCGACCAAGTCGAACTGCAAGGATCCCACTGCGCCAATCACGATTTGGTTCGTCACTAGCGGAAAGAATACTTGCGTCGCGCCTTCCTCCGAAAGCTGTCGCAGGCCCCGGTCCAGCTGCTTCGACTTCAACGGGTTGCGCGCTCTCACATACCGGAACAGTTCCGGGGCGAAGTTCGGAACGCCGCGGAATCTCAAGCGCTCGCCTTCACTGAATGTGTCGGCGATCTGTATGCTGCCGTGATTGGGCAGGCCGATGATATCGCCGGCGTACGCCTCCTCGGCGCGCACGCGGTCCCCCGCCATGAAGGTCACCGCATCCGTCACCTTCAGTTGCCGATCAAGGCGAACATGGCGCATGCGCATGCCCTGCCGATACCGGCCGGAGCACACTCTCAGGAAGGCAATCCGGTCCCTATGCCTCGGATCCATATTCGCCTGGATCTTGAACACGAAACCCGAAAAAGGGGTCTCCTGGGGTTCGACCGCACGATCCGGGGTCTCGCGTTCCCTCGGCGGGGGCGCATGCTCCACCAAATGGTCGAGACACTCCTTGACGCCGAAATTGCCGAGCGCGGTGCCGAAGAACACGGGCGACCGCGTGGCATTGAGAAACGCCTGTCGGTCAAAGCCATGGCTGGCGCCGCTGATAAGCGCGGCCTCCTCGACGAACGCGTCGTAGTCGTCCCCCAGCCAGCGCCGAGTCTCTTCGCTCCCCAGCCCTTCGATCGATGCGAACTCGTGGATCCGGTCGCCAACACCCGTCTCGTAGCGTATGGCTCGATCAGATTCGAAGTGATAGACGCCTCGAAAGAACCTCCCTGCACCAATCGGCCAGGTCATCGGTGCACATTCGATCTGCAGAACGTCCTCGATTTCGTCGATGAGTTCCAGCGGTTCGCGAATCTCCCGGTCAAGCTTGTTGATGAAGGTCACGATAGGCGTCTCGCGAAGACGGCAAACCTCCAGCAACTTGATTGTCCGTGGTTCTACCCCTTTGGTGCCGTCGATGACCATTAAGGCCGAATCGACTGCGGTGAGCGTCCGGTAGGTGTCCTCCGAGAAGTCCTCGTGGCCCGGTGTGTCGAGGAGGTTGACAACATGGCCGGCGTAGTTGAATTGCATCACGGACGTCGTCACCGAGATGCCCCGCTCGCGTTCCATGGCCATCCAGTCAGAGGCCGCGTGGCGGTTCGACTTGCGCGCCTTGACGGTACCGGCCAGCGCGATGGCGTTGCCGAACAGCAGGAGCTTCTCGGTAACCGTGGTCTTGCCGGCGTCCGGATGCGAAATGATGGCGAAAGTACGGCGTCGCGCGACCTCGCGCTCGAGGTCCGACACTAGCGCCTTGGCGCGGGTCTCAATGCCAGCCGAGGATCGAAGGCTCAATGGACGAGGGGACAATCAGGAGGCGGCGGATTATAGCTCTGTCCCGACACTGGCTCCGTCACGACTCTCGACTGAGATCCTGGATCAATCGCCAGAGGTCGCGCTTGGCCTGGTTGTCCATCGTTTCCGGACATACATAGAGCCCGCCGTCCAACACACAGGACTCGTTCGGCGGCGGGTGACCGAGGAGTGCGGCGACGCGTGCGCCCGCTAGCAGCACACGCGAGCCCGTGCGGGTTCGGGTTTGATGTCTGAAGAATGCCCCGAACGCTTTATCACCGCCATCGGGCACCGCGCCCGGCTGCGGCCAATCGAACACCAGGTCCTTGCGTTCGGCAGCAACGAAATCATTCAACGCCCAAGCTACGTCCAAGAGGAAATGGCGTACCGGCCATGCATCCTCCGCGAGTGCGGCGAATACCCGCCCGTAGCGAAAGCAACGCACTCGAAACGACTCCTCCGACGCTGGCTGGTCGGGGACCGGCTGCCGCATCGCCGATGCCGGTGGTGGCGCTGGGCGCGTGAGGGTGCGCGGCGGACGGCGTCGGGAAACCGCAGGCTCGGCGTCCTGTGGCACGGCGACCCCCGTCCCGCGCCGTTGCGCACCCTCCGCACGCGGGCGGCGACGCACCCACACATCGATGCCGAGGGCCTTGAAGTATGCGGCACGGGCCGTCGTCATGCGTGGCGATTGTACATCGGGCAACGCACGCGCTAAGTTTGGGGATTGGTTCGCCGCCGATAAGAAAGAGAATGCAGTATTTGACCGACGACGTTCGGATCACGGGCATGGCCGAAGTGCTTGCGCCGTCCGAATTGATAGACGAACTACCGTTGGCACCCGAGCACTCGACGCTGGTGTTCAACGTCCGACGCCAGTCGAGCGACATCATCGCCGGACGAGATCCACGTCTACTCGTCATTGTCGGTCCGTGCTCGATTCACGACCCGGACGCGGCCCGTGAATACGCCGGGAGGCTTAAGGAACAGGCCGACGCACTCGCCCGCCAACTGCTCATCGTTATGCGTGTCTACTTCGAAAAACCGCGTACCACGGTGGGTTGGAAGGGGCTCATCAACGATCCCAAGCTGGACGACTCCTTCGATATCAATCTTGGCCTGCACACCGCACGGGCGTTGCTGCGCGATATCGTGGCAACCGGCATCGGCACGGGCACCGAATACCTAGATCCGATTACGCCCCAATACGTCGGCGACTTGGTGTGTTGGGCAGCCATCGGGGCCCGCACGACCGAAAGCCAGATCCACCGTCAGCTCGCGTCTGGCCTGTCCTGTCCCACGGGTTTCAAGAACAGCACCGACGGTGACATCCAAGTCGCCGCCGACGCCGTCAAGTCCGCCCTGCACTCGCACATCTTCCTCTCGGTGACCAAGGCTGGCCACTCCGCCATCTTCTCGACGGCCGGGAACGACGATTGCCACATCATCTTGCGCGGCGGCGGTGGCAAAACCAACTTCGACAACCCCTCCGTACACTACGCGAGCCGGATTCTCGAGCAGGGCGGGCTCAACGGGCGATTGATGGTGGATGCCAGCCACGCCAACAGCCAGAAGGACCACAATCGCCAGATCGCCGTCTGCCAGGACATTGCCGGCCAGATCACGGACGGCGAGAGCAAGATCATGGGAGTGATGATCGAGAGCAATCTGGTGGCGGGCCGGCAGAACGTCGGGCCCGATCTGGTGTACGGACAAAGCGTAACGGACGCCTGCATTGGGTGGGACGACACGGTGGAGTGTCTACGCGAACTGGCCAACGCCGTCGACCAACGTCGCGACAGAGGCGAAACATAAAGGTGGATCGAGATCGGCGCCGCGGCGTTCGACAAGGAGCAGGCGTCCCCTTGCAGACTTCCAGGCAGCCGTGCCGCTCGACGATGGCCTTCACGGCGTCGACAAATCGGCCGTGGCCTGATCGGACCCGCCGACGAAGGTCACCTCGAACATGGCCGGCCAAAGCTTGCCCGTGACATAGAAACGGTCCAGTTCCGGTGCGTAGGCGATCCCGTTGAGGACGTCGGCGCCCCTGCTTTCCCCATCGTCGAGTAGTCCTGAAGCGTCGATTCGTGCGCCAACCCGGCCAGTCGCGGGATCGACTCGCACGATGACATCGTGTTGAAAGACATTGGCGTAGATCTTGTCATCGACGCACTCCAGCTCGTTGAGGTTGGTCAGCGGTCGGCCTTCGAGGGTCACCGACACGGTGCCCACGAGGGCAAATGACTCGCTGTCGCGGAAGCTCAACCGATCCGAGCCGTCGCTCATGACGAATCGGGTTCCATCGTGGCAGAGACCCCAGCCCTCGCCTCGGTAGTCCAGTTTGCCGACGCGTGCGAAACCGTCCACAGCGAACACGAACGCCTGCTCGGCCTGCCAGGTCAGCATGACCAGGCGCTGGTCGACGCGGGCTAAGCCTTCGCCGAAGAACATCAGGGGGATCGACACGCGGTGCTCCACGATGCCGGTGCCCGGGTCGATCTTCCGGAGTTGAGACCGGCCGCGTCGGCCCGTGCTCTCGTAGAGCCTGCCCTGCCACCACACGAGTCCCTGGGTGTAGGCTTCGGGATCGTGTGGCAGCTTCCTATGGACCTCGACAGTCAGCGTCTCCACCGCGACGACGGCGACACCGATGTAGAGAGAGGCCAGCGTCGCCAGGCACCGGAGCAGACCCACCAGGCGAGCCGGCTTGAACGTCGACCTGGTCATTCGGCCCGGATGCGCGCGAATTTCTGGAGCGAGTGACAGTCGAGCGGCACGAGACCCCGGTTCCCGCCCCCGCTATAGACCACTTCCGAGACGTAGAGGTCGCCCTTGGAGTCGGACCAGATCCCGTGCGGCGCAAAGAAGCTGCCCGGACGTATCGGATCCTTCCCGCCGAAACGAGTGATGACGTTGCCGTCTAGATCCATGACCGTCACCCGGGCATGAGGCGTGTGCGGCAGGATCTCGTGATCCGGACTCTGTCCTGCGATCTCGCCCAGCTCAGCGACGTAGAGAATGTCGTCATCGTCGATGTAGAGGTCGTCCGGGCGGACGACATGGTCCCACTCCTTGACGTACTCGCCATTGGCCTTGAACACCTGGATTCGTGAGTTTTCGCGGTCGGCGACATAGACGGTGTTGTCCCGATCCACCGCGATGGCGTGCGGCAGGCGGAACTCGCCCGGCCCGCGGCCAGGTTCGCCCCACGAGAACTCGTAGTCCCCGGACGACGAGAACTTGTGCACCCGTGCATTGCCATAGCCATCGGCGACATACATCTCCCCCATGGTTGACAGCGCCACGTTGGTCACGCGGTTGAACGGCCCACCACCGAACTGCACGGCCCGGCGCCCTGGCACGAAACCCGTATCAGCGGGCTTGTCCTTCTCGCCCAAGGTCCTTAGCAACTCGCCTTCCGGCGTGAAGATGCGCACCGTGTGGTCGACATTGTCGGCCGCATAGACGTGGTCGTCCGGACCGATGTAGATGCCGTGGGCATTGGCGAAGATCCCCTCACCCCAGGCATCGAGGAAGTTGCCATCGGCATCGAACACGATCATCGGATGTTCGCCCCGGTTGAACGCATACACCCGGTCCTTGGAGTCCGTGGCGACACCGGCAACCTCAACGAAACTCCAGCCCTCCGGGAGTTTCTCCCAGCCCTCAACGACCTCGAATTCGATTTGTGCCATGGCACCTCCTTTGGCGGACCCCTTGATAATACGGTGGGTGTCCCCTCGTGACACGGGGTCTTGGTGGTACGGTGGTACGGTGGGTGTCCCCTTGGTGGTAGGCTGCTCGGCGTAGCAACTCACGAGGGATTCCCATGACCGCGAACGCGAGTGTCCACTTCGGCGTCACCCTGCCCCAGATAAAGCGGCCGTGGGTGGCTGCGGCGGGTGCGGCGCGTGCTTTCGAGGCTATGGGATTCGACTCGTTGTGGGTTTGCGATCACTTCTACGGACCGCAGTCGCCACAGCTGCCGATCCTCGAGGCATGGTCGATGATCGCCGCCATCGCCGCCATCACCGAACGCGTCGAACTCGGCACCCTGGTGACGCCCGCCGGGATGCGCAATCCCGCCCAACTCGGCAAGACCATCGCCACCGTGGACAACATCGCCGGTGGGCGGGTCATCGCCGGACTTGGGGGCGGCTGGATGCCGCGGGAGTTCACGGACTTCGGCATGCCATTCCACACGACGGGTCAGCGCTTGGCGCAACTTGCGGAGACCGTTGAACTCTTCAAGCGCATGTGGGGAGACGAGGAAGAGGTCTCGTACGACGGCGAATACGTCAAGGCAAACGGCGTCGTCTGCCAACCCAAGCCACCACGAAGGGTGCCGGTATTGATCGGCGGTGCCGGTGAGCAGGTCACATTGAATATCGCTGCGCGGGAAGCGGATATCTGGAACAACCTGGCTGGCCACCAGGCGGCGCTCGGCCGCAAGATCGACGTGCTCCACCGCCACTGCGACGCCGTTGGGCGCAACCCCGACGAGATCGTCGCGAGTCAGCAGTGCCTAGTTACCATCGCGCCGGACGACGCCCGGGCCGGTCCGATGGCCGACCAGGCCCAGCGCATCTTCGGCGGCCACATGGGGGATCCCAAGGGACCGCTGGCCATCACTGGGACCCCCGAGCGTTGTGCCGAACAGATCCACAAGCACATCGACTTGGGATGTACGATGTTCGTCATCGAGTTCTTCGGCAAGGACACCCAGGAACCCGCCCAGTTGTTTGCCGAAGCGGTCATGCCCGAGTTCCGCTAGCGAGCATTCATGAAGCGGTTGACGCTGGCGGTCGGCTGGGCAGTCTGTGCCTGGGCCGGGGCGTTCGACGGTCCCCTAAAGGTCAGCTCGAACGGCCGCTACCTGACCTTCCAGTCCGGTGAGCCGTTCTACTACGTTGCCGACACCCCTTGGCAGTTGCTGGCCTCGCTCGACATCGACGCGACCAAGGAGTACATCGATGTCCGCGCCGCGCAGGGCTTCAGCGCGTTGCAGTTGGTGGCCACGCCCTGGTCCTTCGACGACACGGCAGCGCATTGGGACTTCGAGGGCGAGACCGGCCAAGCCCGGGTAAACGCCCAGGGTGAAGCGCCCTTCTTCGACCGCGAGGGCAAGCCGCCCAAGGACACCGCCGATGTCCGTTTCGAGCGTCCCAACGACGCCTATTGGGGCCATGTGGACAATGTCCTGGACTACCTTGCCGGAAAGGGCATGGCCGCGTATTTCATTCCGCTGTGGGCGAGCAACTTCAGTCGGCACTTCTCCGAGGCGGACCACTACCACATCGGCAAGACGCTGGGTGAGCGCTACCGCACCCAGGCCAACCTCATCTGGGCCTTGGGCGGCGACGAAGCGCGGGTCAGCGTCGCCAAGTACCGACGCCTCTACGAGGGACTTCGCGATGCGGGGATCACCCAACTGGTCACGATGCATCCACGTGCGGGGCGTAGCAGTGCCGATCACCTCGACGAGGAACTCGACTTCCACTCCATCCAGGAGCGCGGCGACGTGGCGTCCATGGTGCGCCGTCTTGAGGCCGACTACCGTCGCGCCCCCGCGAAACCGACGTTCCTATGCGAGACCTGGTACGAACACGATCGGGACGGCGGGGTTTTCCGCATCCACAGGACCGGGACAAACGCAGCCTTCCGCGCACACTACTGGGCCGCCCGCTTGCACGGCGGCTTCGGCGAAGGCTACGGGGGTTGGACGACGTGGCTGAATCTCGACCACTGGCGCACGGACATCGGGCGCCCGGGCGCCGTCGCCATCGCCACCCACATGCGCGACATCCTGGGAACCACCGACTGGCACAACCTTGTTCCCGATCGGGAGAACGCGGTTTTTGGCGCCCACGAAAACGTTCACGCCGCCATCTCCGGGGATACGAAGATCGCTGTCGCCTACTTCGAGTCGGACGTCGCCGTGACCATCGACCCGCAGTGGTTCGGCGACGTCGCCGGGATGGTCTGGTACGACCCCGCGGACGGCCGAATGCTCGGCGTACAACCTCTGCACGGCGAACCGAGTGCCCGCCGGCCGCCCGCGACGGGCGCAGGCGGCGACACCGTGGTAACCATCCGACCGTTGCGGCACATCAAGGGTTTCGACTATTCGGTGGACGATCCCGCTAGGAGACCTCTGTTCAAGTCCGTCCCTGGACTTGAACAGTAGCGAAACAAATAGTTTCGCTCGCAAATTCAATGGCTTACGCCATCGAATTTGGCGGCACATCCCTGTGCCGCGCTAGGGAAGGTCTTGTTCAGACCTTCCCTAGCTTGCCCGAGCCCGGAGTGCCTCCAGCTGTCGGTCGTGAGCGCGCTCCCTGAAGAACATCAGCCCGAGGGCCGCGACGACGAACAAGCCGGCCATGATGAGGAAGTCCTGGGCGAAGGTCAGATCGTCGGCAAACGGGACGAACAGCATTCCACCGGAAACGATCCCCACGTTGGCGAGAGCCATGTACACCGCGAATTGCGTTGCAGCCACCTTGGTCCAACACAGGTTCATGAACAACGCGATGATGGTGATAAAGACCACCTGACCGACAAGGTAGATAACCACGGCCACCGACCCGAAGACCACCAGATCATTCGTACGCTCGGCCAACAAACCCGCAACGAGGTGCGCGAGCGCACCAAGAACCAGCGCTCCCATCAGGAAACGCCTCGCTCCGAGACGATCGATCCACGGTCCCAGCACAACACAAGCCACGGCCACGGCGATGGTCAAGGCACCAACGAAACCGCCGTATTCGGCGGTAGACAAGCCCAAGTCCTGAACGGCGAATGCGGCGAATACCGGCGTGACCAGCCCGCCCCGAAGGAAATACGCAAACGAAACCACCACCAACAGCAAACTCATGGGCAGGACGAGCACGCGGAACAGGTCGCGGAAGTTGTCGGTAATCCCGGACACGGTGACTTCGGTTCGCTTGCTTGATTCGCCCGGCGTCCACGGCAGCAGGCGTTCGCCCGGTCTTTCGCGCACGATGGCCACGAAGACAAAGAGCGCAGCTACCGCGGCCGCGCACAGCAATGCCGTCAGCCCCAGCCCCACCTTCGGTAGCAACGTTCCGCACAAGGCGCCGAAGGACGAAGAGCCGGCGACCTGCCCGAACGCCATGAACGCGCGTTCGCCCGGCCCCGTTCGTCCACCGGCAGCACATCGATGGCCATCCCGTCCACGGCAACGTCCTGGGTTGCAGCGAAGGCATTGGTTACGAATCCAACGACCATCAGCGGCAGCATCGCGTTCACATCGAACGGCGTTAGCGCGAGGGCGACCAGGGACACGGTCAAACCGCCCTGCGCGAGGAGGACCCAAGGACGCCGAAATCCCATGGGAAGGAACGTGAAACGATCCATGAACGGACCCGCCACGAGCTTGAACACCCAGGGGATGGACACGACCGAGCCAAACAACGCGATCTCGCTAACTCGTGCCTGTTGTTCGGCGAGCCACGCCGGCATGGCGACCGCCAACAACCCGAGCGGTACACCTTGTGCGAAGTAGAACGCGCTGAACGCCCCGAAGCGCAGCCAGCGCTGTTCGCTTAGGACGAGAGCCACGGGCCAGATCTCCGGCCTAGAGTAGCTCCTCGACCTTCTCCGACGGACGCGCGATCACCGCCCGGTCGCCGTACACGACGACCGGGCGCTGCATCAGCTTCGGATGTTCCAGCAGCAGCGCCACGACGGCATCGTCGGTGAGATAGTCGCTCGCGCTCAGACCGAGTTCGCGGAAGTTCGCATCCTTGCGCACCAGTTCCCCGGGGGGGGCGTCGATCAGCGAGAGGATCCGTCGCAGTGACGCTTCGTCCAAGGGCGCCTTCAAGTACTCGACGATGTCGAAGTCGACACTTCGCTGAATCAGGATGTCCCTCGCGCCCCGAGACTTGCTGCAAGCCGGGTTGTGGTAGAAAACGATACGCGCCATGGTGCGCTCCCCTGCTAGCCTCGGCGGCGAGTATATCGGCGCACATCCCCCTGCGCGATGCGGATGCCGGGCGAGCCGCTAGTGTGCCGCGTCGCAAGTAAGTTGATGTTCGTAGAGGCCGATTTCGTACCGAAAAACGTGTCTCGGGGGCTCCTGGGGGCGGCACATCCTCGCTTCATCGACGCTGTTCCCAGAAGCCCCTTCCGAGAGTTCAACGTATCTGTGACACAGGAGACTAGGACCGGTCCCGGCGCCGCTCGCAACCGACGTGTGCAGGCCGGACAAGGAGGCGCCGGCAATAGTCCACGACCTGCGCGTCCGTCATCGCCCGGGCGAAATCGATCAGCACGGCTTCATTGTCAAGCGTCGCCACCTCGGTGAGCGCGCGAACCTTGGTGAAGGTCAACTCCCCAGCCTCGAAGGCCGACTCGGTCTCCGGCAGATTGAGGAGTGCGTACGCAACACGTAGCTTGTCGCGTACCACGTCGCGACCCATACCGCACCGCGCAGCTAGCCACTCGGCGCTATCGGCGGCACACCGACCCTTGCCCCGCGCCTCGCGATAGCCTCTGCGTATGTCGAACTCGCGCAACAGGACAAGAAGCCGATATCCCTGCCGCGCGACGGTCCGACAACTCGCTACGAGATCGTCGGCTACGGATTCCAGGGGTTGAAGAGCAGTTGCTGCGACGCTCATGGTTGGTTCCTTCTACTTGCGAACCGCCTGCTGCCCGCTTGCCAGCAGCTTTCCAGACTGCTGGTTGGCCGGCGGCCCGCTTGGGGGTAAGCCCATGGCCGACGGATCGGACGGGGCCACCAAATAACTGTGATTATATCCAGTATCAGTGACTCGTCAACTGGAATCTCACAAGTTTCGCACAGCCTATGCCTGCAAAACTCAACCCCGGCGGTGACAACCGCCCGCCGGTGCGCCATTCTTCCCTGTCGGAGGCACCCCAGCCCGAGGCGTGATGAGGACAAATACAGCATCGGCACTTGACGGTAGGGGACGGGCGTGTCCCGTCCCGAAGCCGCCCCCCTGGATTCCCGACGGGGTGCCTTCGGTGTGGCGGCGGTGCTAAAGGCCAAGACGGGCTGCGCTCAACAACGCCAGCGAGGCCCCGCCCCAGACCGACGAGGGACGGACGCCTCAACCGTCGAGATGGCAACTGCTCAAGAACGCTAGGGGAGGACACGGCTTGCAACGAACCGACGTCGATCCGTTCGCCGATGAGGCGTTGCCGGAACTCGCGCCCGTGCGCCCCGGAGAGGATCTCGATTGGCCGCGGATCGCCGAATACCTGCGCGACAATCTGCCGGGCAACGTCTTCGATGCGACCGGCGCTTTCGAGGTGCTGCAGTTTCCCAACGGCTCCGCCAACCTGACCTATCTCGTTCGGTTCGGCGAGTCCGAGCTGGTGTTGCGCCGCCCGCCGTTCGGCGACCTGGCGCCGGGTGCGCACGACATGAAGCGCGAATACCGGGTGCTTTCCCGCCTGTGGCGGATCTTCGACGCCGCGCCCCGGGCGTACGTTTTCTGCGACGACCACACCGTCGGCGGCGCGGATTTCTTCGTCATGGAACGCCGCCGGGGCGAGGTCGTGCGCGGCGTCATCCCTCCCAATATGCGCCATCACCGCGACATTGGCCCGCGCATCGGCATGGCGCTGGTCGACCGGATCGCCGAGTTCCACACGCTCGACCCGGACGCAGTCGACCTGGGAGGGCTCGGACGGCCCGACGGCTTCGTCGAGCGGCAGCTCAGAGGCTGGAAGCAACGTTGGGATCTGGTGGCTGACGTTCGCTACGACGCCGACATGTCCGCTGTCCACACGCGGCTCGAAGACCGTCGGCCGGATCCGCAACGCATCTCCCTCGTCCACAACGACCTGAAGCTCGACAACTGCCTGTTCGATCCGTCGGATCCCGATCGCGTCACGGCGTTCTTCGACTGGGACATGACCACGCTTGGCGATCCGCTCATCGACATCGGCACGTTGCTCAACTACTGGCCCGACCCGGCGGATACCGACGATACGAGGCGTTTCAGCTACGACGGCATGCAACACGTGGGACTGCCGTCCCGTGCGGCCCTCGCCGAACGCTACGCCAAGAAGAGCGGTCTCGACCTCACCACAATCGGTTGGTACGAAGCGTTTGCACTGTGGAAGTCGGGGACAGTGGTCCAGCAGCTCCACCACCGTTGGAAGGTGGGAGACTCGACCGACCCGCGCATGGAGACCGTGGCCGACGGCTTGCCGAGACTGATCCACAACGCGATGGAACTGCTCGATTCCCGGGCAGAAGCCCCGTAGGGGACGCGCTGCCCGTCCCGCGTCCGCGAACCCCACCCCCACGCACCACCGCGTATGGCACGGGCTTGCCTCGTCCCGTCGCCGAGAAGGATGTTCGGCGCGGGCGACCGCAAGGGGTCGCCCCTACGGTTTCGTTCCCGCGTGAGCGGATTGCACGAAGGACTCTCGACGCCGCGCCGTATCATCGAGGTCCCACGGTCCCATCAAGACATGCCATGGAATCCTCGATCCCCGAAATCTCACTGCTGCGGCTAGTGGTGGCGTTCGTGCCGGTTGCCGTGGCGATCGTGATTCTCGTGCGCTATTCGCTGGGGGCGTGGAATGGTCTCTATGCGACGGCGCGAATGCTGATTCAGCTGCTCCTGATCGGCTACGTCCTGACCTATATCTTCAACGCCGAACAGCCGTACATCGTGCTCGCCGTGCTCGTGGTCATGATGGCGGTCGCTTCATGGATCGCGCTGCGCCCGCTCGGTCGCCGGACACCGTCCCGATACGCGATCGCGTTCGCGGCGGTCGCCGTCAGCGGGTTGCTCACCCTAGTCCTGGTAACCCAGGGGGTATTGTCCCTCGACCCTTGGTACGACCCCCGGTACGCGATTCCATTGAGCGGCATGATCTTCTCCGCCGCCATGAACGCCGTGAGTCTCGCGGCCGAGCGCTACGACGCCGAACTCGCCACCGGCACCGCACCCGCAGACGCGGTTCCCACGGCCTTGAACGCCGCGCTGATTCCGCAGGTCAACACGCTGTTCGCGGTCGGCCTCGTGGCGCTCCCCGGCATGATGACCGGCCAGATACTGGCCGGGGTCGAACCGATGATCGCGGTGCGCTACCAGATCGTGGTGATGTGCATGCTGTTCGGCGTCACGGCGTTGTCCGGTGCGGCCTACCTGGTACTGGCGGGTCGGTTGCTCACGCGACAGGTCACGGGCTAGCCCGGATATCTCACCAGTGGCCACGATGATCGCCGAGGATTTTGGTTCCGTGCGCGTGCTCGCGACCGAAAGCATAGCGGGGACTACGGTTGAGGTCGCACGTGCGCGCACGGGGCCAAAAGACCGGCGAGGGCGTGGCCAGCGCACCCTGTCATCGCACAAGCCCACGGCAATCACGGCAACCCTCCAGATTCGTAAAGAGCTTGGTCATGGCATCAAGCGGCTGGTGAGATATGCGGGCTAGGCTCGCACGGCGCTTGACCACGGACGTCGGTCAAGGCGACGGTCCCCGCCGCAAGCGCCGAGAACCGCTCGCTCGACCATCCGAATCGGTCCAATACGCCGCACGACCTAGGTGTCGCGCCGATGATCGATGCGCACTCGGCATTCGAAAGTGCCGCGGCGATCGACGGGGAGGTGGTCGATGGCGAGAGGAGCACGATCCGGCCCCCGATCCAGGTCGCCAGCATGTCTTCGTCCCGGGCGCCTAGCATGGTCCGATAGGGATCGGCGCCCGTGGACTTCACCAATACCAAGTCGGCTTGAAGTCCTGCGCGGATGGCGCCGATGTGACCTTCGAGCCCCAACGCGTAGGCGGCATTCCCGGTTGCCATCCGCCAAAGCGCTTGGTCAGCCAGCGCGATCCCCGCCCCCGCCGCGACTTTGACCGCGCAGCGCACCTCTTCGCGCATGTTGAACGACCCGCTCGGCGACCAGTCAGTGGCAATCGCGATACGCACCCGCTGCGCCAGCGCAGCTTCGAGATCGATCGTCTCGCCGTACAGCGCAAGGTTCGATCTGGGCGACCACACAAGCGTGACGTCGTGTTCGCGCATCGACTCGTAGTGCGCTGGCGTCGTCGCAACACCATGCACCATCGAATACCGTCGCTCGTCGCGCTGTGCGCGGTCCAGGAAGCGCCCCACTTCCCGCGCGGCGGCACAGTTGGCGGCGCGGCCCTCGCCGACGTGGGCGACGTACGCCGTGAACACCAGGTTGTCGTCGTCCATCGGCGCGAATGCGTGTCTCGGCCCCCCCGCGCATTCCTCGGCCAAGTCCTCAAAGGCCCGGTACGAAAACGGAAACGTGGAGACATCGGCTTCGAAGTCGTAGAGCGCGACATCGCCTAAGCGTTCGTGAAGCCCCACGTTCCTAACGACGCCCGGTACCCCGCCGGACCCCGCGATGGTCGTGGCCCCGCCAAGCAGGTGGCGCAACTCCATGGCAACCAAGGCCGCCGTTCGAACTTCCTCGCCGTTCGGATCGTAGTAGTAGGCTGTCGGCGACGGCAGTTGCGGCTTGCCGGCGAGGCCGAATCGCCACTCGTCGCGGTGCACGTAGCCCGGCCCGAGATTGGGGTCCGGATAGGCGTAGCTGTACGCGGGGTGCTCGTGCGCATTCACGAAGCCGGGTGACAGGACCGCTTTGCCCCGGCAATCGAGCACGGCGGCGTCGGGGTAGTCATCCCGGATCGCGTCGAACGGCCCCACGGCCCCAATCGTGCCGTTGAAACGCACATGGACGGCATAGTCGCGTCCCACCTCCGTTGGGCGCAGGACATCGGCACCGACGATCAACCCGGCAACCGAATCCTGTAGCGCCGCCTTCGAAAAGCTGCATGGATCGGCGTCGGGTTGCGAACCCTCGAGGTCGGCCGCAAGGCTCGCCGTCAGCGCCAACGCGCCGAATGCGAATCTCGACCTCATTCGTCTCCGGCGACCCATGCGGCATCGCGCTTCTCGCGGAACGCCGCCATGCCCTCGGCCGCTTCGTCGCTGCGGAACATCCGGCCGCTCCACGTCGCGGTCTCGGCAAAGCCGTCCTCCCGGTTCAGCAACGGGACGCGCCGCACCAGTTTCTTGCATTCGACCACGGCGTTGGGACCACCGCGGTTGATCATATCGATCTCCTCGTCGACGGCGGCTTCGAGCTTCGCCCTCGGCACCGCGCGGTGGGCAAAGCCCATCTCCACGGCTTCGGCCCCGGTGAACCGTTTGCCGGTGACGAACAGACGCATTGCATGGTGGGTGCCGAGCTTGGGAATGCAGACCACCGAGATCACGGCCGGGATCACGCCGATGCGCACTTCGCTGAAGCTGAACTGCACTTCTTGTGCCGTAATGACGATGTCGGCCGCCCCAACGAGGCCTAGGCCGCCGGCGAACGCGGCACCGTTGACGGCGGCGATGACGGGCTTGGGGCTGTCCTGGATGGTGGTCAGAACCTGTGGATACGGCACCGCGCGGCGACCTTCCACCGAAGCGCCCGGGGGGCTCTTGAGGTCCGCCCCGGCGCAGAACGCCGGATCGGTGCCTGTGATGACGATGGAACGCGCGGCCGGATCGTCGTTGGCCGCCAACAGGTGTTCGTAGAGCTCGCTGACCAGGATCGCCGACAACGCGTTCCGGTTTTGCGGCCGGTTGAGCGTGATCCACGCGGCACCGTTTCTCACCTCGTAGATTGTCGCTTCCAACTGGGGCATTGCTTATCTCCCTAAAGTGAGCCGAGTTTGCGGAGCAAACTCGCAACGCGCCGATGAGCGCGTCGTAGCTTCCAATCGAGGCATGCTGCCTCCCTAACGTGGTTCCTCGCCGGACGGTTCGGACTCTTCAAGCAGCACCAGCAAGGCGCCGTTGTCGACCTGCTGCCCCTCGGCAACATGCACCTCCTTCACGGTCCCGTCGAACGGGGCCGTGATGCGGTGCTGCATCTTCATGGCCTCCAGCACCAGCAGCAGTTGACCTTCCGCCACCGCATCGCCTTCGGCGATGTGGGTGGCCAGCACGTTGCCCGGCATCGGTGCCGTCAGGCCGCCCTTGATCTCGTATTGCTCGGGCAGCGGCAACCGCGGCAGTTCGACGAGTTCCACGTCGTAGTCGGCGCCATGCACGAACCAACGGTCGCCGCTCCCGGCGACGGCGAACTGCACCCGGCGACCATCGATTTCCAGGTCGGCGCCGCCCTCCCCCGCGCTGTACGCCGCCACCGTCCGTTCCGCTTCGCCGATGGTCATGGCGAACGTCCCATCCCGTCGCGAGCGGTAGCTCACGGCGACCTCATGGGCCGCCCTGCCGTCGCCGACCTTGAAGGTCGTTCGCTCGGGCGGCATCACCGAGTTGCGCCACCCGCTCGGAAATCCGTGCAGGACCTTCGCACTCGCCCGGCGTATCGCCTGTGCACACATGACCGCGGCGGTCACCGCATCGGCCAGGTCTTCCGCCGACAGGTCACGTGCCCGCGCCGGATCGATGCGTTCGATGAAGTCGGTGGTCGTATCCCCGGCGAGGAAGGCCGGTTCGCGCAGGGTCGCAACCAGGAAGTCGCGGTTGTGGCGCAAGCCCTGCAAAGACGTCCGCTCCAGCGCCCGCGCCAGGCGCGCGGCCGCCTCGCGCCGGGTCGGGGCGTGGGCGATGACCTTGGCAATCATGGGATCGAACTCGACGCTCACCTCGCTACCCGACTCGACGCCGGAATCGAAGCGCGCCAGGCCGTCCGCGGCGGGGCGCCAGACATCCACGGTGCCGGGCGACGGCAGGAAATTGCGTACCGGGTCCTCCGCGTAGATGCGCGCCTCGATGGCGTGGCCGCTGAACGACAAGTCGTCCTGGCCATAGCCCAGCGCTTCGCCTTGGGCGATGCGCAGTTGCTCGCGGACCAGGTCGAGACCGGTAATCGCTTCGGTGACCGGGTGCTCGACTTGCAGGCGGGTGTTCACTTCGAGGAAGAAGAACTCCCGACCGGCGAGCAGGAACTCCACAGTACCGGCGGACGAATAGCCGATGCGTTGCGCCGCGGAGACCGCGGCACCGCCCATGGCGCGCCGCAACTCCTCGTCGACGGCCGGCGAAGGTGCTTCCTCGATAATTTTCTGATGGCGTCGCTGGATCGAACACTCGCGTTCGAAGAGATGAACCAGGTTGCCGTACTTGTCGCCAAGGATCTGGATCTCCACGTGGCGCGACGCCACGAGCCAGCGTTCAAGGAACAGCGTGTCGTCGCCGAACGCCGCGCCGGCTTCGCGCCGCGCCCCTTCCACGGCCGCCGGGAGTTGGTCGGCGGTTTCCACGATCCGCATGCCGCGCCCTCCGCCGCCGGCCGCGGCCTTGACCAGCACCGGATAGCCGATCTCGTCGGCGGCGGCTTCAAGGTCCGCGTCGGGGGTAAGTTCGATGGCGGGCAAGGTCGGCACTTCGGCTTCCTGGATGAGCCGCTTGGCAGCGAGCTTGTCGCCCATCTGGCCGATGGCCGCCGGCGACGGACCCACCCAGCGCAGCCCCGCTTCCACGACCGCCTTGGCGAAAGTGGCGTTCTCGGAGAGGAAGCCGTAGCCCGGGTGGACGGCATCCGCGCCGGATCGCCGACAGGCCTCGAGGATCTTGCCGATGTCGAGATACGTCTCGGCGGAGGTCTTGCCGTTGAGTGCGATCGCGGCATCCGCCTCCACCACGAACGGCGCCCCCACGTCGCCATCCGCGTAGACGGCCACGGTCGCGATGCCCATCTCGTGGGCCGTCCGGATGATCCGGCGCGCAATCTCGCCCCGGTTGGCGATCAGCAGGCGGCGGATCGGCTCGATGCTCACATCAGTCATATTCGCTACTCAACTGGTCCTTGGGCCCCACTGCCATTCAAATCGGCGAATTCGCATCGCCGAAGTCGGGGCGACCGCGCCAGCGGTCGCGTTGACTCGACGAATTCGCGCAAGCGAGTTCGGGGCGACCGCGAAGCGGTCGCGTTCGCGTCTCACATCCGCCATGTGCCGAACTCCTTCGTACCTTGCACGACGTTGTTGTGGCAAGCGGACAACGAGATTCCGATGAAGTCGCGGGTGTCCCGGGGGTCGATCATCCCGTCGTCGGCAACCCGGGATGTCGCGAAGAGCCCCTTGGAGGCCTCCTCCAACTGGTATTCCGCCCGTTCGACCCGTTTGGCGTCCGCTTCCTCGTCGAACACGAGACCCCGACGCTCGGCAGCGGCGCGTTGCACGATGGTCATCACCCCGGCTTGCTGCTTGGGGCCCATGACCGCGATCTTCGCGGTTGGCCAGGTGTAGCAGAACCGGGTGCCGTAGGCGCGCCCGCTCATGCCGTAGTTGCCCGCCCCGTACGAAGCACCCACGATCACGGTGATGTGGGGGACCGTCGAATTGGACACGGCGTTGATCATCTTCGAGCCGTTCTTGGTGATGCCGCGCTGCTCGAAATCCGTGCCGACGATGTAGCCGGTGATGTTGTGCAGGAACAGCAGCGGGACGTCGACCTGGTTGCAGAGCTGGATGAACTGGGACGCCTTCTCGGAGGATTCCGACATCAGCACGCCGTTGTTGCCGAGGATGCCGATGGGATAGCCGTGGATGGACGACCACCCGCAAACCAGCGTCGGCCCGTAGAGCGGTTTGAACTCCTCGAACCGGGAACCGTCGACGATTCGGGCAATGACGTCGCGCATATCGAAGGGGACGGTCAGATCCTCCCCGAGGATGCCGAGGAGTTCCTCCTTGTCGTAGACGGGATCGTCCGGCGGCAGCGTCGGGCCCGGGCCCAGCTTGCGCCAATTGAGATGCGCCACGACCTCCCGGCACAAGCGAATGCCGTCGAGCTCGGTTTCCGCCAAGTAGTCGCCGAGCCCCGACAACGTCGTATGCATCAGCGCACCGGACAGTTCCTCGCCGTCCGCGTCCTCCCCGGTCGCCATCTTGACCAGCGGCGGACCGCCAAGCGACACCCGCGAACGCCCACGGATGAAGATGTTGTAGTCGCTCATGCCCGGCTGGTAGGCGCCGCCGGCGGTGGAAACGCCAAACACCACGGAGATGGTCGGGATGCGCATCTTCGACAGTTCGGTAATCTCGTAGAAGAGCCGGCCGGACTCGGCGAAGTGCCCGGTGGAGCCCCGCAAGCCCTCCCGGACCCCCCGGATGAACTCCTCGCGCTCCTCCTCCGGCGTCAGCGGGCGCCGTTCGCCGCCTCCCCCGCGGCGACCACCCGCACCGAGATCGGCGCCCGCGGATTCCACGAATTGCACGTAGGGCATGCGGTTCTCGCGCGCGATCTCGAGGCCGCGCATCAGCTTCTTCGAGTTGAAGTGATTCATCGCGCCGGCGCGCACCGACGGATCGTGGCCGAGAATGACGCATTCCACACCGGAAATGACCCCGATGCCCACGGTGAAACCGGACCCGATGGTGTAGTGCGAGTGCCAGGCGGCCAGGGGACTGATTTCGAGAAACGGCGAGTCCGGGTCCAGCACCTTCGCAATGCGTTCGCGAATCGGCATCTTGTCCCGCGTGCGCAGGCGTTCCATCGCCTCGGGGCCACCGCCCCCCGCCGCCTGCTCGTAGAGCTGGTCGAGGAACGCGAGCTTGTCCAGCATCTGTTGCCGGTTGGTCGCGAATTGCTCCGAACGCGTGTCCAGCTTCGATTGGATAACCGAGACTTCCCGTCGGTTGATCCGGTGCTGTTCCGAATGTGCGTCCGTGTTCAGTTGGATGACGGACATGCCTCTCCCCCCTAATCTAGAAAGCGCCCGCTTCGAAGCCGTCGAACGCGCAAGACTCCATCCCGCCGTGCCGGTGTCGTTGAGATCCTGGCCGAACCGGCGTCGCGGTTACGCCTGGGCACCCCCAATCAAAGCGCTGCCCTGCTGCCACGGCGAAATCTGCCCCTCGTACACGTCCGGACCTTTGCGGAAGTGGGCGGCTTCGTCCAGGGTTTCCACGAACGGCATGTCGAGCGGATAGAGTTCCTCGTCCCGGTGCGGCCGCGGCCCTGACTTCGACACATGACCCCACAGCGCGTGGCCGACGACTTCCTCCGCGACGGCGGCGGCTTCGATCAGCTTATCGAGGTCGTAGCCCGTCTCGATGCCCATTTCGTGGCAGAGGTGGACGAAGTCCTCCGTTGGCACATGCCCCGCCGCGCGCCCATTGCCGCAATACGGACAGCCGCCCATGCCACCGATGGACGTGTCGAACTCCGTGGCGCCCAGCATGAGGGCCTCGTAGAAGCTCGCCATGGTCGCCCCCCGGGTATTGTGCAGGTGCATGTGGAAGGTCTCGACTTCTCCGTAGCGGTCGCGGATGGCGGTCAAGGTCTCGCGCACCTCGTGGGGCATGTTCCAGCCCATCGCATCCAAGAACGAGACCTTGGTGACCGGAATGCCCGCGTCATGCCACTTGTCGATCATCATCCCCAGGAACTCCATGCGCTGCTCGAGGCCGAAAGGTCCCTCGAAGTTGGAGCCGAACGGATTCCCGAGCGCCACCGACGCCGCCTCGGCACCCGCCGCCTTGGCACCGGCGATGGATCCATCCATGCCCGCGATCTGCTGAGCCTGGGTGCGGTTGTAGTTGCGCCGCGCGAAGGAGTCGCAAAGCTCCACATGGGTGCCGAACCGTCGCCCGCGGACATCGATCTTCGGGTAGTAGGCGTCGGCCCGATCGAAACCCTTCTTGTTGAACACCGCGGCCGTGTACTTGATGCCGGGCTTGGGCACGAACCGCGCCGCGATCTCGTCGATGCAAGCCATCGACGGCGTCCACTTGGGATGCGCGAACGATCCGATGGAGATCACCTTCGCCCCCGTCTCACCCAAGGCATCCAGCAACCTGAGCTTTGCGGACACGGGGATGTCGGGGCTCTCGATCTGCAACCCCTCCCGCATGGTGTCATCGGTGATGGTGACGCGCTTTGGCAGCAAACTGGACATGGCAATCCCGGTCTTTGAAGGAGGCAGTAGGTCTTTTTAGCAATTCAGTCGCGCGGCGTCCACTTACCGCGCGCCGCACGGGTGCGTGACAACTACCAGGTGGTCGCCCGTAGGGACGGGCATGCCCGTTGCGCGGCCGTGCCCACCGCGACCAACGCAGTCGCGCCGCGGCAAGTGGTGACGGGATCAACTCAAGAGCTCGATCAACGCTCGACGTTGCTGCGTGGAAAGGCGCCTGTACAGACGGATCAGACGGTCTTCGTCGTCCGATAGGTCGCGTCTGAAGGTCGTCTCGATCTGGCGGAAGAATGGTGGCTCCAGGTGACTCTCGGCAACGTCCTCCGGAATCCCCATGAGCGATTGTTCGAGGCGAGCGGTGATCTCGGAGTTGATGCTGCGCCGGTACAGCCGCGACGCCTCCGATACCCGCTCGCGCAGTTCGTCGGGCAACCTCAGGACGAACTTGTACGACTGACTGGGCACTGCTGCGATCCCTTGCCGGCCACTACTTGGACCACGCCGAACAGCTTGAGGTTTCGCGGCGATTTTGGCCAGCGCGAGGGCGCGTTTTCAGCCAATTCGCACACGCTCAAGGGACAATGACCCACGCACGACATCGACCGCCGACCGTTTCTTGGGTCGGCGCGGTATTCGTGCGAGTCGGTCGATAAGCCGGGTTCTGTCGCGAGCAACCATTCATCTGGGACGACCGTCGCCGATCGCCTCTAGCGGCCTACCCGGGTCCGGCGCGGACCACGCCTTGGGACCCCTATTTGGCCTTGCTCCAGGCGGGGTTTACCTAGCCGGGGCTGTTGCCAGACCCCGCGGTGCGCTCTTACCGCACCCTTTCACCCTTGCCAACCGCGTCCGCCGACATCTAGGCCGGCATGACACGGCGGCGGTTTGCTTTCTGCTGCACTTGCCGTGGGCTCGCGCCCCCCAGGGGTTACCTGGCGCCCTGTCCTACGGAGCCCGGACTTTCCTCACGCCGCGAACGACGCGCGGTTGCCTGACCGACTCGTCAGGAAGCGTAGCAGGCTGGCCAGCTTGGGGCGATAGCCGCAACCGCTGGCCATCGCTGGCCGAAACGTCGAGCGCAGATGCAACGGGCTAGTTTGCCAAGACGTCGTCCGTGTCCTCGAGGAGTCGCCAGCGTATGGCGTCCGCCACCACGATCTTGCCGGTCGATAGATTCGTTACAACCAGGGTCGCCGGTCCCTGGGCCAGCGGAAAGTCGCCGAGCGATCGCCAGCCCGGCGGCCCGATGGGCGAAGGCAGGTCAATATCGACAGCGGTGGTTCCCGCAACCAGTCGCATGTGGTACGAGCCTGTCACGTCCAGCCCTCGGCGCGACAGGCCAACGGTGACCGCGGCACCGGTCGACCTCGTCGGCGGCTCGATGGCGAGATCCGGGATGTGGTATTCGAGCCGCCATCGACCCGGAACGGGGATTTCGGCTCGAAATGCGGCGTTCCGGTGCCCGTCGCCGACCGGCGTCCGGACGACCGTGCGTCGGTACCCGCCCCATGCGGATGGAAGTTCCTGTCTCGACCAGTCGTGGGCCGAAGCGTTGGACCCGTCGTCGCCGAACCACTCCAGCCACTTGCCGACGAGTGATAGGGCATTCAATCGAGAGTCGACCCCTTCGCGCCATAGGGCAGCAGTCCACCCTTGGCCGGGACGATCATAGACTGGCAGGCCCTGATCCAGCTCGCATCCGAAGCAGGAGCGGCGTCCGCCGGTGACGCGGTCCAACGACTTGCCAGGGGTCATGCCGCCCATGACGCTAAAGCCGTCGTCAAGGTCATCGACCACCAGACCTTCGCCGTCGGGGGGTGTCCAAGTGCTTGGCCGTATCCCCACGAAGGGGTGGGTAATTGCTGACAGTTTGTTCAGGCCTTGATCCAGATCGACGTAGATGGGTCGTCGGTTGAGCGCCAGATAGGGCTCAACGAACAGTTCGTTGGGCTCGATGAGGCTTTCGAGACCGACTTCGACGGAAGACTTCGCCCCAATGCGGACAGGATCGGTGTCGTAGCTGACGGAACCGCCAGCACCGCGCCGGCGTAGCGTGAACTCGACGAAACCCGGCGTCGCCTCTTCGTTGCGAACATGGAAGTTTGTTATGTAGCGCGGCGCCCCCGTCTGGTCGTTCTCCACGAGATGCACGTACGCGCTCGAGACAACGAACCCGGGCCAATGCTCGTCGTGAAGCCAGGCGGCAAGGTCGGGCCAACGGTCGCCGACGACCTGAGTCGCGAGGGCCGATACTTGCGCTTCCGCGATTGCTTGCCCGACGTGCTGTCGGCGAATCTCCGCGAGGACCGTCGCGGTCGCCTCTCTGCCCAGACGGTCGAGTATCAGGTCCGCCATCCGGTAGGACTTGAGCCGCAATGCCTCCAGCGCCTGTCTTGGTTTGGTTTCGGGGTCCAGTTCGCTGAGCGGCGATTCCAGCACTCGGTCCCAAACCGAAGGAACCACGTCCTCGACCTCCGTCGTATACGACCCCGCCGAGACCTCCAGCCCCACCTCGGCCAGGTATGTCTTTCGAATGAGCACGGCGATTTTGCTCGCGTCGTTGAAGTCGTGCGCGGAAAAGTCCGATTCCGCAGACAAGAACAATCGATTGACAAGCCTCTCGAACAGGAACTCCAAGGCAAATGCACCCTGCCCGGCGAAACCCACTTGAGAGGCGAACAGGCTATGCGCGAGGGCTTGTCGCGGGTCGCCGCCGGTGTCGTCGTTGCGGAGGTAGTTGTCGACGAGCCGGGCTTTTTCGGCAGGCGTACGGTTTCTCAGGTTGGCTCGTTGCGAGGCGACTGCTCGAAGCCAGTCTTCACGGATGAGGACGGCACCCGAGGTTGCCAATGCGGAATCCATCCTCCAACCGCCGCGATAGCTGCGCAGACGCGAAGGCACTTCGACGATGCTGAACCCTTCGTACGGGTACGGCAGGCCGGCTTCTTCGGCATCCCGAAGCTGGTCTGCCAAACGGTCGAGAATCAACGGTGTCGAGTCTTCGAAGGACCGCAGCTCGTCCAGGTGCCCTGGGCTGACCAACAGCTCTAGCTCGACATTCTCGACGGACGTGGCCAGACGCTCGAAGTCGGACGCGATCAACATGACCTCGCGCAACGGTTTGGCGGGACGAAAACGGAACTCGCGCCCGCTCTCCGAGACGTTCGCCAACCCCGCGCCTGCAACTCGCCAGTTGGGCGGCACCTTAACCCGCAGGTCCAACGTGAACGGATCCTCGGAGCGCGACATGCGGTCGACGTTGGGACCTGGGCGGGGTAGCCACCTTGCCGCGGGCATCAGGGCGACGTAGCGCGAGTCGAATATCGAGCCGTCCCGTCCGAGAAACAGGAGGGCATTGGTTGCTGGTTCGGTTCGCC
This sequence comes from Gammaproteobacteria bacterium, assembly GCA_028821405.1. GTDB lineage: Bacteria > Pseudomonadota > Gammaproteobacteria > Pseudomonadales > Azotimanducaceae > VXYL01. Next base: position 1,700 of record JAPPGK010000046.1, on the reverse strand, counting down.
AGTCGATCGCACTGTCGAGATAGGCGAATGCCGGATTGGGTATGCCGCGAGCAAGGAGCGAGATCGTCAAGATCCCGGTTTCTCGGAGTTCGGCGGGCAAGTCCACCGTCAGCAGGCCCAAGTCGTGGGCGTAGTTCGCTCCGGTGCCGTTCAAGCGGAGCTCCTCGACGTCCATGCCGGGATTCAGGCTGAACGTGATGGTCGCCGGAAAGCCGTGGTCTTGGGGGCTCAAGCGTAGACGAAGGTCCACGAGCAGGTGTTGGCCCGGCGCGATCTCGACAACGCCGCCAATGTGCTCCACGTCAAACCAATCTTCGGGCACCATCGGGACGGCCGCGTGCGCAGCCGACCATGTCCGACGCTGCTCCACTACGTTGGCCGAATCCGCGACCGCGACATAGACACCGAACGAGCCTACGGCCAACAACACCGTACCGATCAGCACCGTGGGGAATCGCCGATCGTCGCTGCGCGGATACAAGCCTGACGCGATGGCCACGATTCCGGCAGTCAGGACACCCATTGATGCCCTGTGCCCCAGAACAGCAGAGTCGATTGGTGACGGCCATACCTGCGACTCGTAGTTGCCGTAGTTCGACAGCATCGCCAACGTCGGCACGAGTTGCGCGTCCATGGTGGTCGTCCACAGCCAGTAGGCACTCACGAGCGCCAGGCCGCACAGCACTACCGCGACTCGAATCCGAACCCATGTCGACAACAGGACGGCGATCGCGGACAGGAGCAGAAGAGCCGGTAGTGCGTCAACGAAAGCGAACGTGGAAAATGCCTCGAGACCGATTGAACCGTGGAACGAGAAGAGCCAATTGATCAGGTCGTCGCCGAGATACATCGCGCCCGCCACGAGGAACAGAGGGCACCAGCCGCACAGGGCCAATCCGAGGGTTTTGCCTGCAACGATGTGGCCGTTGGCAAATGGTCTGGCGTGGAGGACCTCCACCATCTCCTCGCATGGACTGGTGGAACTGATCTTCGGTGCAAGAAACATGATGCCCGCCAGAAAAAGCGACAAAATGGTCACACCGTGCAACGCCAGTATGTTTTCCGGGGCAAGGCTGCCCGCCGAAACGAGGTGGCTCGCACTTCGGTCATACAACTGTGCATAGAACAGGAACAAGCCGAGGCTGGTCGTAACGGTCACCGCAACGAACACGCCAAACCGGGTGGAGCGGCGAATGCGTCGCACTTCCGCAAGGGCGTACGCGATGGTCGCTAGTACTTGAGGACTAGTGAACGTCTTGCTGCTATCCAGCCCGCGTTGCGTACTGTGGCCGAAGGACGTTGTTCTTGCCATCTTCTCTCAGGTCGTCGGGTCGCTTGGACTGTTCGAGGGTTGAACCAACGCGGGTCCGGCCGCGTCCGATGAGCGGGTGCTACCCAACTCATTTTGCCCACGACACTGCGCATGTTGCTTTCGCCGTGAGTCCTTTTTCAACCAGGCCAATTTGATTTGCGCCAATTGGTCGAACGTTGGTCGAGGCTCGCCCCTCGGCGCTTGTTTGTTGCCGATCGCTCAAAATTCCCACAAAATTCCGGACACACGCGATTCCGTCCCACAGGGGCCCGGGCCGATGTCCCACAGGCCGGGGCCAAAATTCCGGACACACATCATTCCGTCCCACAGGGACCCGGGCCGATGTCCCACGGGCCGCGACCGCTTTTTCCTACGGTCGCCATGGCGA
>JAPPGK010000116.1 GCA_028821405.1 Gammaproteobacteria bacterium | reverse complement strand
CACGGTGGGCGGGAACGCCTCGACCCAGCGCCGGGCCACCTCCTCGTCGCTCCAGGAGTCCGGGACACACGCGAATCCGTCCTACACGAGACGGGCGAAGTCGCACGGGCCGCGCGTAGGAGGCGGGAACCCACCCGTCGGCGGTCTTTGCCCTCAACCAGGCGGACTAGTCGAGGGATTCCGGACACACGCGAATCCGTCCTACACGGGGCCGGGCCGAAGTTGCGCAGGTCGCGCTAGGGGAGTATTCCCGGCACCGGGAACCGCAGGCAGGTCTCTTCGACTTCGCCCTTGATCCGCGCCAACGTCGCTTCGTCGTCATGGTTGCGCAGCGCATCGACGATCCAACCGCCCAAGAGCCGCATTTCCGGTTCCCCCATTCCGCGCGTGGTGGCGGCGGGCGTGCCGAGGCGGATGCCGCTTGGGCGAAGCGGCGGGTTCGGATCGTCCGGGATCACCTGCTTGTTGCAGGTGATGGACACGGCGTCCAGGGCTTCCTCCGCAACGCGACCGTCGATCCCAAAACCGGCGACGGCGTCCAGGACCATCAGGTGGTTCTCGGTGCCGCCGGTCACGAGTTGCGCACCACCCGTCATCAGGGCTTCGGCCAATACCTGCGCGTTGTCGAGCACCCGCTGCGCATAGACCTTGAACGCGGGTTCCAGCGCTTTGCCCAACGCGATGGCGACCCCGGCGACCTGGTTCATGTGCGGTCCGCCCTGCAACCCGGGGAACACGCTGCGGTCGATCTCCCGCCGGAAGTCCCTTTTGGTCAGGATCATGCCGCCCCGGGGACCGCGCAACGACTTGTGGGTCGTCGTTGTCACGAAATCGAAGCCGTAGTCGCAGGGGTTCGCCATGACGCCGCCGGCGATCAAGCCGCCGATATGGGAGACATCGGCCATGGTCAGCGCCCCGACCTCGTCGGCGACGGACTTGAATTGGGCGTAGTCGTAGTCGCGCGGGTAGGACGAATAGCCGCAGACGACCATCTTCGGCCGATGACGACGGGCCGTCTCGAGCAGCTCGTCGAAGTCGATGCGTCCTTCCTTGGACGGGTCCGATTTGTATCGAATCCAGTTGTAGAGCGTGCCCATGTGGGACACGGGCGCGCCGTGCGTCAGGTGGCCGCCATGCGAGAGGTCCATGCCGAGTACGGTGTCCCCGGGTTCCAGCATGGCGAGGTAGACGGCGGCGTTCATCGGCGCTCCGGACAACGGCTGCACGTTGGCGTGCTCCGCCCCGAAGATCTCCCGGGCGCGGCTCCGCGCGGCGCGCTCGATCACATCGGTGTACTCCTGGCCGCCGTAGTAGCGCCGCCCTGGATAGCCTTCCGAGTACTTGTTCGTGAACACCGAGCCAAGGGCCGCCAGAACTTCCGGATAGGTGTAGTTCTCTGAGGGAATGAGTTCGATCCCCGCTTTCTGGCGCGCTTCCTCGCCCACGAGGGCCGCGTGGATCTCCGGGTCGGAGTCCGCCATCTGGAGACGATTGCGCCGACTCGCATCGGCCCCCGACATGGAATGATTGAGTGACATGGCGCTGCTTCCTGGTATAGCCCGCCGGGACGACGAGCTAGCGGTCGCTCGGGACGTCTGCCGACGGCTTGATAGACTAAACCGTAATCACCGACCACGCATTGAGCGAACCGCAAGATGAACCGTCGACGCATGATCGCCGCAAGTGCCGCGCTCTCGCTCGTCCGGCCTGTCTCCGCGGCAAGGCCGCTTCGCATGAAACCCCAAGTGGGTGACGTGCTGGTGCACGCCTTCGGCGAACAGGCGGGTACGGTCATCGCGCCGAAGGACGTCGCCTGCGAACCGGTGTCGGCGTTTCCCAAGGAGCCTTCGACCGGCATCGTTCGGGATGGCTCGCTGCACAACCAACTCGCGGTCTTGCGACTGCCGACCGACCGGCTTACGACAAAGGCGCAACGCTACGCCGTGAGGTCACCGCCCGACTCCATCGTCGTCTACTCCGCAGCCTGTACCCACACCGGCTGCGAGGTAAACGGCTGGAACGCCGACGCCGGACGCCTGGTCTGCCCCTGCCACGGTTCCGAGTTCGATGTTGCCGATGCCGCCCGGGTCGTCAACGGCCCGGCACCGAAGCCGCTGGCCATGTTGAAGGTCGAATTGGCGGACAGCGTACTGCGCGTCGCGGGCGGCTTTTCGCGGCGTGTCGGGCCGGCGCCGCCCTGACGCTTGCCTGTCAGTCGGCGACCCGGATGATGCGTGTCCCCACGTTGCCGCCGGCGAGCATGTCGATGAACGCCCTGGGGGCTTCCGCCAAGCCGTCGAACTCGTCCTGCAGGGGCTTCAGTTCCCCCGATTCCACCCATTCCCGCATCTGGGTGCGAGCTTCGCCGTAGCGGTCGGCGTAGTCGAACACTAGAAAGCCCTCCATGCGAACCCGGTTGTTGACGAGGAGTCCCGGGATGCCGCGCGGTCCCGGCGCGGGATTGCCGGTGTCGTACTGGGACACGACCCCGCAGCAGACGATGCGGCCGTGGGGCTTCATCCGGCGCAAGGCACCGCCGAGGATCTCGCCGCCGGTATTGTCGAAGTAGATGTCGATGCCGTCGCTGCAGGCGTCGCGGAATTCCTGCCGGAAGTCGGGGCTCTTGTAGTTTACGGCGGTGTCGAATCCGAGATCGTCCGTGAGCAGGTGGCACTTCTCGTCGCTGCCTGCCACGCCGACGACGCGGCAACCGGTGATTTTCGCCATCTGGCCGACGATGTGGCCCACGGACCCGGCGGCGGCGGAGACCACGACCGTTTGGCCGGATTTCGGCTCGCCCAAGTCGAAGAGCCCGAAATAGGCAGTGAGTCCGTTGGTGCCGTAGACGCCGAGGTGGTGGGCGGGATCGCCGCCGGCTTCGACGACGTGAATACCACCGGCTTTGTGGACGGCGTAGTCCTGCCAGCCCGACGGGCAGGTGACCAACGTGCCGACGTCGAGTCCGTCGGCGTTGGAAGCCTCGATGCGCGCCACTGCCGTGCCGCCCATCACGATCCCGCTCGTCGGTGCCGCGGCGTAGCTGGCGCTTCCCTGGAGTCCGGCGCGCTGACCGGCACCGACCGTAAGCGCGAGGGTGCGGCACAGGACTTCGCCATCGCCGGGTTGCGGCGCGGGGACGGTGCGCATCTCGAAATGGTCGGCTCGGAGTTTGTCGGTCGGCAACGACACGATGACGATTTGGCGGTTTTCCATGTGGGATCCTCTCTGTCTGCTTGGGCGGCGTCGTGCCATAAAGCTTATCGGATGCTGCGGCGACCGTTGACACTGCTCGGACCGGGCAACCACACTCGGTCGACTCGGCGGGAGGGGACCCTCGATGTCAGATGACACAGCCGGCGTCTTGAATCCGGTCGCCAACATTGGCGCGCTGCGCCTAGAGGGTTTCCGAAAGGGATCCGGCTACGAATCCGCCGACGCCCCGTTCTCGGACGCCATCGGCTTGTCGAAGATCGGCGCGAGATACATCGAGGTGCCACCCGGCAAGTCGTCCTGCCCCTTTCACGTGCATCACGTCGAGGAAGAGATGTTCTTCATCCTGGAGGGCAAAGGCTCGTACCGGTTCGGGGAAGCGACCTACGAAGTGGGACCGGGCGACGTGCTCGGCGCTCCGTGCGGCGGCGCGGAGTTCGCCCACAAGCTGACCAATACCGGCGACTCGACGTTGAAGTACCTGGCCATCTCGACCCGGTCGGCCACCGACGTCTGCGAATACCCGGACAGCGGCAAGTTCGGCGTCGGGACGCACTTCGGCGACCTCGCGTTCCGCTTCATAGGACGTGGGGAGGATTCCTGCGACTACTGGGACGGGGAACCCGACGCGCAGGATTGACGACCTTCAGATCAGGAGTTCATACGATGCCATATGCCCACCCCGAGTACCTGATCTCCCCGGCCGAGTTGGCCGCCGATCTCGACAATCCGACCCGCCGCGTCCTCGACGCGACGGTGTACCTCACGCCCGCGTCGAGGGGCTTTCGGGCGGACTCCGGGTTGGCCAAGTTCAAGGCATGTCACGTGCCCGGCGCGCAGTTCCTCGATCTCGTCGAAGCGGCCTCCGACACCAGCACCGGACTGGGTTTCAGCCTGCCCCCGGTCAGCCAACTCGAGTCTCTGTTCCGAAGCCTGGGCGTGGATAACGACAGCGAGGTGGTGTTCTACAGTACGGGTCACATGATGTGGGCGACCCGGGCCTGGTGGCTGCTGCGCTATTGCGGTCACCGGAAGGCCAAGGTCTTGAACGGCGGCTTCCGGGCATGGCGGAAGGGTCGCCATCCGACCACGCGGGAGGTGTCGCCTCCGCCAGCGGGAACCTTCGTGGCGCAACCGCAACCCGCACTGTTCGCCGACAAGGAGGCCGTGCTGGCCGCCATCGGCGATCCGGGCGTGTGCACGGTGAACGCGTTGTCTCCCGATATGTTCAGGGGTGACAGCCGGATGCACTACGGCCGCAAGGGGCACATTGCGGGCAGCGTCAACGTCTTCTACGACGATCTCATGGATCACGGGTTCTTCAAGGAGGAGGCCGCCCTGCGCGGTGCGCTGGACGCGAAGGGGTTGCTCGACGCTCCCCGGGTCATCGCCTATTGCGGCGGCGGAATCTCCGCGACGGTCGACGCCTTCGCATGCCTACTAGTGGGCCACGGCGATGTCGCCGTCTACGACGGCTCCATGGCCGAGTGGGTGCGCGACGAATCGCTGCCGATGGAAACCGGTTCGTGACGTTGACCCGGGCGGGACCAGCCGCCTGCCTGACAATTGCAGCCGCGCTCGCGGGCGCCGACGAGATCGAGACGATCACCGTGGTAGGTGCCACGCCCGCCAGCCACGACGACTTGGACGTTCGAAACTTCCCCGGCAGCATTCAGGTCGTTACCGACGACGACTTGGCGTCGAGCGCGAGTTTGGACGTCTCCCATTACCTGCAGCGCCACGCCCGCGGCGTTCACATCAACTCGGCCCAGGGCAACCCCCTGCAGTCCGATCTCTACTACCGGGGCTACGCCGCATCGCCGTTGCTCGGCCTGCCCATGGGACTCACGGTCTACCAGGATGGCGTGCGCCTAAACGAACCCTTGGGCGATGCGGTCAATTGGGATCTGATACCAACGCGCGCGATCGCCGCCATGAGCCTGCTCGGCGGCTCGAATCCCTTGTACGGGCTCAACACGCTGGGCGGGTCCATCGTGCTCACCATGAAGAACGGCTTCGACCACGACGGACACGCCGTCGCCTTCGAAGGGGGTTCGCACGGGCGGTTCATCGGCAGCCTCGAAAGCGGCGCCAAAAACGGGTCGATGGCCTATTACGTGAACGCGAACCGGTTTCGGGAGGACGGTTGGCGCGACCTGTCGCCGTCCGTTTCGGAGGTGCTCTACGGCAATGTCCAGTGGCGCGACGCGGGCCGCATGCTCCGCATCGACCACCTTCGCGGCACCTCGGATCTCACCGGCAACGGCTTGTCTCCGGTCGGTCTGCTGGTCCGCGATCGCGGGGCGATCTTCACTGCGCCGGACGTCACCGAGAACGACTCCGAGCTTTGGAGAGTCGGGGGAACCGCGGTTCTGGGTAGCAACGCCACGCTTGTGGCGCATGTGCATGTTCGGGACAACAACACCACGTCCTTCAACGGCGACGGCATGGAGGAAGACGACATCGACGAGTTGATCGATGGGTTCGGCGGCAGCGAAGCCCTGTCAGCGGTCATGCCAAGCGGCTGCCGGGACGAACAGACACTCGACTTCGCGGCTGCCGGGGACGACGCCTTCGAGGAAGCCGTCGCCCAGACGGGCTGTGCGGCTGTCAACAACCTGAGTGTCCGAGGCCAGGACTCGCGGGGCGGCGTTGCCGAACTACGCCTCTCGGCCGACCTCATGGGCAGCGAACACGACGTCAACGCGGGGATGGGCTACTACCGGGGTAGCAGCAGCTTCGACTCGCGCGTGCGGTTCGCCCTGCTCGATCCGGCCTTGCGATCGACGGTCGCGCCGAACGCGGTGACGGGCGGTTTCGCCGACGAACGAACCGACATCGCCACCGGCGTCCGGCGATTGCACGTCTACCTGCGCGACGGTTTTTCGCTCGACGATTCCTGGGTCGTGAACCTGGCCGGCTTCTATCACGACAGCGAAGTGAGTCTCCGGGACCGCACCGGGGAGCAGCCGCAATTGAACGGAGAACACGGCTTCACGGGCTTCAACTGGAGCGCGGGCGTCGTCCGCCGATGGCAGAACCGGGACCTTTTCGGCGTCTACAGCCAGTCGAGCCGGCTGCCGACGCCCATCGAACTGGCCTGCAGCGAAGCGCTCGCCCGCAATCCCGAAACGGGCGAGATGGAAGAATGTCGCCTCCCCAACGCCTTTCTCGCGGATCCGCCGCTCGAGGAGGTCGTGGCGAGGAGCGTCGAACTGGGTACGCGAGGCACGAACCCGGCGGGTTGGCAGTGGTCGATGGGGCTGTTCCACGCCTACAACGACAACGACATCATCTGGCAGACCGGGGCGACCCGTGCCCACGGGCTGTTCAGGAACGTCGACGGCACCCGTCGGCGGGGCGTGGAGGCGTCGATCGCCAAGGCCGGCGGGACATGGCGTTGGCAACTCGACTACAGCTACGTCGTCGCCACCTTCGACGACGACTTCGACGTGCTGAGCCCGAACCACCCGGCGAACGCGATGGCGGACGACCACGAGGCGGACGACGAGCCCCCGGCGACGCGGCCGGTCGAACGGGGTGACCGCATCCCCGGCATCCCGGCGCACCTGCTCAAGGCGAACCTGGCCTGGTCCCTTACCGAGCGTGTCGCCATCGGCGCGGACATGATCGTCGTTTCCGGCAGCCATCTCCGGGGCGACGAGTCCAACGAACTCGACGAGCTTGACGGCTATACGGTGGTCAACATGCGAGCGAACTATCGGACCGATCGGTTCGAAGCCTTCCTACTCGTGGAGAACCTGTTCGACGGCAACTACGAGAACTTCGGCCTGATCGGCGAAGAGCCGGACGAAGTCGTCGGCTTGGACGACATCGGCGACGACCCGCGTTTTCTCGGTCCCGGCGCGCCGAGGTCGATTCGGTTAGGGGTGACCTTGGTGTATTGAGGATCGTTCTGAGTCGCTCAGCGGTACACTGCCATCAACGCGCTGATCCTAACGATCGAACGGCCATAGTGATTCAAGGTTTCCAACACAGTTTCAGGCACCGCCCTACGCACGTTGCCCAATGCAGTATGTCGTCCTTGGCGTACTGCAGGGTGCGCTGACCTAGTTGGCGAGGTGTTTTCGAGGCAGATCTCCGACGCACCGAGCGTGGCAGAACCGAACCGCACACTGGTATATTCCGAATTGGACGACGCTACATTCCGAATTGGACGGGCTTGAACTCCGAAATAGACGAGGAACGACACCGGACTGGACGCCCCATGCTCAACCGTGTGGGCAATCCCGAAAGCAACTTCGTGGCTCGCCATGTCGAGGATCCGATCCGCACGGCCCTCGGAGACACGCGCATCGTTGCATTGGTGGGTCCGCGACAGTCGGGCAAGACAACGCTAGCCCGTCGTATCGCCGAACGCGATGGCCGACCGTTCGTCACGTTGGACGACGATCAGGCCAGGCGTTTCGCCCAAGACGATCCCGCAGGCTTCATGCGCACCCGGCAGACGGCCGTGATCGACGAGATCCAGCGTGCGCCGGATCTCATCCTGGCACTCAAAAAAACGGTTGACGAGGATCCGCGCACCGGGCGCTTCCTCATCACCGGCTCGGTGGAGCTTTTCAAAGGTGCCACGTCCCCCGATTCCCTGGCGGGCCGGGTGGAGACCATCGAACTCCTGCCGTTCTCGCAAGCGGAACTCGCCCGGGGCGACCCACCGACGTTCGTCGAGCGTGCTTTCGCCAGCGACTTCGCCGCGGCGCACACGCCCAACGGACATACCCGCCCCACGCCGAACCTGGTCGAGCGGGTCGTCGCTGGCGGCTATCCGGAGGCGGTATCCCGCTCCGTCGCGACTCGACGGCAAACCTGGCTGCGCGGCTACGCGCAAGCTCTGGCGGAACGCGACGCGACCGAGATCGCGATGATCGGCAAGCCCACCGAAATGGTTCGCCTGATCGACCACATGGCCGTGGCCGCGAGCGAATTGGTCAACATGTCCAAACTAGGATCGCGCCTCGGCGTGGACGGCAAGACAGTCGACCGCTGGATGAGCCTGCTGGAGCACATGTTCTTGATCCGCCGCATTCCGGCGTGGCATCGCAGTGGTTTGAAGCGTCTGGTCAAGGCGCCAAAGCTGATGTTCTTGGACTCGGGTCTGCTCGCGGCCCTGCGGCGAACCGGCGTCGCCGACATCGCGCGAGACCGCCAGCGCCTGGGGCCACTGCTGGAGTGTTTCGTCCATGCCGAACTGGCCAAGGCCGCTTCGCTGTGCGAAGAGCCGACCGAAATCAGCCACTACCGCGACAAGGACCGCGTCGAGGTCGATCTGGTGCTCACGCGATCGCCCGGGGAAGTTGTCGGGATCGAGATCAAGGCCAACGCAACGGCCCGGCCCGAGGATTTCAGAGGATTGCGGCGCTTGCAGGAGGCTACCGGCGCCGACTTCCGCTGCGGCATCCTCCTCCACGACGGCGACCGCGTCGAGCCCGTCGCACCGCGGCTTTTGGCCATGCCGATCGACGTGCTTTGGGGTGGCGGAAAAGCGTCTTAAGCTAGCGCCACAAAATCCGTTGCCCCAGGCACCGCGTTTTGCCCCAACCCAGGCAGCTAGTCTCCCGACAGCACCGCCTCGACTTCCTGCAACAGCGACTCGTTCCTGACCGGCTTTTGCAGGACCCGGTTGGCGGTGCCGGTCTCGGCAAAACTCTCGGCCAGACCGGGACGCTGGTGCATGGCGCCGCCGGACAAGGCGATGATGCCGATGTCCGGATTGGTCTTCTTCAGTTCTTCGAGAATCTCGAGCGCCGTCATCCCGGGCATGTTGACGTCGGTGATGATGGCGTCCGGGTTTTCCTTCGCGAGGGCAAGCGCCGCGTCGTTGGACGGTGCTTCGAGGACATGATAGCCGTTGCTGCGGAGCAGGAGGGCCAAGGCGTAGCGCACGATGGCATCGTCGTCGGCCAGCAATAGGGTCGCCATGGATCAACCCTCCTTCGCGACGTTGGGAATGAGCAGTTCGAAGGTGGCACCCTCGCCGGGTTCGGACGCCACGGCGGCGTCGCCTCCCCAACCGCGCGCAAGGTTGTAGACCACCGACAGCCCGAGGCCGATGGCGTCGGCGTCCGCCTTGGTGGTGAAGAAGGCGTCGAAGGCATGTTGCTTCACATCCGCCGACATGCCAGGGCCGTTGTCGGCCACGGTGATCCGGACGTAGCCACCTGGCACCATGCCGCGTGCCCTAGCGCTGTCCGAATCAACCTCGACGGTCTCGACGGCGAGCACGATCTTGCCGGCATCGTCCATCGCCTCGGCCGCGTTGGTGACGAGGTTGTCCAAGGCCTCGTCAAGTTCCACCCGGTTGACCCGAATCTCGCCGCGGCGGCTGCCGACCCGCACATCGACCTCGATGTTCGGCCCCACGTTCCGCCTCGCCCGGGCGGCGACCTCGCCGAGGTAGCCCCAGGGTTCGATGTCATCCGTCTCACGACTCCCGCCCGGTGCCAGTGCCAGCGCGTTCTTGACGATCTCGGCACCGCGTTCGGCGGCCTTGAGCACCTGGGTCATTTCCGCCTTGCGTTCCCGCTCGGACACATGGTCGCGGTCGATGCCGAACTGGGCGAGGGTGATGACCGGCTGCAGCACATTGTTGAGTTCGTGGGACAAGCCGCCGGCGAGCGTGCCCATGGCCGCCATCTTGTAGCCCTCCCGGAGTTGCGCCTCCATCTCGCGACGCCCGGTGATGGCGCCCTCGAGATCCGAGACCGTCTGTTCCAACTCGCTGTTCAACTGCGCGCTCTCACGCCAACGACGCCAGGCGAACCAGGCGGCGACGAGCATCAACGCGGGGATCGCCGCGACGATCTCGTCGAGATTCCAGCCCTCCTCGTCCCGGGTCACCTTGAACACGACCTCGACCAGGTCGACGACGGCAAACAGGAAACCTAGCAAGACCAGGGCGACGACGCCGACGATCAGATCCTTGGCGGATGGACTCATGCGATTTCTCGGTTGTGGCAATGTCAACGGGGTCGACACTGTCCCCTACCCCAAACCGAGAACTTTCCGCGACGACGTCCTTCCTGCACTCTATCGCCTACGCCTACTATGGACAACACAATTGGCACAGACACCCCGTTTGTCGCCTGAGGGCCGGCCTTCCTCGGGCACCATCGTCGCGATCGGTGGCGGCAGCATTCGCAGGCTCGAAACCGAACCCATCGACCGTGAGATCATCGCCCTGACGGGCGCCGCGAGACCCCGTGCGCTGTTCGTACCCACCGCGAGCAGCGACTCCGCGACCTACTGCCAGCATTTCCACCGCGCTTACCGCGAGACGTATGGCTGTGTCACCGACGAGCTGCTGCTGCTTGGCCGGACACCGGATCCGGCCGTGGTCCGCGACAAGATTGAGCGTGCGGACATCGTCTACGTGGGGGGCGGCAATACCCTCAAGATGATGCGGCGCTGGCGCCGTCTCGGCGTCGATCGGCTACTGCGCGATGCATTCGACCGGGGTGCGGTGCTTTGCGGGGTCAGTGCCGGCGCGATCTGCTGGTTCGAACGGGGTCATAGCGACTCCATGGCGTTCTATGATCGTGAACATTGGGAGTACATCGCAGTGACCGGCCTGGGTCTCGTTGAGGGGATGGTCTGCCCACACTACAACGGGCGCACCTACGACGTTCCCCGCCGTCGCGATTTCCGCGCGATGATGGGACGCAAGGGCGGGCGAGGGCTCGGCATCGACAACCACTGCGCGGTGGTGTTCGCCGGCACCGGCTATCGCGTGCTCAGGACCAAGAAGCGCCTCGGCGCCCATGCGTTGTGGGTCGAGCGAGGCGAATTGGTCGAGCGCAAGCTCGGCGTCGAAGCGCGGTATCTTCCCGTCGAGTCGATGCACGCGCCCCGCGCCTGACCGAACCAAGCCAGAGCTTGACGGACACCGGTTTGCCGCCGCCCACGCATCGACCGCTGATTGCGGACGCGAACTTCCTGCGCTTGTGGTTCGCGGGCGCGTTCGCGGCAACGGCCCGTTGGCTCGAGATGTTGGCCGTGGGCATCTTTGTCTTCGAGGTGACCGCGTCTGCGGCACTCGTGGCGGCGATGCTGATGTTGCGCATGCTGCCCATGGGCCTATTCGGGGTGTTCGGCGGCGAGATCGCGAACCGCTTCGACCGTAAGCGGATCCTCTTGACCACCCTCGCCCTCATGTTCTTCGTCGCGGCGGCCGTGGGAAGCCTCGCCTACTTCGACCGGCTTGGTGTTTGGCTACTCGGGCTCGCCGCCTTCGTCGCCGGGCTCGCCTGGGTAGTCGACTTCCCGGTGCGGCGAACGCTACTTGCCGACGCCGTCGGCAGTGCGCGGCTTGGGTCCGCGATGAGCCTCGATACCGTGGCCAGTTCGGGAACGCGGATGATCGGCCCGCTGTTGGGTGGCACCCTTTACGCCGTGGCCGGGATGGACGGGGCGTTCCTGCTCAGCGCAGCGGCCTACGCGCTCGCGTTTTTCATTCTCCTCGGCCTGCCACCCATCGCCGGACATGGGACGGTCATCGGCGGGAAGGTCGCCCATCGCATTCGGGACGGCTTGCGCATCCTGCGCCGGGTACCCGTGCTGCAGGGCGTTCTCGCGGTGACCGTGGTGTTCAACGTGTGGGGGTTCCCGATCATCTCCATGGTGCCGGTGATCGGTGCCGACGTGCTGTTCCTGGCACCGTTCGAAGTGGGTGTCCTCGCGAGTATGGAGGGCTTGGGCTCTCTGCTCGGCGCACTGGCCCTGGCGGCGTTCGCCCGAAATCGGCAATACCGGCTGCTCTATTTCTTCGGCGTATTCACTTATCTGGCGGCCGCGAGCGTCTTTGCGCACTCCGTGGTGCCCGTCCTCTCCGGTGCTTTGCTGCTGCTGCTAGGCATCTCCATGGCGGCGTTCGCGGCCATGCAGAGCGCATTGGTGCTCCTCAACACGCCGCTCGAGAACCGCCGGCAGATGATGGGGATCCTGTCCGTGTGCATCGGCAGCGGCCCCATCGGCCTGGCGCACCTCGGGCTGCTCGCCTCCTGGTTCGGGGCCAGCACGGCCTGCACCATCGTGGCCGTAGAAGGATTGGCGGTATTGGCGGTCGTGGCCGTGAAGTGGCCCGGGCTTGTTGCGCGACAGCCCGACGCGTGATCGTCACTCCGATTCCAAGTTCATCCCGGAGTTCGTACCACCTTCTCGTTGGTGACGACCTTGCCGCCCGGAGGAATGGGTATGAATCACTGGAGAGCGTCGTCGAGAGGAATGAAGAGGCACTGACGGGGCTCGCCGTCCACGGCCCGACTGGTGTGGCCTTCGCCTTGCGTGTCTTCGGCCAACAGGATGTCGCCCGGGCCGAGGCGGCGCACGGTACCGTCGCCCACGCCGATGTCCACGGATCCTTTGAGATTCACGACGAACTGCCGGCGCGGCGCGTTGTGGAAGTCGAGATCGTAGTCGCCGCCGACTTCGCGAAACATGACCCCGGGCCCCGGGATCAGTTCCGAGATCCTGCCTATTGGTCCCGTGTCGACTAGCGGGATGACGACATCCTCGAAATGGGAGCGGCCATCGTCTCCCGTGTACACCCTTACAACCTGCATCGCGCTCCTCCGATTCGCCCGAACGTGTTGTCCGGGTCAACTGCTCATGTATGCTCGATTAGGGACGACCGAGGATCAAGCATGGCGATCGACTTTACTTTCCCCGACGAGGTGGAGGACGCGCGACTACTGGTCAAGCGTTTCATGGGCGACGTGGCCCGGCCCAAGATGGCGGAATTGTCCAGCCGCCGCGCATCGGGAGACGATTGGCGGCAGGCCATTAAGGACTTGCGCCAGACAGCGCGGGATCAGGGGCTCTGGGCGCCGCACATGCCGGAGGAGTGGGGCGGCATGGGCCTTGGCGTGACGGCCGTGGCGGCGATGTCAGCGGAGGCGGTGAAGACCAACATGGGGCCCTATCTCATCAACTGCCAGGCGCCGGACGAGGGCAACATGCACACCCTGTTGCACTTCGGTACGGACGAGCAGAAGGAGAAATGGCTCAAACCGCTCTGCGAAGGAACCATGCGGTCGTGCTTCTCCATGACGGAGCCGGAAGTCGCGGGCTCCGACCCGACCCAGATCCAGACCTCGGCGGTCCGCGACGGCGACGAGTGGGTCATCAACGGCCACAAGTGGTTCACTTCCGGTGCCCACGGTGCCGACTTCGCCATCGTCATCGCCAAGACCGATCCCGACGCCGAGATCGCCCAGGCCCGCAACAGCGCCTTTATCGTTCCAACGAGCACCCCGGGCTTCGAGATCGTGCGCGACATCTCGACCATGGGCGGTGGCGGCGGCCACCCGGAAATCCGCTACAACGACGTCCGCGTGCCCCATGCCAACATGCTCGGCGAGCAGGGCGGGGGGCACAAACTCGGCCAGGTTCGGCTCGGCCCGGCTCGTCTCGCCCACTGCATGCGTTGGCTCGGCACCATCGAACAGGCCCTGGAGATGCTGGTCGACCGTGCCCAGAAGCGCTACGCCCACGGCTCGCTGCTGTCGGAGAAGCAGGGCATCCAATGGATGATGGCGGAAAGCGCGCTGGAGCTTTATTCCTCGAAACTCATGGTCCTGCACGCCGCCTACAAGATCGAGAACGGCATGGACTTCCGCTCGGAAGTGTCGATGGCCAAGCATCACGTCGCGAACACGTTGTGGAAGACCGTCGACCGGGCGCTGCAGGTCCACGGCGCGCTCGGCTACTCCAACGACTCGCCCTTGGCGCAGATGCTGATCCAGGCGCGCTGGTCGCGGATTGCCGACGGGTCGGACGAAGTGCACCTCATGCGCATCGCCGAGATGGTCATGCGTTCCTACAACGAGACCGGCAGCGTGAACCACGCCGTCGGCGACCTGCCGCTGTAGGGGGCGTCACAAGGGTGTTCCCTACGCGTTTGTGCGGGGCAGGCTGGACGCTTGGTGTCGCCCGCAGCCCGATCGCGGTTTTCCGGCGCAGGCTGCTAGCGCACCTCTACGATCCGCCCGGCCTATCGGTGCGGGAACCGCGCACGCGTTCGGGCGCAATGGCGCGGTAGAAGTCGGCCTTGGCCGGATCCGGTTCGGTTTCCGTGTAGTGACTCACAAGGGCAGCCGCGATCCGCCTCCGGGCGGATGCAGACTCCGCGGCGTTGAACAGGTCTTCGGCAAGCTCCGCCTGGCCGTTTCGCGCGACATCCCCGGCGATTCTGGCTGCGTTCGCATCGCGCGACTCCGCGTCACGCATTGCCAGAACCTCACGCGTGGCATCGCGAGGCGAGACCCGGGCCCACATCGTGATCGCCTGGCGTTCCAGTTGTGGTCGGTCGGCTTCGACAGGAAACGACCGCGCCCATTCCAGAGTCGCCCTGGGATTCTTGAAAGCCTGGGAGAAAACGACCTGCTGGGCGGCCTCCATTCGAAGTCTGCGTGACTCGATTTCGCCGACGAGCCGCTTGGCCAATGCCGGATCGGATCGCGCGAGCTGCGTTGCCGCCTCGTTGGACGCGGCCCTTTGCGCACGTCCATCCAACGTTTGAGCCCAAACCCACGCCTGTTTGGGATCGTGCGCGGCGAATGCGCGCGACAGGCGCCCCGCGAGGCGACCGCTGGGCGCCTCAAGGGTGCCGTACCAGTCGATCAGGATCTGGAAGTCGACATCGCCTGGGTCGTGTTCCCGCAACGCGCTCACCAAGCCAAGTCTGGCTTCTTCCTGGAGGCGCGCCGGGATGGCGTCGATGGCTCGGATGGCTTCTTGGACTCCTTGTTTAATCAAGCCTTGCATCAACGCCCGGGCCAATCCCTCGCGTCGTGGTTGCTGTCCGGCGAGCCAGGCAACGGCCGCCGGGGGATCGGCGGCAGCCCAGACCTGAAGCACGACCTGGGCCATTATTTCGTTGTAGGGGGTGCTCGCATTGGCAACTGCGGCCATGGCTGCAGCCGGGTCGTGGCGGGCCCACCGGCGAGCAAGCGGCCCTAGATGCTCGAATGCGATTGCCCGCCTCCCGTACTGTCCCGGTGCATCGGGCTGTTGCGGAATGTCGAATAGACGCAAGGCCGACTCCCAGGCGGCAGCAAAATCCAGTTCGCCCGTGAGTGCTCTTCGAGCGTGGATTGCGGCGAGGACGTTCTTGCCGTCGAGTTGCCCGGCGATCTCTTCCTGACGCCATGGAGGCAGGTCGAGTTCGAGAATGGCCTCGACGGCGATCGCCTTGGCATCGCTTTCCGACCTGGCGGCGCGGTCCACGGCGGCATCGACATCGATGTGTGCCCATGCCCGAAACACAGCGGTCACCCAGGAGGAGTGGTAGTTGGCAGCCACGACATGGTCGGCGGCGGCATCGGGATCAAGCTCTGCGAAACGGGTGTAGAGCACGCGGGCAACGTCGTAGCGGTGCGGTGAGGCGGGCAGTGAGGCCACCTCGGCAAGTAGCGCCTCGACTTCGGTCGGACCCGTGCCGGCGAGCAACGCGTAGAGATCCGTGTTGCGCTGGAAATCGGTGGGGTTTCCGATGATCGCCGCAATCGATAGCGGGACATCCCGGGCGACGTTCGACGAGACGGGTAGTTCGGACGCCTTGTCCGGGATTGGCACGCGCGTCGAGTACTCGTCGTTGTGCCCGAGTGCGAGCCAGACCGCGACACCCCCGACGGCAACGCCGAGAACAGCTACAGACAGCAGCCTCCTCCACATCCGCTCATCGTAAGCCCGGGGCCGGCGATTCGCAAAACCACCGGACGCGGTGCTGCCGTCGCAGGCACGACCCGATTTGGCGTCGCTGAGACCACCGGTCCGCAGGAACCGACACGGTCATGGTGCGGGAGCGATTGCGCGTCACACCAACGGTGTCCCGGCGACGACCCCGTCGAGGTCGCCGCCGGCGTGGCGAGAGTCCTACTCCGTCAGTTTGTTGGCGAAGTCGCCGCCCCGGAAGATGGACATCTTGTCGAGGTCGAGATGGCGCTTGACCGCCGCGTTGATGTCCTCCGCCGTGAGCGCTGCGACTGCGGCCTCGCGCTTGGCGATGAACGACATGTCCCGGTCCAGGAACAGGTTGGAGTTCAGGATCGAGGCAACCGTCGAATCGCTTGACCGTTGGCGCTGGGCAGCGTCGAGCCAGCCGCGCTTCGCGGCGTCGACTTCCTCGTCGGTGAAACCACCTTCCAGGACCTTGGCGACTTCCTCCCTGAAAGCTGCGACCACCTTGTCGCCGTTCTCCGGTGCGAAGATGGCATAGCCGTTGAAGGTGCCGATTTCGTCGATCGCATTGGCGCCGAACTGGGAGCCCACGCCGTAGGAGAGCCCGTCCTGCTGCCGGATTCGGGTGGCGAGCCGGGAACTCAGGAACCCGCCGCCGAGCATGTAGTTGCCGATCACCATCGCGGGATAGTCTGGATGGTCGTCCCGCATCTGGATGCGCTGGAACGCGAACATCACGGCGTTGGTCTTGTCGGGGGTCTCGATGTCCACGTTGGCGGCGGCGACCTCCACGTAGGGACGATCCACCCGCGCGTATGGCTCCTTGGCTTTCCAGTCGCCGAAGGCTTCCTCGAGAACCGGAACGATCTCCTCCGGATCGAAATCGCCGACGATCGAGATCGTTCCGCCCTCGGCGCCGTAGAAGGAGGCCCAGAAGTCCTTCGCCTGTTCGACCGTAACCGCTTGGTAGCGCTCGATCTGCTCGTCGAATGTTGGCGTGTAGAAGACGTGGCCCTTGTCGTAGCCCGCATTCACATGGCGATTGAGGGCGTTCGAGGCGAGCGCCTGGGGATCCGAACGTTGCGATTCGAGGCCCGCGAGGTTCTGTTCCCGTAGCAGTTCGAACTCCTCCTCGGGGAACGAGGGCTCGCGCAGAATCTCCGCCGCCAGCCGAATGGCGTCCGCCAGGTTCTCCCGCACCGTGGTCGCCGAACCGCCGACCGATAGCGCGCCGCCACTGACGCCACCGGCCACCTTGAGGCGAATGAGCTCGTCGGTGATCTCCTGGCGCGTCCGCTTGGTCGTGCCGCGCATGAGCATCGATCCGGCCAGCGCAGCCGCGGTGTCCTTCGCCGCAAGCGACTGCTCCGTTCCGTGGCGGAAGCTGAAGCTGGCGGTCACCGCATCGCCCCGGTTCTCCTTGGGTAGGAGCGCCACTTCAACACCGTTCGACAACGTGAGGATCGTGGTTCTGGCCGCGATGTTCTCGGGGGTTGGCTCGAACACTTCCCCGGCGGATATGGCTTCCCGGCCCTTGTAGTCGCCCACCAGTGCGGCGACGTCCGGCGTCGGGTCGATCTCGGCGCGCGGCGGCGTTTCGTCGGTCGGATAGTAGTAGCCGATCGTGCGGTTCGAAGGTCTCAGGTACTTCTCGGCAACGGCGACGACGTCTTCGGGGGTGACCTTCTCCAACCGGTCCCGATGCAGGAACATCAGCCGCCAGTCGCCCATCGCGGCCCACTCGCTGATCTGTCGGGCGATATTGTTGGGATTGTTGAACGAGAGTTCGAAGTTGGCCGCGAAGTTCGCCTTGGCGCGTTCGACCTCCTCCTCGGTCGGCGGTTCGTCCACCAGGCCATGCAGCGTATCGAGCATGGCGTGGGTCGCGGCGGTCAGATCATCCTCTTTGCGGACCTGGACGTTGGCAAGCAGCACGCCCGGGTCTCGCAGTTGAAGCGCGTAGGCGCTGGATCCGGCGGCGAGGCCCGGTTCGACCACGTTCTTGTACAGCCTCCCCGCTGGTTGGGTGCTGAGCACGTAGGCCAACACATCCATGGCCGCGAAATCCTCGTGGGAGCCTGCGGGAACGTGGTATGCGGCCATCGCCAGTTGCACATCGCCGACCCGGCGCAGGGTCACGCTGCGTTCGCCGTCCTGGGCGGGTTCGGCGGTGTAGGTCGGGAACAGCTGGTTCGCCCCGGTGCGTTCGGGACGCGGAATGGGCCCGAACTTCTCCTCGACCAGTTCGATGGCGCGCTCGGGGTCGAATTTGCCGGCGATGACGAGGATGGCGTTGTCGGGCTGGTAGTACTTCCGGTAGAACGCCTGCAGGCGGCCGATGGGCACGTTCTCGATATCGGCCCGGGCACCAATCGTCGAGTTGCCGTAGTTGTGCCATTGAAACGCCGTCGACATGACGCGTTTCTGGAGGACGCCGCCGGGGCTGTTTTCGCCGCGCTCCCATTCGTTGCGCACCACCGTCATCTCGGATTCGAGATCCTCTTTCGCGATGAAGGAATTGATCATGCGGTCCGCTTCAAGGTCGAGTGCCCACTCGAGATTGTCTTCGGTAGCCGGGAACGTCTCGAAATAGTTGGTGCGGTCGAACCACGTGGTGCCGTTGGGCGACGCGCCGCGTTCGGTCAGTTCGGCGGGGATGTCGGGGTGGTTCGGCGTGCCCTTGAAGACCAGGTGCTCCAGCAGGTGCGCCATGCCGGTCTCGCCGTAGCCCTCGTGGCGGGACCCCACCAGGTAGGTGATGTTGACGGTGATCTGTTGCTTGCTCTGGTCTGGGAAGAGCAGGAACTTGAACCCATTGTCGAGTTGGTACTCGGTGATCCCCTCCACGCTCACCACCTTGGTGGCGGCGTTGGTTTCGGATTGCTCTTCGGCGGCGATGGCCGTTGCGTAGACCGCAACCAGGGCTGCTAGGGCGAACACCGCGAACGGTTTAGTCAGTCTCATGGATATGGCTCCGGATGCCGGTTTTTCCGGCAGACAAGAAAAAATGAGCGCGCAAGCCTAGCACGCGCGCACCGCAGTTTTCGTGAGGGCTTTGCATCGCGGCAGGAAGCGGACTTGACGCCGCGAGGGAAGCGGGGGGCTTCGGTGAGATGCATGCGCGACTGGTCGGCGATGCGCCGCTCGATCTATGCTCGCTCGATCATCTTCAACCGTGGCGCACGATGTTTCTAACCGGCATCAAGGTACTGGACCTTGGCTCGTACGTCGCCGGCCCGGCCGCCGCCACGGTGATGTCGGACTTCGGTGCCGACGTGGTCAAGATCGAGCCGTTGGGCGGCGATCCCTACCGCACCTTGCTCGGCGGCGTCCTCGCCGAGTTTCCGAATTTCTTCTGGGACCAGGACTCCCGCAACAAGCGCAGCCTTGCCATCGACTTCACCACGGCCGTGGGCCGGGACGTCATCGATCGCCTGATCCGGCGCTCGGACGTGGTGATTACCAACTATCGACCGGCGCTCCTGGCACGTTTGAAGCTCGCCTACGAGGACGTTCGGGCCATGAACGAAACCGTCATCTACGGCCAAGTCAATTCCTATGGACTCGACGGTCCGGATGCCAACCGCACCGGCTTCGACGCCACCGCCTGGTGGGCCCGCAGCGGCCTGATGGACGCCGTCCGTCGGCCCGGCGCGGACCCCGCCGTGTCGACCCCGGGCATGGGCGACCACCCGACCAGCATGTCGCTGTTCGGCGGCATCATGGCGGCACTTTACCGTCGGCAGATCACCGGCGAAGGCGCCCATGTGCACACGTCGCTGCTGGCCAACGGCGCCTGGTCCCACTGCATGATGATCCAAGGCGCGCTGATCGGGTTCGACCTGTCGGACCAGCGGTCACCCGACGACCTGAGCCGCGCGCCGTTGGCCACGATGTACCAAACGAGCGACGAACGCACCATCCTGCTCAGCATTCTCAACCCCGAGAAGGAGTGGCCGAAGTTCGCGGCGGCCCTCGGCCACGAAGAGTGGATCGACGATCCGCGTTTCGTCGACCGTGCCGCCCGCTACGAACATCGGGAGGAACTCTATGAGCTACTACTCGCGTCTTTCGCGTCGGACACCGCCCAAAACTGGCGTGGGAGGCTCGACGCGGCCGGGGTGACCTACTCAGTCGCGCAGACCATGTCGGAAGTCATCAACGACGAACAGATGCACGTCAACGACGTGCTCACCGAGGTCGAACCCGGCGACCACTTCTACGCTTATACGGTGAATAGTCCGTTTTGGATGAGCGGCGCGGAGAAACGCACACCCCGCGTCGCGCCGCACATCGGCGAGCACACCACGGAGGTGCTCGTCGAGCTCGGTTTCAGCGACGCCGAGGTCGAGGCGATGCTCGCCGAAGGGATTGCCCGACAGCGAGAAGGGGACTAACTACCGCTCAGTCATCGTCGGGCTGCGTGTCACCCTTTTCTGCGCGTTCTTCCCAGTCGTCGGGCCGTTCGTCCCAATCCCGGGATCCCCAGTATTCGTCGTTGTTGGGATTCAGTTGGTTGGCGTGGTTGTCGAGATCGCTTTGTCGGTCCACGTTGGCTCCATTGCCGGTTGAAGGAAGCCTATGCTGAGAACCGCAACCTGAACCGACTCTGAACAGGGGTTGCCCTGCCCGATTGTGCGGGCTTCACGCGAGGAACTTCAAACCGCGTCGGGGTGCCCGGCCTCGGCGACGACTTCGCCCATGCCCTCCCACTCGCGCCACATGTGGCACATGGCGTACTTGGAGCGCTCCCAGGGATCGTTGCCGTCTTCGTAATCGAGCCATTCGCCGTACTGCCCGCGGTCGGGGTGGTCGGTGATGCCGTTGACCAGCTTGTCCGGCTGGCGGCTCTTGTTGCGGATGCGGAAGATGATGTTCTTGCGGGACTCGGTGCCGCGTTCGTTCCGGGTTCCCGAATGGGGAATCTGGTAGATCGTGATGCAGACGTCGCCGGGTTCCATGAGTACCTGGGTGGGCCTTGGCCAGCGCCTGCCATCCGGCGTCGATTCCGAAGTCTCGTCGATGAACTCCTCCGCCACCGCGGGGGGTATGTAGACCAGCCCGCAGCGGTTCGGCGCGTCGTGGTTGAGTCTCGGCCAGCCCGGGCCTTCGGGGCCCAGGTGGCCGTTGGTCTCGTATTGCCAGCGGAAGAAGCGCTCCACCGAGTGATGGGCGCCCTTCAACAGGGCCGTCTGACCGCATCCTTCGACGGTCTGGTCGTTGAGGCAGACGATGACGAAAGCCGTGAAGCTGCCGAGTCCGAGGGTCATCGCCGGATCTTCGAACAATGGCACCATGTTGATGCCGATGACGTCGGGACTGCGTCCCAAGTCGCCCTTGGGACCCGTGGCGAAGTAGCGGCTGTAGATTTCCGCCGGCGTGCCCTGCTGGACTTCCTGGGGTGCCGGCATCGTGATACTGCCGTCGACGTGGGTCTGCGCACCGTAGTAGGGCATGTCACGGTCCACATAGCCCACGTTGTTGAAACGGTCGCCGGGCTGGCTCTTGGGGATGACGGCGACTTGAGAGGCGATCGGTGGGTCGAACCGGCCCATGGCTTCGTTCAGGGTCGGGGTGACGGCGGTGGCATTGACCAGGTCGGTCATTTCCGGTGCCTTGGCAAGACTCTCGCCTTCCCGGCGGGACTCGATGCGCGCATGGGCCGCGTCCACCATGGCCTGCGGAACGACGTTCTTGAGGACTACGTAGCCGTCGCGGTAGAAGTCCCGCTTCTGCTGGAGGGTCATGGCCTCCGCGTGTTGCATCCTAGAACACCAATCGCGCGAGGCTCTCCGCGACGCAGCAGGGCTTGTCCTGGCCTTCCACCTCCATGACCACCTCATTCATCGTCTCGATCATGCCGCCTTTGATCTCGACGCGCCTCAAGGTACTGGTGGTGCGAATACGCGCGCCAACCGGGACGGGCGATGGAAACCGCACCCGGTCGAAGCCGTAGTTGATGCCCAGCTTCTGACCTTCGAGACGGGGCGCACTCTCGGCCACCGCCCGCGGCAGGTGGCCCATCAACGACAACGTCAGGTGGCCGTGGGCGATGGTCGTCCCGAACGGCCCGGCCTTGGCGCGGTCCTCGTCGACGTGGATCCACTGGTGATCCAGGGTCACGTCGGCGAAGTCGTTGATGCGATCCTGGGTGACCTCGAACCAGTCGCTTGGCGTTCCCGCTTCCCCGATTCTCGCGGTTAGCGCGTGATAGGCGTTTTGAAGTGCGTCCGACATTACATTTTCGCTCGGAGCATCTTCGCGATCTCGGCCTTGCCCTTCTTGATGGCTGCCGGATTCGTCAGGGGAATCTGGAACATGGCCGCGATGTCCTGCGTGGTCTCCCAGTCGAGTTCAGCGACGGCGAGCGCGTTGGTGCCGTTGTTGTCCCTGGCATTGATGTCGGCGCCGGCGGCGAGAAGCATCTTGGCGATCTCGATGCGGCCCATCAACGCCGCGAAGATCAGCGGTGTGCCACCGATGTTGGGATCCCGCGAATTGGCATCGGCGCCTTCCGCGAGCGCCGCTTTCGCTGCAGCTGCATCGTCGGTCAGGATCGCATAGGCGAGTACCTCGTATCCGCCGCCGGTCGAGGCGCTGGACGAGCCCTCGATCATCGCGAGGATCTTGGCGCGTCCGGACTCGAGGGTTTCCCGGTCCACGGGGAGTTCCAGCATGGCGGCGATGTACTCGGTGGTCTGCCAGTCGATTCGCGCGATGTCGACCGCCGACTGACCCTCCCAACTGCGGATGGTTGTATCGACCCCGCCGTCGACCAACACCTTTGCGACATCGGCTCGCCCGAGGAACGCGGCTGCGTTGAGCGCCGTGCTGCCGTCGCCGTTCAAGCCGTTGACGTTCGCACCGTTGTCGAGTAGCCACTGGGCGGCTTCGGCCTGACCCCCGATAGCGGCCAGGGTCAAAGCCGTCGCTTGGAACTCATTGGGAGAAAGCGCGTCGAGATCCGAACCGGCGTGCTTGTTGGCCCCCAATTCGGCGATGTTGCCCTCGGCGGCGGCGGTCCAGAGGTCCATGGTGGGCTCCGGCGGTGGCGGCGGGGGCTCCGGGGGCTGGGTCGTGCACGCTGTCAGAACGAGGAACACCAGCGTTGTCGGGGCGCAGGTCTTGATTCGAGGGGCCACTTGTCCTTCCTCTCCGGTCGGAGTGCAAACGACCATTATGCCCCATGCTGCGCCGCTTGATCGCCCGCGCCTAGGCACACGGGAATACGATCGGCGCGGCCCATCAGCGTGGCCAAGATGAACGGCGTGCCGCCTATGTTGGGATCCCGAGGGTTGGCATCGTCGCCTGCCACAAGCCTTTTTTGCGGCAGCGGAATCGTCCATCAAGATCGCGTAGGCGAGTTCCCCGTAACCGCCACCGGTCTAGGCTTCGGACGTCTCGGCCATCATGGCGAGGATCTTCGCGCGTCCGGACTCGATGGTTTCCCGGTCCACCTCCAGTTGCAGAAAGGTGGCGACAGCAGGTCGAACAAGCGTAACTAGAATGTATTCCGTGGCGTCCCAGGCGAAGCGCGCGAGATCGGCCGCCGATTGGCCCTCCCAATTCCGTGCGGAGGTGTCGATGCCGCCGTCGATCAGCACCTTGGCAACCCCGGCGCTCCCCAGGAACGCCGCGGCAGTCAGGGCGGTACCGCCGTCGCCGTTTTTGCCGTTGACGTCCGCCCCGTTGTCCAGCAGCCATTGGGCCGCTTCGGCTTGGCCGCCGACCGCGGCCATGGTCAGGGGCGTGACCTGCAAATCGGGGGATAGGGCGTCGAGATCCGAGCCGGCATGCTTGTTCGCCACCAATTCCGCGATGTTGCCTTCGGCAATGGCGGTGAACAGATCCATCGTTGGATCCGACGGGGGCGGCGGGGGTTCTGGGGGTTGTGTGGTGCAGGCGGCAAGCACGAAGAGCGCCAGGGTTGCTGGGGCAAACGTCGCGAACCTCGGGACCACTGTCCTTCCTTCCGATCAGTGTGCGAACGACCATTATGGCCCATACTGCGCGGCTTCATGGCTACGACCCCCGGGAATACGATGGACATACCCAGCATCTTGAGCCACGTCTCCATCGGCGTTAACGACCTGGATCGGGCGCTCGCGTTCTACGATGACGTTCTGGCGACGGTGGACGCCAAACGCCAGCACGAGGTGCCGGGCGTAGGCGTGGCCTACGGCAAGTACTTCCCGGAGTTCTGGGTACAGCGACCCCTGGACGGCGACGCCGCCAATCCGGGCAACGGCATCCACTTCAGTTTCATCGCGCCGAGCAAGGAAGCCGTTCACGCGTTCCATGCGGCGGCGTTGGCTGCCGGTGGGGTCGACGACGGCGCACCGGGCCCGCGTCCCGAATACGGCGACTACTACGGTTGCTTCGTCTACGACCTGGACGGCCACAAGATCGAGGCCTCGACCGTGCCGGGGACCTAGACCGCACCTCGCCGTTCCCATGCTCGAACCGCTCGTCAAGAAGATCCTCGCTTCGCGCGTCTACGACATCGCCGTCGAGACGCCGCTCCAGGACGCTCCGAACATCTCGGCTCGTCTTGGTCACCGAGTCGCCCTGAAGCGGGAGGATTTGCAGCCGGTCTTTTCGTTCAAGGTGCGCGGCGCCTACAACAAGATGGTGCGCCTGTCGACGAAGGATCGTGCACGGGGAGTTGTGGCCGCGTCGGCGGGCAATCACGCCCAGGGCGTGGCGCTCGCCGCGCAGAAACTCGGTATCAAGTCCCACATCGTGATGGGCCGCAACACCCCCAGCATCAAGGTCGACGCCGTCCGGGGCTTGGGGGCGCATATCGTCTTTCACGGGGACACCTACCAGCAGGCCGCCGACCAAGCGACCAAGCTCGCGAAGAGCCGGGGCTACATCCTCGTGCATCCATACGACGATCCGGATGTCATCGCCGGCCAGGGCACCGTCGGCATGGAGATCATGAACCAGCATCCAGGGCCCGACGCCGTATTCGTCCCGGTGGGAGGCGGGGGACTCATCGCCGGAATCGCCGCCTACGTCAAGTATCTGCGCCCCGAGACCCGGATCGTCGGCGTGGAGGCCGAGGGATCCGCCTGCCTGGCGGCGGCCCTAGAGTCGGGCCGGCGGGTGCGGTTGCCGCTCGACACGTTGGATGTCTTCGCGGACGGCGCATCCGTTGCGCAAATCGGATTGGCACCGTTCAGGATTGCGAGAGATCACGTCGATGAGGTCGTGACGGTGTCCATCGATGAGATCTGTGCAGCGATCAAGGACGTGTTCGACGACACCCGTTCGATTGCCGAACCCGCCGGTGCGCTCGCCGTCGCGGGCCTGAAGAAATACGCGGAGGAGAACCCCCGCGTGACCGGCAAGCGCTACGTGGCGGTGGTCAGCGGCGCCAACGTCAACTTCGACCGGCTCCGGCATATCTCGGAGCGTGCCGAACTGGGCGAACACCGGGAGGCGATATTCGGCGTCACCATCGACGAACGCAAAGGCAGCTTCCGCCGCTTCTGCCGCGCACTGGGCAGGCGGGGCGTCACGGAGTTCAACTACCGGTATGCCTCGGACGAGGAAGCCCACGTCTACGTGGGGTTGCAGATCGGCCCGGGCGAGACCCGGCAGAGCGTTGCGGCGGGGCTGGCAGACGCCGGCTACCGGGTCACCGACATGACCGACAACGAGGCCGCCAAGCTGCATGTCCGGCACATGGTCGGCGGCCGCGCCTTCGGTCGGAAGCCGGAACTGCTCTACCGCTTCGAGTTCCCGGAACGACCCGGCGCCCTATTGCGTTTCCTGAACGGTCTCGGGAGCCATTGGAACATCACCATGTTCCACTACCGCAACCACGGTGCGGCGTGGGGACGCGTGCTCGCCGGCTTCGAGGCACGGCCGGCAGACCGGGCAAGTCTCGCCACGTATCTCGATCGCATCGGCTACCGCTATTGGGAAGAGACGGGCAACCCGGCGGTGGAGTTGTTCCTTCGCTAGCGGAATCGATAGGCGGGCCAACCCCGTGTGCTTCCGCGACGGTGCTAGGAATCCTGTTGCAGCTTTGGTTCGCCGTCTTCAATCTGCAATATGAGAGTGGCGTTTCGCTGGACCCATCTGTAACGGATCGAGCGGCGAAATCGTTGAGCATCAGGCTTCGAATAGGGCTCTTCGCTCTCCCAAAGATCGAAAAACTCTCGTAGCTGGCTACCTTCGCAATAGCGAACGTCGACGTACCGAAGTTCGTCGCGATGTGAGATAAAGATGTGGCCCGCCTTGCGATCCGCGTCGAGTTTTTGTTTCCACGAATTCTTGTGGTACTGGTACTCGAAGCCACCTCTGTTAGCCCAAAGCAGTAATGTCCCCTTTGTCCAATTCTAAGATGTCCCCTTTT
>JAPPGK010000021.1 GCA_028821405.1 Gammaproteobacteria bacterium | reverse complement strand
GTCGCGGTGGGCGAGGGGTGGATAAGCCGAACGGGCATCGCCATCGAAACGGCCACTCGCCGTCGAGACCCCGGGGTCGTACGAACCAACACGACCCGGCCTTCGAATGGGGCGATGTTCGCTCGGGGCACGCCGGGCGGGCGGGTTCGCGAGCGACAAATCCCATCGGCCGAGGTCGTCGGTTTTCGTGTCGCCAGGGAGGCGCCGCGCTTCTCGCGCAGCCGGTACATCCTCCCCCGTGATCGCCGGCACGGGGCGGTGATGCAGCAACGGGTCGAGGATCGGTGGCCACCACCAGGTCGCCGAACACCTCGACCCACTCCGCGACTGGCCGCAGTCGTTCCGGTTCCGGCACTGTAACCGTACAGTGTGCGTGCACCGTCCGGATCAGACTCCGTAACTTCCCGGACGGGGCGTGGTCGCAACGAGCGCTGGGGCCGTCTGACTCGGGCCGCATGCACCGATACGATGCCAGGGTTTGGCGGGGGCGAGGTTCGGTCCGGAGGCGCAAGACCGAGACGGGATGACCGGTGGGCGGGCCGCCTGAACGGTGGAAGCGTCGCCCGACCGACGGCGGGCCGCCGGAACGACGGAGGACCGCCCAACCCGTAGAGGGGTCGCCGACCGACAGAGGGCCGCCGGAACGACGGAGGGCCGCCCGACCGACGAGGGCCACCTGAATTAACGGAGGGCCGCCCGACCCACGCATTGAGCGACGACTGGCGGGCGGTCACTCACCTAGGAGTTGTCGTAACCCCACCGGCATCACCGACGATACCGGCGACGACAAGCGTCGCCCCTACGGCGTAAGATGGCTGGCTTTTAAACCTTGGACCTGGCCTATGGCGACCTACCGCGCAACCGAAGCCCTGCCGAACGGCGAACCCGGGCCCTGGGGCCAAGCGGTGGAGATTTCCTACGACCAACGGGACGTGCTGCTCTACGCCGTGGGCATCGGCACGAGGGACCTCCGCTTTGTCTACGAGCGCCACCCGGAGTTCGCGGTCTTTCCCACGTTCCCGATCCGCTGGGGCGGGGCCGGGGCCCCCTTGGACCACGACCTGGTGCCCAATTCTCCCGGACCGCTGAACATCGACGCCGAGCGGTACCTGGAACTCGTCAAGCCCCTGCCGAAGTCCGGTTCGGTGTTCGTTCGGTCGCGGGTGGTCGGTATCCACCCCCGGGGTCGCGGCAACGGCTTCGTCGAGTACGAGAGCAACGTCACCGACGCCGACGGCGACGTCTACGTCAAGATGGTCAACGGCTCGTTTCGGCGCGGGGTGAAGGAACTCGGCGACATCGAGCCCTTCCAGGGGTCCGGCGAGACCTACTCGCAGAAGATCGCGGTGCCCGAGCGCGAACCCGACGCCTCC
The DNA here is from genome assembly GCA_028821405.1 of Gammaproteobacteria bacterium. Classification (GTDB taxonomy): domain Bacteria; phylum Pseudomonadota; class Gammaproteobacteria; order Pseudomonadales; family Azotimanducaceae; genus VXYL01. The sequence continues at coordinate 24,998 of JAPPGK010000021.1, read as the reverse complement.
GTGGCGCAGTGGATTCCCGACAACCAAGCGCAGATCTACCGACTGTCGGGCGACTACAACCCGCTGCACATCGACCCCGGCGCGGCCCGCTTCGGCGGCTTCCACGAACCCATCCTGCACGGGCTATGCACCTTCGGCCATTGCGCGAACCTGCTGCTCGGAATCCTCGCGGACGGCGATCCGGCGCGGTTCAGGAAGATCAAGGTGCGCTTCTCCGCACCCGTGTTCCTCAACAAGGAGATCGACGTCCGCGCATGGCACGACGGCGACGGGCGTGCCGTCTTCGAAGCGAGGGTGGAGGATCGCGTCGTTGTCTCGAACGCCTATTTCGAGTACTCGGCCTAACGGAGCAACCACCTGAAGACCACAGCCAAGGAAGGCGCCACCCGACCGCCGGTCGACGGCACGCACCGCAGCCGAGGTGCCAGGCCGGTTCGACTCGCCGGCGGATTCACCAGCGGATCCGTCGGCCGGCACCTGTTCCGCCTAGGGTCGTTCATGGCCTTAGGCTCGGTGAGCATGCTCGGCGCGCAGATCGCCGAGACGGTCGTGCTTGGCTGGATCGGCACCAATGCGCTGGCAGCGTTGGGTTACGCCTTTCCAACCACGATCACGCTCTACTCGTTCGCCGGCGGCATCGGCACGGGCGCTTCGTCCGTCACCGCGCGGGCGTTCGGGGCAGGCGAGAAGACCCGGGTCGCGGCGATTGTCACCCACGCCCACCTGCTGGCGCTGCTCGTCGGCATCGCGGTCTCGGGGGTGTTCGCCGCAACGGCCGGTCCTATCGTCGGCCTACTTGGCGCAACCGGCGAAGTTCGGCAGATGGCCACGGACTATCTGACCGTCTTCGCCATCGGCTTTCCGCTGTTCATGACCTCGATCGTCGGTTCGATGCTACTCCGCGCGACAGGCAATGCTGCGAGTCCCGGCCTCATCATGGCGATCGGCTCCGTCGGCCAGATCGTGCTCTGTCCGATCCTTGTCTACGGCTGGCTCGGTGCCCCGGCGCTCGGCATCGCCGGCGCGGCCTGGGCCTACGTCATCTCGAGGGCTCTCGGCAGTGTTGCCTATGCAGTGCTGATTGCGCGCCAGCGGCTATTCAGGTGGACGTTGCGGGGTTTGGGCGGGTCATGGCTTGCCATCATGCACGTCGGTGGACCGGCCATCGGCAGCGGCCTGGTAATGCCCGTCTCTATGTTCATCATCACGCGGCTCCTGTCCGCCCACGGGGACGCCGTGGTGGCGGGCTACAACGTCGCTTCACGTGTCGAGATGCTCGCCCACATGATCCTGTGGTCGGCCTCGTCCTCGGTGGAACCCTTTGTCGGCCAGAATTGGGGCGCGGGCTTGTTCAACCGGGCCCGGCGCGCCCTGAAACTCACCAACAACTTCGCCTTGCTATGGGGCGTCTTCACCTTCGTCGTCATGGTCACCTGTGGCGAGTGGGTGGTGTCCAAGTGGATCAGCACCGACCCGGTCGTCATCGAGGTCGCCGTGTGGTTTTTCATGATCATTCCGCTCAGCATCGGCTTCATGGGCATGACCCAAATCGCGAGTTCGTCGTTCAATGCACTCGGGAAGCCAGCCCCTTCCGTCGTGATCTCCCTGTTGCGAACGCTGGTGGTCTACGTGCCGCTGGCCATCCTCGGCGACCACCTGTTCGGATACATCGGCATCTTCGTCGCCACGGCGGCAAGCAACGTGGGCGTCGGGCTGATCGCGTGGAACTGGAACGCCAGCTACGTGCGCCGGGCGGCCAAAGAGGCGAAATAGCCGCCGACATGGCGAATTGTGTAACCATTTGACTAGACAATCAGGGAAAGGGACCCAATGGATTACGAGAGCTTTAGCGTCAAGATCGAAGACCAGGTCGCACACATCGTCCTGACACGGCCTGAGAAGCGAAACAGCATGATTCCGGCGTTTTGGCGCGACCTTCCCGCCATCGTCGAGGGCATCGATGGCTATGCCAAGGCACGCGCCATCGTCATCTCGTCGACCGGGCCTCACTTCTGCGCGGGGATGGACCTCGCATCGTTTGGCGGCGGCGCGGTTCAGGACCAGGCGACGGCAAGGACCGCACGAATTCGCCACGGCGCGAGTTTCTACGACGGCGCACTGCACATGCAGCGAAGCCTGAGTTGCCTGGAGGAGTGTCGCATCCCGGTGCTCGCCGCTGTCCAAGGGGGCTGCATCGGTGGCGGCGTCGACATGGTCTCCGCCTGCGACATGCGCTACGCCACCGAAGATGCCTACTTCACCATCTTCGAGATCAACATCGGCATGACCGCCGATGTCGGCACGTTTCCGCGCCTCTGCAAGCTCATACCCGAGGGCATCGTGCGTGAACTCGCCTACACGGGTCGGCGCATGTCGGCCTCCGAAGCCAAGGAAGTCGGCCTGGTCAACCGGGTCTATGCCGACCAGGAGGCCATGGTCGAGGGTGTCCTCGAGATCGCCCGGGAGATCGCGAGCAAGCCGCCGCTTGCCGTCTACGGCTGCAAGCGGATGATCAACTACGCCCGCGACCACACGACGGCGGACGGCCTGGACTACATCGCCATCTGGAATGCCTCGTTCCTTCAGGGCGCCGAGATGCAGGAAGCCATGCTCGCCAACCGTCAGGAACGCCCAGGCGAGTTCGTCGACCTGCCAAAAAAGCGCTCCGCTGGCTAGCCACCGTGCGTTTCGCCTTCAGCGAAGAACAGGATCAACTGCGGGACGCGGTACGAAGGTTCCTCACCGACCGCTCGGCGACGACCGAAGTTCGCCGGCTGATGGAGACTGACCACGGCTACGACCCCGACGTTTGGCGCCGACTTTGCCGGGACCTGGCCCTAACCGGCGTCCACGTTCCGGAGCCCTACGGCGGGCAAGGGTTCACCTTCCGGGAGCTGGGCGTGGTTCTGGAGGAAATGGGCCGAGCGCTCTATTGCGGTCCGTATTTCTCATCTACCGTTCTCGCGGCCACGGCGATCCTCGAAGCTGGCGGCGAAGACGACAAGGCGGCGCTGCTCCCCCGTCTTGCCTCGGGTGAACGACTGGCAACCCTGGCGTTTGCCGAACCAAACGGCGGATGGGGCTTGGACGCCGTCGAACTCGATGCCAGCGACGGCATCCTGGACGGCATCAAGTCCTACGTCTTGGATGGCTGTCTCGCGGACCTCCTGCTGGTCGTCGCGCGCGAACCGGGCACCAAGGGTCTTGACGGACTGTCGCTGTATGCCGTCGACGCATCCGCGAGGGGCGTCGCGCGAACCCCGCTTGCGGCCTTGGATCCGACGCGCAAACTGGCCCGAATCGCCTTCCACGGCACCAGCGGTCGCCTCGTGGGAAGCAAAGGCGAAGCCGGTCCGGGTCTCGCCCGATCGCTGGACCTCGCCGCCGTCGCCCTGGCCAACGAGATGGTGGGCGGCGCCGCATGTCTGCTGGACGCCGCCGTGAACTACGCCAAGGAGCGCGTCCAGTTCGGTCGCGCGATTGGTTCCTTCCAGGCCGTGAAGCACCGCCTCGCCGATCTCACGCTGACGGTCGAACTGGCCAGGTCGGCGGCCTATCGGGCCACCGACGCCGCCGCGGACAGCGACGCCGACCTCCCCGCCCTCGCCAGTCTTGCCAAGTCCGCCGCTTCGGATGCCTATGTGCAAGCGGCGAAGGATTGCATCCAGATCCACGGCGGCATCGGCTTCACATGGGAGAACGACACGCACCTCTTCTACAAGCGCGCGAAGAGTTCGGAGGTCTTCCTGGGCGACCCGGTTAAGCACCGCGAAAACCTGATGCGCCATTGGCGAACCCCACGGGCAACCGCGACAACCAAACCATCCACGACGCCTCCCAGGTTGCCCGACAGCGCCGAGGCAAGCGCCGTTCGCCGCGAAGTACGTAGCTGGCTCGAATCCAACTGGAATCCGAACGCGAGTCTCGTTGCCTGGCGCGGCAAGCTCGCCGACTCCGGCTGGGGAATGCCGACGTGGCCTTCCGAGTGGTTCGGCCGCGACCTGCCGCAGGCGCTCGCCCCGGTCGTCGACGAAGAATTCGCACGCATCGGTGCCGTCGGCACGGCCAAAACCGGCATCCGCATCCTCGCGGGCGCGACGCTGCTCGAACACGGCAACGACGACCAGAAAAGCCGGTTCCTGCGCCGCATCCTCACCGGCGAGGACACCTGGTGCCAACTATTCAGCGAACCCGGCAGCGGGTCGGACCTGGCGGGTGCGGCCACGCGCGTCGACTTCGACGGCGAGCGATGGATAGTGAACGGCCAGAAGGTGTGGACAACAAGCGCCCATCACGCGGACTACGGGCTTCTCCTCGCACGGTCGGATTGGGACGTTCCGAAGCACCAGGGGCTCACGTACTTCATCCTCGATATGCGCCAGGACGGCGTCGACGTGCGCCAGTTGAAACAGATGAACGGCCACGCGTCGTTCAACCAGGTGTTTTTCACCGACGCGGTGATCCCCCAGGAGAATCGCGTCTCGGACATCGGCAACGGCTGGCAGGTCGCCATCACCACCCTCGCCCACGAACGACGCGGCGCCGAGGGTCTCCGTGGTCTGGCCCGGGAGCACGGCTTCGAAGGCTCGATCTACGAGGAGGAACGCCGCGAAACCGCGACCGTGATGGAACCCTACAAGTGGTATCCCCAGCGGGCCGGTCGTACGGACCTGGTGGTGGAGCGGGCCAATGTAACGGGGCGCATCAAAGACCCCGTTGTTCGCCAGGAGATCGCGAAATTGCTCGCGATGGCGCGATCCGCCGAATGGACCGCCCGCCGCGCTCGCGCCGCCCAGGAACGGGGCCAGCCGCAAGGCCCCGAAGGCTCGCTCGGCAAACTCGCCGCCAGCAACGTCGCCCGCCAGGCCTGCCACGTTCACACGCTCATTGCCGGATCCGACGCGATGCTGACGGGCTCGGACAGTGCCTTGGACGGCTTGATCGCCGAAATACTGGTCTCCGTCCCTGCCGTGTCCATCGCCGGCGGTACCGACGAGATCCAGCGCAACATCATCGCCGAGCGGGTGCTGGGATTGCCCAAGGAACCGCGGATGGACCGCGGGCCGTTTCGGGCGGTGCGGCGGAACTGATAGCGGGTAGAGCGTTGCCGCACCCGCGACGCGGGGTGACTACCGCGTCGGCACTTGCGGCTGTGCCGCCGGTTCGGAACCCCCGCCCGACCTTGCCTCGCGGAGAAGGTCGACGAGCGTGGCATGCATGCCCTCGCTCACGAAGCCTTCTGCCACCCAGGCTTGGCGAACCCGACGGGAGGTGTCCCGCCACTGCTCGATCTGATCGTCGTTCGGACGCAGGAAGCGCAGCCCCTGGGTCAGAAGCGCCTGCCGGGCTGCCTCGTGGTCGGCGCGATTGCGCCGGTCCACTTCCGCCACCGCTTCGCCCATGACCCGCTTCAACAAGACCACGTCACCATCGGCAACCCCCGCGAGGCTCGATGCCGCCACGAACACAAGGCTGTAGACGTACATGAAGGGCACGTCGATGACGTACTTGAGCTTGGTGTGCCAGAGCAGGGGAAGCACCGCCACCGGCGGTGCGGCCACGGTGTCGATCAGGTTCGTTGCCAAACCCGGATATACCTCGCCGAGGGGCAGCGCAATCGGCGAGATGCCGTATGCGGCGAGGGTGCGCAAAGCAGGCTCGTCGCCCTGAGGTGTCCAGACCTTCAGTTCCCGGGCGTCGGCGAGCGATCGCGCCTCCTTGGTACTCATCGGGTAGGCCATGCCGAGTTCGGCGATGCCGAGGGACACGAATCCGGCCGTCGCCATGCTCTCGGTCAGCATCGGGTCCATCGTCTGGCGCACGAGGTCGACTTCGTCCAAGTTCCGAAACACCATCGGCAGGTTGTAGATCTGGACGTCCGTGAAGAGTCTGCCTACCGTTCCGGTCTGCACGATGCCGCCGTCGAGTTGCCCAACCCGGATGCGGCGCATCACCTGGTGGTCGTCGCCGCGGACGCCGCCCGGGTAGAACTTGATGTCGAGCCGTCCACCGGTTGCGGCTTCCAGATCGGCACCGCCCGCCCGCAACACCTTCATCCAGGTGGATCCGTCGGGCGCCGCCGTCGCGATGCGCAGGGTCTTCGTCGTGGCCGACGTTGCAGCCAACGCCATTGCAGCGACCGCGGCGACGGCCAGCCATCGAATCCCGCTCGGACGAACCGCCTGCGTTCGGGTTCGCGAGCCGCCGCGCCAGCCTACGGCGGTCGAGCCGCGCCCCGCAAACCAAACCGCATCGTTGCGGCACCTAACGGCCGTTTTCGCGCGAATCATCGCGAGAGCATAACAACCGCGGTAAGGGGCCGTCAGCCAGGTCGGTCTGCTAGGATACGAATGATGGGTGAGTTTTCCTGGCAGGTCGTTTGGGGCCTGAAAACGACTTCGCTCTTCGATGTCTGGAGTTTCGAACACTTCATGGCCGGAATCTCGGTTGGCGGGATTGTCGTCTTGGTCAATCGTCGAGCGATGTCACAGCTTCCGATGTCACCGGGATCGCATCGACATGCCTGGTTCGACATCGCCGGGTGCCTGTTCCTCGCATACCTTTGGGAGACCATCGAGCACTACCTCGAAAACGGCACCGCCGGCGAAGCCGTGCGCTACTGGTTCCAGGGAATCGAGTTCTGGGGCAACCGGTTGATCGTGGATCCCCTCCTGCTCCTCTTGGGCATGTTGCTGGTTTCCCGTTGCCCCTGGCTGGCCTGGCCCGCCCGCGCGATTTCGACGTTATGGCTCGCGATCCACGTCTTCGTATTCCCCCACTGCATGTATCTCTACGAGATCTTCGACCTCGTGTGAGGACCCACATGGCGAGGCCCCCAATGGGAAAAGCGTAGGGGCGACCCTAACGCGCCCGGCAGGGGATTTCCGTCCGCGTCCCCGCCCCAACGACCTCCCGCGGCAACGGGATCAGTCCTCGTCGAGGTACCAAGTCGAGGGGTGGTACGCGAGGGTCCAGCGGTTGTCCCAGCCCCAGATGCCCGTCGGCGGAACGTTCTTCAGGCGCATGGAGGTCACGACGGGATGGGGTGCCTGTCCGACCGTGCCGATCGTCCAGAGGTTGTCGGCCTGGGCTTGCAGCAAATGCCTGGCGGCCTGGGTCCGGCGTTCCTCCGTGGTGGCCGTCCGGAGTACATCTCCCCAATACTGGAGTTCGCGGATCACGGGCGGCGGCTCTTCGCCGAGTTCGCCGCCGGTCTGGTAGTACCGTGCCCAGTGATTCCACATCGAGAGTTCCCAGCCCGCGCGGTGGGGGTAAAACCAATCGGGAACCACCGGGAACAGGATGTCGGTCACCTTGTCGGCGTGCCAAAGCGTCATCTGCATCTTGTTGGCCTGGGCGCGTTCCGACTGCAGGCTCCGCTCGACCGACTTGAGACGCACATCGACGCCCACCTCGCGCCAGTAGTCGCGTACCAGTTCCATGGTGATGTTCTTCGGCGTCTCGAAATCCAGGTACTCGAAGGTGATGGTCAACTGGGCCCCGTCCGGATATTCCCGCAACCCGTCGCCGTCCACGTCGTGCAGTCCGAGGTCATCGAGCAACGCGCGTGCGTAATCGGGGTCGTATCGAATGTGCGCGTTGGCCCATTCCTCCTGGTACCACCGGCTCGACGGGTGCGCGGTGACCTGGCTCGGAATGCCGCGGCCGAAGTATATGGCCTTGTTCATCTGGTCCCGGTCGATGGCGTGGGACAGTGCGCGCATGAACCGGCGCTCGCCCGTGCCCCAGACCAGTGCCCGGTATTTCAGGTCGTCGTGGTTGTAGTTGGCCTGCAGGGCGACATCGCTGATGTGAAGTCGGCGCCAGATGTGGACCCGGTTGACACCCTTCAACTCGCCCAGCTTCAACAGCGGGATGTCCTGGGTCTTGAGTGTAAATGCGGCGAAGTCGAGCTGACCGGTGGCCGCCTGGAAGGTGATCATCTGGGAATTCTCCAGCAGGATGATCGCGTCGATGGCGTCGATGTACGGCAACTGGTTGCCCGCCGGATCGATCTTGAAGTAGTACGGGTTGCGCTCGAGGCGCATCTTCGTCGGTGTACGCTGGGTCACCCGGTAAGCCCTGAGCGTGGGCACCTTCACCGCGTCTTCGTTGCCCCAATCGCGCAGGGCGCCGTACAGCGACATCCAAGTGACGAAGCCCTCTTCCTCCACCAGGGCATCCAACTCATCCTTGTCGCGGAACGCCGGGTGGTATTCCTTGAAGAAGTGCATCGGGTCGGCGAAGGCGCTCCCGATTTGCGCGAAGTAGTTGATGAACAGCGGGTTCGGCTCGGGGAATACGTACTGGAAGGTCAGATCGTCGACTGTCACGAATTCGCAGCCCTGCACCAACCGGTAGACGATGGGAGACATCTCCGGGTCGAGCCAGACGTGGTTGAAGCGGAACTCGAAATCGGCAGCCGTCAGCGGCATGCCGTCCGACCACTTGATCCCGGGGCGCAGCCGGACGGTCGTCACGCGCCCGTCTTCGCTCACGTCGAAGGACTCCGCAAGGTTTGGCAAGACGTTGCGCATGTCGGCGGAAATCGTAACTGCGTGTTCGGTGTTGAAGAACTGCCAGTTGTCCCAGATCGTGATCCGCGCGGTGCCGCCGTATTTGCCGATCGAATCGTAGGGATGGATCACGACCGGGTCGTCGGGCAGACGTTCCTCGACGGGCGGAAGGTCCCGTTCGTTGAGGTACGGGCTTTGCGAGAAGCGCGTGATGCCGAGTTGGCTCGCCGTCTTCGGGGCTTGAAACCACTGCGGCGGGAGATCCAACTGTTCCGGCGTCTGGGCCGCGACGGCCGCCGCCAGCACCGCAACGCAGGCCAGCCGCCATTGGCAGCGGGGGATCACCCCTCGCTTGCCCGTTCCGCCCAACGATTGCAGAGCGTATTGGCTTCCAGAACGATCGCTATATGCAATGGCGGCAACAACAGCAGCACAGCCACTTCCGTCAAGCGCGCGACCATCCCGCCGGTGGCCCCCATGGCGGCCAACACCATGAGCGATGCGACCACCAAAGCAGTCGCGCCGAAACCCCGCCATCGGGTGCCACGCGATTCGGCCATCTGCTGTAGACGCCTGGCCAAGGACAGTCGGTCCCAGCGGTTTCCCGACGAGGTCCATATCCGGACATCCCGCCGAGCCCAATTCGAAAGCACGTCCCGCGCATACCAGGGCCAGAGGAACCAGGCAACCACGACGAGTTCCCCCGCAGCGATGAACATGAGCAGCTTGAGCAGATCCGCCGAGGGTTCCCGAGCAAGTACGCCGACCGCGAGGGCGAAACCGACCACGGCAAACATCAGCAGCCATCCGACGACGAAACCTGCGAATCCGAGGGTGCTGAACACGCGAGCCGCCATGGCGGGTTTCGTTCGACGGTCGTATAGGCCCACGGCCGTCGCCGCACCACGAAGGAAGAACGGCAACGCGAACGCCAACAAGGGAAACCGGTAGGTTGGATCCCGGAGCAGGAGGATCGTCAGACCCGCCAAGGCGACCGGCACCGCGAAGGACAGCAGCGCCCGGGGCTTCAGTAGCATTGCGACGTTAGAGGCCAAGTTCGCGGCGATCCAGAGGTTTCAGAGGCACGTCGGGGTCTGGCGAGGGCACCGCCGAGAGCAGTAGGCGCGTGTAGTCCTCCTGGGGGTTGTCGAAGATGTCGTCGACGTTGCCGGTTTCCACGACGCGGCCCCGGTGCATGACCAGAACCCGATCGCAGATGTGCTGGACCACGCTCAAGTCATGGGCCACGAACAGGTAGGTGAGCCCTAGTTGGCTTTGCAGATCCTCGAGGAGGTTGATGATCTGCGCCTGGACGGAGACGTCCAGCGCCGATACCGACTCGTCGCAGACGACCAAGTTGGGACGCAGAATGAGGGCCCGGGCGATTCCGATCCGCTGCCGCTGCCCCCCGGAGAAGGCGTGCGGGTAGCGTGTCAGCGAATCCTCCTCAAGCTGCACGTGCGCGAGCATGTCGCGAACCGCATCGATACGTTCCGACGAATCGCCGACCCGGTGGATGATCAGGGGTTCCTCGATGATCTCGCGAACCGTCATGCGGGGATTGAGCGAGGCGAACGGATCCTGGAAGATCATCTGCATTTCGCGGCGCAGGGGGATCAGTTCCTTTGCCGTCATGTCCTGCAATTCAACCCACCCCCCCGCGCTATTGAACCGCACGACACCCTGATCCGGATCGATGGCGCGCAGTATGGCCCGCACCAGGGTCGTCTTACCGGAACCGGACTCGCCGACGATCCCGAGGGTCTCCGAGCGTTGCACATCGAAGGAGACATCTTCGACGGCCGGAACACCGTCGAAGTACTTCGACAGACCCTCGACTTCGAGCAGCTTGCCGTTGGCGGGCGTTTCGTTCATCCCACCGCCCCTTGCAGCTGGTCCCGGGGCAGGCTCACCTGACGCCCGTCGCGCAGCGTGACCAGGGGATAGGGCCTCGTGATGTCGGTGTCGCCAACTACCGTGGCGATCGTGGCAAGCGGCTCGCCTTTCGGCGCAAGACCCGGAATGGCGGCCAGCAGCCCCTTGGTATAGGGATGCACCGGGTCTTTGAGCACCTGCCGGACAGTGCCGATCTCCAGCACTCGCCCTTGGTACATGACGACCACTTGGTCGGCCAGTTGGGCGACGACCCCGATGTCGTGGGTAATGAACAGCACGGAGTTGCCGAGTTCCTGCTGAAGATCCCGGATCAAAGTCAGGATCTCCGCCTGGATGGTTACGTCGAGCGCCGTGGTGGGCTCGTCGCAGATCAGGATCTCCGGGTGGCATACCAGGGCCATCGCGATGACGACGCGCTGCCGCATGCCGCCGGAGAACTCGAACGGATACATCCGGATGCGCCGGTCGATGTCGTCGATCCCGACCCGTTCGAGCATCTCGGCCGCCTCTTGCCACGCCTGCTTGCGGCCGACCTTGCGGTGGCAAAGGATGGCCTCCGCAACCTGGTTACCGACGGTGTACACGGGGGACAAGGCCGTCATGGGTTCCTGGAAGACCATGCTGATGAGCCCGCCGCGCAGTTCCTTAAGCCTCGGGTCGCGCTTTCCGAGCGAGACGATCTCGAACGGGTCCATGCCTTGCGGTGCGAAGTCGATTGTGCCGCCGACAATCCGCCCCGGCGGTTGGATGATGCGCATGATGCAGTTGGCGGTCACCGACTTGCCGGATCCGGACTCGCCGACGATGGCGGTGACCTTGCCGCGCGGCATGTCGAAGCCCACGTCCACCAGGGCATGGGTGAGGCCCAAGTCCGTCTTGAAGTCGACCGCGAGGTCACGGACTTTGAGGACCGTATCCACTACTTCGCACCCGCCGTGCTGTAGGGATCCGCGGCATCCCGCAACCCATCCCCGAGCAGGTTGAAGGCCATGACGGCCAGGACCACGAACAGTCCCGGCAGCATCTGCCAGGGTGTCATCTCGATGACCAACGGGTTCTGGGCCTGGAACATCAGCACGCCCCAACTCACCACCGGTGGTCGCAGGCCGATGCCGAGGAAGGACAGCGCCGTCTCGCCGAGGATCATCCCCGGCACCGCCAACGTAGCCGTGGCGATGATATGGCTCGAGAAGCTCGGCAGCATGTGCTTGCGGATGACCCGCGGCGTGTCGGCCCCGATTAGGCGCGCGGCCATCACGAACTCCTCCTCACGGAGCGACAGGAAGCGGCCGCGCACCTGGCGCGCGAGTCCCGTCCAGCCGAACAGCGACAGGATGATGCTGATGCCGAAGTAGACGAGGAGCGGCGACCAGTGCACCGGCAGCGCCGCGGACAGTGCCATCCACAGCGGCAGCGCCGGCAGGCATGTCAGAACCTCGATCGCCTTGTTGACCACCCGGTCGGCAATGCCGCCGAGATAGCCGGCGATGCCGCCCAGGAGTATGCCCAGCACGATGGTAAGCACCACGCCGACGAGACCGATGGACAGGGAGATGCGGCCGCCGTAGAACACCCGCGAGAACATGTCCCGGCCCAACTGGTCGGTGCCAAACAGGTGGATGTAGCCGCCCTCGTCGGTCGTGAACAGGTGAACGTCCGATTCGAAGAGATTCCACATCTCGTAGGACTCGCCCCGGGCGAAGAAGCGGATCGGGAACATACGGGTGGTATCTTCCGAATACTCGCGCATCCAGGTGTCTTCGTTGACCTCCATGCGGTAGGCGTAGACGAACGGCCGCAGATGGAAGTTGCCCTCTGCGTCGAAGAAGTGGACGCTCATGGGCGGTGCGTTGATGGCGTCGTCGTTGCGCGTCGTCGTGCCGTAGGGCGAGACGAACTCGCAGAATCCCGAGACGATGTAGAGCAGCAGCAGGAAGATGCCGCTCGCGTAGGCCAGCCGGTGGCGGCGGAAGCGCAACCAGATCAATCGACGCGGCGAAATCGCGGCCGATTCCTCGCGGCTCACCGGCGTTTCGGCCACGGGACTCAGGACAGCCTCACTCAAAGCGAATCCTCGGATCGATCCAAGCAAGGAGAATGTCGGAAAGCAGGATGCCGACCACCGTAAGGATCGCCAGCCACATCAACAGACTGCCCGCCAGGAACATGTCCTGGTTGAGGAGCGCCTGTAGCAGCAGGGGGCCAATGGTCGGCAGTCCCATCACCAACGAGACAATGGCTTCACCGGAAATCAGGCTCGGCAGCACGAACCCGATGGTGCTGATGAAGGGGTTGATGGCGATCCGCACCGGGTACTTGATGATGAGCTTTGCATGACCCACGCCCTTGGCCCGGGCCGTGACCACGTACGGCTTGTTCAGCTCATCGAGCAGATTGGCCCGAAGTATCCGCATGGTGAACGCTGCCGACCCGAGACCGATGATGATCATCGGCAGCCAGATATGCGCCAGGAGATCCGCGATCCGGGCCCAGCTCCAGGGCGCGTCTTCGTATTCCGGCGAAAACAGACCCCCTGTACTGACGCCGAACCAGTCGAAGCCGATGTGCATGAAGACGAGCGCTACCAGGAACGGCGGCGTCGCGAGGCCCACCAAGGCGATGGTGGTCAGGATGTAATCGCCGATGGAGTACTGCCGGATCGCCGAGTAGATGCCGATGGGCAACGCCACGAGCCAGGTGAAGAACAGCGCCGACACGGTGATCGACAAGGTATAGCCGAGGCGTTCCCACAACAGGTCGTTCACCGGTCGGGAATACAGGTGCGAGTACCCCATGTCGCCGGTGAGCAGATTGCCCGCCCAGTAGAAGTACTGCAGCACCATGGGCTTGTCGAGGTTGTACTGGGCGCGAAGGTTCTGGACGTACTCCTCGGTGGTGTCGACGCCCTGGGCCTGCAGCCGGTCCAGCATCGAGGTGACGATGTCGCCGGGCGGCAGTTGGATCACCACGAAGATGATCACCGAGATGACCGCCAACGTGGGGATCATCCCGAGCAGCCGGGACAGCAGGTACGATCTCACTCGGTGGTCCCCATCGACAAGCCGTCGTCGTGCGAACGACCCACGCGGTCCCCCGCATCCGACTCGTCGAAATACCAGGTCGACGGGTGGTACGACAACGTCCACCGGTTGTCCCAGCCCCAAACGCCGGTGGACGTGACGTTCTTCAATCGCTTGGAGACCACCACCGGATGGGGCGCCTGCCCCACCGTGCCAATCGTCCAGAGGTTCTCCGCGGCGGCTTCGAGCAGCGTCTTGGCCGCCTTCGTCCGGTGCGCCTCGGTGGTCGCCTCGCGCAACTGGTCACCCCAGTCTTGGAGGCCGCGGACCAGCGGCGGCGGCTCCTCGCCGAGTTCCCCGTCGGTCTGGTAGTACCTCGCCCAGTGGTTCCACATAGCGATGTCCCAACCCGACCGGTGCGGGTAGAACCAATCCGGCACCAGCGGGAAGAGGATGTCGGTCACCTTGTCCGCGTGCCAGAGGGTCATCTGCATCTTGTTGGCCTGCGCCCGTTCCGACTGCAGGCTGCGCTCCACCGACTTCAAGCGCATGTCGATGCCCACTTCCCGCCAGTAGTCGCGCACCAGTTCCATGGTGATCGCCTTCGGCGTCTCGAAGTCCAGGTACTCGAAGGTGATGGTCAGTTTCGAACCGTCGGCGTATTCCCGTAGTCCATCGCCGTCCACGTCGAGGAGCCCCAGTTCGTCCAACAGCCCACGGGCGTAGTCCGGGTCGTAGCGGATATGTGCATGTGCGAAGCGGTCCTCGTACCAACGGCTCGACGGGTGTGCGGTCACCTGGCTCGGCACGCCCCGGCCGAAGTAGATCACCTCGTTCATCTGGTCCCGGTCGATGGCATGGGATAGCGCGCGGATAAAGCGACGCTCGCCCCTGCCCCACAGCAACTCCCTGTACTTCGGATCGTCGTAGTTGTAGTTCGGCTGGATGGCCACGTCGCTGACGTGGACGCGATGCCAGATGTGGACCTTGTTGAGGCCCTTTACCTCGCCGAGCTTGAGCAGCGGGATGTCCTGGGTCTTGAGCGCGAAGGCGGCGAAATCGAGCTGCCCGGTGGCCGCCTGGAAGGCGATCATCTGGGAGTTCTCGAGCAGGATGATCGCGTCGATGGCGTCGATATAGGGCAACTGGTTCCCGGCCGGATCGACCTTGAAGTAGTAGGGGTTGCGCTCCAGGCGCATCTTGGTCGGCGTCCGCTGGACCACCTTGTACGCCCGCAAGGTCGGCACCCTCACCGCCTCCTCGTTGCCCCAGCCCCGGTACGCGCCGTACATCGCCATCCAGGTGACGAAACCCTTCTCCTCCACCAGCGCGGCGAGTTCCTCCCGATCCCGGAACGCCGGGTGGTACTGCTTGAAGAAGTGCATCGGGTCCACGAAGTGGCTGCCGTACTGGGCGAAGAAGTTGGCGAACATCGGGTTCGGTTCGGGGAACGCGTACTGGAAGGTCAGATCGTCGATCTTCACGAACTCGCAACCCTGCACCAGCCGGTAGACGATCGGCGAGATCTCCGGGTCCATCCAGACGTGCACGAGGCGGAACCAGAAGTCGTCAGCCGTCAACGGCACGCCGTCGGACCACTTGACGCCGGGGCGAAGGTGGACCGTGGTGACGCGGCCGTCTTCGCTCAAGCTCCATGATTCGGCGAGGTTCGGCAGCACGTTGCGCATGTCGGCGGACAGCGTTAGCGCATGTTCCCAGTTGAAGAACTGCCAAGAGTCCCAGATGGGAATCCGCGCCGTGCCGCCGTATTTGCCGATGCCCTGGTAGGGCTCAATGACGACCGGATCGTCCGGCAGGCGTTCCTCCACCGGCGGCAGGTCGCGATCATCGAGGTAGGGGCTCTGGGCGAAGGACGTGATGCCAAGCTCGCTGGCCGTCTTCGGCGGCTGGTACCACGCCGCCGGCCAGTCGTTGTCCCGCGCCTGGACAGTGACCGCGACCAACGCCCCGACCGCGACACCGGTGAGCGTCCGGTACGTCCTGGTCATCGTGTCTCCCGACCCACGACGCGCCAAAACCCGTGCTCCATCAAAGGAGATAGTCCCCCACGAACCGCATGTTCAACGACGACCCATCATGGCGGGTGGTTCGTACCGGCGTCAACAAGCCTCCGGCGACCAGGGGTGCCGCTTACAATGGGCCTGCAACCGCCGCCGATTGCCTTAGGAACACACCCATGCGAACAATCCTGACCGCAACCGCTTTCGCGATCCTTGCCACCCGCGTCGCGAGCGAAGATCCGCACTCGGAACCCTGCAACGGGCTAGGTGACATCCGCTTGCCCGATGCCGAGATCACCACCGTCGAATCGGTCGACAACCCGGTTGAGCACTGCAAGCTGACCGGCACCATCGCCCGGGAAATCGGCTTCTCCGTCTGGCTGCCCGCCGAGTGGAACGGTGCCTTCATCATGGGTGGGGGCGGCGGATTCGTCGGCAGTATCCAGAACCAGGCGCTGGGCTTGAACGTGCTTCAACGCGGCTACGCGACGGCCGGCACGGACACCGGCCATCGCAACCAGGGCATCGACGGATCCTGGGCATTGAACAATCCCGAGCGGCTGGTCAACTACGGTCATCTCGCCGTACACCGCGTGACAGCGGTCTCCAAGCACATCACCGAACGGCACTACGGCGTGATGCCGCGGCGATCCTATTTCGCGGGCTGCTCGAACGGCGGACGGCAGGCGTTGATGTCCGCCCAGCGCTACCCCGAGGATTTCGATGTCATCCTGGCCGGCGCCCCGGCCCACGACTTCGCGGGCGTGGCAGCCGCGTTCCTCAACGTCACCCGGCACATGTACCCATCCATGGACGACCTCTCCACACCCCTCCTCTCCGCCGAGGACCGGCAAACGCTCGCCAGCGCGGTTCTCGCCCGATGCGATGCCCAGGACGGTCTTGAGGACGGCATCCTCAACGATCCGCGAGACTGCGACTTCGATCCAGGAGACCTCGATCTAGCGCCAGCAAAAATCGCCGCCATCCGAGCCGTCTATGACGGGCCCATCGCCCCGGATGGACGGATCCACGTCGGCTGGCCGTTCGGCGGCGAAGATGCGCCCGGCGGCTGGGGCGGCTGGCTCGCGGGGTCGGGCCAGCAGGCACGGAACTTCCCGCCGTCGCTGGCGTTCGGCTTCGGCGTCGAGGTCATGCGCCACATGGTGGAGCACGACCCCGACTGGCGCTACGAGGGATTCGACTTCAGCGGCTTCCGGCATCGCTTCCGAACGGCGGCCGCCGCATTGAGCGCCACCGACCCGAACCTCGACGCATTCCGCAAGAAAGGAGGCAAACTACTGATTTATCACGGATGGTCGGATGCAGCCCTATCCGCACTGGCGAGCATCGAGTACGTCGAGGCGGTCTACGCCCGGGAAGAATCCGCCCGCGACGACGTGCGCCTGTTCCTGATGCCGGGCGTCCTCCACTGCGCCGGCGGGCCCGGACCGTGGATGGTGGACCTCATCGAAGCGGCGGAACAGTGGGACGAAACAGGTACCGCACCGGATACGTTGGTCGCCGGTTTTGCGGAAGGCGGCGGTGCCCGCCCCTTGTGTGCGTATCCGCGCCGCGCCGCCTACATCGGCGGCGACGGTAGGAATCTATCGAGTTTCGAGTGCCGCTGACGAACGATCTTCCCCGATGGCGGGCAACGCCAACGGGACCCCGATCAGTTCCGGAGCAGCGCATCGCACATCCCATCGAGCGGCACGGCAGAGACATCATCGGTCAACGGGTACGCGTTGCGTGTCCGGCACACCACCGAGAGCGACTCGACCGCATCCGCAGGGATGGCATTGAGAACCTTGCGCAACGAAGCGGCATCCCGAGAACGCGGCTGCTCCGTCCATTTCGCATCGGCAAGATGGAACCTGCCCGCACGTTGCACCAGGAAATCGGCCTCTCGGGCTCGGTCCTGCCAGAAGTAGAGGTTCCAGCGACCGTGTCGATTGCTCTGCGACCTTCGAATTTCGGCGCAGACCAGTGTCTCCCAAAGCGCCCCGGCCAGCGGCGTGACCCGCAAATCACCGACGCTGTACACGCCGCACAAAAACGCCGCAAGCCCCGCATCGCGCAGATACAGCTTTGGGCGTTTGACCAGCGACGTCGTGGGATTGCCGTACCAGGGCTCGAGAAGCACGAGCTGATGGGATGCTTCCAAGACGCCGAGCCATGACGCCAGCGTCGATCCAGCGACACCGACATCCCGGGCGAGGTCCGACCGGTTCACGAGTTGCGCGGATCGCAGGGCGGAGGCGCGCAGGAACCGTTCGTAGTCGCGCAGGCTCGAGACCTCAAGAAGCTGGCGAAGATCCCGTTCCAGATAGGTGGCGACATAGGACTGCAGAAACCCGCGGGCATCGATCGCCCGGTCCTCGTAGAGTTCGGGAAACCCGCCCCGGACCAGGAACTCCTCGATCGCGAGATCAGGGTATGCCGCCTTGGCTTCGGCGAACGTCAAAGGCTCCAGCTCCATGATGTCGGCGCGCCCCGCGAGGGAGTCCGAGACCGATCGCATCAACCGCAGCGGCTGGGAACCGGTCAGCAGGAAGGCGCCATTGCGGCGATCCGCATCGACCACCGTCTTCAGGTGCCGGAACAGACCCGGGGCGTATTGGACTTCGTCGATGATCACCGGCGGCGGGTGACGGGCGAGGAACGAACCCGGATCGAGTTCCGCCTGTTCCGCCTCGCTCGGCAGATCGAGGCTGACGAATCCATGGTCCGGGAAGAGCCGGCGCATCAGGCTTGTCTTCCCGGTCTGCCGGGCACCGGTCAACACCAACACAGGACGTGTCGCCGCACGTTGCCGAAGCAGCTCTTCTACCTGTCGTTCAATCCACATTGGTCAAATTGTACGATTACATCGAACATTTTGCACACTTGACACGCTAGAACCTCACTGTGTCCTCTATCATGTCAGCGGCGGGGAGCACACGATCTTGAATCTCGAAACGCCATACCTGATCTTCCTCGGCGACGCCAAGGACGCGCTGGCAGCGAAGACCGGCCAAGGCGTCGTCGACTGGCGACCGGACGCCGTCATCGGGCAACTCCGCCTGCCCGGATGCCGCGCGGATCTCGGTGTCGCCGACCTATCGATCCAACAAGCCACCGAAGCCGGTGCCAGGACGTTTCTAATCGGCGTGGTCAATCCCGGCGGCGTGCTACCCAAGCAGTGGCAGGGCGTGATCGTCGAGGCATTGGAGGCCGGCATGGATGTCGCCAACGGGCTTCATACGCCGCTGGACAGCATTCCCGAGATCGCCGAAGCCGCCCGCCGGTCAGACCGGAGACTGCTCGAGGCCCGGCGTTCCGTTGGACCGTTCCCCGTCGCGTCGGGACGCAAGCGCACGGGCAAACGCCTGCTGACCGTCGGGACCGATTGCTCAGTCGGCAAGAAGTACGCAGCACTCGCCATCGAGCGTGAGCTGACCACCCGGAACATCACCGCCGACTTCCGCGCAACCGGGCAGACCGGCATCCTCGTTGCGGGGTCCGGCATTCCCATCGATGCCGTGGTCGCCGACTTCGCCGCCGGCGCAGCCGAGACGCTCTCCCCCGACAACGATCCCGCCCACTGGGACGTCGTCGAAGGTCAAGGTTCCCTGTTCCACCCCTCCTTCGCCGGCGTGAGCCTCGCCCTGCTGCACGGCACCCAGCCCGACGCCTTCGTGGTCTGCCACGAACCGACGCGGACGACCATGCGCAATGTCGACGTGCCGATCGCCGGCATCGACGCCGTCATCAAGCAGACGATTGCGCTCGGCCGCTTGACGAATCCCGCCGTGCGGTGCGTCGGCATCGCCCTGAACACGTCAGGACTCGATGCTGAACGTGCGAACCAGACCATTGAGCAAGCGCACCGTCAGTTTGGAGTACCCGTCTGCGATCCGGTTCGGCATGGTGTCGAGGCGATCGTCGACGAGATGCTCGCGTGAGAATCACGGCCGCGATCGAGTCCTGGCCCATCGCCCGACCGTTCACCACCGCCCGGGGCACCAAGCAAACGGCGCACCTGGTCGTCGCCACGGTCACCGACGGCAACGTCGGAGGCCGCGGCGAATGCGTCCCCTACCCTCGCTACGGCGACGACCCTGAGGTCGTCGCCGGGACGATCAACGACTTCCAAGGGCCATTCGACAGACGCGAGCTACTCGACGCGCTGCCGGCGGGACCCGCGCGCAACGCCATCGACTGCGCACTGTGGGATCTCGAAGCGAAGCGCAGCGGCCAGCTGGCCTGGCAATTAGCCGGCGTTCCGAAACCCGTCGACATCCCCACGGCATTCACCCTACCGTTGGATTCGGCGTCCGCCATGGGGCAGCAGGCAGAGGCCGAGCAATGGCGTCCGCTGCTAAAGGTCAAACTCGGGTCGCACGACGTGGCGGCAGATGTCGAAAGACTCCGCGTGGTGCGCGCCAAGGCTCCCGGACCACGACTGATCGTCGATGCCAACGAGGGCTGGAACATGGCTGCGCTCGCCGAGTTCGCGCCCGTAGCCGCCGCGCTCGGCGTGGACCTGATAGAACAGCCGCTGCCAGAGGGCCAAGACCAGGTCCTCGCTGGGTTTCAGTCGCCGGTTCCCCTCGCTGCCGACGAGAGCATCCGAGATGGTTCGAACCTGGCCGTGCTGGCGGCGAGGTACCAGACCGTCAACATCAAGCTCGACAAGACGGGGGGGTTAACGCGGGCGCTGACTCTTGCGGACGAGGCGCGCGAACTCGACGTCGGCGTCATGGTCGGCTGCATGGTCGCCACCTCGCTGTCGATGGCCCCCGCGCTGCTGCTTGCCGGACGGGCCCAGATCGTGGATCTCGACGGACCCGATCTGCTCGTTGCCGACCGGCAACCTAGCCTCCCCTACGCTTCGGGCTGCGTTTCCTACTCGGCAGCAGTCTGGGGTTGACGACGGGCACACTCTGCGCCGACCTCAATCCGCCAGGCCGCTCCTTGCTATCACGTCAGCGCGGTTCGTCGCGCCGGCGGGCCAACTCCCGGCGAATCGCCCGCACGTCGCCTATGTCCTTGTCACGACCAAGAATCTGCTTGTTTCGGAGCATGTCGTCGAGGGACAGAAACGCGACCTCCCGTCCGAAGACGCGGGTTTGGAAGCGACGCTCCCACGCCGCTTCGAATTCCAGCCCGGTCACAGCGGTCAGGACGTCGATTCGTCGGGGTGGAACACCGAATTGAACCGTGAGCCCAGTAGTCCCAAAATCCCGAGCGGCAACATCCAGATCGTCGAGCGGCGCGCCGAAAGCCGTGAGCGCGGCGTAAACCCGATCGGCGTTCTCGGGAGTCGGCAAGACCCACACATCCAAGTCTCCCGTCGCTCTCGGCATCCCATGTGCCGCGAGCGCAATCCCTCCAACCACTAGGAACCGGACATCTTGTTCGAGCAAAACATCGATCAGATCGGTGAAATCGGGATTCACTTCGCACTTCGGACCCGGACGATCTTGAGAGGCCAATCGCGCCGGGGAATGTCGCGGATTTCCTTGTCAGCGATCGCCCAGCAGGTCTCGGTGACGTCGGTGACAATGGCTAGGCATTCCTCGACCGACAGTTCGGTGAGAAACCCATCTTCCGGAAGCTCTCCGGACCGGTATGCTCGGATCGGCCAGTCCCGCCGCGCTGCGCGTCGCGCCTGCCGATCAGGGTGGTCGCCTGGCATGCGCAGCACCTTAGCGCTAGCTCTCGGGATGTCAACGCCAGACCGAAGCCGCCAGCGCAAGCGGTCTTTCCATGCCCGCGCCGAACGCTCGTTGAATACAATGGCGACGGAGCATCCCCCGCTGCAGGCAGTCACTCATGACCGACCGGAGAATCTGGCGCGACGGCGAGTTTATCCCTTGGAAAGACGCCACGGTTCACGTGCTGGCGCAGAGCCTGCAGCGCGGGTCGCTAGCCTTCGACTACATCAGCGTTCACGAGGCCCGGCGCGGAACCGCGATCTTCCGCCTGCGCGATCACATCGAACGTCTGGCGACGACCTGCCGGATCGTGGGCTTGCCCCTCGAATACGCGGTCGACGAGCTCGTTGAGGCTTGCGCCGAGACGGTGCGCCGCAACCCCGGCGCCAAGTCCGTCAAGATCAGTGCACTGATGCCATCCGTCGAAGCGGAACTGATCCCCGAGAATCCCCACGTCGCGGTGTTCATCGCCGCCTACGACAGCGATCGTGATCTCCCCTCCCCCAACGCCGAACTGAGACGTCGGCGACGGCAAGCCGTGTCCTTGAAGGTCGAACGGGAAAAATCGGGCCGCCGGGAGGATGTCATTCCCCCGCACGCCAAAGTGGCGGCCAACTACACCGCGGCCATGACGGCGAAATGGCGGGCCCGCGCGGAGGGATTCGACGACATCGTGCTGCTCGACGAGCACGGCAACCTCACCGAGGGCCCCACCGCCAACCTGTTCATGGTGGACATCGCTGGCAATGTGGCGACGCCGCCGGCTAGCAAAGTTCTGCTCGGCATCACCCGGGACTCGATCATCAACCTGGCGCCGGCGGTCGGTCTCAAGTGCGTTGAACGCGACATTGCCGCAGACGAGTTGGCGAGCGCTTCGGAGGTCTTCCTATCGGGAACGTCGGCGGGCTTGTGGCCGGTCGTACGCATCGACGGTATGCGGGTCGGCGACGGACAGATGGGACCTGCCACATCGCAATTGCATGACAAATACAAAACGGTGGTGCTCGGCGACGAACCGGGGTTCGAGCATTGGCTGCACTACATCTAACGGAGACCGCAAGCGTAGGGTCTAGGTTGACTCGTCCGTTTCTAGCTGAATAGATGGGCCGGCAGGCGCCGGACGAGTTGGAGCCGTTGGAGGGCAATTGGCGTGTCGGAGTCGGGAGAGCGCAAACGCGCGGCATTGACGGAAGTCAAGCCCGAGACACGCCAGCAAGCCCTAGACCGTCTCTACGACGAGCACGCCGGAGCGCTGCGCCGGTTCATTACCGTACGCGTCGCCGGAAACCACGACGTCGACGACCTCGTCCAAGAGGTGTACACCCGGCTAGTGCGCATGGATTCGGTACCCGAGAAACTGCCACCGGGCCGGCGTAGCACGCGCGCGTTCCTGCTGACGGTAGCGAACCGGTTGGTGATCGACCGCGAGCGCCATCGGGGCGTTCGGCGCGAGCACGACGAGCGGCTAAGGCTTCTACAAGACCAAGACGACGCGGGTTTCCCCTCGCCGGAGAGCATCGTGCTGGCGCGGGACGACCTAGATGCGGTGGCATCCGCCGTCGAAGAGTTGAAGCCGCAGTGGCGCCGTGCCTTTGTACTCAACCGGTTCAACAACATGAGCTACGGCGAAGTCGCGAAGACCATGGGCGTCTCGCACAAGACCGTCGAAAAGTACATCTCCAGGGCGTTGCTGCACTTGCGCACAGCGCTGCTGGACGACTAGAAGCATCACACCATGTTTCAGACGTCGCAAAGAATCACCCGAGAGGCAACCGCCGCCGCGATTCGCACCTACAGTGAGGACATCAAGGACTCCGAACGCCGCGCCATCCTGGCGCGCTGCGAGGAGGATCCGGTGTTCAAGGCCCGCTTCATGGAGGCGCACGAACTGCTGGGCGCACTGGACGACTGGCGCGACGAACTGCGCGAGGACTCCATGTACCGCACCTTGTCGGGCAAGCCGCGGGCAAGGCGTCGGTCGCTGCGCAACGCTGCGGCATTCGGCCTGGCAGCCAGCGTTGTGCTCGTCGCCGTCGTGTTGGCCTCCATCGGGTTATTCACCCAACCCGCGAGTACGGTAACCCGCTACACGACCGCAGTTGGGGAACAACGGTCCGTCACGCTTCCCGACGGGTCGACGATCACCCTGAATACGGGGTCGCAGATCCTGGCGGGAATCACCGATGCCGTGCGACGGGTCGTGATGGACCATGGCGAAGCCTATTTCGAAGTTGCCAAGGATCCGCTGCGACCGTTCACGGTGGAAGTGGGCGGACGGTCAATAACCGCTCACGGCACCGCGTTCAACGTTCGCCGCCTTGGGGGCAGCTTCACGGTGGCGTTGATCGACGGTCGTCTCGCGTTGCACCGCCAGGGAGGAGACCCGCCTGCCGCCCCCCGGTGGCTGGACCTTGGCGCGCATCCTGAGGGCTTCGAGTCGCCTCTGGGCGATGGGCTTGGACTACGGTCGGGCACGGTCCTCCACTTCGATGTACACAGCCAAACAATCACGGCACGCCACGATCCCGAAATCGAGCGCCGCCAACAGTGGCGACAGGGACGCTTGAGCTTCAAGGACCAACCGTTGTCCACGGTTGTCGCGGAGCTCGGCAGGTATTCCACCAAACCGATTCGCATTCACGACGCGGACGTAGCCGATATACGCGTGTTCGCGACGCTGCGGCTCGACTCGATTGACACGGCGCTGTCGACCCTCGAGCGCGCCGTGCCAATACGCGTGGTGCCGACGCTGTCGGGCATCGCAGTATTGGCTGCGGACGACGAACCGAGCACGCCATGACAGGGCTCGCCGAAGTCCACTGCCACCGTGTCGAGTGTAGGGGGACAGCGCGTTCGGTCGTTTTAGACTATTGGACGCCAATCCGGGCGTCGTGTGGACGAAGACGTAGACCTATGGAGGGACGACGTGGGGTATAGCAAGCACCTGGTACACCTGCTGATCGTGGTTTGGACGCCCTTGGCACTCGCCGTTACCGCGTCATCGGCTGACGCGGTCGAAGAACGGAAGTTCGACCTGGCCATCAAACGCCAAGCCGCGGGCGCGGCACTGATCGAACTGGGCGAGCGCGCCGGCATCCAGATTGCCGTGCCGAGCGCGGTATCGCGGCAAAGGGAACTCGGTCCCGTCACGGGGCGCTACACGGTGGTCGAAGCGCTCGATTCGATGCTCAAGGACTCGGGTCTCGCCTACCACTTCGCGGCAAACGACTCGGTGGTGATCGGGCTCGACGAAGAGACAGCCGACGATGGGAGTGCCGGGGGCGCAGCGGACGGGGGCACGGCCACCGGAGCTGACGCCGACGAGTCCCAGCAACCAACGGAAGAGATCATCGTCACGGGCACGCGCCTGAAGGGCGTCGATCCGGCCTCGCCTCGTATAACGATCACCAGCGAGCAGATCGAACGCGGCGGCTATGCGAGCATTGAGGACGTGTTGCGCAACCTGCCGCAGAACCTGGGATCGGCGAACGCCGCAGCGACCCAGCTCTTCCAAGGCGAGTACGGCAGCAGCCGCGTGCCGTACGGCGCGACGCTGGGCGCCAGCGGCATCAACCTTCGGGGCCTCGGCACCCGCTCGTCGCTGGTGCTGATCAACGGCCGCCGCAAGGCGCGCTCGTCACTGGACGTTCAGGACCTCTTGACGGACACGTCTTCGATCCCGCTGGCGCAGATCGAGCGCATCGAGATCATCACCGACGGCGCCTCGGCGATCTACGGCGCCGATGCCGTGGCGGGTGTGCTGAACGTCATTCTGCGTGACGACTACGACGGCCTTAGCCTGGGTGTGCGCACCGAGGCCGCGAGCAACGATTCCAGCCGTGACCG
>JAPPGK010000028.1 GCA_028821405.1 Gammaproteobacteria bacterium | reverse complement strand
GCAGTGCAGAAGCACGAGAGTTAATTCAATCTATTTATGGCACAGGACACTAGGGTGCCGGCAGGCAACGGCTCTCGTGGTGCTGGGTTAACCCCGCAGCGACGCTGCTTCCTGGGGCGCTTCCTCGCGCCTATCTGCCTCAACCGGCGTCGGGGCTGACAACCGTCTCGCTGTCGGCGATGTCGCCGCCCTCGATCAGGTCGTGCAACTCGTGCGGCACGTAGTTTTCGTCGTGCTTGGCGAGCACCTCGATGGCGTTGAATCGGCCGCGCTCCTCTAGCTGTCCCCGTACCATGATGCCCTTGCCTTCCTTGAACAGGTCCGGCAGCAGCCCCACATAGCGGACGTCGAACTCATGGCCCTGGTAGTCGGTAATCGAGAACGCGACGCCGAGTCCCTCCGGATCGTGCTGGACGCTCCCTTCCACCACCATGCCGCCGGCGCGAATGTCGACACCGACCGGCGCATCGCCGTTCATGATCCTGGCGGGTTCGTAGAACAGGTCGACGTTTTCCTGCAACGCGAGCAGGGCGAGGGAAAGCGTGGCCGTGGCCCCAACGACCACGAACACCACCACCGCGAGGCGTTGTCGGCGGGCCCGTCTCACGTCTTCTCCTGCTCCACGCCACGTCGCCTAAGACGCCGCATGGTAGCGTGGAGCGAGGCCAGCGGCCAGATGCCAAGTCCAACGAGCGCCGCGAAACTCAAGGCGTAGGCGCTCCACACGTACACCCCGTGGCCGCCCATGTCGATGAGCTCGGTCATGACGCCCGGACCCAATCGCGAACCCACTGGGCACCGGCTTCCCGCTCGACGATGCGGGCGCGCAGTGCCGCAATCACGACGCCGGCGACGAAACAGTAGAAACCCAGCACGTTGACCGCCAACGGCCACAGAAAGACCGGGGCAATGGCCGGCCTTTTGCCGATCTCGATGCTTGGCGGTTGGTGAAGCGTCGTGAACCATTCCACCGAATACTTGATGATCGGGATGTTGACAACGCCGACGAGCGCCAAAAGGGCAATCGCCCGCGACGCTCGTTCGGGACGGCCGATCGCCTGCCGGAGGGCCACCAGCCCGAAAAAAAGGAACGCCAGCAACAGCGTGGACACGGTGCGCGCATCCCAAACCCAGCCGGTCCCCCACGTCGGGATGCCCCAGATGATGCCCGTCGCCAACGCGACCACGGTAACGACGAGGCCGATCGGGGCCGCCGCCTGGATCAGCATGTCGGCCATCTTCATGCGCCAAACCAAGAACACGAAACCCGCGATTGCGATGGTCACGTAGATGGCTTCCGCCAAGTGGGCGGCGGGCGCGTGGATGAACAGGATGCGAACGCTGTTGCCCTGCAGGCGTTCCGGCGGCACGAATCCCAAGCCCCAGATCGAGCCCGTGGCGATCAGCATCCCGCCCACGAGGTAGAGACCGATCATCCACGGTCTCGAGCCCGCGAAGAACCATCGCGGGGAACCGGTCTTGTGGAACGTTCGCTTAATCCATCCCATGGGTCGGGCCCGATGTCGACGCGGCGCGGCCGACCATCGCGGGCGGCCAGCGCGATTGTAAACCGCCCGTCGCGTCCCGCCGTAGGGGGACCCTTGCAGTCGCCCGGAGATGCACGGCGGTCGCTCCAGGAATGCGTCGCGTTGGTCCTCGCGTCTCGGAGCTACGGCCCGGGGCCCCCTAATACTCCTGGCTGATCGCGAGAGCCTTCCCCACGGCGAACGGCGCGGCCGTCAGGCACCCCGCCAACAGCGCGGCGAGCGCCAAGATCGGGAAGGCGGTCGGCGCCCCCTGCATCGCTGCCGTGCTCGCATTGGCACCGAAGATCAGCACCGGCACGTAGAACGGCAGCACGAGGATGGCGACCAGCAGACCGCCGCGACCGGTGGCCACGGTCAGCGCGGCACCGATTGCGCCCAAAAGCGTGAGCGCCAGGGTGCCCATGGTCAGCGTCAACACCAGGATCCCGGCGCCGGCGGTGGCGCCGGTCAGCATCCACGCCGCCCCCGGACTCAACATCGCAACCGGCACTCCGGACAGCATCCAGTGCGCACACAGTTTGCCGACGATGGTCGGAAACAGCGGTCGGGCGTGGATCAGCAACTGCTCGAGGGTCCCGTCGTCGTGGTCCCGGCGGAAGACTCCCTCCACCGCCAGGACGTTGGCGAACAGCGCCAACACCCAGATGACCCCAAGCCCGAGCGCTCCACCGGCCCCTAGGCCCAGCAGCACCGTGGCAAGCACGAAAAACACGAGAGGACTCGCCGCGTCGGTGCCACTGCGCAAGGCAATCAGCAACTCGCGGCGGAATTGCGCCAGGAACAACCTCATCGTCCAAGCCTGACCACGGCGGCTGCCGGCTGACCCGGACCTGCGGGCAGGTCCTCGTGGGTTGCGCAAACCGCGGCGCCGCCACTCGATCGGTGCTGGTCCATCAGTTCGCACATGAAACCGCGACCGGCATCGTCCAGCGCGGTGAGCGGCTCGTCGAGAATCCACACCGGGGCCGGGCACACCAGCAGCCGCGCCAGCGCCACACGACGCTGCTGGCCCGCCGACAGTGCATCGCACAGGTCGTCCCCGACATCGCCGAGCCCCACCCGCACAAGAGCCGCTTCGATGGACCGGGTAGGGGTTCCGGCACGCGCGACCCCTACGGTCCAGCGTAGGTTCTCGACGGGCGTCATCCGGCCGCAGATGCCCGACCGGTGGCCGACATAGAGACCGTCCACATTCCTACGCACCGTCCCCGAGTCCGGTTCGTGCAGCCCGACCAGACAGCGCAGCAACGTACTCTTGCCGCTGCCGTTGGCGCCTCGGACCTCCACGAGACCGCCCGGGACGAGGGTCAGCGATAGCCCGTCGAACAACCACCGTCCGCCGACGGCGCACCGGACATTCTCGGCGACGAGCAGGTCGTCTCCCACGGCCACATTCGCTCCATTAACACCCCGACGCAGTTTAGCAAGCGCTCCCGCTGACCCGGTAAACGCCAAACCGCGAACGCCCGTCTATAGTGTCGAGGAACCCAAGCCGACGCCGGGATTCCGTTTGAGCGACCCCGCACTCGACATTCCCGGGCAGTTGTTGGCTCGGGCGAGAGACGACGATGCCGCGCTTGCTGACCTCATCGACGCGGCGGCTCCGCAGGTGCGTCGTTGGGCGTTGGTGCAGACCGGCGATGCGACGGAAGCGGACGACCTGACACAAGAGGTGCTGATACGCATGATCAAGAACCTCGACACCCTGCCGGCGCCGCCCCGTCTGGCGGGGTGGCTCTACACGGTGACCCGAAACGCCGCCGCCGACCGATTCCGGCAACGGGCCCGGCAGCGTCATGCCGCCGACTCCGAGGCCATCCTGTCCGGGGCCATCGCCGCCGACGCGGACCCGGCCGGCGATGCCGAGCGGGGCGAGCTTGGCGACTTGCTCAAGGCGTCGTTCCACGAACTGCCCCGGCGCCAGCGCGAGGTGTTCGACCTCGTCGAACTACAGGGGATTCCGGCCACGCAGGCCGCCGAGATCCTCGGCATCCGGGCAACCAGCGTGCGCGGCAATCTGTTCAAGGCGCGGCGCAACCTGCGGCGGCGCATCCTCGACGTGTGGCCGGACGTTAGGGAGGACTGGCGATGACGACGTGTGAACGTCCCGTGGCGCCACTGTTGACGGCGGAGTTGGACGAACTTGCGGGCAAGGCCGATACCGAACTCGCTGGGCACGTTCGGGAATGCCCGCATTGCGCCGCCGCGGCACGCAAGATCCTGGCGGCGAACGATGCCCTCAACGCGTCCTTGACCCACGCTCGTGCCGTGCACAGCGCCTCGTTGCTCTTGGCAGCGCGTTCGCGGGCGCAGGCCATGGGCGCGGGTCGTCCTCGGTGGCGCCCGGAATGGCTCGCCAATGGACCCACGCTCGGTTGGGTTGCGGCGGCTGTCGGACTCGTGGCGGTCGCGGCTGTCCTCCTGGTTGTTTCTGCTCTGCAAGAGCCGGTGCCGGGTCCCGAGTTGGCCGCCGAACAGACGGCAGTCGAACACGCCGCCCAACCGTTGACCGTGGATGCACCCGGCTATGACGTCGCCATCATTCCCACGGAGAATCCCGATGTCACGATTGTCTGGTTTTCGAAGGAGAGCGACGATGCGGATGCCGTGGACGCGATTCGCGACGGTCCCATTGCTGTTGATCCCGCTAACGGCCTGTGACGTTGTCGTCCCGACGTCGTACCGCCTCGAATTCCAGCTCATCGAAGCCAACGGACCGCAACGGGCTGATCCCAGAATCACCGAAGTGGTCGAAGAACTGCGCAAGAAGCTCCCGTTCGACGGCTACTCCCTCAAGGACAAATTCAGCGTTGCCGTGAAGCCCGATGCCGAGTTCAGCCAATCGATGGGCACGGCGACCGACGGGCCGCGCATCGTCTACAACTTCAAAGGCGGCTTCAAGACCAACGTCAACATAGAAGGGGGGGAAGAACGCGACACGCTACGTTTGCGTGTCGAAAGGGGCGCCGAACCCGTTCTCGAAACCGCGGTGGGAATAAGGCCAGGGCAAACGCTCGTTCTCGGTTCCGTGCCGCGCCCCGAGGAGGCGACCCTACTGATCGTGGTTCGGATGGTCGAAGGTTGAAGCGAGGGCGTCGCCAACCTCCCGCGTCGGCATCAATTCCACCGTCCGCCGCAAGCTCTCGAAATCCACCAACGCGCCGTCGCCCAGATGGCTCGCTACCACATGGCGCATGGCGCGGGCGATATTGTCCACCCGGCCGGGCTGGATGGCATCCCACTCGGCGAGCATGCGCTTGACGGCGGGCCGCGCCAGGTTTTCCTGGGAACCGCACAGGTTGCACGGAATGATGGGGTGCTCGCGATACTTTGACCAGCGCGCGATGTCCCGTTCGCGCATGTAGTAGAGCGGGCGGATCAGCACGTGGTCGCCATCGTCGGAGAGGAGTTTCGGCGGCATGGCCTTCAAACGTCCGCCGTGGAACATGTTGAGGAACAGCGTCTCCACCGCATCGTCCGCGTGGTGACCCAGCGCGATCTTGGTGGCGCCGATGCGCCGGGCGAAGCTGTAGAGCACGCCCCGCCGCAGTCGTGAACACACGGCGCAGTACGTCTTGCCCTCGCCGGTCACGGCCTTGACGATCGAATAGGTGTCCTCTTCGACGATGTGGTATTCAATGCCCAGCGTGTCCAGGTAGTCCGGCAGGACGTGGGCCGGGAAGTTCGGCTGTTTCTGATCGAGGTTGACGGCCACCACGTCGAACGAGACCGGGGCGTTGCGCTGCAAGGACAACAGCATGTCGAGCAGCGTGTAGGAGTCCTTGCCGCCGGACAGGCAGGCCATGATGCGATCGCCGTCCTCGATCATCGAGTAGTCGGACACGGCCTTGCCGGCGAGCCGGCGCAGTTTCTTTCCCAGTTTGTTGGCCTGTCCCGTTGCCACGCCTACACCTCACGCAGGACGGTCGCGGGCGGCGAACTCACCAGCTTGCGGGTGCCCAGGTATCCCACCGTCGCGATCATTGCCATGCCGATGGCGGGACCCGTGGCCCATAGCCAGAAATGCAGGCTTGTCGGCAGCTCGAAGATCTCGCGGTTCAGCGTGAACACGGTGATCTCGGCACCGATGACGGCGACGATCCCCGCGAATACGCCGAGGATCGCGAATTCCGTCACCAAGGCGCCCTGGATCAGCGGGCGCGTCCCGCCCAGCGCGCGCAGCAGGGCGTGTTCGCGCAAGCGTTGGTCGCGGCTCGAGCCGATGGAGGCGATCAATACCAGGACCCCCGCCCCGAGCACCAGGTAGAGCACGAGCTCCACGGTCTGGGTGACCCGGTCGATGATGCTGCGCACCTGCCGGATGATCTCGTCGACCTCGATCAGCGTGACCGTCGGGTGAGCCGACAGCAGTTCGTTGAGGAACGGCTTCTCCTCCCGCGTCAGGTGGAAGCTCGTCATGAAGGTGGCGGGATAGTCGTCGAGCGTGCCAGGCGAGAAGATGATGAAGAAATTCGGCTGCAGGCTGTCCCACTCGACACTGCGCAGGTTCGTGACCGGAACCGTGAGGGGCAGCCCCGCGATGTCGAAGGTCAGCGTGTCGCCCACCGAGACGCCGATGGCACTCGCGTATTCATCCTCCAAGGAGGCGGCCGCTTCCCGGGGTCCGTCCGCGGGCCACCATTCGCCCGCCACGACCACGTTGTTGTCCGGGAGTTCGGCGGAGAACGTGAGATTGCGCTCGGAACGGATCCCGGGGCCCGGACGCGGCCCCACCCGGCGCCGCCATTCCCGGGCCGAGGTGTCGTTCACCGCGCTGATACGACCGCGAATCATCGGGAACAGGGCGCCGTCGTAGGCGGTACGTTCGGTCAACAGGCTCTGAACCGACTCCACCTCGGAAGGCACGACGTTCATCAGGAAATGGTTGGGTGTGTTCTCGGGAATCTCCGCCTGCCAGTCCTCCACGAGCGCCGTGCGCACGAGGAGCATGACCAGCAGCAGCATGATGGCGAAACCGAATATCACGATCTGCGCCACGTTCTCCCGGTAGCGGCGCTGCAGGCCGGCAAGCGCAAGGCGCCAGGTGCTTCCCGCCTGCATGCCGATGACCCGTCCGCCGCGCAGCAGGATCAGCGCCAACACCGCGAAAGTGCCGCCGGTCACCACCGCTCCCACCAGCGCGGCGAGGGTCAGGACCACGCTGCCGCTATGCCAGATGAGGAGCGCCAGACTGCCGATGGCGGCGAACGAGTAGGTCACGATGGGGGCGACGCCCGTTCCCAGGTCGCGCCGGATCACGCGCATGGGCGAGATCTTCCTCAACCCCAAGAGCGGCGGCAGGGCGAACGCCAGCAGGCAGATGAACCCGGTGATCGATCCGACCACCAACGGCCGCGTTCCCGGCAGCGGCAATGTTGGCGGCAGCAGGTCGCCCAACGCCGCGATGATGCCGAGATGGACCACGCCGCCGAGGGCGAGGCCGAGCAACGTACCGACGATGCCGATCACCAACAACACGCCGAGATAGCCCCACTGGATCTCCCGGGGGGTCGCGCCGAGCGTCTTCAGAACGCCGACGTGGTCGAAGTGGCGGCGGGCATACCGGTTGGCAGCCAACGCCACCGCGATGCCCGCCAGCAATACGGCGAGCAGGCCGCCGAGCAACAGGAAACTCTCGGCGCGATCGATGGCGCGCCCGATCGACGCATTGGCTTCGCGGATGCTGGTCCAACGGTAGTTCGGCGCCAAGTCGTCCCGGATGGCATCGAACAGCGATCGCAATCCGGCATCTTCGCCCGCCACCATCAGCCGGTAGCCGATGCGGCTGCCTGGTTGCACGACCTCGGTCGCGGGGATGTCTTCCTCCCTCATCAGCAGTCTCGGCCCGAAATCCATGAAACTGCCGCCACGGTCCGGTTCCGCGGTAACCACGGCGCCAACGGTGAAATCCGCGTAGCCGACCGCCACCCGGTCACCCACTTCGACGCCCAGCGCCGGGAACAGGCGCGAGTCCATCCACACCTCGCCAAGTTCCGGCACCGCCGCTGTCGGCTCGCCGCGGGCAAAGGGCTTTTGCGCCGTTCGCACCACGCCACGCAGGGGATACCCGGGGGACACGGCCTTGACGCTGGCCAACTGGTTTCGGTCCGAGCCCGACGCGTCGGCGTACACCATCGAGTTGAACGTGATGATGTCCGCGACGGCGAGCCCCTCCTCGCGTGCGGCTTCCCTGAAGCGCTCTGGGATCTCCCTCGACCCGCCGATTACCCGGTCCGCCCCGAGGAAGCTCGTCGACTCCTCCTCGATGGCACGCTGCAGCCGATCCACGAACAAGGTGATCGCCGACACCGAGCCCACGGCGACCAGGAGCGCGGCGATCAACAGCCGTAGTTCGCCGGCGCGCCAGTCGCGCATGGCAAACTTGATGGCCAGCGCCGGCGTCACGGTGCGCCGTCCCGGACCACCCGGCCGGCGTCTAGGGTCACCGTGCGCCCGCAACGCGTCGCCAACGCCGCGTCGTGGGTAACCAGGACCAGGGTCGTGCCGGCCTCGCGGTTTAGATCGAAGATGAGGTCCGCGATGCGAGCCCCGGTATGGGTATCGAGGTTGCCCGTGGGCTCGTCCGCGAACAGCACCTTCGGTCCCGACGCGAAGGCCCTCGCGATGGCGACCCGCTGTTGCTCGCCGCCGGAAAGCTGGCGCGGATAATGTGTCGTCCTCGCCGACAGTCCAACCCGGTCCAGGAACCCGCGCGCGTCTTCCTTCGCCTGTCGGTCTCCACGCAGTTCCAGGGGCAGCATCACATTCTCGAGCGCGGTCAGGCTGTCGATCAGCTGGAATGTCTGGAACACGAAGCCCACGGAACGCGCTCGAACCCGGGCACGTTGCTCCTCGCCCAAGGCGGTGATCTCGGCCCCGTCGAGCCATACGTCGCCGACGGTGGGCAGGTCGAGCCCGGCGAGGATGCCGAGCAGCGTGGTCTTTCCGGATCCGGACTCGCCGACCACGGCCACCTGGCCGCCGGCATCCACGTCGAGGTCGATGCCGCCGAGAATCGTCAACTCGCCCTCGGCCGTGGGCACGCGCTTGATGAGTCCGTTGGCGCGCAGAATGGGTGTCGGCATGGGGTGAAATCCGAAACGACGCGCGACACTAACAGCGCGGGTGCGGGGATTCAAATGCCGTGCCCCGCGCCGGGATCCGCTCCTAGCCCTTGACCCGTCCCTCCGACTGCCGTAAGTGTGACGACGATGAGCCCGGTTCTGAAGCAAGTCCTCGCCAGCGTGACCTTGGCGGCCGCAACACCCGGCGGCGCCGACACCGATGAACCGCGGACGACGGGTACCCCGACCTTGGTGGTCATCGGGGACAGCTTGAGCTCCGCCTACGGGATCCGCGACGAGGAGTCCTGGGTCACGCTGCTCGGACAGCGCCTGGGCCCGTCCTACGAGGTCGTCAACGCGAGTGTCAGCGGCGACACCACCGGCGGCGGACGGGCTCGCATCGGCAAGACACTGGAGACCCACCACCCCGAGATCGTGATCATCGAGCTCGGCGGCAACGACGGCCTTCGCGGATTGCCCATCGAGACCATCCGCGACAACCTCACCGCCATGGCCGAGGCGGTGATCGCCGCCGACGCCAAACCGGTGCTCGCGGGCATGCTCATGCCGCCCAACCTCGGCCCCCGCTATACGCAGGCATTCCAGCGCGTCTACTCGGAAGTGGCCGAAGCCACCGGGGCCGCCCTCGTGCCATTCCTCCTCGAGGGCATCGCCGCCACCGAGGAGGGTTTGATGCAGGCCGACGGGGTCCATCCCACCGCGGCGGCACAGGCGCGGATGCTCGAGAACGTTTGGACCGTGTTGGGGCCGCTCGCAAGCAACCACCAGCCAGGCAACCACCAGCCAAGCCAACATCAGCAACGTACGGCTCGCTGATTCGGCGGGGTTCCGTCGCCGACATGTCGTCGGCTGCAAACCCGACGCGCCATGGCTTTAGACGCTGCACGCGGGAGCGCGACAACCTACTCAACACAACCTACTCAACCTACTTGCATCGGTTAAGCGGGACTCCCTATCATCTCCGTGAATCATCGTGATTTCGCCCCGCTCGCATCGGCCGCGGCGTCACCACGACATCATCGTTGGGTCGCAGTATTGAAACCGCGTTGATCAGTCGAATATTTCAGCGATTTCCTACACCAACCCGGGGCAGTCTCGCGCAACGTCTGCGCCTGCATCGCCGTAAGCTGTGGGCGTCCTTCAATTCAACATTTAGGAGTTAGTGAAATGAAGATCAAGAAGCATGTGCTTGCTTGCGGACTGGTGGCTGGACTGGCCGGGGTGTCTGGCTGGGCTGCCCACGAACCGTCGCCGTTTGAGGCCCGGATCGAGGCGGGTTACTTCGTAGCCAAGTTGGCTGCCGACCAACTCGGCGTTTCCGAGACGACCGAGGGGGCCATTCAAGCCGGGTTCCAAGCCGCGGGCGCAACCGGGGGTGGTGCTGCCGCAGCATGGGCCGGCGCCAAGGTCGGCGGCAAGATCGGCGCTGTCGTTGGCGGCGTGGCCGGCGCGATTGCGGGTGCTGCCATCGGCGCGGTATAGCCATCAACCGGCCACGGACGGGTCACCGTGAAACTCCTCGCCGTCGCGGTCGCGCTAGCCTCGTGTGCGCTCGCAGCACTCTTGTGGATACGCTCGAAATGCGACGGCGAGGAACCCGGCCCACGAACCAACGGCATTGCCTGGGCAGGCTCATTCGCTCTGAGTGCCGCGACTGTACTAGGCATTGTGGCGGCGCTGCCGAATCTGCTCGCAGGTCTTTGGGTTCCCGCCGAGGAGGGCTGGCTGCTCATCGCCGTCTTTGGCGCATACTACGGTGTCGGACTCTACGTGCTGTTCCGCCTCGTTTTCATTGGGATTACAACCCAGGTCCGTCAGTGGGCTTGCCGGCTGCCACCAGAAAACGATGCTCCCACTCACCGTCGATTGCTCGTGGAAGTTTGCGTATTCGTCGGTTTCGTGATCGCCGCCGTCGCCATGCTGCTAGTCGCGTATTCGGCGGCACGACTTGGCCTTCCTCCTTGGACAATGTTCCCGTTGTGCGTTGCGGCTCTACCGCTCTACAACACGTTCTTAGTTCCATGGATCCAGTACCTTCGAGCTCCGAGCCTGTCGTCCTACGATCTCGGCGATATCAGTGGATGGCTAGACGACCTCAGCCGTGACCGGCAACTCTCGCCATTCCGTGTTCGCGTCCATGAAGGACGCCTTGTCAATGCGTTTGCCACCGGCGGCCTTGGCGTTCACCTAGTCGTACTCGGCGCAACACTACTGGAGAGGATGTCGCCGGCCGAAATCCGCGCCGTACTTGCACACGAAGTCGCGCACATCGAAAAAGGTCACGTACCCAAACTCGTGCTGCCGTTGATCGTGCTGGGCGGCACGTTGAACCTCATCTGCGTCACGTCGTTTTCGAACCCCCTCTTCGACACGGGAGAGGTCCTCTACTTCCTCGCCGGCGTGGCCGTGGTGTTGGCTTCCGCCACGCTGTTCTTGGTATGCCTGCCCGGCTACTTCATGCGCAGAATGGAACTCGAGGCTGATCGGGTCGCTGTTGAAATTCTCGGTGATGGGGAGTTGTTGGTGCGCGCTCTGACCAAACTCGCCGAGTTGAACAACCAGCCGATGACCACCAGATCTTGGTCGCATCCGTCGATGCAGGCGCGAATCGAGGCGATACGCGCCCCGGCGCCCGCCACGGCATAGGCAGGCGAAACCGCTGGCTGGCGAAACGCCCGCGTCGCGAATCGTTACCGACCGCGAGAGTCGCCCCGACGAGCTATTCCTTGGGAGGACGGCCAGACGCCTGGCAAGCCGGGCAGCCAAGGCCGAGCGCAAACGGTCCCGACGCCTCGCCACCCGAAGGCACTGGTCGGCCGCAGTTCCCGCATAGCTCGAAGCTGCCCTGGTCAAGGTCGCCCGTGACCGAGACCCTCTCGTCGAACACGAAGCACTCACCTTCGAACGCGCTGTCGGCGGGTTCAGTCTCGGCGAGGTACTTCAATATCCCGCCGTCGAGTTGGGAAACGTCCTCGAAGCCCCGGGCGAGCAAGTAGGCCGATGCCTTTTCGCAGCGGATGCCGCCCGTGCAGAACATGGCCACCGGCCGTCGGCGGGCACCGGCAAGCTCTCGGTTCACGAAATCCGGAAAGTCGCGAAAGTTGCCCGTGGCAGCTCGCGTGGCCCGTTTGAAAGTGCCGATGTCGGACTCGTAGTCGTTCCGGACATCTAGCACGATGACCTCGGGATCAGTGATCATCGCGTTCCAGGTGGCGGCACACACGTGTTTGCCAACGGGCGTCGAGGGGTTGAGCGGGCGGTCGAAAGTGACGATCTCGCGGCGTCTACGAACCTTGAGACGTTGGAACACGGGGTTGCCCGGCGCGGCCGACGACCATTTCACGTCGAACCCGCGAAAGTGTCGTTCGATCACGTACTCGAGATCGGCACGCCGGCCCGCCAAGGTGGCGTTGACGCCCTCCGGCGCGACCAAGACGGTCCCCCGTACCGACCGCCCAGCGCAGGTCTCCTCCACCGTGTCGCGCAATGCGCCGACATCGTCGATGGCATGGAAACCGTAGAAGGCAGCTACGGAAAGTCCCTCGTCGACACCACCCACGTCTGCGCACCGTCCCAAACGCCGCGACCCGTTACCCGATCGGGGCGCGTTGCGCTCGCTGCGCGCCGTCCCCGCCTCGGCACGGCGGGGACATCGGGGCATTGCCGAAGCGTTTCTGCCAATCCGCCGCGGTGTAGGTGTGGACCGCCAGTGCGTGGACGCCGCCCGCAAGCTCATCGGCCAACACCTCGTTGACGCGCCGGTGACGGTTGATTAGGCGCTGCCCTTCGAAGTCCCCGGAGACGATCACCACCTTGAAATGCGTCTCGGACCCGTCCGGCACGTTGTGGTTGCCGCTCTCGTTGACGACCTCCAAGTGCGCCGGGTCGAACGCCACGGCGAGTTTCTCCTCGATGCGATCCCTGACCATCGATGCCCCCATCTCAGCAGCGGACCAATACGACGGTGACGTTGTCCGAACCGCCTGCGTCAATCGCCGCTTCGACGAGCCGATCCGCCGTCTCGTCCAAGTCGCCCTCCCCGGCGAGGCACCCTCTGATTTCGCCGTCTTCCACGTGCTCCGTCAAGCCGTCGGTGCACAACAGAAGGAGATCACCCGGCAGGACCTCCAACGGCCGGACCTCGGGGCGCAGCATCGGCTCCGCACCGATTGCGCGCGTGACCACATGACGATCCGGCGCCACCCGGGCTTGCGCGGGCGTCAAGACGCCGGCGTCCACCAAGGGCTGAACGGCGCTGTGGTCCTTGGTGATGCCGGTCAGTTCGTCGTCGCGAAGCCGATACGCACGAGAGTCGCCGACATGGCCGACGAAACCCCTGGTGCCGTCCACGACCGTGACGACCACCGTGGTCGCCATTCCCCGGTAGGTCGAGATGGCGCTTGACAGTCCGAACACCCGATCGTTGGCGATCTCCAGGGCACGGCGCAGGTGATCCTCGGTCAACGCCTCCTGCTCCCGGACACCGTTGAAGTATTCGAGGGTCGTGTTCACGGCGACTTCGGCGGCGACCCGGCCCGCCCGGGGACGCGCCACGCCGTCGGCGACCACCGCGAGACCGAGATCTTCGCGCACGGCGAAGACATCCTGGTTCTCGTCGCGAACCCGTCCGATGTCCGTCCTGCCTACGCCATGCATGCGTTTAGTTTAGCGCGACGCCTTCACGCGCGAGCCGAGGAGCATTACACGGTTCCGACGAATTCCGTCGCCCTCGACGGGGATTGCATGGGTCACCCCCGATGAATTCCGTCTCCTCGAACGGCGGACGTGCCGCCCGGCGGGCGCGATGGGGTCGCCCGACAACGCCCTACGGGCCCGCCACGGCGGGCCAACGCCCGCCATCAGCGTGTAGAATCGAGGACATGAGTCAGGAGGCATGAAATCATGTTAGCCGTCATCTCGCCCGCCAAATCCCTGGACTTCGAGACCCGCCCGACGACGCGCAAGTCCTCGACGCCAGCGTTCGTCGACGACGCGGCGATGCTCATCGAGGATCTCGTCAAACTGGCGCCGGGGGACGTCTCGGACCTGATGGGGATCAGCCAGAAACTCGGCGAACTGAACTGCGACCGATACAACGAGTGGCGCAAGGATACCAACGGCGGCAAGCAAGCGGCGCTGGCCTTCACGGGCGATGTCTACATGGGCCTCGGGGCGTGGGACTTCACCGAACGGGAGTTGACGTCGCTGCAGCGGCGGGTACGCATCCTGTCGGGGCTCTACGGCTTGCTCAAGCCACTGGACAAAATCCATCCGTACCGACTCGAGATGGGAACGTCGTTCGCCAACAAACGGGGCCCGGATCTCTATTCCTTCTGGGGCGAGAGCATTACCGACGCGCTGAACGCTGAAATGGCCGGCCATCGCAACAGGACCCTGGTCAACCTCGCGTCCAACGAGTATTGGCGAGCCGTCGACCCCGACCGCCTCGATGCCCGGATCCTGGATACGCGCTTTCTCGACACGAAGAACGGCAATGTCAAGTTCATCAGCTTCTTCGCCAAGAAGGCCCGCGGGCTGATGGCCGCCTACATCGCGAAGAACAAGGTCGAAACCATCAAGGCCTTGAAGGCATTCGACTACGAGGGCTACCGGTACAGCGAGGAGCGATCAGGCACGGACGAATTGGTCTACGTGCGCCCGGAACGCCGCTGAGACCTCGACGAAGGGGACGGGCTTGTCCCGTCCCGGGCCAATTGCCGGGTGCGATAGGGTCGCCCCGACGTTTCCTTCGCCACGTCGCTCCCTTTGGGGATTGTCTCCACTCGGCGTTCAGGATGGGGCGTCGACCTGGATCAGATCGCCGAGTTGCGCCTTGCGCAGCTTGACCTTGCTGCGTTTGCTCGCGCTGATGTTCAACAACTGGACGCCGAACGAGAACGCCATCGCGAAATAGATGTACCCCTTGGGCACGTGGATATCGACACCCTCGGTGACCAGGGCGAAGCCGATCAGCACCAGGAAGGTGAGCGCGAGCATCTTGACCGTCGGATTGCCCTCCACGAATTCGCTCACTGGGCCCGCGGCGACCATCATCACGATGACGGCGACGACGATGGCAGCGATCATCACCGGCAGATCGTCCACCAAGCCAACCGCCGTGATCACCGAATCGAGCGAGAACACCACATCGATCACGGCGATCTGGACCAGTACGACGGCAAATCCCGCCGTGTGAACCTGGCGGGAGGACTTGTCCTCGATCTCCAGCGAGTTGTGGATTTCGCGGGTGGCCTTGGCGATGAGGAACGCCCCGCCGCCGAGGAGAATGAGATCACGCCCCGAAATACCCTCCCCCAAAACCGTGAAGAGATCGCTTGTTAGGCCCATCATCCACGACAGCGACAACAGCAGGCCGATGCGCATCCCCATGGCGAGCAACAAGCCGATGAACCGGGCCCGGGGGCGCTGCTTCTCCGGAAGACGGCTGGTGAGCACGCTGATGAAGACGATGTTGTCGATGCCGAGCACGATCTCCAGCGCTGCGAGCGTCGCGAACGCCAGCCAGATCTCGGGATTGGCCAGGAATTCCATGGATCGTTCCCCCGGGTGGTGGGTGGCGGGTAATTGAAGCATGAACCCACCGCCGTGACCGCCGAGGAAATGCGGGTATCATCCGTTTTTCGTTAGGAACCGACGGGAACAACGATGTCCGCACCGACCGACGAGGCCGCCCAGGCCGTCGAGGCCGCCGTCTTCCGGCGTCTGGTCGAACACCTCGACGAGAACAAGGCTGTCCAGAACATCGACCTGATGAATCTCGCCGGCTTCTGCCGCAACTGCCTGTCCAAGTGGTACGTCGCAGCCGCGGAGGAACGGGGTCTCACCGTGGACTACGAGGCGGCCCGGGAACGCGTCTACGGCATGCCCTACGGGGAGTGGAAGTCCCGCTACCAGGCCGAGGCAAGCCCCGAACAACGGGCCGCGTTCGACAAACAGCGCCCGTAGGGACCCCGCCCCTACGACCGATCAAGCGCGGACCATAGGGTCGGCCGGCTAGCCAAAGCCGCCTGTGCCGCGGCCAGCCGGGCCACGGGCACCCTGGGCGGCGAACAGCTGACGTAGTCGAGCCCGGCCTGTTCGCAGAACGCGATGGACGCGGGGTCGCCGCCGTGCTCGCCGCAGATGCCGATCTTTAGGTCCTTGCGTGTCTCGCGTCCCAGGCGGACGGCTTCCTGGATCAAGCGCCCGACGCCCTTCTCGTCGATACGGGCAAAGGGATTGGTGGCATAGATCTCCTTCGACAGGTATGGGTCGAAGAACGAACCCATGTCGTCTCGGGACAAGCCGAGCGCCATCTGCGTAAGGTCGTTGGTGCCGAAGCTGAAGAACTCCGCGACTTCGGCGATCTCGTCGGCAGTCAAAGCCGCGCGCGGCACTTCGATCATCGTCCCGACCTGGTAGGCGACCTCGGTCGCCGCCTCCTCCATGACCTCGGCGGCGACCCGATGAATGATCGCCGCCTGATGGGCCAACTCCTCGGCGAACCCCACCAACGGCACCATGATCTCCGGGCGAACCGGCGTGGTGTTTGCCCGCGCCGTGGCTGCGATGGCGGCTTCGAAGATGGCCCGTGCCTGGGTCTCGGTGATCTCCGGGTAAAGAATGCCCAATCGGCAGCCCCGGCAGCCGAGCATGGGATTGACTTCCGTCAGGTTGTCCACGCGCTCCTCGACCACGCCCTGGGGCAAGCCGAGTTTGGCGGCCAAGGCGCGGCGTACTTCTGGTTCGGCGGGCAGGAATTCATGCAACGGCGGGTCCAGCAGGCGTATGGTCACCGGCCGTCCCGCCATGGCGATGAACACCTCCTCGAAGTCGCCGCGCTGGTAGGGGAGCAGCTTGGCGAGTGCCGCGCGGCGCTCCGCTTCGTCGTGGGCGAGGATCATCTGGCGCATCGCGTCGATGCGATCCGCCTCGAAGAACA
Source organism: Gammaproteobacteria bacterium (assembly GCA_028821405.1). GTDB lineage: Bacteria > Pseudomonadota > Gammaproteobacteria > Pseudomonadales > Azotimanducaceae > VXYL01. Next base: position 103,768 of record JAPPGK010000028.1, on the reverse strand, counting down.
TGTGCTCGGTCCGGCATAGACCGATGCCCTGGGCACCGTAGCGCACGGCGTCTTCCGCCATCGCCGGGCTGTCGGCGTTGGTGCGCACGGCAAGCCGCCGGTAGGCGTCGGCCCAGGACATCACCGTCTCGTAGAGGCGGTACCAAGTGCTGTCCTCGCCCTTCATCTCGCCCGCAAGGACCCGCCGCACCTCCGACGGCGACGTCGCGATTTCACCGGCGTAGACCGTCCCGGTGAACCCGTCCAGGGAAATGGCATCGCCCTCCCGAAGCACCCGGCCACCGGCGGTCAACGTCCGTTCGACGTAGTCGATGGCGATGTCGGAGGCGCCGCACACGCAAGCCTTGCCAAGTTGACGGGCGACCAGAGCCGCGTGGGAGGAAACGCCGCCACGGGTGGTCAGGAAGCCCTCCGAGGCAAGCATGCCCTTGAGATCCTCCGGGTTGGTCTGCGTTCGGCACAGGATCATGCGCTCGCCCCGCTTCGCGAGTCGGTCGGCCTCTTCCGACGTGAACACGATACGGCCGCTGGCGGCACCGGGCCCGGCTGGCAGCCCCCGGGCGATCAGGGTTCCCCCAGCGACGGCTTGCGGGTCGAAAGTCGGCGACAACAGCGAATCGATGGAGTCCGCCGGTATCTTCATGAGGGCCGCTTTCCTGTCGTGCAGACCCTCGGCCTGCATATCCACGGCGATGCGCACGGCGGCCAGTCCCGTGCGTTTGCCAGCACGAGTCTGTAGCAGATAGAGGCGCCCGTCTTCGATCGTGAACTCGAAGTCCTGCATGTCGCGGAAATGCCGTTCGAGCTTGCTGCCCACGGAATCCAGTTCCTCGTAGAGGCCGGGCATGTCGTTGGCAAGTTCCGCCACAGGCTTGGGGGTTCGGATGCCGGCCACCACGTCCTCGCCCTGGGCGTTCATGAGGTATTCGCCGTAGAGCGTCCTTTCGCCGGTGGCCGGATCGCGGGTGAACGCAACCCCCGTGGCGCTATTGCCGCGCCGGTTGCCGAATACCATGGCCTGCACGTTCACCGCCGTACCGGGGGAACTCGCGATGCCGTAGCGCTGGCGGTAGATGACCGCCCTTTCGTTGTGCCAAGAGGAGAACACGGCCCCGATGGCCCCCCAAAGCTGGTCCTTGACGTCCTGGGGGAACGCAGTGCCGATGCGGGTCCGTACGAGATCCTTGTAGTCGTCGGTCAATCGAGCCAGCGATTCGGCATCGAGATCGGTGTCCTGTTCGACCCCCGCCTCGCGTTTGAGGTCGTCCAGCAATTCCTCGAAGGGGTCGGCCACGGTGTCCGACTCCGGACGAACGCCAAGCACGACGTCCGCGTACATCTGAATGAAGCGGCGGTAGCAGTCGTAGGCGAACCGCCGATCACCCGTGGCCGAAGCCACACCTGCCACGGTCTCGTCGTTGAGGCCGAGATTCAGAATCGTGTCCATCATCCCCGGCATCGACTCCCGGGCCCCCGAGCGAACGGACACCAGGAGCGGGGCGTCGGCCGCGCCGAAGGATTTTCCCAATGTGTCTTCCAGGACCGTCAGGTGATCGCTAACCGCGCCAGCGAGGTCCGGCGGATAGGTGCCATCCCGCGAGTAGTACGTACAGACGTCGGTTGAGATGGTGAAACCCGGCGGTACCGGCAGCCCGATGCGGGCCATCTCGGCCAGGTTCGCGCCCTTCCCGCCTAGGAGGTTCCGCATGCTGGCACGGCCATCGGTTCGCGCGCCGAACGCGAACACGGTCTGGGTCCGCCTGCTCGCCATTCTTTAACGGAAACGCCTTCGGTCCATGACGCGCCAAACCGTAACACGGTGCGTGCCGAGGGCCTACGCGCAACGCCCAATCCGCCCTATGGTTCCTTTGTTCCTTTGTCTTCCTGGCGGCACTTGGTGTATGTTTCGGCGCCTTCGCACCCAAGCGGTTCCCACCGCGCCATCCCGAAGCCCACAAAGGAGTTAGCCCGTGCCCGGATTCAGCTACAACGGAACGATCACCCTGTCGTCATCGGTCAAGGACCTCGACGCCTCAATCGCCTGGTTCGAAGACGTCCTGGGTTTCGAGGAGGTCTTCAAGGTGGCGGAGGCGGGCTGGGCCGAAGTGTCGACGCCTGCCGAAGGTGTCAGCATCGGCCTGGACCAGACGGATGCGGATGCCGGCGCATCGGGGGGGTCGATACCGGTGTTCGGCGTCGTCGACATCGATGCCGCGCGGGCCGAACTCGAAGCCAAGGGCGTCAAGTTCGACGGCGAGACCCGCGAGTTGCCGGGCATGGTCAAACTCGCCACGTTCTTCGATCCCGACGGCAATCGCTACATGTTCGCGCAGTCGTTGGTCGAGGGCGCGCCCTGACCGTCGCCGCTCGGAAAAGCGCACGAGGCATCCTTCGAGATCGCGGATTGTTCCAAGCTCGAATGGGGTTCACGAAGGCCGAGGTGAGCAATGTCCTGGCGTCGGCAACCCGCTCGCGAGCTAGCCCGGCACCCGATGGCGAGATCACGGCGTGGGCGGATAGCCCCCGGCAACGCCCTTCGCGAAGACGCTGACCGCGTCGTGGGCATGCAGGCTCTCGTGGTGTTCGATCCGGACATGAAAGTCGAGCACCGAAGGGTTGCCGTCGAGCACGGCCTTTAGGCGACGGCCGGCGTCTTCGCAGAACATCAGGTTGGCTGCGTTCAACCGTGCGAATTCCTGCTCGTCTTCCCGCTTGACCGCAGTTTGAACCGGCGTCGACAGAGCGTCCTCCACGGCGGAGACCAGGGCGGTTACCGGAAACGTGGGCAGGGAGTCGTCGAGACGCAGCCGCGCCCTGGCGATGCTGCGTTGACCGTGGGGCGTACCGGCGATTGCCTCCTCCGTGCCCAGCCACGCCTTGACGTCGGCCGCGGCGACCGGTCCGTTGTCCCCGAAGTCGCGCTCGAACTGCTCCTGGATGAGTTGGCGAGCAAGTGCCGCCGAAGCGGGACAGGTGCTCGAGTACCACACGCCCAGATCGAACTCGATGCGCATCTCGCCGGCGATGGACGAGCCCCGAATGGCGACCGGGTAGCTGTTCCATCCCGAGTTGTCCGACACCAGCGAGGGCCGGCGCAGGAAATAGTCGAACGCGAACTCGATGAAGGCATGGCCCGAGAGGTCCCGGTGGGAGACGAGCATCGACTTCAAGAGCAGCTTGAGCCCCGCAGGGGTCAGCGGCCGCGTCGCCGCATGCTCGTCCAGTATCAGGTAGAGGCGCGACATGTGAATGCCCTTGGCCTCGGCATTGGCGAGATCCACGTACAGCTGGACGCGCGCTTCCACGCGGTGAACGTCGTCGCCGTCGCGGATGTCGATGGGCTGGCGGATGTCGCCCATGCCAACCCAGTCCAGCGTTGACGTGTGCTTGACGTCGCGGCTCGCGACATCGGGTAGACGCGATTCCCTCAACTTCGCTCCTGTTTCGTTCGACGACGTCCGGGCCATGGTGCGGCGTTCGGCAACGTTGCCCGAAAGACAGCGCAGTCTATCACCCGCCCTCGCGCAAAGACTCGCGCTCCTCGGCATCGAGTTCGCGTGCCTCTTCGGCGATCAGCACCGGGATGCCGTCCCGGATCGCGTAGGCGAGGCCACTGGCCGCACACCACAGTTCCTCGCGCTCGGGACGGTAGACCAGTTGCGCCTTGGTGACCGGGCAGACGAGCAGTTCGAGCAGTTTGCGGTTGAACATGCTAGCGGTGGCACTCAGCGTAGGCGAGTGAAGGCGATAATACGGCATCGACGCTGGATTCGAACGAGGGCCTTTTGCCGCGGACGATGAGACAGCCCTCAGAACAGGTCTTCGAGCACGATGGTCTCCTCCCGATCGGGACCGGTGGATATCACCGCGACGGGCGCACCGACGGTTTCCTCGATGCGCTCGATATAGGCGCGGGCGGTTGCGGGGAGGTCGTCCAGGGACCGCGCGCCGGCCGTGGACTCGTGCCAGCCCGACAGGTCTTCGTAGACCGGTCGGATCTCGGAGTAGAACTCGCTGTCGAACCGCGCTCGCACCGGTGTTCCCGTCGAGTCCTGGTAACCGACGCAGATGCGGATGGTGTCGAGGCCATCAAGCACGTCGAGCTTCGATAGGCACAATCCCGAGAGGCTGTTGATTTGCACCACCTGCCGGATGGCGACGGCGTCGAACCAACCGCACCGTCGCGGCCGACCGGTGGTTGCGCCGAATTCGTTGCCCCGTTTCGCCAGTCGCTCGCCGACGTCGTCGAAGAGTTCCGTGGGGAACGGTCCGGAGCCCACTCGGGTCGCATAGGCCTTCGTGGTGCCCAGGATGTAGTCGAGGAACCGCGGCCCGAATCCGCTGCCGACGGCGGCGCCACCCACCGTGGTATTGGAGGAGGTCACGAACGGATAGGTGCCGAGGTCGATGTCGAGCAACGTCCCCTGGGCCCCTTCGAAGAGGATGTTCTCCCCCGCGTCCCGGAGGTCGTGCAGCATGGGCCCGATGTCGGCGACCATGGGCAGCAACTCGTCCGCCACCTCGCGGGTGGCATCGAGCGTCTCCTGGAAGTCCACGGGCTTGGTCTCGTAGTAGTTGGCGAGCAGGAAGTTGTAGTACTCCATGACCTCGGCGAGTTTCGACGAGAACTGCTGCCAGTAGAAGAGATCTCCCAAGCGCACCCCGCGGCGGGCGGCCTTGTCCTCGTAGGCCGGGCCGATGCCGCGTCCCGTGGTGCCGATTTTCTGCTCGCCGAGGGACTTCTCCCGGGCCACGTCCATGGCGACGTGGTAGGGAAGAATCAGTGGGCACGCGGGGGAGATTCGCAAGCGGTCGCGTACCGGCACACCCTTGGCTTCCAGTTCGCGAATCTCCTCGAGTAGGGGTCCGGGCGCCAGCACGACGCCGTTGCCGATCAGGCATTGCACCCCGGCGCGCAGAATCCCCGAGGGGATCAAGTGCAATACGGTTTTCTCGCCGTCGATGACCAGCGTGTGGCCGGCATTGTGACCGCCCTGGAAGCGCACCACGGCAGCGGCACGCTCCGTCAGGAGATCAACGATCTTGCCCTTGCCCTCGTCACCCCATTGCGTGCCGATGACGACGACATTGCGACCGCTCATGGCACCGTTGGGTCTTTTGTGAACCGCTTCCGGGCGACCGCAAGGGTCGCCCTACGGCGGTTCGCCGGTTGCCATGTAGCGGAAGAAGTCGCTCTCGGGATCGAGCACCAGCACATCGCCCTTGTCGGCAAATGCCGCGGCATAGGCGGTCACACGGTTGTAGAAGGCGTAGAACTCGCCATCCTGACTGTAGGCGTCGGCGTATATCTTGGTTGCCTTGGCATCGCCGTCACCACGGATGTTCTCCGCGTCCCGGTACGCTTCCGCTGTGATCACGACGACCTCGCGATCCGCGCCGGCCCGACGCGCAATCGCCTGTTCCTGGCCTGAGGCCCGGTATTGCTTGGCCTCGATTTCCCGAGCCGAGTTCATGCGCTGGTAGACCGCTTCCTCGACGTCCGCCGGCAGGTCGATCTGCTTCACGCGAACGTCGATCACTTCGATGCCCATCTCTTCCATCATCTCCTCGTTGAGCTGGACACGGAGGTCGGCCATGAACTGGTCGCGCTCCCCGGAGACCACGTCGTGCTGGGTGCGCCGGCTGATCTCGTTCCTCAGGCCCTCCTTGACCCGTTCGAGAAGACGGATACTACCCCGGGCCTCGTCGCCCGCTGTGCTGATGTAGAACTGCGCCACGTCGCCGATCCGCCACTTGGCGAAGGCATCGACTTTCAGCGGCTTCTGCTCCACGGTTAGGAACCGTTCCTCCGGCGAGTCCACCGACAGCACCCGGGCATCGAACTTCTTCACCTGCTCGGCGAACGGAATCTTGATGTGCAAGCCCGGCTTGATGTCGGCGATGGCGAACTCGCCGAAGCGAAGCTTGACCGCGCGCTCGGTCTCCTTCACGACGAAAAGGGCGTTCGAGGCGAGCAGGACGAGGACCAGCGCGCCGACGACAATCAACAAGGTTTTTAGTTTCACGGCTATCTCCTACCTATCCGTCTCATCGGCCTTGACTGGCGGCCGACACGGCACTGCGCATCTCATCGTCGTCGTTCACCGACGTGGCCTGCTTGTCCAAGGGCAGGATCATGATGTTGTCGTCGCCCACGTCGACGATCACCTTCGAGCTCTGCTCCAGCACCGATTTCCAGGCATCGATATAGAGACGATCGCGGGTCACTTCCGGCGCGAGCTTGTACTCGGCGAGCAGCTTGAGGAACCGCTCGGTCTCGCCGGTCGCTTCGGCTATGACCTGGTCCCGGTACGCCTCCGCTTCCTGCACGGCCTTGGAGGCTTCGCCACGCGCCCTGGGGATCTCGCTTTCCCAGTAGGCATCCGCTAGGTTTTCCTCACGCACTTTGTCCTCTTTCGCCTTCTGAACGTCGTCGAAGGCTTCCTGCACCTGGGCCGGCGGTGCGCTTTCGTCGATGTTCACGGTGACCACCTCGATACCCGTCCCGTAGACATCAAGATAGCGCTGGATGCGCTCTTCCACCTCCTGGCCCAATGCCAGTCGGCCCTCGGTAAGGACCAGGTCCATCTCCGAGCCCCCCACCACGTGCCGCAGCGCGCTCTCCGTCGCGTCCTCAAGTGCCTCTTCCGGGTCCCGCACCATGACCACGTACTTGATCGGGTCGGTGCGCCGGAATTGCACGGTCAGACTGATGTCGACGATGTTCTCGTCTTCGGTGAGCATCAACGCGTTGTGGTTGTGGGAGTCGACGACCGTGATGTTGACGCGCTCCAGTTCGTCGATCAGCGGCGGCCGCCAATTGATGCCGGGCAACTTCGGCTCGGACTGTACCTTGCCGAAGCGGAAGATGACGCCTCGCTCCTGCTCGTCCAATTGGTAGACGCCCCAGAGGCCGTAGGCCGCAGCCAGAACCCCCAGACCGATCAGCACGGTGCGCCAGTTGAAGCTCGGCTTGCCGCCGGACGAACCGCCCCGCCCGCCGAACAGCCGGCCGAGCCGAGCCTGAAACTTGCGGATTGCTTCGTCGAGATCCGGCGGGGCTTGGCCGCCTCCGCGACTCCAAGGGTCGTCGTTGCGACCGGGATCGTTCCAAGCCATGTTCGTCCTCTCGGTCGAGCAAAGAGGCTGATTCTAGCAGCCCACGGGACTTCCGGCGCGAGCCGCGATCCGGGCGAAGTCGCTTGTTTCGGTAGCCCTCGGCAGGTCAGTGAGACATCGACTGTCGGCGCCCGGCCTCGTCTAGCTTGGCCCGATCCAGGCGTACGGCGACGGTCAGTGTGCCTTCGGCGTCGACGCGTTCCCCTTCCACCTCGCCGTTGCGGTACAGCCACGCCCGAAACGCACCGTCGCCCGCGGGGATGCGGATCTCGGTGGTCACCGCATCGAGGCCCAGGCAGGCCCAGATCGCATTGCGCAGTTCGTCGATGCCCGTTCCATGGAGCGCGCTGACGGCAACTCGATCCGCATCGCCCCGGACGCCACACGGCGCCTCTTGCCCGGGTAGCCGGTCAATCTTGTTCCATACCTCGAGGGTAGGCAAGGACGCCGCCCCGATTTCCGTTAGAACGGCAACGACCGCCTCCCGGAGCGCGTGGGCATCCGGGGCCGAGGCATCGATGACGTGCAGAACCAGATCGGCCGCCGCGACCTCTTCCAAGGTCGCCTTGAAGGCCTCCACCAAGGTTACCGGCAGGTCTCGAATGAAACCAACCGTGTCGGAAACGACGACCTCCCGCGCCGTTTCACCAAGGCGCCGCGTGGTCGGATCCAACGTCGCGAACAGTCGGTTCTCGGTGGGCGCGCGACTGCCGGTCAGCGCATTGAACAACGTCGACTTGCCGGCGTTGGTGTAGCCGGCCAAGGCGACCGTGGGTACGCGGGAACGCAGCCGACGGCGGCGGCTGCGGGACCGGCGGTTGCGAAGGCGCTCGAGGCGCGCCCGTACCTGGCGCACCCGGACGATGAGCATGCGCTGGTCCATCTCAAGCTGGGTCTCGCCGGCACCCCGTTGCGCCCCCGCGACGATGCGCCCCCCGGCACCGCGGCCGCCCGCACCGCCAACGCCGGTCTGCCGGTCGAGGTGGGTCCAGCCGCGGATCAGGCGGGTCTGGGCATGGGTGAGCTGCGCGAGCTGTACCTGAAGCTGGCCCTCGTGGGTACGGGCCCGATCCGCGAAGATGTGCAGGATCAGTTCCGTTCGGGTCATGACCCGGCACGCCAGATGCTCTTCGAGGTTGCGCTGCTGGGCAGGCGTCAGCTCGTGGTTGAACGCGACCAGCGTGGCACCCGTGGCGGCGACGACATCGCCCAGTTCCTGCAGCTTTCCGGTACCGATGAACCAGCGCGGGTGCGGTTTGTCCCGGGTTGCGGTCACCTCGGCGGCGCAGAGGAGATCAGCCGACAGCACAAGCTCCCGGAATTCGTCGCGGCGCGCGTCCCCGTCGTCCGTCCCGCCGGGCGCTCGGTTCGCGCCGCGCGTGGGAAGGCGCACGGAAACGAGCACGGCGAGATCGCCGGGTATGGGTCGCTCAAACAACATCAATGGGCTCCTGGTGCCGTGTCCCGTTTGTTTTCCTCGTACTTCGGCGGGTCAGACCGAGGACGGATTGAACCCGCCGGGGCGACCGCAACGGGGGGCGAAAGGTGCGCGGCCGCCCCGATTCGCCCCGTGGCCTTGGGCGCCACGCTAGTCGCGGAACGGGCCTAGCCCGTCGCCCGACGGGCCGTTGTTCCCGACGAGGGACTGGAATCCGTCGGGGCGGTGGCCCTACTCGGATTCGACGGCCGCCTCTCGCGCACCCGGACGATCGGCCGGCAACCGGACGTTGCGGGACGGAACGACAGTCGAGATGGCGTGCTTGTAGACCATCTGGCTGACCGAGTTGCGCAGCACGACAACGAACTGGTCGAACGACTCGATCTGGCCTTGCAGCTTGATCCCGTTGACGAGATAGACGGACACGGGGGTCCGGTCCCTTCTCAACGCGTTGAGGTAGGGGTCTTGCAGCGATTGCCCTTTAGACATGCTGGATTCCTCGTGTGTCGGCGTTCGACGTCAAGGTCCGCCTTCGTCGGTGCCAAAGACCTTTACGCCAAACTGCGAACGCCGCTGAGCCCTGCTACGCCGCGATCGCGCGCAGATACGCCTCCCTGAACACACTTCATATGCTATGCACACACTATGCCGCCGCATCAGAGGTTTTGCAAGACAACGGCGCGCGCCTCGCGCGGGCCGGGAACACTCTGCGCAAGGCTCTCCCAACCCCTCAACCAGGTCAGTTGTCTTTTCGCCACCTGGCGGGTTGCGGCGCGGACCCGCTCCACCATCGCGTCGTGGGTGTAGTCGCCGTCGAGGTACCGCCACACCTGCCGATAGCCAACCGCGCGCATGGCGGGCGTATCGATCGACAACGCGGGGTCGTTGCGCAGTGCGCCGACCTCATCGACCAAACCGCGTGCGAGCATGTCGTCCAAGCGATCCGCGATACGGCCATGAAGGATCCGGCGATCCGGCGGCACGATGGCCACCTCCACGAGTCGGCAACCCAGGCGGCGAGATACCTCGGTAGCGGACGTGGACCACCAATAGCTGATGGGCCGACCGGTCAGTTCGAGAACCTCCAGCGCGCGTTGGATGCGCTGTCCGTTGTTGGGATCCATGCGCGCCGCGGCTTCGGGGTCTCGTCGCGACAGCTCCCGGTGCAACGCCGGCCAACCGCGCTCTTTCGCGCGGGTCGAGATTCTGCCACGCAACGACTCATCGGCACCGGGCAGCCGGTTCAATCCGGCCTTGAAAGCGCGGAAATACAGCATCGTGCCACCCACCAGCACGGGAGTACGGTCGGCGGCAAGCGAGGCACGCACGGCGTCATCCGCGTCCGCGACGAACCCGGCGACCGAATAGGTGTCCACCGGGTCCCGAATGTCCACCAGGGCATGCGGATGGCGCTCGAGCACGGCGGCCGGGGGTTTCGCCGTACCGATGTCCATCCGCCGGTACACCATCGCCGAGTCGACGCTGACCAAGTCGACTGCCGCCGCATCCGCGATGCCCAACGCGGCCTCGGTCTTCCCGGCCGCCGTGGGCCCCATCAGCGCCACCACCGTCGCTCTGCACGATCCCGCTTCAGTCATCGATCAGAGGTCTCCGCAGCGGTGGCATGCGAGGAGGACTCGTCAACGGCCCGGCTGTGCGCCGTTGCGAATCACTGGCCCCGCAGGAACAAGCGGTCGAGCGCGTCCAAGGGTTGAATCACGAAGGTTGGCCGACCGTGGTTGCACTGACCGGCGTTCTCCGTGGTCTCCATATCCCTGAGCAGCGTGTTCATTTCCGGGATCGAGAGCCGGCGGTTGGCGCGTATCGAAGCGTGGCACGCGGTCCCCGCGAGTAGCCGTTCCTGTCTTTCGAGCAGGACATCGGAGGAACCGTACGCCACGAAGTCCGCGATGACGTCGCGGGCAAGCTGCTCGAGGTCGTGGTCGAAGAGCAAGGCGGGCACTTCGCGAACCACGACGCTCGCCGGCCCGCTGCGTTCCATGACCATGCCGAGTTCGTCGATTTCTGCACGTCGCGCCTCGATGAGGTCCGCCTCGCCCACCGCGACATCGAGGGCCACCGGCACCAGCAGACGTTGACGGTCGACGCCGCCCCCCAAGAGCTGCCTCTTCAACCGCTCGTAGGTGATTCGCTCGTGCGCGGCGTGCATGTCGACGATCACCAAACCCTGTTCGTTCTCCGCGAGAATGTAGATGCCGTGGATTTGGGCAACGGCATAGCCGAGCGGGGGTGTCCCTTCGGACGACTCCGGCAATCCCGCATCGCGCAATTCGAGGGACCGGTCGTGCTCGTGGAACAGGCGTGCCAAGTTCGCCGGGTCGCCGTTGCGGCCCCCGCCCGCCTCGAACGCGAAGGTTCGCAGCCCACGGCCCGGCGGCGACGCGTCCTGTCGCACACGGGGGCCGGTTGGAGTCGCGCCACCCGGCCGCAGATCCCGCAGTGCGCGTGACAGCTTGCCGAACACGAAATCGTGGACATCCCGCGAATTCCGGAAGCGTACTTCGCTCTTCGTGGGATGCACGTTGACGTCGACCAAGGACGCATCCAGCGTGAGGAACAATACGAAAACGGGGTGGCGACCGTGGAACAGCACGTCGCGGTAGGCTTGGCGAACCGCGTGTCCGGCCAGCCGGTCCCGAACCGGTCGATCATTGACGAAGAACCGTTGCCGGGTGGGACGACTGTCCGAGAAGGTCGGCAGTCCGATCCAGCCCGTAAGACGCATGCCACCGCCGGACTCGTCGATCCCGGTCGACTCGGCGAGGAAGCGTTCGCCGAATACCGCACCCACACGCTCGGCGGCGGAACCCCGCGGCAAGTGGTCGAGGGTTCGCGAGCCCGCGGTCAACTCGAAGGCAACGTTGGGATTCGCCAACGCGACATGCCGGAACGCGTCCTGGACGTGCAAGGACTCGGTCCGTTCGGTCTTTAGGAACTTGCGCCGCGCCGGCGTGTTGAAGAAGAGATCCGTGACCTCGACGGTGGTCCCCGGGGGGTGCGCGGCAGGTCGATGCGCTCGTGTTTCCCCGCCGGCGACTTCCAAGTGCCATGCGGCATCCGCCTCGCGCTGACGGGAGGTGATGGCGAGACGCGCCACCGACGCGACGCTGGCGAGCGCTTCGCCCCGAAACCCCAAGGTCCTGATCTCACCGAGGTCGGCGGCGAGGGCGATCTTGCTGGTCGCATGGCGGGCTAGGGCGAGAGCCAGGTCGTCCGCGTGGATCCCGGTGCCGTCGTCGCGCACACGAATCCGCTTGACCCCGGCTTGCTCGATATCGACTCGGATTGTCGATGCGCCGGCATCCAGGCTGTTCTCGATCAGCTCCTTGACGATGGACGCCGGACGCTCGACAACCTCGCCCGCGGCGATCTGGTTCGCGATGAACTCGCTCAAGCGCCGTATTCGACCGGTCACTGAATGCCTTGAACGCGGGAAAAGGCTCTCGCTCGGGTCAAGCTTCGATGCCGCATTGTCATCTTCACAGTGTCGGGCTAGCCACTCGCCTTGCCGAAGGGGATGAACAGGATCTGGCCCACGAGGATGCGATCACTCGACGGGAGGTCGTTGCGATGCCGCAGGATCCGTGTCGAGGTCCGGTAGCGCGAGGCGATTTCGGATAGCGTGTCGCCGCGTTTCACGACATAGCGAAGCGCGCCGGCCTCGACCATCGAGGCGACCAGCGTGCCATCCGGCGCGTTCATATAGGCGTAGTCCCGGATGCCCTTGGCGATCGCCTGGGCGACGCGTCGTTGATGTGCGCGATCGGTCAGGCGGCGCAAGTCACCGGGATTCGACAGGTAGCCGGCTTCGACGAGAATCGACGGCAAACTGGCTGAGCGCAGTACCTGGAACGCTTTTTCGTAGAGGTGCTCCTTGCGCAACTTGACGGTTCCGGCGAGGGCACCGAGAACGGCCTCGCCCAACAGGACGCTCTTGTTGCGTTTGGAGTCCATGGTCAGGTCAACCATGATGCGCGCCACCGACGCGTCGACGTCGTGGAGTGACACGGGGCCGAATCCAGGGGCCTCCCCGCCGCCTTCGCGGTCGGCCAGCAATTTGGCCGTTTCCCTTGACGCGCCCCGCGCCGACAACACGTAGACCTCTGCGCCGTTGATGCTGGACTTCCTGAAAGCGTTGGCGTGAATCGAAATGAACATGTCTGCGCCCGCGCGGTCGGCGATCTGGAACCGGGGGCGGAGGTCGAGATAGTAGTCGCCGTCCCGGGTCAACACGGTCCGGAAGCCCGGCAATGCATCGAGTTCGCGTCGCAACTCCCGGGCAATCGCCAACACGATGGTCTTCTCGTACACACCACCGGCACCGACGGCGCCGGGGTGTCTGCCGCCGTGACCGGGGTCCACTGCGACGATGATGTCGCGGTCGCGCGCCGGAGGGACGACCCCCGTGGTGAGTTCCTTCTCCTCATCAACCGGATAGAGATCGATGACGAGCCGGTGAGCCCGGGGGCCGTCCGGCGCTAGAACTTGCTCCCGGTGATCGGCCCGTTGTCGGAGGTCCAAGACGACGCGGTAGTTGGTGCGGCGACGGGGGGAGGAACGAACGCCTTCGACCATGCGACCGTCCACGGCAGGTACCGAAAAGTTCCTTGCCGGACGCGTGTTGAACAAGTCGATCACCACGCGGTCGGGATTGTCGAGCCTGAACACCTTGAAGGAGGCGACCTCCGTGGTGCTCACCACCACACGCGTCGCATCCGGCCCCTCGTGGTGGCGAATGTCCACAATCTGGTTGGCCGCGCCAACCGACGCCGCCGCAAACACCGCGGCGACGGCCCCCAGGATTCCAAGCCGCGTTGCCCGCGACCTATTGACGGTGATCGATGACTTCTGCGCGCCTGCCCAATCCCTCGATTCCAAGCCGAACCTCCATGTCCGCCCGCGGGAGCCGGTCGCCAGCATTGACGGGCCACTCCACGAGTTTGACCGCCTGCTCGCCCATCAAGTCGTCGATGCCGATGTAGCCCAGCTCCCGGGGATCGACGATTCGATAGAAGTCGAAATGATAAACCCTCATGGGGCCGATCTCATAGCTCTCTAGCAAGGTGTAGGTCGGGCTCTTGACCGCCCCCCGGTGACCGAGCCCGCGGAGAAAGCCCCGCACCAGCGTTGTCTTGCCCGCTCCCAAGTCCCCGTGCAGGAATACCAACTCCGAGGACAACGCCAAATCCACGAAGCCGGCCCCGAAGGCCAGGGTCGCCGTCTCGTCCGGCAGGTACGTGGTCACGCGGTCAGCCGAAGCGCTTCGATCAGGTCGCCGGCGATCAACGATCCGCCGCCGGCTCGGGCCTCATCGCCAGCCCGGGCATGTAGCCAGACGCCCAACTCCGCAGCGGCGAGGGATTCCATCCCTCGGGCCAGCAAGGCGGCGATGATCCCGGTCAACACATCGCCGCTGCCGGCGGTCGCCATGCCCGGATTGCCCGCCAGGCAGACCGATTCGACCGCTCCCTCCTGCGCGACGAGCGTCCCCGCGCCCTTCAATACCGCCGTGATGCCCAATGGAGTCCCCCGGGTGAGTCGTGCCGCGGCTTGGGGCCGGTTCGATTGGATCGTTGCGGTCGACTCGCCCAGCAGGCGTCCGGCTTCGCCGGGGTGCGGCGTGATGATCGTGGAGGGCGGCAGGCCAAGCCCCGTGTCCGCGACGAGATTCAAGCCGTCCGCATCCACCACCAAGGGCTTGCCGGCATCCGCGACGGATCCGAGCAAGCGGGCACCCCAGTCGCCCGGCCAAGGCCGGGGCCCACGGCAATGGCCGACGCGCGTCCCACCAGGTCAGCGATGTCGTCCGCGTCGTCCACGCCGCGAACCATCAGTTCCGGGCGTCGCGCCAACACGGCCGCCCGGTTCACGCTGCGCGTGGCGATGGTGACGAGACCAGCGCCGGTTCGCAGTGCGGCCTCCCCCGCCAGTATCACCGCGCCCCCCATGTCCGTCTCGCCTCCGACGATGAGCACACGCCCGAAGTCACCCTTGTGGGCGCCCGGCCGGCGCGCAAGCCTGGCGAGTCCCGCCCCGTCGAGGATCCGGACACCCGGGCGGTCGTAGACGCCATCCGGCACGTCCAGGTCGTCGACGACCAACTCGCCCACGAAGTCCACCGCGTCGCCGGTCACCAAGCCGAGCTTGGCCGCCACGAAGGTCACCGTCACCGACGCCTGCACGGGATGTGCCGTCAGCAGGCCACCGGTCTCGGCGTCGACGCCGGTCGGCAGGTCTAGCGCCAGGATCGGCACGCCCGCGCCGTTCATCCGGTCGATGGCCGCCTGGTAGGGCGTGCGGATCGCGCCCCGGGCACCCGTACCGAGCAAGGCATCGACCGCCACATCGCCCCTGATGTTCCAGCCATCGACTGTCTGCTCGATCCGCCCGCCGAGACGCGTCTCGGCAAAACCGCGGGCATCGGCCGCTTCGCCGGCGAGTCTTTCGGGGTCGCCGACCTGGACGAGTTGCACGTCGAATCCCGCATCTCTGGCGCAGCCGGCAACGACATAGCCGTCGCCGGCGTTGTTGCCGGTGCCGCAGACGATCGAAACCGCGCGGGCGTCGGGCCAACGCGAGCGGAGCACGTCGAACGCCGCCCTGCCCGCGCGATGCATCAGCCGGATGCCGGGAATCGAGAACTCGTCGATGGCACGGCGATCAAAGGCACGCACGTCCGATGCCGTGAAGACGTTCCGTGTCGGCTGGCGCATACGCTCGGATGGTCGACTCCTTTCGTGGGAACATACACGAAACGGGTAGCTTCGTACCGCGATGACAACCAGTCACACGCACCCGGCAACGCGACCCGATCTCGTCCGGGACATCGAGCGATGGGCACGAGAGCTAGGCTTTCAAGGGATCGGCATTGCCGATACCAGGCTCGCCGACTACGCGCCCGCGTTCCGAAACTGGCTCGAGGAGCGGATGCACGGCGACATGGGCTATCTCGCACGCAACGTCGACAAGCGTCTCGAACCGGATCGGCTGCACCCGGGCACCATCCGCGTCATCTCCGCGCGCATGGACTACCTGGGAACGCCGCCGCCCAAGGCGACGGACATCCCCGACAACGATGGGACCGCCTACATCGCCCGCTACGCCCTTGGTCGCGACTACCACAAGACCGTGCGGCGTCGCCTGGCGCGCCTCGCCGCGCGCATCGACGCCAGCGCGGGCGGGCGATTTCGCGCGTTCACGGACTCGGCACCGGTACTCGAGAAACCGCTGGGCGAGAAGTCCGGACTCGGGTGGATCGGCAAGAACACGCTGCTGCTCAACGAGAAGGCCGGTTCCTGGTTCTTCCTAGGGGAGGTCTACACGAACCTTCCATTGCCGGTGACGCCCCCCAAGACGCAACCGGGCTGCGGTACCTGCCGTGCCTGCATCACGGTTTGCCCCACCGCCGCCATCGTCGGACCCGGGAAGCTCGACGCCCGACGTTGCATCTCGTACCTGACAATCGAACATAAGGGGACGATCCCCATCGAACATCGCGAGGCCATCGGCAACCGCGTGTTCGGCTGCGATGATTGCCAGATCGTGTGTCCGTGGAATCGATTCGCGCGGCGTTCGGCGGAAGCCGACTTCGCACCCCGTCACGGACTCGAGAAGGAATCCATCGCAGCACTGCTCGGCTGGGACGAGGCCACGTTCCTCGCGCGCACCGAGGGAATGGCGCTACGCCGGGTCAACTATGCCCAGTGGGTGCGCAATCTTGCGGTTGCCGCAGGCAATGCACCGGCCGACCCGGAAATCGTCCGGCGTCTCAAAGCCCGCAGGGAGGGCGCCAATGCGATGGTCCGCGAACATATCGACTGGGCCCTCGAGCGACAGGGCTGCTAACGGGCGGGTGCCCGTGGACCACCCGCGAACGGGCACCGTAGCGTCCCGAATCCAACGCCGGCAGGTGGCGAATCCTTACCGACCGCTAGGGTCGCCCCCTACAGCGCGAAGAACCGTTCGCGGTAGTAGCTAAGCTCCGCCACCGACTCGCGGATATCGTCGAGGGCCCGGTGGGTGTTGCGCTTCGTGAAGCCCGCCGCCAGGTCGGGTTTCCAACGCATGGCAAGTTCCTTGACCGTCGAGACATCGACGATGCGGTAGTGCAGCCAGTCCTCCAGGGTCGGCATATAGCGTTTCAGGAATCGCCGATCCTGCCAGACCGTGTTCCCGCACAGCGGCGCCGAGTGCTTCTCGGCGTGACGTTGCACGAACGCGAGGGTGAGCGCCTCCGCTTCGGTGACGCTGACAGGGGACCGGCGTACCCGTTCGACCAACCCCGATGCCGTGTGATGCTCGACGTTCCAAGCGTCCATCCCGGCCAACGTCTCCTCGGACTGGTAAACGGCGAGCACGGGACCCTCGGCGATGATGGCCAGACCGTTGTCCGTGACGAGGGAGGCGACTTCGAGTATCGCGTCGACTTCAGGGTCGAGCCCGGTCATCTCCATGTCGATCCATACGAGAACGTCCGGGTTGTCCATCGACCGGGCCGCGCAGGTGCAAGGGGTCAAGAATAGCGGTGCCTGCCAGTAGCGCCAACCGCGTATCATCCGCGCCTTGCATCAGCCGCCGCCACCCATGGAACCCAGCGTAATCACCGCCGTCGAACTCGCCGACCGCCTGGCGGCCCCGGGACACGACAACCGGGCCCTGCTCGTGGCCCAAGTGACCTCGCCAAGCGCCTATGCAGCCGGCCACGTTCCGGGCGCCGTTCACATCGCCCCGGCGGACTTGGTCTCGGGCATTCCGCCCGCCACCGGTCGCCTGCCGGACGCCGGCGCGCTGACCACGCTGTTCCGGCGCATCGGCTACACCCACGACATCGAGGTGATTACCTTGGACGACGAGGGCGGCGGCTGGGCGGGGCGCCTCGCCTGGACCCTGGACATCATCGGCAACCCACGCTGGCGCTATCTCGACGGCGGCCTTCGCGCCTGGGCCGCGGCGGGTCTACCCCTCGAGAGGGCACCCGTATGCGTGCCGCCCTCGGAGGTGGAGATCAGCGTCGATACCGAACCGATCGCCGAGGCCGAAGACCTGCTCGGCCGTCTCGAAGACCCGGACTTGGTGATCTGGGATTGTCGCTCGGCAGCCGAGTTCCGAGGGCAGCGCCGAGCGGCGGTCCGGGCGGGGCACATTCCCGGCGCCGTCAACCTCGACTGGCTCGACCTGATGGACGGCGCGCGCAACCTGCGGTTGGTGGAGAATCTCGAAGCGTTGCTCGCGGATCACGGCATCGTGCCCGAACGCGACGTGATCACCCACTGCCAGACCCACCACCGGTCGGGGCTCACCTACATGGCAGCGCGCCTGCTGGGATTTCCCCGGATCCGGGCCTACCACGGTTCCTGGTCGGAGTGGGGCAACCGGCTCGACACCCCCGTGCAAACCGGGGCGGGAACCTGACCCTCGGGCCCACCACGGCATCGCTTGTGCATCCATTCGCCGCGTTGCAGCGTCTCATTCCGCAGCACGGCCTGTCGCGTTTTCTCGGCGCATTCGCGGCGTCCGAAAACGACGTGGTCAAGCGGTTGCTGATCAACGCCTTCATGTCGGCCTATGGAATCGACATGAGAGAGTTCGAGGGAGAAACGGCCGCGGATTACGCGCACTTCAACGACTTCTTCACCCGCCGCCTGCTGCCCGGTTCACGGCCAATGCCCGCCGACCCCGAGGTGGTGGTCAGTCCCGCCGACGGCACGGTTAGCCAAGCCGGCACCGTCTCCCGCGGTCGCCTGATGCAGGCCAAGGGCCGGGAATACTCGGTCTCGGCGCTCCTCGGCGGTGCGGCCTTCGCCGACGGTCTAGCCAACGGCGCGTTCGCGACGGTCTACTTGGCGCCCCACAACTATCACCGGGTCCACACGCCTTGCGCCGGGCAACTCGTCGAAACGGTGGAGATCCCCGGACGGCTGTTCTCCGTCAACGGCGTCACGGAACGCCACATCCCACGCCTCTTCGTGCGCAACGAACGCCTGGTGTTGCGTATCGCCGCCTCGTTCGGCGAATACGCGCTGGTGCTCGTCGGTGCGATGATCGTGGCCAGCATCCGGGTCAACTGGCCCGGTCCGGTATCCCCCTACCGGCGGCAGTCATCACGCAACCCCGATGGCGTCTCTTTCGAACGCGGCGACGAGATCGGTGCGTTCCTGCTCGGGTCAACGGTCATCGTCCTGTTTCCCGAAGGCGCGGTAACTCTCGACGAAGGCATCCGCCCCGGACAACAGGTGCGCGTGGGATCGCCGATCGGCACCTGCGACACGGCCGGGAGCGGCAACCCGTAAGGGCGACCCCTTCCGGTCGCCGCACTCGTGCAACGCCGTCCAAGCACGCGGGGCGCAGGCCTCGCTCCCACCGACGAGGCGGTGCACGGTTGCGACTCAAGCCCTATCCCAGTCGAACGCCATCGTCTCCCCGATGTCGGCCACGCCTAGCCGCAACGCAACGAGTCGATCAAAACCCACCGCGACCCCGGCGCAGTCGGGCAATCCCTGACGTTGCGCCGCCAACAGGCGTTGATCCGCCGCGACTTCGGGGCGACCGACGGCGCGTCGGCGTCGATTGTCAGCACCCATGCGGGACTCGAGTTCATCCGCGTCGCGCAGTTCATGATAGCCGTTGGCCACCTCGATGCCGTCAACGACCAACTCGAACCGTTCCGCCATGCCGTTGGCACCGATTCTCGCCAGGGCTGCCTGCTGCGGCGGGAAGTCCGTGACGAACAGACGTTGGCCACGCCCCGTTCCGATGGCCTCGGCCAGCAACAGGTCATGGGCATCCTCGATCCCTGCATCCCGGGCGAGCCCCAGGCCCCGGGCGGTCTCGAGACAAGCGTCGTGGGCATCCACGGCCACGCCGAAGCGCCTTCGGATGATCTCGGCGTAGCTTCGGCGCCGATAGGTGGCGTGTCCAAGCAGAACATCGACCAAGTCCGCCACCTCGTCCATCAAACGCATGGCGTCGAAGCCCAGCCGATACCACTCCAGCATGGTGAACTCCGGGTTGTGCCAGCGTCCCCGTTCGCCGGCTCGGAACACGGGACCGATCTGGTAGATCGACGACGCGCCCGCTGCCAGCAGCCGCTTCATGTGGTACTCGGGGGAGGTCTGCAGGTAGCGACGCGATCCGTGAACGATCAAGCTCTCGATCTGCGGGTCCGTAACCGTGGTGGTGCCGAGTACCGGCGTCTGCACCTCCGTGACGCGTCGTTCGGCGAAAAAACTTCGGGTGTCGCGAAGCATCGCGGCACGAATCCGCAACACGTCGGGGGTACCGGAAGGTCGCCAGTCGGCGTGGTCCGATCCGATGTCCGGCGACGACATCGATCGGGCCCGAGACCTCAGGCCTTGACGCGGCTAACGTATTCGCCGGTACGCGTGTCGATCCTCAGCACATCGCCGATCTCGACGAACAGCGGCACCTTGATCGTGGCCCCGGTGGCCAGCGTCGCCGGTTTGGTACCGCCCTGGGCGGTGTCGCCACGGATCCCCGGATCGGTTTCGGTGACGGCCAACTCCACGAAGTTCGGGGCCACCACGGAGATCGGCTCGTCGTTCCACAACGTGACGCTGCACATCTCCTGGCCTTGCAACCAACCCTTGACATCGCCCACCACCGTGGCGGAGGCCTCCTTTTGCTCGAAACTGCCGTCGGTGTTCATGAAATGCCAGAAATCACCGTCCGTGTAGAGGAACTCCATCTGGGTTTCGAGCACGTCGGCGGCATCGAGGGTCTCGCCGCTTCGATAGGTTCGCTCCCATACGCGCCCGGTCTTTAGATTGCGTAGTTTGACGCGGGTGAAGGCCTGGCCTTTGCCCGGCTTGACAAACTCGCTGGCCAAGATGGAACAGGGGTCGCCCTCGAGGAGCACCTTCAATCCGGGCCGGAATTCATTGGTAGAATAGCTCGCCACGCTGGTCAATCTCCTTGAACACATCGCCCTGACGCGCGCCTAGAAGGCGCTGCCGCCGGAGCCGCCGTTTCGCCGATCCAGGAAAGACGACGAATGATACCCGTCACGACCCTCTCGACAAACGCTGTCGAAGATCAACGCACCAGCCTGCCCTGGGGTGCGCAGAAGTGGCGGCGCGAGCTTCTTGACGCCGTCACCAACGTGGGCGAACTACTGCGGCTCGTCGATGTTGACCCGAAGGCCTTCGAAGCCGGGTTCGGCGGACCGCGGCAGCCTGCCGACTTTCCGCTGCGCGTGCCACGCCCGTATATCGACCGCATGCGGCGGCGGGACCCCCGCGACCCGCTGCTGCGCCAGGTACTTCCCACCTCACACGAGACCGACACGGTTCCCGGCTACGCCTTCGATCCCCTGGACGAAGCCCATGCGGTACTCGATTCCGGCATCCTGAGGAAGTACCGCGGCAGAGCCCTGGTCATCGCCGCCGGCGCATGCGCCGTGCACTGCCGCTATTGCTTCCGCCGCCACTTTCCCTACGCGCAGCATCGACAGGACAGCGGTTTCCCTTCGTTGGATGCCCTTCGGAAAGACGAGACGATCCGCGAAGTGATTCTCTCCGGGGGCGATCCGTTGATGCTCACCGATGGCCACCTGGCGCGCCTCCTCGGCGCATTGGCTCGCATCGACCACGTGGCGAGGATTCGGGTCCATACCCGCCTACCGGTGGTGATCCCCCAACGCGTGACCCCCGCACTGGTCGACACCCTTGCCAGCGTTCCCCAACGCCTGGTCCTCGTTCTCCACTTCAACCACCCGAACGAGATCGACGAAACGTGCGTCACCGCGCTGGCTCAGCTCGACGCATTCACCCTTCTCAACCAAAGCGTGCTGCTAAGTGGCATCAACGACGACGTCGCAGCCTTGGCCGAACTGTCGGAGCGGCTCTTCGAGGCGGGGGTGATGCCCTACTACCTGCACATGCCCGACGCGGTGGCCGGCACGCACCACTTCGACGTCCCCGAGGCTCGCGCCGCCGCCCTGCACCGAGAACTCATGGCTCGGCTGCCCGGCTACCTCGTGCCGCGGCTGGTCCGGGAAGTTCCCGGCGGAGCGGCGAAGGAACTCGTCATCGCGGACGGAGCCAACGTCGGTGCCTGACGAGCCAACGCAGCCCTCCGCAAGGCGGTTGCGAAAGTCGACGGCCGTGACACTCGCCGCAGCCGCTGGCTATGTCATCGCCTGGAGCGTGGCTGTTGCCAGCATTGGCGTCATGAACGCCGAGCGCGCCGCTGCCGCGATGTCCCGGTTCGGGAACGCGACCGCCGAGGATCTTGCCCATCTCGCCCTCGACCCGCTGCTACGGGGAGACCGAATCGAGCTTGGGTTGTTGACCAACCGCCTAGCCGCCCGTCCGGAGATCCGTCGCATCGCCATCCACACCGCGGACGAGCGGCCGTTTGTCGTCGTCGGCGCCGCCCCGGCCACCGCGCCGACCTATGTCCGCCCTGTCGCGGCGGGTGACACGGTGGCGGGCGAGGTCAGCATAGCCCTCGACCCCGCGAGTTTCGCGGTCCCTTCCTCCCTTGTGCTCGCCGAGTCGTGGGAGTTCGCCTTCGCCGGCCTGGCGCTCACGGTCTTCCTGTTCTACCTCGGTTCGCGCCTGGGTTCCCGCGACCCCTCCGGCCGCGCCTCCAAGCCGACTCCAACGGCACCGCCAGCGAAGACATTCGTGGTCGTTGCCGACCTGCCGCGCCAGGTTGAATCCGACACCTCGGCGCGGGACGCGCTTCTCGAGGGCGGCCTGGCGGTGTGCCGAAAGGTGGCGAACCTCTACGCGGGCCACGCCGCGGCGTTGAGCGGCGCGGGCGTCGTGCTCGTGTTCCCGTCCTCCGGATTCAACGACCGGTGTTTCGAGGCCATTTGCGCCGCATGGCTCGTACGCAGCCTGCTCGCGTCCGCAGCCGGGAATGGCGATGAGGCAACGCATGCGTTCCGCTACGGCGTGGACTTCTCCGCAAGGCGGATCCCCATGGATGACGGCGCCATCAAGCCGTCCGCGGTGTCGGACGTGCTGTTGCTTGCCTCCCTGGCCAGCGCCGGCGACCTCGTGATCGGGCAAACGGCCTACGAGGCCCTTGACCGACCGCAACGGGTCGACCTTGTGGAACTGGAGAACCCGGCGACGGAGGCGCTGTCGTCGGCGGTCGCCCTGCCCCGGGGCAAGGTAAGCGGGATCGCCGACGAATACGACGCCCTGCTCACGCGGCAGAGCGAGGTTCTCGCGAAAGGAACTGCATAGCGTTCCTGGTGGAACCGTCGTCGTAGGGGCACCCCTAACGCTCCCGCCAAGGAGCGCAGTCCCAACGCGCCCGCCAGGGCGTGCCGCCGCCCCCCACCGGGCTACGGAAACGCAACGCGTTCGCAGCTTGGGACGCCGCAAGGGCGTCCCCTACGGTCATTCGACCGCGATGCTGTCAACCCGCTGGAATCCCCGCGGCAACAGGCGGCCGCGCTGCGCCCGGGAACCCAGGTAGTTCGTCAAGTCTCTGAATCTCAGCTTGGTGTAGCGGGCACCCGCGTGCACGACCAGCCGGTTGCCCTCGCCCAAGGCGGCCACGGCGACAACGTGTTCCTCCCCGGACTTGAACACCTTGGGCGGGATGTTGATGAGTTTCTGTCCCTTGCCACGCGACAGGCGGGGCATATCACCCAGCGGAAACGCCAGCAGACGCCCGGTATTGGTTACGGCGGCAACATGCGTTGCTTGGGTGAAGGGCACGGGAGGTAGGGCCGTAGCGCCGGCGGGTACGTTCAGTACGGACTTGCCGCTCCGCGTCTTGCTGACGGTCTCGCCGATCTCCGTCACAAAGCCATAGCCGGCGGTGGAAGCGACCAGGAGTTGCTGCTCGGCCTGCCCCATCGCGAGACCGACGAAACGCGACCCGTCTGGCGGGTTGAGCCGACCCGAGAGGGGCTCCCCCTGGCCGCGGGCCGACGGCAGGCTGTGCGGCGCCACGGAATAGGCCCGGCCGGTCGAGTCGAAAAACACGCACGGATCGCTGGTCTTGCCCCGGGCCGCTGCCCCGAACCCGTCACCCGTGCGATAGGACAGCTCCGCAGGGTCGATGTCGTGACCCTTGGCCGCACGAACCCAGCCCTTCTCCGAGAGGATCACGGTGACCGGCTCCGTCGACACCAGGTCCGCCTCCGTATACGGGCGCGCCTCCGTCGCGGCGACGAACTCTGAGCGCCGCGAATCGCCGTATCTTTCCGCGTCGGCCGCGATTTCCTGCTTGATGAGGGTTCGCATTCGCGCCCTGGAGCCTAGGGTCTGCTCGAGGTCCCCGGCCTCGGCGAGAAGTTCCCCTTTCTCCGCCTCCAGCTTGGCTTCCTCGAGCCTCGCGAGTTGCCGCAGCCGAAGGTCGAGGATCGCGGTCGCCTGTTCATCCGACAGGGCGAACCGTGTCATCAGCTTCGACTTGGCGTCGTCTTCTTCGCGGATGATCCGGATGACTTCGTCCAGGCTGACATGGGCGATGAGCAAGCCTTCGACCACGTGGAGGCGTCGGCGGATGCGTTCCAGCCGGAACTCCAACCGCCGCCGCACCGTCTCGGTGCGGAACTTGAGCCACTCGGCGAGCATGCGCTTGAGGCCGAGCACCTTGGGCCGCCGGTCGAGCGCGATGACATTGAAGTTCAGCCGGTAGTTGCGTTCCAAGTCCGTCGTCGCGAAGAGGTGGCTCATCAGCCGCTCGACATCGACCCGGTTCGAGCGCGGGGTCAACACGAGGCGGGTGGGATTCTCGTGGTCGGACTCGTCGCGGATGTCGGTGAGCATCGGCAGCTTCTTGGCCTGCATCTGGGCGGCGATCTGCTCCAGGATCTTCGACGGGGAGGCCTGGTAGGGCAGTCCGGTGATCACGACGTCGCCATTCTCGCGCCCGTAGCGAGCCCGTGCCCGAACGGAACCTCGACCGGTTTCGTAGGCGATACGCATCTCCTCCGGCGCCGTCGTGATCACCGCATCGGTGGGGAAGTCCGGTCCCCGGATATCCTCCATGAGTTCCGCCGTCGTTGTCGCCGGGCGATCGATCAGCCGAATGCACGCGTTCGCAACCTCTCGCAGGTTGTGGGGCGGGATATCCGTCGCCATGCCCACCGCGATCCCCGTCGAACCGTTGAGCAGCACCACGGGCAGCCGTGCCGGCAACAGTTCCGGCTCGGACAGCACGCCGTCGAAGTTGGGCACGTAGTCGACGGTGCCCTGGCCGAGTTCGCCGAGCAGCAACTCGGCGACAGCCGCCAACCGTGCCTCCGTGTAGCGCAATGCCGCGAACGACTTGGGATCATCCGGCGCCCCCCAATTGCCCTGGCCGTCGACGAGCGGATAGCGGGTCGAGAACGGCTGCGCGAGCAGCACCATGGCCTCGTAGCAGGCGGACTCGCCGTGGGGATGAAACTTGCCGAGCACATCCCCGATCGTGCGCGCCGACTTGACGTACTTGGCCGTTGCCGTGAGGCCCAACTCGGACATGGCGTAGACGATGCGCCGTTGGACCGGCTTGAGACCGTCGCCGACATGCGGGAGGGCACGGTCGTTGATGACGTACATCGAGTAGTCGAGGTAGGCGCGTTCCGCGTAGGTGCGGAGCGGCAGGCCCTCGTCGCCCTCGTCCGAGGCCGGGCTGTGTCCGTTCGATTCGATGTCCATGTACTACCGCTTCCTTAGCGACTTCGCGCTTCGACCGTCATGCGGAGCTAGCGCCACAAAAGCCGCCCTAGCACCCAGCTGCTACGCGGCATTCGCTTCGTTGCCCTTGCGCTGCAACCAGAATCGCCGATCGGCAGCGCGCTTCCTGGCCAGCATCATGTCCATGATCTCCTCGGTTCGGGCCATGGAGTCCACATCGAGGCGGACCAGGCGACGGGTATCCGGCGCCATGGTGGTCTCCCGAAGCTGCAAGGGGTCCATTTCACCCAAGCCCTTGAAACGCTGCACGGCGGGCGTGCCACGACGCTTCTCGGCCACGACCCGGTCGAGGATGCCTTCCTTCTCGGCCTCGTCGAGAGCGTAGTAGACCTCTTTGCCCACATCGATCCGGTACAGGGGCGGCATCGCAACGTAGACTCGCCCGGTGCGCACCAACGGCGTGAAGTGCTTGAGGAACAGGGCGCACAGCAGGGTCGCGATATGCAACCCGTCCGAGTCCGCATCCGCAAGAATGCAGATCTTGCCGTAGCGCAGTCCGGTCAAGTTCGCGGACCCCGGATCGACGCCGATGGCCACGGCGATGTCATGCACCTCCTGATGACCGAGGACTTGGGCGGGATCGACCTCCCAAGTGTTGAGTATCTTGCCGCGCAAGGGCAACACGGCCTGGAACTCGCGGTCCCTCGCACCCTTCGCCGAACCACCCGCCGAATCGCCCTCCACGAGGAACAGTTCCGCGCGTTCGGCGTCTTGGCTCGCGCAGTCGGCGAGCTTGCCCGGCAAGGCCGGTCCGGAAGCGACCTTCTTGCGCGCGACCTTCTTGCTGGCCTGCACCCGTCGCTGGGCGTTGGCGATGGCCATCTCCGCGATCATCGCGCCCTCGGTCGGATGCTCGTTGAGCCAAAGGCTGAAGGCGTCCTTCGCAACACCGGAGATGAACACGCTGGACTGGCGCGACGACAATCGCTCCTTGGTCTGGCCGCTGAATTGCGGGTCCGCAAGCTTGGCGGACAGCACGTAGGCGCATTGCTCCCAGATGTCCTCGCCACCGATGCGCAGGCCCTTGGGTAGCAGGTCTCGAAACTCGCAGAACTCGCGCAAAGCCTGCACGAGACCGCTGCGCAGGCCTGCGATGTGAGTACCGCCCAACGGCGTTGGAATGAGGTTCACGTAGCTTTCGGCGACCACATCGTCGCCGTCCAACACCCACTGCAGGGCAAACTCGACCTCCTCGGAGTTGCCCTTGGCCTCGTGCTCGAACGGTATCCCCGGTACTCGCTCGCCCTCACCGAGGGCGTGGGTCAGGTAGCCGGCGAGACCCGCCTCGTAGCACCAATTGCTGCTTTGCGGTTCCCCCGACGGCTGTTCCACCGTCAACGTCACGCTGAGACCCGGACAAAGCACCGCCTTGGCACGCAGGAGATGCTTGAGTTTGTTTTGCGCCACCTTCGTCGAGTCGAAGTAGACGGGATCGGGCAGAAAGTGGACCAGCGTCCCGGTATTGCGTTTGCCCACCGTGTCCACGACTTCGAGCTTGGTGGCGGGCTCGCCCCCCTCGAAGCGCTGTCGGTGCAATGCACCGTTCTGCTTCACCTCAACGACGAGCCACTTGGACAGGGCATTGACCACCGAGACGCCGACGCCGTGCAGACCGCCCGCGTAGTTGTAGTTGTCGTGATCGAATTTGCCCCCCGCGTGCAGCCGGGTCAGCGCCAGTTCCACGCCCGTCAGCCTGTGCTCCGAGTGCACGTCCACCGGCAGGCCCCGGCCGTCGTCGACCACTTCGATGGATCCGTCAACGTAGAGGGTGACGTCGATGTTGCGCCCGAACCCGGCCAGCACCTCGTCGACGCTGTTGTCCAGCACTTCCTGCAGGAGATGGTTCGGCGCGGTCGTGTCCGTATACATGCCGGGCCGCCGGCGCACGGGCTCGAGCCCCTCCAACAACTGCATTGAGTCCGCGGTATAGCGCTTGGTCATCCGGCTACCCCCAGCGACTCTCCGGAGAGAATACGTGGAGCGGACTCTCGGGCCACCGCGTGCTGGTCGCTTGTCTTGGCCGCTTGGTCATCGGTTGTCGCGATCCGTGAGATCCAACCGGAGGTCGTAGTGGTCAACACGCCGGACCTCGGTCTCGAACGAACCGTCCGGATCGAGCCGTAGCCACCTATAGCCCGGCTTTGCGTCGTCGATGGCAAACGACGGCGAGCCCGGGGCGAACTGAAAACACGTGGACGGCGTTCCGTACAAGGGGAGCCCGGCCTGGGCTTCGACCTCCTGGTGGATATGGCCGAACACGTAGGCCTCTACGCCGGCGGCATTCAATACGTCGATCAGCTCGTCTCCGTTGCCGACCTTGTGCACGTCGAGCCAATCGCAGCCAATGGGCACCGGGCAGTGATGACCCGCCACGAGACGCCAAGCCTTCGCGTTGTCCAACGCAGACTCAAGGCGCGCCATCTCCGCTTCGCTTACCGCGCCCGCCACCACGTCGTCGATGTGCGTGTCGACGCCCGATATGCGCCAACCACCCAACGCCAAGTCCTCCGTCGGCAACGCATCGTCGAACGTGGTGCCGTGGTCGTGATTGCCCGGTACGCACAGCAGCGGTCCGTTGTGGTAGCGGGCCATGATCGCCAGGAAGAGTTCGTAGGTTGCCGGCGACGCTGCCTGGGCCAGATCGCCGGTCGCGAGCACGGCGTCCGGCGTACACTCGGCGCAGGCGGCGTCGAGAACGGCCCGCAGACTGTCGGCGGTGCACACGCCGAGGAGTGTCGAGTCAGGCGATGGCAGTAGGTGGCAATCCGTTACCTGCAAGACGTGAAGCCGATCCTTGTCTTCCGCCATGTGATCCTATCAGGAACCGATCATGACCCGCTCTTGGTGGGCGACGCCGTGCCGTAGACAGGCGTTTAGGAACTCCGACAGAAAACGATTCACCTGGGCCTTTTCGTCGGGCTGCCGCATCTCGGGATTGGGATACTCGTAGACGGCGTCGAACCGACGCTGCCCCTGGAACTCGATGACCTCCGCGGTGCGGGCGTCGTGGTAGACGCGAACCTTGATCCGCATGTCGCCGAAGCCGCGAATGCTTGCCGGGAGACTTAGCGACAGCACGGTCGTGTAGCGACTGCGGTGAATCACCTCGAAGGTCACCGTCAGCGCCGCCGTGCGGGGAAATATCCGGAAGTGGCGACGGTCGGTACGCTGGAGGTCGGGCATCAGCCGGGCGAGACGACGGTAGTTGTCGTCGCACTGTTCCAAGTGCGCACGCAGGTCGATGTTGTACGGCCGCCGCCTCATGCCCTTGTCGTCGTTTTCACCGCCGTTCGTTAACGATTCTAACCGGGTAATCGTCCTACAGGGAACATTCCCGACGAAGTTCAGGCGTGTCGGCGTTTGGCGCGACAGAAATCGCGAGGTGAGACGTAAGACCATTGGTCGATGTCCGGCGCGAGGCCAACGGCATGGGCGTCCTGGCGCGGTGCGAAGCCCGCGCCGGCGATTGCGGGACGATCATTTTGATAGACTCTCAGCCGCCGCCATCGGCGCCGGCGCTTTCATCTGAAGGACTTCGCATGAGACACAGTTTTGACCTGCCACCCGCTCCTCGTTCTCGACGAGGGGTACCGCGTCATTCGGGCCCGCTCCTGGGACGCCTGCTGATCGCAGGCACATTTTGTCTCGCCGGTAGCGCGTGGGGCGCGGATATCGCCGAGATCTACGCCCAGGCCGTCGACAACGACCCCGTGCTGGCCCAACAGCGGGCCAGCGCGGCCTCCCGCAAATGGGGCGTCGCCATCGCGCGCTCGTCGTTTCTGCCCCAGGCGAACGCAAACGCCGGCCGGTCGCAGAGCAGCAACCGGTCCGACAGCATCGATACCAACCCGAACAGCCCGAATTTCGGCCGCCCGACGCCGGAGACGACCAGCACCAGCCAAAGCTGGGGCGCAGGTGTCAACCAAACCGTGCTCAACATGCAGTCCTGGTTCGGCTACCGAGGTGCCAAGGAACGCGCAAGGCAGGCGGACTGGGATCTCGAGAACACCTCCCAGTTGCTCGTCACCCGGGTCGCCGCGGCCTACCTCAACGTATTAACGCGCCAGGCGAGCCTTGAATCCGCCGCGGCCGCCGAAGAAGCCGTACGCCGGCAACTGGAGCAGGTCCAGCAACGCTACGACGTGGGACTCGACGCCATCACCGGCGTACTCGAGTCCAAGGCCGCCTACGATCGCGCGGAGGAGACCCGCATCCAGGCAGAGAGCGACCTTTGGATCTCGTTCGAAGCGCTACGCACGCTGACCGGCGTGGCCTATGCCCAGATCGATCGCATCGCCGCGGATCTCCCCATCGTCGACCCCGAGCCGAACGACGAAGATGCCTGGGTCGATACCGCGATGTCGACGAACTTCCGCATTCGCTCGCGGCAGAACGCCCTGACAGCAGCCGAGCACGACCTCAAGGGCCAGATGTCGGCCCATCTGCCGACGATCAGCGCGTCCGCCAGCTACGGAAACAGCAGCGGCCAGCAGAGCTTCGGGGGGGTCCTTCTGCCCAGCAGGCCCGCGACGACCTATACGTCCTACTCGCTGAACTTCCAAATGCCGCTGTTCTCGGGCCTGCGCGTGCATGCGGGCGTCAAGCAGGCACGACTGAATCTCGAGCAGGCTCGACAAGCGCTAATCGGCGAGGAACTGACGGTTGCCGAGGAGGTCCGCACCCGGTTCCGACAGGTGGTTACCGACGTGGTCAGGGTTGCCGCCCGCGCGGAGGCCATCAAGTCCGCCGAAGCGGCCATGGAAGCGACCGAAACGGGCTACGACGTCGGCACCCGCAACATCGTCGACGTCCTCCTGGCGCAGCAGAACCTGTTCCTGGCGCAATTCAACTACCAGCAATCGCGCCACAACTATGTGCTCAACATGCTGCGGCTCAAGGAAAGCGCCGGCACGCTGAGTGCGAACGACATCGTCGAGTTGAACACCCACATGGATGCCGACAACCCGGTGCAGAAAGTCCAGTAGGAATCCGGCCGCGGGGCCGACCCGGCGCACGGCGGAGCGAAGCGTCGGGGCGGCGCTACGGTGTGCCTCCCAGGGCGTCGCAGAGCCGGTCCACCACCGCTTGGCGGGCACCCCGGTTCTGGGCGACGACGCGTTGGCCCGATTCCCCCTCCCGCCGTCGCCGGCAGGGATCGCTTAGGAGGTCGCCGACGACATCGGCGAGTCCGTCGGCGTCGAGCACCGGGTGGAAGCAGCCTGCGGCGGCGAAACGCTCGCAGATCTCTTCGACGTTGTGGATCGCGGGCCCCATGGCGAAGGGTAGGCCATGCACCGCGGCCTCGATCGGGTTGTGGCCGCCCGTCCGGTCCAGGCTGCCGCCCACGAAGGCCACCAGCGCGTGGGGATAGAGGTGCGGCAGCGTCCCCATCACATCGCCGATCAGCACATCGACACCGATCGGTCGCGCGGACAGAAGACCCGTCGAGAAACCGCGGTCGATCGCCAGTTCCGCGACCATTGCCGCCCGTTCCGGATGCCGTGGCGCGACAATCAGCTTGAGTTCGCCGAACCGCTCGCGCAGTCGCCGATGCGCGTCGAGCACGATCTCCTCCTCGCCGCCATGCGTGCTCCCGGCGATCCACACCGGCGAATCGCCGAAGCCGAGATCGCCAACGCCGAACGGGTCGGGCGGCATCTCGGCGTCGAACTTGACGTTGCCGGCGACCTCGACGCTTCTTGCGCCAAGTGCCCGAAACCGCGCCGCCGTGTCCTCGTATTGGCAGACGATCCGGTCGATGTCGCCGAGCATCTGCCTAACCAGTGACGCGACGCGTCGATAGCCGCGGTAGGAACGTTCGGACAGCCGCGCATTGACCAGGTACACCGGCGTACCGCTGGCCGCGGTGCGTGCCACGAGATTCGGCCAGAGTTCGGTCTCCATGAGCACCAGCGCTTTCGGCCGAGTGCGGCGCAGGAACCGTCCGACGGCCCACGGGTAGTCGTACGGCGCGTAGCAGTGCTCGACGGTGTCCCCCAACAACGCTTTCACGCGCGCACTCCCCGTCGGCGTCATGGTGGTCACCAGGAAGGGGACGTCGGGGAAGCGTTGCTGCACGGCTCGGATGAGCGGCGCCGCTGCATTCGTTTCCCCCGCGGAGACGGTGTGAAACCAGACCGCGCCCGAAGACAAGCCCGCGGGCACATGGCCGAAACGCTCCGACCGACGCTCGAGGTAGGCGCCTTCGCGCCGCGCCCGCACGAACAACCGTAGCCACACCCACGGCAGCGCGAGGACAAGGAGCGCCTGGTAGAGGAGTCGCGTCATCACTCCGGTTGTTGGCCGAGGGGTGTTCGATGGCGGTATCCTGACAGGATCACAGGCGATTGAAAGCACGCGGAGGCCACCATGGTCGACACCAGGCAACCCGCCGGACCCGCCACCCGCCTCGTCATCGTATTCGTCGCCGCGCTCGCGGCCGCGACGGCGACCGCGGGCACCTGGGCGGGCACGGTTCGGAACGCCGAGGGCGAACCGATGCACGGCGTGATGGTGCGGTTCACCCATGACGGCACGGGCGTGTCCGAGTCGGTATTCACCGATGCCAAGGGCGGTTTCGAATGGACCGGCCAACGCAACGGCACGTTGCGGCTCCGTCTGCGCACGCCGTACTACCGCGACCTGGAGTTGGCTGTCGACGAGGGCGATTCGAAGATGACGCTGATCATGGAGGCGATGACCGGCGACGGCGAGATCTCCGACAGCCTGCCTGCGGGCTACCACTTCGGCAGCCTTCCCTTCGAAACCGGCGAGGATGCCCTGTTCAACCGCCACCAGTTCCAGCGCGACTGCCTGACCTGCCACCAAATGGGCAACCCGATCACCCGCTTCCCGCGGACACCCGAGGGTTGGGTGGAGACGATTCGACGCATGCACGCCTATCTCGGCAACTTCGATGCCGAGCTGCGGGACCGGCGGTCGGTGCTGCTCTCCGAGGGATTCGACGGCAAGCCGTTGGCCGTTCGCCCCGAGTTTCCCGTGGACGAGTCGCTGGCCCGTACGCGCATCATCGAGTACCGAATGGAACGCGGCATCGTACCCCACGACGCGATCATCAACCCCCACGACGGGCTGATCTACACGGTGGACCAGGGTGCCGACCACATGGCCGTCACCGACCCGGCCACCGGCCAGACCGAGTACGTCTCCCAATCCGGCGGTGGCATGATCTATCGCAAGTTCGGTGCCGTCGCCGGCGAGATCGCCGTGTTCAACGGCCGCAACGGGCCGCATTCCCTCGCCCTCGGGCCGGACCGCAAGTACTACGTCACCAACACCAGCACCAACAGCATCGGCGTCTTCGACCCCGCCACGCGCAAGTGGGAGCCATCGTTCAGGATCGAGAACCGACCGGGACAACGACGCGCGATCTATCCGCACACCATACGCTTCGGCTTGGATGGCATCGTCTGGTACACGCTGGCGGGCTCCGAGCAGGTGGGGAATCTGAACCCCGAAACCGGCGAAACCACGCTCGTCGACCTGCCCAGGGTCAAGCCCGGGGGCATCTCGGGCGGCACGACGCCCTACGGCATCGACGTCGACCCGACCACGGGTATGGTCTTCTACACCCGACTGTTCGGCGACAAGATCGGCCGCATCGATCCCGCGACCCTGGAAGTGACCGAGTACGACTCGCCCGTCCGTGGCCCGCGTCGCATGCGTTTCGACGCCGATGGCGTGCTCTGGGTGACCGGCTATTCCGACGGCGACCTGCTCCGCGTCGAGCCGGATGGGTTCAAGTCCAAGGTCTATCCCATGCCCGAGTTCGCTCCCGGCTTCCGCCCGGCGCCCTATGCGCTGGGCGTCCATCCGGACACCGGCGACATCTGGATCAACGAGAACATGACCGACCGGATCTACCGGTTCATCCCGGCGGAGGAACGCTACGTCGTCTACCCGGTTCCGCTTTCCGGCACCTACACCCGAGACATGGACTTCACCGCCGACGGCCAGGCGTGCACGTCCAACAACCCGGTGCCGGCGACGGCGTTGGAGGGCGGCGTCCTGCAGGTCATCTGCATCGACGTGCAACCTGCGCAGGAAGCCTGACCCGGGGCCCTAGCACGGGCTGCCGTCAACGGTGACCCGCCGCAGCTTGTCGGTGGATGCCGCCATCGTCGGTGGGGGCATCAGCGGGCTTTGGATCGCCAACCTACTTGCCGAGCGGGGCCTTTCGGTGGTCGTCTGCGAGGCACGGGGCGTGGGCGGCGAGCAGACGTTGGCGTCGCAAGGCATCGTGCACGGTGGCGTGAAATACACGCTCGACGGCACCGCGCCATTGGTCAGCGCCTTAGAGGCGATGCCGAACCGATGGCGGGCGTGTCTCGGCGGCGAGGGGGAAGTGGACCTGCGCGGGGTCGACGTGCTCGCCGAACGGGTCCGATTCCATCGCGGTCCGGAAACCCTCGACCTAGACGACTTCGTGCTCGACGTGCCCGCCCTCGTGCGGCATCTCGCCGAAGGCGTCGCGGAACGAATCGCGGCGCTCGCCGTAGGGCCGGAGTCCCTGGTGCCCGGCGGTGGCGGCATCGAGCAGATCGAACTCGACGCTTGCACGATCCGGGCTCGCGTCTATGTATTCGCCGCCGGGGCGGGCAACGAAGCGTTGGCAAAGCGAGCCGGCTTCGTGGACGTGAACTTGCGGCACCGCCCGTTGCGACAAACCGTCGTTCGGCTGCGCCGGCATGCGGGGATCTTCGCCCACTGGGCACCGGCATGCGAGACCGAGCCCACGCTGACCGTGACCAGTCACGGAGCGCTGCTCAGCGTTGGGGGCAAGGTTGCCGACGCCGGTGCGAATCGCGACGAGGCGTGCCATGTGCGCGACGTCAGGGCACTGCTCCGCGAGGGGTTCCCCGCCCTCGACCTCGCCGACGCCGGATTCGCCACGTTCGTCGCCGTACGCGCCGAACCCACGGCGGATGCGATCCGCGACATCCCCGACGCGTTCGTCGCCCGCCACGGCAACTGCCTGACGTGCCTCCCCGTGAAGCTGAGTCTCGCACCCCGCTTGGGAGACCTTGTGCTCGCGGAACTCGACGACCTGGAACCCGGGCGGGCGACCTGGCAGGGAAACCCGAACGCTGGCCCGGTCTACGCGCCTTCTCCCTATTCATGTTGAAGCGCGCGCTGGGGGATACGGGTATCGAGGTCTCGCCCCTCGGTCTCGGCACCGTCAAGTTCGGTCGGAATACGGGCGTCGAGTACGTGAATGCCTACGAACTGCCGAGCGATGAACACGTCGCCTCCCTACTCGCCGAGGCGCAGCGCCAAGGCATCAACCTGCTGGACACGGCGCCTTCCTACGGGAGAAGCGAAGCGCGCATCGGTGAAGCCATCGAAGGGCACCGTGACGAGTGGGTGATCTGCACCAAGGCGGGCGAGGTGTTCGACGGGACCGCCTCGCACTACGACTTCAGCGAAGACGCCATCTTGGGGAGCGTCGCCAGATCCCTCTGTCGTCTACGCACGGATGCCCTGGACATTGTTCTCCTGCACAGCGACGGCCGCGCCGTCGCCGAGATCAGCGCCGCCGGCGCTTTCCGTGCGCTCGCCAAGCTGAAACGGGAGGGCATCGTTCGCGCGGTGGGTTTCTCCGGGAAGTCGGCGGCGGACGCGATGGACGCGTTGCCCATGTCCGACGTTCTGATGTGCACCATACATCCCGGCTACGCCGGCGAGATCGGCATCGCCGGATTGGCCGGCGAGCAGGGCGTGGGCGTGCTCGTCAAGAAACCCCTCGCCCGGGGATTCGAAGGCGATGCGGAGACAGTCGCGGAAACGGTTGGTCTCGCCGGCATCTCCAGTGTCGTGGTGGGCACGATCTCACCGGAACACCTGGCCGCCGACGCCGACGCCGTCCGACGAGTCTGTGCGCCTGCCTAGGCCGCGCCTTGGCCTCGTGGGCGAATGTTCCCTCGGTAGCCCTACTAGGAAACCTCTGTTCAAGTCCGTCCCTGGACTTGGCGGCACATCCCTGTGCCGCGCTAGGGAAGGTCTTGTTCAGACCTTCCCTAGCGTCGCCGCAGGGAACCGATCCGATCGACGAGTCGGGTCGTCGAATGGCCCTCAACCTTGCACAGCACACGGACCTCGCCGCCATGGCGGCGGACGAGGTCGGCGCCGACGACCTCTTCGGGGGCGTAGTCGCCGCCCTTGACGAGCACGTCGGGCCGTATCTCGGCCAGGAGCGCTTCCGGCGTGTCTTCCGAGAACGGCACCACCCAGTCCACGGCGGCAAGGCCTTCCAGCACGCGCATGCGATGTTCGAGTTGGTTGACCGGACGACCACCGCCCTTGAGACGCCCCACCGAGTCGTCGTCGTTGATCGCCACGATGAGCCAGTCGCCGAGTTGGCGGGCTTCGTTCAAGTACGCGACGTGACCGGCGTGAAGGATGTCGAAACAGCCATTCGTGAACACGATCCGGTGCCCTTGCCGGCGGGCACGTTTCAGGGCGGCGACGAGCTGCCGACGATTCGTTGCGGCCGGGGCGGTCGCCAGATTGTCGCGAAGTGCGGCGTTGAGTTCGGCAAGGGTCACCGCCGCCGTGCCGGCCTTGGCGCAGACCAGGGCGCCCGCGACGTTGGCGACCCGGGCGCTCGCCGAGGAAGGCCAGCCCCTGGCCATGCAAACACCCAACGCCGCGGCCACGGTGTCGCCGGCGCCCGTCGAGTCGTAGACGTCGATGTTGAGGGCGGGGAGATGGACAGATCGGCCATTGGCCTCGAACAAGGTCAGGCCGCCGCCGCCCAGGGTGAGCGCGATCGCGCCCACGCCGCTGTCACGAGCCAATGCCGGTCCCAACTCGAGCAGTTCCGACTCGCCCGGCCAGCGGCCTAAGGCCCGCTGCAACTCCCTGCCGTTGGGCTTCAAGATCGCGGCGCCGCGGTACTCGGCGAACTCCTTGAACTTGGGATCGACGATGGTTGGCACATCGGCCGCTGCGGCGAGGATGCGCTGGGGCCGGCTGACGGCACCCTTGTCGTAGTCTTCGATGATCAGGGCGTCCTTGCCCGGCGCCTGGCGTGCAACTCGCTTGGCGACATCGATGGCGGCGGCGTCCGGAAGGGGTTCCTCGAAGTCCACGCGCGCGATCTGCTTGGGCATGCTCACCACCCTTTCTTTCATCGTGGTTTGCCAGCCCCGAACGACGAGCAAGTCCGCCTCGATGCCCTGGGCAGCCAGCATGTCCGCGACCAGGGTGCCCTCGGCGTCGTCGCCAACGGCTCCCACCAGGGTGCACGAGGCGCCGAGGGAGACCACGTTCAGGGCGACGTTGGCGGCACCCCCGAGCCGGTCTTCCGTGCCGTCCACCTGCACGACCGGGACAGGCGCTTCCACTGAAATCCGTTCGACGCGCCCATGGACGTAGCGATCAAGCATGATGTCGCCTACCACGAGCACATGGACTTCTGGAAGCGAAGGAAGCGCATGGTTCATCGCATCGATGCTACCAAAACGCTCCGATAGCGATCCGCCAAGGCTTCGACCGAAAACCGCGTGGCGAGGCGCTGGCGGGCGCGCTCGACGGTTGTGGGCGCGGGGTGCGCAGCCAAGTGCCGCAAGGCTGCCACGAGTTGGTAATCGGTATCGAAATACATGCCGCAATCGCCGACGACACTGCGCGGGCCGGGTCGATCTGCAAGCACCACGGGGATGCCGGCGGCCATCGCCTCCAGCAGCGCGACGCCAGCCCCTTCCCGTTCCCCGGCGCACGACAGCACGACGTCGAAGGCGGCGAGCAAGGTCCGGATTTCCGGCCTGAACCCCGCGACGACAACGCCCGCGCCGGCTTCCTGCTCGATGCGTTCCCGCATCATCCCATCGCCTACGAAGACCAGGCAGGCGGACTCGTTGTCCCGGCGGTAGGCTTCGAAAGCACGAAGTGCCCGAAGCGGATCCTTCTTCGGATGCAGCCGGCCCACGACGCCGATGGCGAAGGCCGATGCCGGCACGCCCAATGCCGCGCGGGCGTCGGTGCGGCCCTTCATCGACGCGGCTAGCGCCTCGAGGTCGATGGGATTGGGCAGCACCAACGGCGACTGGATTCCCGTGGCAGCGAGATCCTCCGCGACGAATTCGGAGACCCCGGCAAACCGGGCATGTCTCGGCCCGGCCAGCCGGCGCCGTAGCCGACGCGTGAACCGGCCGAACATGCCCGGTTCGTGGGCAACGACAACGTGCGTGGGAATTCCGACCCGCCGCGCCAAGGGGACACCCACCCGATAGGCCCGGTGGCGGTGCGAGATCAAGAGGTCCGGCCGCACGCCGGCGACCAATCCAGGCAGGTCCCGGGGCGTCGCATAGATGACCCCGTGCGCCGCCGACGGGCCCGGCGCACCCCCACGCGCCCGGAAGAAGACCGTTCGAACGCGAAAACCCATCGATTCCAAGGCCTTGGCGTGTCCCATGCACACCTCGAAGAACGGCGGGTAGTCCTTCGGACAGAGTTGCAGCGCGTCAGGCACCCGCTCGCGCCTCCTTGGTGACGAGCAGGTCTTCCATGACCAGGTACGCCAGGTCGGAGCCCACGAAGATGTCCAAGGCGTCCCTCGGCGTGCACGCAATGGGTTCGCCCCGGCGATTCAGCGAGGTATTGAGAACCACCGGGGCGCCGGTGAGCGTGCCCAGCCGTTCGAGCAACGCGTAGTAGCGCGGGTTCGCATCCCGGGTGACGACCTGGGCGCGGGCTGTGCCGTCCACGTGAACGACCTCCGGAATCCGCGCCCGCCACGCTTCGGCCACGTCGAACGCAATGGTCATGAATGGCGCCGGGTGACGGCTCCCCAGGATCTCGGCGGCCACCGTGTCGGCGAGCGATGGGCAAAACGGTCGCCAACGCTCACGGTACTTGATCTGGGCATTGATGCGCGCCGCCATGCCGGGGACGCTGGGACAACCCAGGATGCTGCGCGCCCCCAAGGCCCGGGGTCCGAATTCCATGCGTCCCTGGAACCACGCCAAGGGATGACCTGCGGCGAGAATCGCCGCCGCGCCAGCGGGGACGTCGTCGAGTTCCGCCACCGCAAGACCCGGGTACGACCCCAGCGCGACCCGGCACTCCCGGGCCGAGTACGCGGGACCCAGGTAGACATGGGTCATCGGTCCCACGGCATCGCCAGCGAGGCTCGCCACGTAGGTCGCGGCACCCAAGGCGGTGCCGGCATCGCCCGCCGCGGGCTGCACGAACAACTCGTCGACGTCGTCCCGGTCGAGAATGCGCTGGTTCAGCTTGACGTTGAGTGCCCCGCCGCCGGCGAACACCAGGCGACGGGAGTCCTGGAGAACGTCCCCCAGGTACCGGTCGATCAACGCAAGGCACGCATCCTCGTAGGCTTGCTGCATGGCCGCGGCATGGTGGATATAGGGCTCGTCCGCCCCATCGCCCCGGCGCGGCGGTCCCAGCCGCCGAACGAGGGCCGGACCGAAGTAGCGCCCCCGGCCTTCATCGCGGTAGCGCCGCAATCCCACCGTGTTGACCAGCCGCGTGTCGACGCGCACCTCGCCATCGCGACAGCCGAGCAGCGGTGCGAAATCGAAGCGCTGCGGGTCGCCGTAGGGTGCCATGCCCATGAGCTTGTACTCACCGTCGAGCATCTCGAAACCCAGGTATTCGGTGAGCGCCCCGTACACGGCCGATAGCGAATCGGGGTCGTAGAACTCGCGAATGCGCCGGATCGCGCCGTGCTCGCCAACGCCGAAGAAGGTTGTCGCGTACTCGCCCTTCCCGTCCACGCCAAGCACCGCCGTCCTGGCCTCGAAACCGGACAGGTGATAGGCGCTCGAGGCATGGGCGAGGTGGTGTTCCACCGGCTCGAAATCCGTCCGCGACCAATCGATGCCCAAGCGCTTGCCAAGCGCGGTGACCCGCTGGCGATTGCGCCGGTAGCGGCGATTGCCGTTGACGATGGCGTCGAGCGCCCGATCCGGCGCGTACCAGTGGCGGCGGGCGTAGTGCCAGCGCGCCGGCGAGCGGATCGAGACCGGCGCGTAGGGATACGCCACCGAGTCGACCTGCCCACCGGTGATTCCCGCCGCCTCGAGGCAGTACCGGGCGGACGCCTCCGGCATCCGGTTCCTGGCGTGCTTGTCGCGGATGAAACGCTCTTCTTCGGCCGCGGCGACGACTTCCCCGTCGACCAGCAATGCCGCCGACGGGTCATGGCCCAGTGCGCCCGAAAGCCCGAGGATGATCAAGACTCTTCCCCGAGGGCGACGCGAATCGACGCCGGTTCCTCCGGCCAGTTGGCGAGGAAACGCGCGCGGTCCTTTCGATGCCGGCGGTCGAAACCCCACTTGTGCCGACGAAAGACGGCCGCGTCGAGATCGAGGGCAAAGAGGTCGCCGCCAGTCACCACGAAATTGCTCGCCTTCGTGTCTCCGTGTACGAAGTAGAGGTCCTGCCAAGCGCGAAACATCCGCGCGGTCGCGGACGCCACTTCCGGGTGGTCCACCGCCTCGTCAAGCCCTACCCCCTCGACGTGGTCGACCACGAGATAGGCGACGGCATTGCCGACATCGGGCCGGTGCATCTCGATCAGCGCGCGTGGTCGTGGCGTGGCCAAGCCAACGAACCGCAAACCATGTCCGGCCCGCCAGGCTCGCCGGGCCCGGCGCCGCCGCAGTCCCAAGCGGCGCCGATGCCATCGGTCCTTGACGTTGTAGCGCTTGACAACGAAGCCGCCGAACCGGACGGCGGCTGCCGTGTTGCCGCGTTTCAACGGCTCGCCCTCGGCCAGGGCATGTTCGAGATCGTCGATGATGGCCAGAAGCTCGGGATCGTCGTCGCCGCGGGCGACGACCACTCGGCGACCTGGCTCCTGGCGGACGGCGAACGCCGAGCACTCGCGCCCTGTCTTTGCAACGAACTTGGCGACGCGGCGGCGGCGAGCGCCCGCCACGCGGGTTCCGAGACGACGCAATGCACGTTCGGGCAACGGGGCGCCGGCCGCGTCCTGGTACATCCTGGCCAACTCCGAGAGCGGCGCGAG
Source organism: Gammaproteobacteria bacterium (assembly GCA_028821405.1). Lineage (GTDB taxonomy): Bacteria > Pseudomonadota > Gammaproteobacteria > Pseudomonadales > Azotimanducaceae > VXYL01. The sequence continues at coordinate 63,507 of JAPPGK010000028.1, read as the reverse complement.
CGCTTCAACGGGGTAGTGCGCCAGCAGTCCCGCGATGTCCGCCAACCGGCGCGAGTCGCGCAAGGTCGTTGACTTGGCGACGTTGCCCCCGTCGATCGCAAACACCCGCCCCCGTGAGACGAGAAAGTTGTCCGGGTGCAGGTCGCGTTGACGAACCCTGTGCCGGTGCATCCGCGCCAATACGTCAATCAGCTCACCCACATCACCGACCGACGGTGGCTGTGCGTCCTTGATCGCTTCGAAGGCCAGCAGGCGCGCCCCGGCACCTCGACCGGTGGCCAGCAGTTCCGGCGTCGCCACGTCACACGACCCTAGGAGCTTTGCGCCGTTCTGTTCGCGCCGCCAGTCGCGCTGCGCACGGCGCCCGAAGTACGCCTTCAGGACCAGTTCGCGGCCGTCGGCGAGGGCGTGCAGCACCAGCCGGCGACCGGGTTGGGCCCGAAGCACACCAGTGCATACGACCCGCACACCGCCGTCGCCGAGATCCGCATCGAACCGGAACGGCAACGGCGGATGCCGATCCAGATCGGCAAGGCGGCCTACCGAGGCGATCTGCGCCCCGCCAAGCACGTTCCGGCCTGTTGCGACGCCGGCGGCCGCGGCCCTTGCGCATAGTCGTTCGGCGCGACGCGCTACCGCACGCCAAAACCCCGGGCATCGCAGTTCACGATTCGACGACTGCCCCGCATAGGCCGCCACGAAACGGCGTCGATCGCGATCGGTGAGCGGCATCGTGGCGGTCGAATAGAGAAGTGCCCCGAGATCCCGCACCCGCGCGCGGGTGGAGACATGGCGGTTCACCCGCGCGCGGTGCAGGTCGATGATCGCAAGTTCCACCTCGCCCCGACCCAGCTTGCCCGCATTCGCCATCAGGTGGCAGGCGTAGTAGTCACGGTGGCAAACGCCCGCCGCATGCATCGCGGCGGTAAGCCGACCGACGGCGGCTACCAACGCTCGCTTGAGCCGCACCTCGGGGGGTGACTCGAGCCAACCGTTGCCCACTTCCTCAAGGCTCGTGAAGCCGTCCAAGGCATCGCAGGCGACGAACGAGCGGCGTCGTGCGGGGTTGACTCCACGCTCGACGAAAGCGGCGACACCGGGCACCGGCACCTCGCAGGCGCGTAGTCGCCGGCTGGCTTCGAACTCTTGCCGGGCGCCCAGCACCGGTCGCTTGCCGGACAGCAGGTTCTTCGCGATCTCCCGCCAGCCGACCCCGAAGTGAACCTTGACGAAGTACGCTCTCCGGGCAACCACGACCCGCGACGTGCGTCGACGAGCCGAGGTCCGATAGACCTCCCCCTGCAAGGTCGACAGCGCTGCGAAGACGTCGCCGCCGCTACCCAGGGCGCCAGATCGCCACGCGACGTCGAGATCGTCACGCAGATAGTGATCACGCACGCGCGCTCCCCATCTGCGCCTGTCGTTCGATGGCCACCGCCACCCGATCCGCGTGACCGTAATTCGCCGGATCCCGGGCGAACCGCGTGGCATTGGCGGACCACGTCCCGCGCGCCTCGACCGATCCCGCGAAGTCCGCCACTGCGAGGTTGAAGTCCCGTTGCCGGAACGGCACGGCCAGCACGAGGCCGGCGTCGGCAGCTTGGACCAGCGTCGACTCTTCGAGACCAGCGTGGGTGATCACCGGTCGTCCAGCGGCGATCGCGTCGAAGACCCAGCCGTTGGCAGACGCCCTGTAGGGTAGATCCACGAACGCGTCCGAGGCGGCGATGGCGTCGAGCGCCGGGAGTTCATCGAGGACGACGATCCGACCGTCCAGTTTCAGCACCCGCCCAGCGGCGCCGAAACCCCGGTCCAATCGACCGGTAGCCAATACGGCACAGCGGTCGCGGAGCGCCTCGGGCAACCTTCCCAGCGCCATCAGCATGCGCTCGATCCCATGCTCGACCAAGTCGCCGCCGGCCATCGCAAAGACGACGGTCCGAGCGGTGAAACCATGTTCCTCGCGCAGCGCATTGCGGATCCCCGCCCGGTTCCTCGACCGTTCCAGCCCCAGGGGTAGACGAGGATCGGCTTTGGGGTCGTCCGCCGTTCCTGCTTCGATTCCGATGCCGGACGCGGCATCGACATCGACGAAGCATCCCGCCGGCGTCAGCCGGAGGCATTCGGCCACCCAATCCCGGCGACGCCTGCGTCTCGCCGCCCGGCCGAGGGCCGTCACCGGTACCGCCACGATGTCGATCCCGGCCGGCGAAAAGTCTCGCCATCGGCCGACGAAGACCCGCACCTTCATGCCCCGTTGTTGGCAAGCATGTGCCACCGGGAACAGCGACCGATACTTGGGATCGGCCCTCGAATAGTCGAGCGCGGAAAAGCTCACCATGGGTGGCTCACACCCGGCGGCAAACGTCTCGAGCAACTCGACGGCGCGGGGCGCCATCGCCGATAGGCAGTCGTCCCTCGCCAGTCGCCGCCCTCCCCGGCGCCAGGCGTCCCGTTCGTCCGCGGTGAGCAGCCTCAAGAGGTCGGCGTCGAAACGCGCCTGCTCGAAGGGTTCAGGCGTGACGATCCCCGCGTTGGCTTCCTCCAGATAGGACGCGTAGCCGCAGTTCGCCGTCGCCAGCACGGGAACGCCCGCGCTGGCGGCCTCCAGAATCACCATCCCTCCCGCCTCGTCGTAGGCGGGGAGCACCAAGGCGTCCGCAGCCCGATAGCAGGCCGCCAGGTCGTCCCGTCCGCCTACGAACTGCACCTGCGATGCGACCCCCAGTCGCTGCGCCAATCGCTTGAATCGCGCGGCCCTGTCGTCGCCAACGACCACCAGACGCACCCGTGCCCGCACCTCAAGCGGCAGTGCGCCCACGCCCGCAATGGCCCGGTCGAGCCCCTTCTTGACGAAGCCCGACCCGACAAACAGCAGCAGGATGTCGGCGGCGGCGACGCCGAGTTCACTTCTCAGCGCCCTACCCGCCTGTGCCGTGGCGGATCCCCGGTCCCGCTCGATCCCCGGAGGCAATGGATGAAACCGGTGAGCCGGTGTGCGGTAGATGGCCTTGAAGGCCGCGTCCTGGTCCGGGGCGATCGTCAGGATGCGGGTGCGGCCGTGTTCGGCGAAAGCGGCACGTTCGAACTCGGCGTAATGTCGATAGCGGGCCGTCAGTCGATATGACCACGGACGCTGGGTTCGCGCCTTCTGCTCGAAACAGGAATCGGCGGCGTAGTAGACGTCGAGGCCGGGCATCTTGTTCATTCCAACGACGAGATCGACCGGATGGCGAGCGACGTGATCCGCGACGAGACCGGCGAATCGACGTTGTCGGACATGGCTGCGAACGCCCGCCGCCGCCAGCACAATCGTCTCCGCGCCCTTGAGAGGGGCGCCTTGCCACTCGAGCGCGTAGATGCGCACATCGTGTCCTCGCTCCCGGCACCGCGAGACGATCTTGACGAGGTCCCGGGCGGAACCGCCGTGGGGAAAGAACTTGAAGATGGCAAACGCGACGTGCATGGATCGTTCGTGGCTACCTCGCCAGGCAATCGCGGCACTGCCGTTTCATCAGGTCGGTCAGCGCGGCCCATGCGCGCACCGGCTCGACGGCCTGCAGGCACGGGGGTACCGAACGACTGGCGCCGTATCGCCTCGGGAACCGACCTTCCAGCCGGCAGCGCCGCGAACGGCACGGCGAACACGCCAACGACGCGGTGAGATTGCACACGTATGGGCCCCGGGAACCGGTGAGCAACGGGTCCGTCGGTCCGAACAACGCCACCGTCGGCCGTCCCAAGGCAGCCCCGAGATGCGCGAGTCCGCTGTCAACCCCGACGACACCGCTCGCGGTCGCGAGCAATTCCATGATGCCGTCCAAGTCCGACGGCGGGCAGACCCGGGCGCCGGACACGGCGTTGGCGATACGTTCGGCGCGGCCACGCTCGCCGGGCGACCACGGCAATACCGGAACGAGTCCATGGGCTGTCGCGAGCCGCGCAAGCGCGATCCAGAACGCTTCCGGCCAGTGCTTCGTCGTCCATGTCGTTCCGTGGGCCAGCACCACCTCGCGGCCCGTGCCAACATCGCGGCCCGTGCCGCGCAGGTCGAACACAGGATCGCGATCGGGCTGTTCATAGCCGAGCGCGGCCGCGAACAAGCGGCGCGTCCGATCGATCGCGTGCCAGCGGCCGGGGACGGAAATGCGGCGACCGTAGCCCAACGTCGCGGCGCGTTCGCGGGCGCTCGCCGCATCGAAGCCGACGCGTTCATCCGCTCGTGCCCAAACCCCGACGACGGCACTCTTGATCAACCCCTGGGCGTCAAGCACCAAGTCGTAGCGGCGCCGCCGGAGGCGCCGACGAAACGCCGCCAGTTCCGGGGCGAACCCGAACGGCGCGGTTCGCCAACGCCGGAAGGCCACCTCGATCACCTGTTCCACGCCGCGGGCCCGAGCCGGTACGGTCCGACAGTTCTCCTCCACGACCCAGTCGAACCGTACGCCCTGGCGCTCGGCATCGGCGACGGCAGGCAGCGTGTGCACGATGTCGCCCAACGACGACATCTTGAGGAGCAACACGTTCATCCGCGAAGAACCCCGAGTTCGTGGACCTCCCCCATCACGCGTTCCACCGACGTGTTGTTGAGGCAGGCTCGATGGCCCAACGGGCACTCCCGCCGAAAGCAGGGCCGACACGGAAGATCCTGGCCGATGGTGACCGCCCGGGTCGACAGCGGCGGTGTGAATTCGGGCGTCGTGGATCCGTAGATGGCAACGACCGGCACACCCAGCGCCGCCGAGACATGCATCAGCCCGGAATCGTTCGTGACCGCGAGGCAAGACGCCGAGAGGATGTCCACGGCGTCCAGGAGGTCGGTCCTACCGGTCAGGTCATGCGCCGGGGAATCGCTAGCGACGGCTTCCCCCAGTTCGGCGTCGCGGGCACTACCCAGGACGCAGACCGCGACCCCGGCCGTCGCCAATCGCCTCGCCAGTTCCGCGAACCGCTCCCCGGGCCAGCGTTTCGAGGGTCCGTATTCCGCGCCCGGGCAGAGCGCGACGAGGTTGCCAGCCGCACCCAGCCCGAGTCTGCGAAGCAACGCCGCGCGGTTGGCCGGGTCGGCGCACAGGCGGGGATCCTCGGGCGTCACGTCGGCGAGGGCCGCGAACCGGTCTACCTGGCGCGGCAGGTCCCGAACCCGGAGTCTCCGCCTGTCGTTGACGAGTCCGAGCCGCGCTTCCCCCGTGAAGCCCGTGCGACGGGGTATACCGGCGAGAAAGGGCACCAGCGCCGACTTGAAGGAGTTCGGTAGCACGATCGCCCAGTCGAACTCTCGGCACCGCAGACGCCGAGCAACCCGCGTTCGCTCGCCGAGACCGAGTTCACCGTGCCCGACGTTCAAGTCATGGACCGCCGCGACGCCCGGCATGCGACGGGCGAGGTCGGCGCATGCCGGCGGCGCCAGGAACTCGACCACGGCACCGCGACGGACCAAGCCCGGCACCAGCGTGTGGGCCATGACCATGTCCCCGACCCAGGCGGGGGCTACTACCAGTACCTTCCCCGCGGCTACATGGTGACCGGCGTATGCCATTCGGGATGCGCCTCGCGGCGTCCCCGCACCTGATCGAAGTAAAGCGATTGTAGCGTCTCGGTCACAGGACCCCGTTTGCCGTTGCCAATGACCCGGGCGTCGAGTTCGCGGATCGGCAGCACCTCCGCGGCCGTGCCCGTGAAGAAGGCCTCGTCGGCGATGTAGACCTCGTCCCGGGTGATGCGCCTTTCCACGACTTCGATGCCCTGCTCGCGCGCGAAGACGAGAATCGTGTCGCGGGTGATCCCGGGCAGGCAGGAGGTGAGTTCCGGCGTGTGGATGGTGCCGTTCTTGACCAGGAAGACGTTCTCGCCGGTTCCCTCCGCGACATAGCCTTCATTGTCGAGCAACAGCGCCTCGTCGCATCCCGCATCCTGGGCCTCGCGCAGCGCCAAGATCGAGTTGATGTAGTTGCCGTTCGCCTTGGCCTTGCACATCGTGATGTTGACGTGATGGCGCGTATAGGAGGACGTGCGTACGGTGATGCCGCGTTCCCGGGCCTCGGGGTCCATATAGTTCGGCCACGGCCAGCAGGCTATGGCGACGCAAACGCTCAAGCCCTTGGCTCGCAGGCCCATGCTCTCCGAACCCAGGTAGACGACGGGTCGAAGGTAGCCTTCCCGGAGTTCGTTGGCGGCGAACACGTCACATTGCGCGGCCTCAAGCTCGTCCTGGGAATAGGGGAGTTCGATCTGCACGATCTGCGCGGAGTCCATCAGGCGTCGGGTGTGGTCGCGGAGCCGGAATATGGACGTGCCCGCCGGGGTGTCGTAGGCCCGCACGCCCTCGAACACGCCGATGCCGTAGTGCAGCGTGTAGGTGAGCACGTGGACCCGGGCATCGCGCCAGGGCACGAGTTCGCCGTTCTGCCAGATCCAACCGTCGCGGTCGTCGAGGGTGTCTTGAGCCATGATTGCCACCCTAGGAGGTTGCGCGAGCTTAGCCGTTCCCGTCACGGTCAACAAACCGTTGGATCGTCAGGCGCAACCACACGACAGCCGGGCGCGCCCCCAAGGCGGGGCGACTCGCACAGAAGTGGACTAAGTACGTTGTTTTGGCTACATTTTTCGGGTGCTCGCCCTTGCACCCGGTGAAGTCTGGGGATATGTTCCGATTTCCGGACCGAACAGTCGCACTCCTCGATGACCGCGTTCCCGATGTTGCGATCAGCGCACCGCACCAAGTTCCAGAGTACCTTCGCACTCGCCGGCTGCAGACCCTTCGCGATGACCGACACCCACCTGATCGACTACGAGGGCCGCTACGAGTACTGGGAGGACGGCGTCGCCTGGGAGTTGCGCGAACCCGGCCCGAAGCACGAATGGCCACGCAGCCGCCTCGTCGAACTGATCGGCGACATCGCCAAGATGCGCGGCGTGCCGATCGCCTTGTTGGGCACCACGGGCCTCCAGGAGCGCGACGCCCGGGGCACCCGGCTGCGCGCCGTGCAGGCCGACGAGCTGGTTTGCCTCGACTGGCGCTACGGCCTGCCGGACGTGTTCGTGGTCGGCGAGCTCCCCCTGCCCGACGTGGTGTTCGAGGTGGACCTGACCACCGACGTCCGCGATCGCAAGCTCGATGTCTACTCCGCCTGGGGCATTCCGGAGCTGTGGGTGGAAGTGCCGGACGCGGACATGCCCGGCAAGCGCAAGTCCTCGGGCCTGACGATCCTCCTGTTCGACGACGGCACGTTCCGTGAGTCCGCCGAAAGTGCGGCGGTCCCCACGTTGTCGGCACGGGAGATCCACGCGGCGCTGAACGAGCCGAGCATGTCCGCAACGACCGTGGAAACCGTGCGCCGGGTGGGCGGGATCATGGGCCGGCGCACCGGAACCGGGCCGGAGGACGACCCGTTCCTCGGTGTCGAACGCCGGCTGAGCCGGCGCGAGGGTCGCCGCCAAGGCCACCACGAAGGTCACCGCGAAGGCCGCCGCGAAGGCCGCCGCGACGAACGGATATCCATGCTCGAAGGTCTGCTCGTGGCCCGCGGCATCGACATCACGCCAACGTTGCGGGCCGAGGCGGATCGGATCGCCGCGTTGCCTCGGGACAGGATCCTCCGAGCGGCGCTCGATAGTACCGACGCCGACGACTTCCTGTGTCGAACCGCTGGGCGCACTTCTCGATGACGGCATCCTCGCCGCTGCAATCGGCGCCCACGTGCAGGCTTGAGAGCACCTTTGCGCTCTCCGGCTGCCGGCCCTTCCCCCTGTCGGCTGCCGAGATGGCCGACTACGACGGGCACTACGAGTATTGGGAAGCCGGCGTCGCCTGGGAATTGCGCGACACCAGTCCGAAGCATGAGCGACCGAGCGCACGCTTGGCCGAACTGATTGGGGACATTGCCAAGATGCGCGGCATACCCATGGCGATGTTCGGCACCGCGGACCTCCAGGAACGCGGGGTCGGCGGCTCTCGGATACGCGCCGCCCAGGCCGACGAACTGATCTACGTCGACTACCGCTACGACGTGCCCGACGTATTCGTGGTCGGCGACCTCCCACTACCCGACGTCGTATTCGAGGTGGACCTGACCACCGACATCCGCGACCGGAAGCTCGACGTCTACGCCGCCTGGGGTGTTCCGGAGCTGTGGGTCGAAGTACCCGACGCGGATCTGCCGAGCAAGCGCAAGCGACCGGGCTTGACCATCCACCTTCTCGAGGACGGCCGGTTCCGGGAGCGCGACGAGAGCGCGGCGTTCCCAACGTTGACGGCGGTGGAGATCCACGCGGCGCTGAACGAGCCGAGCACCTCCGCAGCCACCGTGGAAACCGTGCGCCGGGTCGGCGACATCATGGGCCGGCGTACCGGAACCGGGCCGGAGGACGACCCGTTCCTCGGCGTCGAACGCCGGCTTAGCCGGCGCGAGGGCCGCCAAGACGAACGGATGTCCATGCTCGAAGGCCTGCTCGAGACGCGGGGCATCGATGTCACGCCACGGTTCCATGCCGAAGCGCACCGCATTGCCGCGCTGCCACGGGACACGGTCCTCCGGGCAGCACTCGAGAGCACCAGCCTCGACGACTTCCTGGGTCGACTTCCACCCTGAGCGGGCACCGTTGTCCTTGGTCAGTGGTACTACGCTGCCTGTAGCACCCCCTTCGCGAAGTCGCCCGGTCGGCGGCGGCCCCATGGCCGAATCGCATGGAACGGCGTCCGCATTCCCGGCACAATGCGCAACCCCTTGAGGTTGCGAGAGTTCCGTGCCCCTCCCCAAACCCATTGACATGCTCCGCACGCTGATCGCCGAGCCGTCGGTGAGCTGCATCAACGCCGCCCACGACCAGAGCAACCTCGGCGTCATCCACCATTTGGCGAACTGGCTCGAGGACCTGGATTTCCGCGTCGACGTTCAGCCGTTGCCCGCCAAACCCGGAAAGGCCAACCTAGTGGCAAAACGCGGCAGCGGCGAGGACGGGCTGGTGCTCGCTGGCCACACCGACACCGTGCCCTGCGACGAGACGCTGTGGAGCGTCGATCCCTTCGCTGTTACGGAGCGAGACTCGAAGTTCTACGGGCTCGGCACGGCCGACATGAAGGGGTTCTTCCCCCTGGCCCTTGCCGCCGCCGCGCGTTACCGGGATGCCGGGCTGGCCAAACCGCTCACCATCGTCGCGACGTCCGACGAGGAGTCGTCCATGGACGGCGCCCGCGTGTTGGCCGCCAATGGCGTGGTCAAGGCGGCCGCCGCGGTCATCGGCGAGCCCACGGGACTTGCACCCATCCGCGCCCACAAGGGCGTCGCCATGATCTCCATCGCCTTGGCAGGTTCCTCCGGGCATTCCTCCAATCCCGATCTTGGCGACAATGCGCTGGATGCCATGCATCGGGTGATGGGGGCTGTGATCGCGTTTCGGCGCGAATTGGCGGAGCGGCATGTCGATCCGGCGTTCGAGGTGTGCGCCCCCACCATGAACCTCGGCTGTCTTCACGCCGGTGACAATCCCAACCGCATCTGCGAGCACGCCGAACTGCAGATCGACATCCGCTTGCTGCCGGGAATGGATACGGCTCACGTCCTCGACGAGCTTCGCCAGCGCGTGGAGGCCGCAAGCGAGGGCACGCGGGCCACCGTGCAGCCGCTGTTCGAACCCGTCCTGCCGTACCAAACGCCTTCGGACGGCCCGTTGGTGAAGTCGCTTGAAGCCCTTTCCGGGCGAGGTGCACGCACCGTCGCTTTTGGCACGGAGGCGCCATTCTTCCAGATGCTGGGCATCGAGACCGTCGTTTTCGGTCCCGGCTCCATCAATCAGGCCCACCAGCCCGACGAATTCCTGGACGCCACCCAGCTGGAACCCGCCCAAGACGCTCTCGCTGCCCTGATCGGGCAGTATTGCGTGTAGGCATGAACGACGACTACGCGCGCTTCTTCCGCGCGTCCTCCCCCTACATTCGCGCCCACAGGGGTCGAACGTTCGTCGTCATGATCGGCGCCGATGCGCTGGCGGCCGACAATGCCGCAAACATGGTCCACGACCTCGCCCTGCTGCACGTGCTCGGCGTGCGCCTGGTGGTCGTGCACGGCGCGGAGACCGAAGCCGACGGGCCGGTGGAATCTGGTCTACTCGACGACATCCAAGCCTCGGCTGCCATCGCCCGGTCGAAGCTCGAGTCGCTGTTCACGACGGGCATACCGTTGAGTCCGTTGCGCGAGCGCCATATTCCGTTGGCCGGCGGCAACCTCGTGACGGCAAGGCCCATCGGCATCGTCAACGGTGTCGACCAACTGGCCGCCGGCGCGGTACGTCGCGTACACGTCGACACCATCCGGCGCCTCCTCGACGCCGACAGCGTCGTCTTGATCTCCCCCGTGGGCTACGGCAACACCGGGGCTACCTACGCCCTTGGCGTGGAAAAACTCGCCGCGACCGTTGCGGGAGACCTGCGCGCGCACAAATTGATCGTCTACGACGCCGCCCGGCGCATCGCGGGCCGGAGCGACGTCACCACCGACGAGTTAACGCGGTTGAGGACCACCTGGAGACCGGATGCCCGCACGGCGCGACGCGTCGCCGCGCTTGCCGACGCCTGTCGTCGCGGCGTCCCCCGCACGCACCTGATCGGGTTCGACGAGGACGGGGTGTTGCTTAAGGAACTGTTCACCGCCGAGGGCGCCGGCACGCAGGTCAGCGACGGCGACTACCGCGTGATACGACGGGCCGTGCCCGCCGACGCCGGGGCGGTGATCGAACTCATGCGACCCCTCGTAGCATCCGGCACGCTGACGCCCAGGCCGGGCGATCTCATCGAACGCCAAATCGAGCGCTTCTTCGTCGCCGAACTCGACGGCACGCTCACCGGCTGTTGCGCGCTGTTCCCCCTCGATGCCGACGCTGCGGAACTCGCCTGCCTGGTCGGCGGCGATGCGCTCGGCCCGCGACTATTGGCGACCGTCGAAGTCGCCGCGCGTACCGGCGGTGTGCGCCGGTTGTTCGCGCTCACCACCCAGGCGGCGGACTGGTTCGTGGAGCACGGCTTTCGCAGAACCTCCGTCGAAGCGCTTCCCGTCGACCGCAAAGCGCTGTACAACTACCGCCGCAACTCCCATGTCCTCATCAAAGATCTGAGTCGATGACCGATAGCAGCCGCCCCTACTCCTCCATCGTCGTCGACGGCGTCGAGCAAGCGCCGAGCCGCGCCATGCTCTACCCCGTTGGCTTCAAGCGCGAAGACTTCGCAAAGGCCCAGATCGGCATCGCGTCGACCTGGTCGATGGTGACACCGTGCAATATGCACATCGACGAGCTGGCACGAGCCGCTGCGGTCGGTGCCGACGAAGCCGGCGCGAAGAGCGTCGTCTTCAACACCGTCACCGTCTCCGACGGCATCTCGATGGGCACCCCGGGCATGCGTTATTCGCTGGTCTCAAGGGAGGTGATCGCGGACTCCATCGAGACCGTGGTCGGCGCCCAGGGATTCGACGGTTTCGTCGCCATCGGGGGCTGCGACAAGAACATGCCCGCCTGTGCCATGGCCATGGCGCGGCTCGACCGGCCGAGCGTCTTCGTCTACGGGGGAACCATCCAGACCGGGGACGAACGGCGGGACATCATCTCGGTGTTCGAGGCCGTGGGCGGCCACGCGGCCGGTACGGTGAGCGACGAGGAACTACTGGCCGTGGAACAGACGGCCATACCCGGACCCGGGTCCTGCGCCGGCATGTACACCGCCAACACCATGGCGTCGGCCATCGAGGCGATGGGCATGTCGCTACCCAACTCGTCGGCCCAGGAGGCCGTCAGCGACAACAAGCGCCGCGACGCCCACGACGCCGGCGTCGCCGCGGCTCGGCTGGTCCGGGACGGCATCAAGCCCTCCGACATCCTCTGCCGGGAGGCTTTCGAGAACGCGGTCACGGTGGTAACGGCATTGGAAGGATCAACCAACGCGGTGCTGCACCTTCTGGCCATTGCCCATTGTGCGGGGGTGCCGCTCACCCTCGACGACTTCACCCGCATCGGCAGCCGCGTCCCGGTGCTCGCCGACATGCGGCCAGCGGGCAACTACGCCATGTCGGAACTGATCGCCATCGGCGGCATCGTGCCGTTGATGAAGACCCTCCTCGACGCGGGACTGCTGCACGGCGATTGCCTGACCGTCACCGGCAAGACGCTCGCCGAAAACCTCGCCGACACCCAGCCCTATCCAACAGGCCAGCGCATCATTCGACCGTTGGACGATCCGATCAAGCCGGATGGACACCTCGTGATCCTGCGCGGGAACCTCGCACCCGAGGGTGCGGTGGCCAAGATCACGGGCCACGAAGGCCTCCGGTTCAGCGGCACCGCCCGGGTATTCCACGGCGAAGAGGCCGGCATGGCCGCGATCATGGACGGCACGGTGCAAGCAGGCGACGTGGTCGTGATCCGCTACGAAGGCCCCAAGGGTGGTCCGGGCATGCGCGAAATGCTGAGTCCGACGAGTGCCATCAACGGGCGCGGCCTGTCGTCGGACGTGGCACTCATCACCGACGGTCGGTTTTCCGGCGGTTCGCACGGCTTCGTGATCGGCCACGTCACCCCCGAGGCGTTCGAAGGCGGCCCCCTCGGGCTTGTCGAGGACGGCGACACGATCACCGTGGACGCCGAACGACGGGAGATCAACTTGGAAGTCGGTCCCGATGAACTCGCCGAGCGGCGCGGGCGCTGGCAGCGACCCGAGCCCTATGCCCTGCACGGCACCCTGGCCAAGTACGCCAAGCTCGTCTCGTCGGCATCGGAAGGGGCGGTCACGGACAAGTACCTCTAGGCCGTTGCGTCCGGAACGTTGCAGCGTCCCATTCAGAAACCGGTCGGTACAAGGGTCGAGGAACTCGACACGCCGGCGCTGATACTCGACCTCGAGACGTTCGAGGACGTGGCGTCCCGGTTCGTGGATTCCGAACAGCCGGCTCGAGCCGAGGCCTGGGTCCACAAGACGCCGGCCATCGCGGCGAAACAGCTAGCCTTGAACGGCGTGGTCGGCATCGCCGTGCGCAGCATCGCCGAAGCGGAGGTATTCGCTGCCGCCGGGTTCGACGACATCCGCATCATGCGAGGGTTGGTCACGGTACGTTCCCGGCAGCGCGCCACAGCCCTTGCGACCACCGCCACGCTGGTATTCGAACCCGACCGGCCGCTTTGCGGCGCGGATTGGTTCCACGACGCTGTTACCGTCTCGACCCGGGTCGTCGGCGTCCCCGAACCGGGACGAGCGATCCTCGACGCCGGGCAGAAGGCCGTTGGCCGAGACTTCGGCGATCCCGTTCTGCTCGGCCACGAAGACTGCACGGCGTCGGCCGGCAGCGCCGAGCACGGCATCGCCTTGTTCCCGGGCCCGGAGGCGTTCGCGATCGGCGACTGGCTGCAACTCGTCCCTGCCGACATGGCCACGGTCTTCGCACTGCACGACTTCGTCTACGCCGTCCGGGACGGCAGACTGGAGGCGGCGTGGCCGGTCGCCGCCCGGGGCGCTTTCTGATGCCTTGGATGAGGTCGAAACCCATCGCCGCCGGGGGCGCTTTCTAATGCCCCTGGACGACGTCGAAACCCCGGCGCTTCTCATCGACCTCGATGCCCTCGAACACAACATCGGCGTCATCGCGAAACACTACCGGGGCAAGTCGATCCGACTGCGACCGCACGGCAAGAACCACAAGTCGCCGCAGGTGTTCGCCATGCAGGTGGAGGCCGGCGGGACGGTAGGCGGAGTTTGCGCGGCCAAGGTGTCCGAAGCCGAGGTATTCGTCGAAGCCGGCGCCGGCAACGTGCTGATCGCGAACCAGGTGGTGGGAGAAGACAAGATCGCCCGGCTAGCCGACCTCGCCCGGCGTGTCGACACCACCGTGGCAGTCGATTCGGATGTGCAGGTCGAGCAGCTTTCGACGGGTGCCCGGAAGAGCGGCGTGGAGATCGGCGTCGTCATCGAGGTCGACACGTCCATGCGCCGTGGGGGCGTGCGAACCACGCAACAGGCGGTGGCGCTTGCGAAGCTTGCCGCGCAGGCGCCGAACCTACGATTCCGCGGCGTGATGAGCCACCAGGTCCCCACCGGCCGGCCACCGTCGCGGGCGCAGCGCTTCGCCGAGGGCAATCGCTGGATCACTCGTGTCCTGGAGGTGAAAAGGGCCATCGAGGCCGTGGGAATACCCGTCGACCTAGTCTCCACCGGGGAGTCCTGGACCTACGACGTGGCCGCGCTGCATCCCGAGGTCGACGAGATCCAGGGCGGGACCTACGTCATCATGGAAGTGCCCTATGCCTACATGAGCGAGTTCCGGTTCGCGGCCCGGGTGATGGGGCGCATCGTCGACCTACCCGACCCGCACACCGCCCTCGGCGACGTGACCATCGACGCGATCGGCACCCCCAACGGCGTCCCGACGGTGGACGCCCCGGCGGGCATAAGGGTCGTCTCGATCGACCACCACGGCGTCGTACTACGTGGTGAAGGCGTCGAGGACGTGGCCGTGGGAGATACCTTCCTGCTCCTCACCCACCAACAGGACGTGACGATCAACCGCTGGGACCGATTCCTCGGCGTTCGAAACGGCGTTGTCGAATCCGTGATCGAGGCGACCGCCCGGGGCTGCATAAACTAGCCGACCCGTGGCGCGGCCGTAGGCCGGGTTTTGGCCCGGCACAGTGAGTGCGGGCGACGACAGGCGTTGCCCCTTGCATGGAACAAACGCCAAAGGGAGCCTGCGACCGTGGCGATTGTTCCATGGGTAGGTCGGCGTGGCTGGGCCGGAGGCGAACCCCTGCGCACAGCGAAGCGAAGCGCCGGGGACGGCTTTGGGGCGCTACGGGGTTCTTGCATGCGGGCGCCGCCACAGCCAGGTGCGGTAGATAGCACATCCGACCGCGATTCCGACGCCGTCGACGAAGACGTCGAACAACTCCCCGGTCCTGCCATCGACGAAGGTCTGGCCCACCTCGATCATCACGCCGAAGGCAAGCATCCACAGGATCACCGGCAGGACCGGCCCGCTTCGGAAATGCGCCACAAACAACGCCACGGCGAGATACGCAAATGCCACGGCATGGGCACTGATGCCGGAGAAGGTGGCCGTGAGGTCGGTGGGGTTGGCCCGGAAAGCCACCATCGTGCAGAGCGCGAGGGGAATCCAGAACGCCGCCTTGACCAACACTGCCGTCGCCGCGACGCCTACACCCAAGAGCGTCTAGCTCCCGTCCAGGGGATCGGCGTCGCGCTCGTAGTCGACGCCCGGCAATCCGAATCCGAAGACTTCCAGGAACTCGCGCTGGAATACGTCGAAGTCGGCGAGGTCGCCGATGTTCGTGGTGTCCACGACGTCCCAGCGGCGCTTGACTTCCGTCTGCACCGTCTCGGCCAATTCGCGGGCATCCGCGCGCAGCCGTCCCCACTCGTCCCGCGGCAAGACCTCGCCGTAGAGTCCATCGCGGAACAAACGATCAATATGCTCGATGCATGACTCGTGGCTACCCTGTTCGCGCATGACGCGGAACAGGATCGACATGTAGAGCGGAACAACGGGAATCGCCGCGCTGGCCTGGCTCACGATCGCCTTCAGGACGGCAACCCTCGCCCTGCCGCCGAGGTCGGCGAGTCGTTTGGTGATTGCCGACGCCGCGCGATCCACGTCCGCCTTGGCGCGTCCCAGCGTACCCTCCCGGTAGATTCGCGCGGTGAGGTCGCTGCCGAGGTAGGAATAGGCAACCGTCTGAAAGCCCGGTGCCAGCGCCCCTGCCGCGAGCAAAGCATCGATCCAAAACTCCCAGTCCTCGCCGCCCATCACGCCGACCGTCGCGTGCGCTTCCGCCTCGCTCGCCGCCTCAAGGACGATGTCACGCACTTCGCCCCGATTTATGTCCAGCGTCTTGACCGCCAGCGGATTGCCAAGCGGCTTGATCGCGGACCGGAACCGCTCGCCGGTTCGGGGGTGGGTCCGGACCGGTGCTGCCAGGCTGTAGACGAGGAGATCGATGGTGCCGATGTCCTCGACGATCGCGTCGACCACCCGCGCCCGCAGCTCATCGGCGAACGCATCGCCGTCGAAGGTCCGGGCGTATCGACCGCGTTCGGCGGCCGCCGACTCGAAGGCCCGGTTGTTGTACCAGCCAGCCGTGGCGGTTCGCTTTGCCGAGGGTTCCCGTTCGAAAGACACCCCGATGGTCGCCGCGCCGCAGCCGAAGCCGGCAGCGATCCGCGATGCCAGTCCGAAGCCTCCGGAACAGCCGATGACGAGCGCGTTCTTCGACCCCGGCAACGCTCCTCGGCCCTCGACGACGGCCACTTGGCGATTCACGTTGGCGCGGCACCCGTCCGGGTGGGCGGTCGTGCAGATGAAGCCACGAATACGAGGTTGGATGATCATTCGCAAGGCGGAACCGTTAGGAGCGCCCAAGTATAGACGCCGATGCCCTTCGCGATACGGCCGCGTTCATGTGGCAACACGGTTACAAACCTCAACATTTTGCTACATGTTGCCACTATCGGCGTCCTTGCGATGGTGCTATATGTCCGAGGGTGCTGTTGAAGTCGTTCCAGCTATATCGGGGCGTGGCCGCACACGACAACAACAATATTAGGGAGGCAACAAATGGCAGCCAGAATCATCATTGGCTTGATTGTTATCGCCGCGATCGTCGAAGGCCTGTGGGCCGGCGGCGTGCCACAGGACATCCTGCCGCTGGCACTCGTCGTCCTAGGACTGGCATACGGTTTCGTGTGCTTGGATGCCGAAGACGCGACGGCGTACCTGGCCGTTGCCATCGCCGTCTGGGGGGCATCTTCAACAGGTGTGCTCAACAACATCCACTTCATCGGTGAGTACCTCGACGCCATCGTCGGCCAGGTGAATGTAGCGCTGCTCGGCGGAGTGGTGGCCATCCTCGTGGTCCGGACGTGGAACCGTCTCATGCCGTCCGACGGGGATTGACCGCGCATTGGATGTTGTTTGAGAAAGACGCTCTCTAGCAACTGACGACGACATCCGGCGTGCGGTTCCGACCGTACGCCGAAAGCCCCGCCAAAAAGGCGGGTGGGGTTGGTTTGTCGCCCGAAACCCAGGCAATCGCCAAGGGCGGACCACTCCCAGACGACGGTTCGTCACCCGGCCCGGCG
Source organism: Gammaproteobacteria bacterium (assembly GCA_028821405.1). GTDB lineage: Bacteria > Pseudomonadota > Gammaproteobacteria > Pseudomonadales > Azotimanducaceae > VXYL01. The sequence continues at coordinate 46,379 of JAPPGK010000028.1, read as the reverse complement.
GGTCATCGTTATGACGGTGAACGCGAACGGATGCCGTTCGTCCACCTCGTGAGGGGCGCAGTCGGCAATGCGCCAGGCCTCCAGGTCCAGATCAGGCAGCACGGTGTCGCCTGGGATCTCCGCATCGATGACCGTCACGATCAGCCGATCGGCGCGGGGAAGGGCTTCGATCAATGGCCATACCCCGCCGATGACGAAGCAGTCTCCTTCGCCCGCCGCCGTCAACGCCGCGTCCAAGTCGGGAACGGTGGTGGCGCCGGCAGCGACGAAAGCTCGCCTCGACAGGACGATATTGGGGCGCCCGGGCAATGGCGAGCCGCGGGATTGAAACGTGCGCCGACCCATGATGACCGGATGCCCGAGCGTGGTTCGCGTGAAATGGGCCATCTCGTCGGGTAGATCCCACGGCAAGGCACCGGCGTTGCCGATCACACGGTTCCGGGTCATGGCCCAGATCAGCGAGAGGCGCTGGGGCATTTTTGGCTCGCCGCCTAACTCACGATCTCACGACGGGGTGGTTCGTTGTCGCGCGCGCCAGACGAGCAGGAAGATACCCAACAGCAACATGGGCAAGGACAGGAGTTGTCCGGTGGTCATCCAGTCGAATGCAACGAACCCCCGGCCGGGGTCGGGCTCCCGCGCAAACTCGGTCAGGAACCGAAGGGTGCCGTACACCACCAGGAACATCCCCGACGCCCGACCGGCGGCACGGGGCCTGGCAGCGTAGAGCCAAACGACGAGCAAGAGCACAACGCCGTCCGAGACGGCCTGGTAGAGGCTGGACACGTGCCGGGTGACGGCCTCGAAGTCGCCGAAGCAGCGTAGCGTCAATTCCCGAACGCTGTCGCAGGGAAAGTGCACACCGAACGGCAGTTCGGTTACCCGCCCCGGCAACTCGGCATTGATGAAGTTGCCGAGCCTACCGAGCCCAAGACCCAATGGCGCCAGTGGCGCGGCAAAGTCGGTGATCTCGAGGAAGCGCCGCTGGGTCCTGCGTGCGAACACCCAGCAGGCGACGATCACGCCCAACAGGCCACCGTGGAAGGACATGCCGCCTTCCCAGATGCGAAATAGCCAAAGCGGATCGCGGATCAGGATATCCATACCGTAAAAAAGCGCGAAACCGACCCGTCCCCCGACGATGACGCCGAAGACACCGTAGAAGACCAGATCGGCAACATCCGACACCGACCAATCGCTCTTGCCGCGCCGCACCCGCCACTTCCCCAACAGGTAGAAGGCGGCCACGCCGAAGACATACATCAGCCCGTACCAGCGGATCGACAACGGACCCAGGTCGACGAGCACCTTGTCGATCACGGGATAGTTCATACTCGTTCGCTATGTGCCTGATCCTGTTCGCCTACCGGTCGCACCCAGACCGGCCCCTGGTCGTCGCCGCCAACCGCGACGAATTCTACGCACGACCCGCCCGTGCCGCACACTGGTGGGACGAAGGCCAAACCGTCATCTTCGGCGGGCGCGACAACGAAGCGCTCGGCACTTGGCTTGCGGTGTCCCGGGACGGTCGTCTCGCGGCGGTCACCAACTGGACCGAGGATCGGAGCGCCCCGCAATCGGCTCGATCTCGCGGCGACCTGCCCTGGCACTTTCTGCGCGGAATCCTGCCTGCCCGGGATTTCGTCGACACCATCGACCCCGACCGCTACGCCGGGTTCAACTTCATCGCCTACGACGGCGTCGACCTGGTCTACACCTCCAACCGAACCGGCGAAGTGCGCGTGCTCGGCGCCGGTGTCTACGGCCTTACCAACACGCGCCTCGGGCCGCCCCACGGCGCGCCGCAAGCGGCGCATCGGAACGCACAGCGAATGGCGAAGGCACGTCCTCCGGGCGCCCCCGGCCCGGCTGTGGGACGCTACGAGCAGTGGCCCAAGGCCGTATTCGGCGCGGCCGCGCTGGCCGACATCGCTCCGAAGGCGTCGACCGACGACCTCATCCGACTCCTATCCCTGCCCCACCTGCCGCTCGAAACACCGCCCGATCGGGAACTCGCACCCGAGCGAAGCTATTCGCCGTGCTTCATCCACGGCGCCGACTACGGCACGAGGGCAAGCACAGCCGTCATCCTTGCCTGCGACTCGCTAGAATTCGTCGAACGCCAGTACGGACCGTTCGGCGAACCGGGCGAACGTTCGGCAACGACGATCAAGTTCGGGCGCACCCCGAAGTAACCCACGAGAGGAGACGATATGGATCTCGATCTTACCGGTCGCACCGCCCTGGTCACGGGCGGCAGCCTCGGCCTCGGCCGAGCGATGGCAGCAGCCTTCCATGGCGCCGGCGCCAACGTGGCGCTCATCGCGCGCCGGGAGAACTTGCTCGCGCAAGCCAAGGCAGCCATCGAGGCACAAGACGGCGGACGCATCGCCGCCTACCCCTGCGACGTCACTGACGCGCAGGCCATCGAGCGAACCGTCGCGGCGGTTGTCGCGGATCTCGGTGCCGTGGACATCCTGGTGAACAATGCCGGCCAATCCCAGACCGGTCGCTTTGAGGACCTCACCGACGAAATCTGGCAAGCCGACCTCGATCTCAAGCTGTTCGCGGCCATACGGTTCGCCCGCCTCGTCTTTCCGGGCATGAAGGAGCGTCGCTGGGGTCGCATCGTCAACATCCTGAATACCGCGGCCAAGGCCCCGCCGCCCGGTTCCGCCCCGACTTCCGTGTCCCGCGCTGCGGGCATGGCACTCACCAAGGTGTTGGCCGGCGAAGGCGCGCCGCACAACGTGCTGGTCAATGCGCTCATGATCGGCAGCATCAAGTCGGATCAGGTGCGCCGCGCCTACGACCGATCGGACAAGCGCGTGGGCTTCGAGGAATTCATGGCCAACTCGGGCAAATCGCTGCCGATGGGCCGCATGGGCGAGGCGGAGGAATGCGGCAACGTGGCCCTGTTCCTGGCGTCCAACGCGGCGTCCTATCTCACCGGCTGCGCGATCAACATGGACGGCGGATTGTCTCGGGTGGTCTAGGGAAGGTCTGAACAAGACCTTCCCTAGCGCGGCACAGGGATGTGCCGCCAAATTCGATGGCGTAAGCCATTGAATTTGCGAGCGAAACTATTTGTTTCGCTACTGTTCAAGTCCAAGGACGGACTTGAACAGAGGTTTCCTAGCCCTCGCGAAACCCTCGCGGCACCGGAGGAAACCCAAGTCGTGCCGTCGCGGATCGCGTGCACCCCGGCGCGCACGGCGAATGGCGAACGCGCGTCATTCGGACGCGGCTGCCCCGCCCGCAACGCCGGGCCGATCAGAAACTGATCGGCACCTCGTGGTGGGGGACGGCGCGGTCGAGTCCGGCACCCACAAGCTGATCCCGCACGAAGTCGAGAATCTCGCTGTTCGACCGCATCCTGAGCGCCCGGGCCAGGATGCGGCGGCAGTCGAGCAGCGACACGTGGCGAATCACCCATTTGACCCGCGGCAGGTTCGCGGCGTTCATCGAGAGCACGTCATAGCCCATGCCGACGCAAAGCACCGCCCCCTCCGGGGTGCCTGCGAGCTCGCCGCAAATCCCGACCGGCTTGCCTTCCGCGTGGCAGGCCTTGGCGATTTCGCGTAGCGCGTGCAGCATCGACGGGTGGACCTCCTCGAAGAGATCGGCGACCCGCGAGTTGTTGCGGTCGACGGCGAGCATGTATTGCGTCAAGTCGTTGGACCCGACGGCCACGAAGTCCACCGCCCGGGCGAACTCGCGGATCAGGTAGATGGCGCCCGGAACCTCGATCATCACCCCGATCAGCGGCGCCTTGACGTCGTGGCCTTCCTCCCTGACCTCCTGGTAGGCACGGCGGATCAGCGCCCTGGCATCCTCCACCTGCTCCAAGCGGCTTACCATCGGCAACATGATCCGCAGGATGCATTCCAAGCCGTCATTGGCCTTGATCATGGCGCGCACCTGGGCGAGGAAGATCTCCGGATGATCCAGGGTGATGCGAATGCCCCGCCAGCCGAGGAACGGGTTCTCCTCTTCGATGGGGAAGTAGGACAGCGGCTTGTCCCCCCCGATATCCAGGGTTCGCATGGTCACCGGGCGCGGATCGAAGGCCTCCATGTGTTCACGGTAGATGACCCGCTGCTCCTCCTCGGTGGGGAAACGATCACCCACGGCAAACGGCACCTCGGTGCGGAACAAGCCGATACCCTCCGCCCCGCGATCCAATGAACGGGTGATTTCGCTCACCAGGCCGATGTTGACCCATAGGTTGATGCGGTGGCCGTCGCGGGTGATGCTCGGCTGGTCGCGCAGGGTCTCGAGTTCCCGTGCGAACTCCTCCTCTTCCTCCTGGAAACCGTCGTAGAGGTCGCGAACCGCCGAACTGGGGTTGACGAATACCTCGCCGTAGTGACCGTCGACGACGACGGTTCGGTTTTCGAGCTCGTAGATGGGCACGTTCACGGCACCCATCACCGTCGGGATGCCCAACGCATCGGCGAGAATCGCGCCGTGGGAGTTGCGCGACCCCTTGAGCGAGACGATTCCTCGCAGTCGCTCGATGGGAAGTTCCGCCATCATGGGCGCCGTGAGCTCCTCGGCGACGAGAACCATCTCTTCCGGGTAGCTCACCCGGGTATCGCCGATTTCCTGCAGGTTGGCCAGCACCCGCTGGCCAAGTTCGCGCACGTCGGCGGACCGCTCGCGCAGGTAGGAATCCTGCATCCGCTCGAAGGTCGCGGCCTGTTCGAGGATGGCGTGCTTCAGGGCGCCCTGGGCCCATTGCCCCTCGCGAATGCCGGACCTCACATCCCCCGCCAGCGCGCCGTCATCGAGCATGTGCAGATAGGCATCGAACAGCTCGCGTTCCTCGGGCCCGAGGCTCTTCGCCATCTGCGCGTTGATCCGCTCGATGTCGTCGCGAGCTTGACCAATCGCCCGGTCGAAGAGCGCAAGCTCGGCTTCCACGTCGTCGGCTTCGCGATCCGTGACCAGTTCCAGGCGCGCCGCCGGCAGTACGACGTAGGCGGTGCCGATGCCGATGCCGGCAACCCCAGGGATGCCGTGAAAGCGGGCTTCGCGGTCTGCCGTGCCATCGGCGCCCGGAAACAGGTCGTCGACGTCGCCGGTGGCCTCGGCGTGTGCAACCAGTCCCGCGACCTGCGCCGCCAGGGTGACCAGGAACGCGACCTCTTCTTCGCGGTAGCGCCGGGACTCCCGGTCCTGGACCACGAGAACGCCCAGAACCTCGCGGACATGGATGATCGGGACGCCGAGGAAAGCCTGGAACGACTCCTCGCCGATGCCCAGTATCTTGTGGTAGCGGTCGTGCGCCGGGGCATTCTCCAGATTGATGGGCTCGGCACGCTCCGCCACGAGCCCCACGACGCCCTCCGTGGGGTCCAGGGACACGCGCCCGACCATCTCCTGGTTGAACCCTTCGTTGGCCACGAACACGAAACGGCGGGTCTGCTGGTCGCGCAGATAGATCGAACAGACCTCCGCATCGAGGATCATCGAGACCCGGGCGACAAGGAGGTCCAAGGCGGCACGGAAGCCGGAGGCGGCCCCCACGTCCTGGACGATTTGTCTCAGCGCGTCGAGCACGGTTCGCCATTGCCGGTCGCGACGGTAAGCGAGGGCGCCAGCTCACGTAGCGCACGCCGGTACACACCCCGTTTGAAGGCGATGACCTGGCCTACCGGATACCAGTAGCTCACCCAGCGCCATTCGTCGAACTCGGGCTTGTCGGCACGCAACGTACAGACCGCGCTGTCGTCAACGAGCAAGCGAAGCAGAAACCACTTCTGCTTCTGGCCTTGAAAACCCGGTGCCGAACCGCGCCGGCGCAGACCCTCCGGGGTTCGATAACGAAGCCAACCCCGGGTGCGGCACCGGATTTCCACATCCGGTTCGTTGAGCCCCACCTCCTCGTGCAGTTCACGGTACAGCGCTTGTTCGATGGACTCGCCCCGTTCGATACCGCCCTGGGGGAACTGCCAAGCGTCAAATCCGCCAACACGGCGTCCCCAGAACACCTGGCCACGATCATTGTGCAGAACAATCCCTACGTTGGGTCGAAATCCGTCGCGGTCGAGGTTGTCCGAATATCCCTCCATTCACCGATTGTTCCACATTGGTGCAGTAACGGCACGTTGGGGCTCGCCGGTCGACACCGCTACACCCGGTTGACCGGCGCTGCGCAAGCCTCTACGGTGAATCGGTAATGATCGCCCACGGCCGGAGCGCCGATACCGAGCGTCTCCGGCACAATACCCGGACCCCATTTGCGGATGACCATGCAAGCGACTACCCCCAAGCCGCCGTTTGTCTCCGACTTCAAGATCGACTGGTACCGAAGCCCCATCGATCGGGCAACCCTCGCCGAACTGATGCAGCGCAACGACCTTAGCGGCTGGACCCAGACGCTTTGCCACCTCGGGCTCTTCTTCGTTACCGGGGCCTTGGCGTACCTCGCATTCCTCAACATCGACGGCACCAACTGGCCGTGGTCGGTACCACTCCTGTTGGCGTCGTTGTTCATACACGGGACCATTGGCCCGTTCATGGGGTTAATCGCCGTACACGAGCTTCAGCACCGAACGGTCTTCAAGTCGAAGAATCTGAACGCGTTTTTCGAGAAGGTCTATGCGTTCATCAGTTGGTCGGACTACATCTGGTACCAAGAGAGCCACGCGATTCACCACCAGGCCACCTGCCATCGCGACTACGACGGCGAGGTCCCCCTGCCCATACGATTCAGTCTGCGCCGATGGCGTTTCTGGCTGGGCATCCTCGCCTGGGATCCGTTGGCGACCTGGCAGCGGCTCAAGCTCGTCTGGCACCACGCCAACGGTCGGATCCAAGGCGACTGGTACAACCATGTCCTTCCGGAATCGAACGAACCACTGCGTCGTCGGCATCGCAACTGGGCACGCACGCTGCTCGGCGGCCACGGGGTGCTGGCGCTGGCTTTCCTGCTCTCCGGGAACGCGTTCCTGATCGTCGTCTACACCTTCGGCACGTTCTATTGCGCCTGGTTTGGGCTGCTGTGCGGGCGACCCCAGCACTACGGCCTGAACCCCGACATCCCGGACTTTCGCCAGAACACCCGAACGTTCACCTGTTCGTGGCTTCCCGCGTTCTACTACTGGAACATGCAGTACCATCTGGAACACCACATGTATCCCGCCGTGCCCTTCTACAACCTGCCGAAGCTGCGCAAGGCGATCGAACACGACCTCCCGCCAGCCACCCACGGTCTCGTCGCCACCTGGCGCGAACTCCTGGCACTGCGCAAGAAGTGCATCGCCGACCCCACGTACCGGTTCGTCCCCGAGTGCCCGGCACCGACACACCGGGAGAGCTCCCGGTCGATCCGCGTACCGCCGGCCGCATAGCACGCCATGAACCGGCTTGCCCGGGAGACGAGTCCCTACCTCCGCCAACACGCCGACAATCCCGTCGACTGGTATCCGTGGGGCGAGGAGGCGATCGAACGCGCCCGGGCCGAGAAGGTGCCGATCCTGCTCTCCATCGGCTATTCGTCCTGCCACTGGTGTCACGTCATGGCCCACGAGTCCTTCGAGGATACGGCGACGGCGGAAGTCATGAATGCCCGCTTCGTCAACATCAAGGTCGACCGGGAGGAACGGCCGGACTTGGACCGCATCTACCAACTGAGCCACCAGCTGTTGACCCGACAGGCGGGTGGCTGGCCGTTGACCGTATTCCTCGATCCGCCGACGCTTCTGCCGTTCTTCACGGGAACCTATTTCCCGTGCCAGCCGCGGCACGGGCTGCCGGGCTTCACCGACCTCCTGATGCGCATCGGCGACACCTACGCGGCGAAACGTGCGGAAGTCGCAACCCAAGGCGAGCGCCTCGCCGCCGTTTTCGCGAATCTCGAGCGACTCGAGCACGAGTCCGAAGAGGACGACGAGACCCTGATGGCGAACGCCCGGGAGCAACTCGAAGCCATGTACGACTCGGCGGCGGGAGGTTTCGGTTCGGCACCGAAGTTCCCGATGCCGACGGCGATCGAGCGGCTGCTGCGGCATTGGGCGCGCCGCCATGCCGATCTCTCGCTCAAGCCCGACCGCGTAGCGCTCAACATCGTCATGACCACCTTGACGAAGATGGCCCGGGGCGGCATCTACGACCACTTGGGCGGCGGCTTCTGCCGGTACTCGACGGACCGACGGTGGACGATCCCCCACTTCGAGAAGATGCTCTACGACAACGGCGCATTGCTGGCGCTCTATTCGGACGCCTTGGGGCTCGGTTCCGATTCGCTGTTCGCCGGTGCCGTACGGGATACGGCCGGTTGGATGATGCGCGAGATGCAGCATCCCGACGGGGGCTACTTCGCCGCCCAGGACGCCGACAGCGAGGGCGTGGAGGGCAAGTTCTACGTGTGGCGCCGGGATGCCGTGAAACGGGCCTTGACCGAGGACGAGTACCTGCTCGTCGAGACGCTCTACGGCCTCGACAAGCCAGCCAACTTCGAAGGCAAATGGAACCTGTGCCGGCGCGACTCCTGGCGCTCCGTCGTCGAACGGCTATACCTCGACGAAGACAAGGCGGAAGCGCTGCTCGCGAGCGCCAAGACCAAGTTGCTCGCGGAACGCGTCAAACGGGTGCCGCCGGGCAAGGACGAGAAGGTAATCGCAGCGTGGAACGGCCTCGCGATCCACGGCATGGCCAAGGCCGGCGTACGGCTCGGCGAGCCGGCGTGGGTCGACTCGGCGGCCCGGGCTGTCGACTTCGTGCGCACGCGGATGGTCGACGACGGCAGGCTGTTCGCGACCTGGAAGGACGGCACCGTCAACTACCCGGCCTACCTGGACGACTACGCCAACATGCTCCTCGGCGTGTTGTCGCTGCTTTCCGCGGTGTGGCGTGACGACGACCTGGACTTCGCCATCTTTCTCGGCAACGAGCTGCTCCGGCGCTTTCAGGATCCGGACACCGGTGGTTTCTTCTTCACCGCTCACGATCACGAACAGCTCATCCACCGGCCGAAGCCCACTGCGGACGATGCCATGCCGCCCGGCAACGGCGTCGCCGCCCGGGCCCTCCTCGGCCTCGGTCACCTGCTCGGGGAGCCCCGCTTCCTGACCGCAGCCGAGCAGACGGTCGCCTGGGGGCGCGGTTTCATCGCGCAGCATCCGGCAAGCCACTGCACGCTGCTTACCGCCCTCGAGGAACACCGGCATCCGGGCGAGCTTGTAATCGTCCGCGGGCCCGGCGAGGCTCTCGCGCCGTGGCTGGCAGCGGCTCGCGCCGGCTACCGACCGTCGCGCCTCGTGTATGGCATACCCGAGGACGCCCGGCGACTGCCGAGCTACCTGCCGCCGGCCAATCCCCTACGGTTGGTCACCGACGATGTCGATCCGGCGGTGGCCGGCTACATCTGCACCGGTCTGCAGTGCTCGGCACCGATCAAGGATCTTGCCGAATTCAAGAAGGCAATCGCGTAGCGTGACGGCGGGAATACCATGGCCAATGATGCGCGCATCGCGCTGAATCGCGCGAACTGGAACGAACGGACGCCGGTCCACGCCGCGTCCGACTTCTACGATGTGACGGGCTTCAAGTCGGGTCGGAATACCTTGAGCCAATTCGAACGCGCGACCGTAGGCGACGTTCGCGGCAAGTCGCTCCTGCACCTGCAATGCCACTTCGGCCTCGACACCCTGTCCTGGGTGCGCCTTGGCGCGAAGGCCACCGGCGTCGACATCTCGGACGAGGCCGTCGCCCTGGCACGTCGGCTGAACGACGAGGCCGGACTCGATGCCCGGTTCATCCGTTCGAACATCTACGACCTGCCGGCGGTTCTCGATGGCGAGTTCGACATCGTCTACACCGCCATGGGGGTTCTCGCATGGCTCCCGGATCTCGTCTCCTGGGCGAGTCTGGTCTCGCGCTACCTGAAGCCCGGCGGACTGTTCTACCTCCTCGAAATCCACCCCGCGAGCCAGGTCTTCGACGACGAGACGACCCTCGCGTCCGAGCGCGACCTCAACGTCCGCTACGGCTACTTCCCCGACCCCGACGGCATGTCCTTCGCCGGCGGCGCGCCATCCTACGCGGGCGAACAACCCATCGCCTCGGCATGCCACGAATGGCAGCACAGCATCGGCGAGATCCTTGGCGCCCTCTTGGATGCGGGCCTGCGCCTCACGTCATTCGCCGAGCACCCGGCAACCCTCTACAGGCAGTTTTCCGGCATGACCCAAGGCGACGATGGCCTCTGGCGACTACCCTTCGACCGCGACCTGCTTCCCCTTCTCTTCGAGTTGACGGCGACCAAGTAGGGGCGACCCTAACGCGCCCGCCAGGGCGCGTCGTCGCCGGGAACACGGTTCCGGAGTCGGACACACGCGATTCGGTCTCACAGGTCGTGCGAGATGTCGCACGCGTTCAGGTCGGAAGTCCCGAATGACAAGGCCGAGGATTCCGAAATCGGACACACCCGATTTCGGTCTCATGGGTCGTGCGAGATATCGCACGCGCTCAGGTCGGAGATCGCACGTGCGTCAGGTCGAGTTCCCGCGCTGCCTTGACGTCGTCCAACCGACTGACCGGCAGCGTGTGCGGGGCGGTCCTCACCCGTTCCGGATCCGCCTCGGCTTCCGCACGGATGCGGACCATCGCGTCGACGAAGGCATCGAGTTCGGCCTTGGTCTCGGTTTCCGTTGGCTCGATGAGGAAGCACTCCGGGACGAGCAACGGGAAATAGGTGGTCGGCGCATGGAAGCCAAAATCGAGCAGGCGCTTGGCGAAGTCCATCGCGGTGACACCGAGGGTCTTCGCTTCGTTCCGGAACGTGATGATGAATTCGTGGCTCGCCCGCCGCTCCGGGTAGGCGAGTTCGAATCCCGCGTCGGCAAGGCGCGCCATCAGGTAGTTGGCGTTGAGTGTCGCGTACTCGGCGACCCGTCGCATGCCTTCCCGACCCAGCATCCGGGCGTAGGCCAGTGCGCGCAGCAGGATGCCGGCATTGCCCATGAACGCCGACAAGCGGCCGATCGATCCCGGCATCTCGTCGCCCTCCACCCAGCGGTAGGCATCGCCGTCCCGCACGACAAAGGGTGTCGGAAGATGCGGAACCAGCCTCTCCGCCACACCCACCGGGCCCGAGCCGGGACCGCCGCCGCCGTGCGGTGTTGCGAAGGTCTTGTGCAGGTTCATGTGCAACACGTCGAACCCCATGTCGCCGGGCCGGACGTTGCCGAGGATCGCGTTGAGATTGGCGCCGTCGTAGTAGAGCAGCCCGCCCGCGGTGTGCACGGCGTCGGCAATCTCCCGGATGCGACGTTCGAAGACCCCGCAGGTGGACGGGTTGGTGAGCATGATGCCGGCTGTTCTCTCGCCGAGCGCCTCCTTCAAGGCGGCCACGTCGACGTCGCCGTCCTCCGCGACGGCCACTTCGCGCACCTGGTAGCCGCACATCACGGCGGTGGCCGGGTTGGTCCCATGGGCGGCCGTGGGCACGAGAATCTCCCGGCGTCCGGCGTCCCCACGGGCATCGTGCCAGGCGCGAATCATGGCCACGCCCGCGAACTCCCCCTGGGCACCGGCCATGGGGGTCAGCGAGACCGCAGCCATGCCCGTAACCTGTTTCAGGGTTTCCTGAAGGTCGTGGAGGCAAGCTAGGAATCCCTGGCTCGCCGACGCCGGCGCCAGCGGGTGGCGGTTTGAGAAACCCGGCAGGCTGGCCGCCCGATGCGCGCCCCGCGGGTTGTACTTCATCGTGCAGGATCCCAGCGGATAGAACTGGGTGTCGATGGAGAAATTCCTAGCCGACAGGTTCGTGTAGTGGCGCACCGCCTGCAGTTCGGAAACCTCGGGCAGTCCTGGCGGTTGGGTTCGAAGGCAGCTCGTTGGCAGGTCCGATACATCCCCGGCCGCGGGATACTGGGCACTCGCCCGCCGTCCGGGGGATCCGATGTCGAAGATCGTATCGCCCGGAGTCATCCGTGGAGTACCTGCTCGAGGGCATCGCCGAAGCGCGCGATGTCATCGTCGGTGCGTTTCTCGGTTGCGCACACCAGGAGGCAGTCCCGAAGCTCGGGAAAGTAGCGTCCGAGGGGCAGTCCGCCGACGATGCCGCGGGCCGCCAAGTCCCCCGCCACGCGATCCGCGTCCTGCCCTACGTCGATCACCTGCTCGTGGAAGAACGGACCGCCAAAGCGCGTTGCCACGCCTTCGATGCCGACGAGGGTCCGCAGCAGTTCCCGGGTCCGCTCGTGGCACCGGGTCGCGATCCGCGCCAGGCCCGTCGGCCCCATCATCGCCAGGTAGATCGTCGCCGCGGTCACCAGCAGCCCCTGGTTCGTACAGATGTTCGACCTCGCCTTGCCACGCCGGATGTGCTGCTCCCGGGCCTGCAGGGTCAGCGTGAAGCCCGGTCGGTTGTCACGGTCAACAGTGCGTCCCACCAAGCGCCCCGGAAGCTGGCGAACATGGCTCTCTCGCGTACACATGAAGCCGAAAGAGGGACCACCGGACGCCATCGGAATACCCAGCGGCTGACCATCCCCGCAGGCGATGTCGGCACCGTTCGCACCCCACTCGCCCGGCGGTCTCAGGATCGCGAGCGACGTGGGATTGACAACGGCGATGACCAAGGCGCCGTTTGCGCTCGCCCAGTCGGCAATCTCGTCGACCGGCTCCATCAGACCGAAGAAATTCGGTTGCTGGACGACCACCGCGACGGGCGCACGCTCGCCGGTCATGTCGGCGAGCGCATCGAGGCTGGCGCGCCCACCCGATGTCCCCGTCGACACCAGTTCGATACCCTGGTTTCGCGTGATGGTCGCCGCCGCATCGACATAGTGCGGATGGCACGCGCCGGCAACGGCGACACGGCGGGGGCCATCGGTCTTCATCGACGGATGGCGGCGGTTGGCGCGCACGGCCATGAGAACGGCTTCTCCGAGCGCCGATCCCCCGTCGTAGACCGACGCGTTGGAGACGGTGAGCGCCGTCAGGGCCGTGATCATGGTCTGGTACTCGTAGATGAGCTGCAGCGTGCCCTGGCTTGCTTCCGCCTGGTAGGGCGTGTAGGCGGTCATGAACTCGCCCCGCGCGGCAATGTCCCACACCGCCGCCGGGATGTGATGGTCGTAGCATCCCGCTCCGGTGAAGCAGGGCCCTGTCTCGTCCCGGCGGGCGCGGCTCGCCATCTCGGCAAGCATCGTCATTTCGTCAACGCCGTCGTCGATCTCGCTGAAATCAGCCGTCTTGAGGGCCGGCTCGATCTCGTCGAAGAGCGCGTCGATGGATGTCACGCCGATCCTCGCGAGCATCGCGCGGACATCATCGTCGGTGTGGGGTATGAAAGGCACTATTCCCGTCTAGCTCCCGCTTAGCGAGCGCTATACCTCAATGCCGTAGGGCGACCCTTGCGGTCACCGCTAGTCTTCGTCGCCCTCGGACTCACAATGCTGTCCGTAGCTGTCGGCATCGAGCAAGTCGTCCAGTTCATCCAGATCGGTGGGCTCCACCTTGAAGAACCAGCCGTCGCCGTAGGGATCCTGGTTGACGGTCTCGGGGGCGTCCTCAAGTGCGTCGTTCACCGCCACCACGGTACCGGAGACCGGGGCGTAGACGTCCGCCGCCGCCTTGACGGATTCCACGACACACGCTTCCGAACCCGCGTGGACCTCGTCGTTGACCTCCGGCAGTTCGACGAACACCACGTCGCCCAACGACTGTTGCGCGAAGTCCGAAATGCCGACGGTGACCAGGTCGTCGTCGAGGCGCGCCCATTCGTGGCTCGGCGCGTACCGAACATCGTCGGGTATGTCCGCCGGCATGTCGGAAGTGACATCGTTCATTTGAATACCTGCTTTCCCTGCCGCACGAACGGCGGTCTGACAATTCGACCAGGGATGTCCGAGCCGCGTATCTCGATCAGACAATCCCCGGCTGCCCCGCGGGGAACCCGCGCGAAGCCGATACTGTACCCCAAGGTGGGAGAAAAGATACCGCTGGTGACGGTGCCGTCGCCGGCGTTCGACCGTACGCGCTGGCCGTGGCGCATGACGCCCCTGACGGTCAGAACGATGCCCCTCAAGACCCGTTCCGGCCCCGCTGATCGCTGTCGTGCGAGCGCGTCGCGACCCACGAAGGCTCGGTTCGGCGGATCCCAGGCAACCGTCCAGCCCAGGTTGGATTCAAGCGGCGACGTGGTCTCGTCCATGTCCTGACCATAGAGCAGCAGACCCGCTTCCAGGCGGAGGGTGTCCCGCGCCCCGAGTCCCGCCGGCATCGCGCCTGCGTCCGCCAGTCGCCGCCAGAGCGCGGGCGCTTCGTCCTCGGGCAAGGCGACTTCAACGCCGTCCTCTCCCGTGTAGCCGGTGCGGGCAATCATCCAGTCGTTTCGCTCGCGTACGCGAAATGCCCCGAGGTTCGCCACATCCACACCCGACGCCTTCGCGAATACGGCCAAGGAATCCGGCCCCTGGACGGCCAGCAAGGCGAGATCGTCGCGTCGGCGCAATTCCATGTCGCTGTCGGCGGCGCGGACGCCCAGCCACTCGAGGACCCTTTGACGAGTACCCGCGTTGGAGACCAACCGGTAGCCCGCATCTCTGCCGTAGACGATGACATCGTCGACGATGCCTGCGGATTCGTTGAGCAGCACGCCGTAGACCGCCCTGCCCGGTTCAGCCTTGGCGACATCGTTGGCGAATACCTCGGCGAGTAGCGACCGGGCACCGTCGCCTGCCAGGTCCGTGATCGTCATGTGCGATACGTCGAACATGCCCACGGATCGCCGGACGCCGTGGTGCTCGGCGATCTGGGAACCATAGTTGAGGGGCATCGACCAACCCGCGAAAGGCGTCATGCGCGCCCCTGCGGCCACGTGCACATCGTAGAGCGCCGTCCTTCGTTCAGCCATGTACCTTGCTCGCCTGCTCGTGCCCGCGACATCGCCGGCGTCGGGTTTGACCACCCATTATCGGCGTGAGTTTCATGCAATCTCCGATGACGTCCCCGGGCTCTCGAAACCGTTCGAAGCCCCAGGCTCGGCACGCGTCTCCCGGTGCATGGCCAAGGGCCCGAGGCCCATCGCCTCGCGAACCAGTTGGGCCTTGATGACCGGCGCGGCGTCGATGAACCGGACACCCGCATTCCTCGCCAGCCGCATCCAGGGATTGCTGGCCCGGGGTCCGCAGTAGGCCGCGAGCAGCGCGCGCATCGACGCCATCATGAGCTTCGACCGGGTCCGCCGTTCACGGGCGAAGTCTCGCCACCTGCCCGCGCCGAGGTCGGAGGCGGATGCCGTGGCCGCAAGTGCGCGAACGTCCTCCAAGCCAACGTTGACGCCTTGGCCTGCCAGCGGGTGCAGGGTGCGGGCCGCATCGCCGATGATGAGAATCCTCGGGGCTGGGTTGAAGTCCGCGGTCAAGCCCTGGCGGACCGGAAACGAAAGGCGGCGGTCGATCGCCGCGAATTCGCCAAGCACGCCCTCGACCTCGGCACCCAGCGCGGCCCGAAAGCCGTCGTCGTCCAACAGTTGGAGCCGGTCGCTCTCGACAGCCGATGTACTCCAGATCACCGCAACCGTATGGCCCCGACCCCCTGACGTTCCGGCAGGAGTGCTGTCGACGAGCGGTAGCAGCGCCACCGGACCGGTACGGCCAAAGCGCTGGTAGGCGACGTTGACGTGCGGCCGCGTGGTGCGTGCAATCGTCGCGATGGCGTGCTGGGGCCCCCGCCGATACGAGGGCTCGTACCGCACCGGCGTCGCGGTCAGCCCTCGGACCACGCTGTCCGCGCCGTCCGCGGCAACCACCAAACGCGCGGCCAAGTCGGGCCCGGTAAGCACAACGGCGTCCCGCGTGTGCGTCAGCCCGGTCACCGACTTTTCCGGCAAGATGTCCAGGCACCGTTTGGCAGCCCCCCACAGACGGGTGGTGAGCGCGCTGTTCTCGGCGACATAGGCGAGTGGGCCATCGCCGGCAAACCGCAGTGATCCGGCGCCGTCGTATTCCCAAACATGCATCGCCTCGACAGGGCCGAGTTCTGCATCGTCAATCCAGGCGAGAGTGCGCAGAAACGCCACCGACTTCGGCGTAAGCGCAACGGTGCGCAGGTCGAAACCCAACTCGCCACGGCGGCGTGGCGGCGGCGTGCGCTCGACCAGCGCAGTGCGGTAGCCGGCCCCAGCCAGGGCGTTCGCCGCAGCAAGCCCTACTATGCCCGCGCCGACCACGGCGGCGTCGTAAACCGTTTCTCGCATGGGACAGATTCACCGTTTGTTGCCTGGCGGTCAGCGCCGCCGCTCCGCCGGGAGAATTCACACAGCGAATTCTCGGGGCGACCGCGAAACAGTCGCGGCTCATAGCCACGGTTGGCGAGTCTGTCAGCATCCTCGCTCGCCGTGCAATAAGAACGTTCATGATCCCCCTAATAATCGCGTCGGCTGTGCCGGCCGGACGATGGGAGCATTCCGTGCAGCGAGATCCTCCAGGTTAGCGACTTCACAAGAGCGCTCGATCACGCCAAACTTAGCTACATGTTGGCGGAAGACCTTATTACCCTCGAAGCCAAGGTCGAGGAACTCATCGCGCTCTGCGAGTCCCTCGCCAACGAGAACCGGGCTCTTCGCGAGCGAAACCGGGCCTGGGCTGCCGAAAAATCCGAGCTCCTCGAGCGCAACGAACTGGCCCGAAGCAAGATCGACGCGCTCATCAGCCGCTTGAAGTCAATGGACGCGACGCAGGTAGGAGAACGCCGGTGAGCGATGCAACCACCACCATTGGAATCCGCATACTCGACAACGAATACCAGGTTAGCTGCCCGGAGTCCGAGGCGGACGAACTCGCCGCTGCCGCTCGTGACCTCAACCAGCGCATGACCCGGATACGCGAAGCCGGCAAGGTATTCGGGGTCGAACGGATCGCCGTCATGGCGGCACTCAACGCCATTCACGACAACCGCCGTCTGCACCGGGAGGTCGGCGCCGGGAATCAAGTGACGCCCGACAAGGTGACCGAACTGACCAAGCGCGTCGAGCAGGCGGTCGAATCGCACAGGAAGACGGGCGGGTAGGCCCAGGCTTGCCCCGGCCCGGCCAACCTCGCGGCATGTGCGGACGGCCGCAAGGGCCGCCCACGACGACTGCGGCATGTGCGGGTCGTCGCGCACCGCACCCGGTTCCACCGAAGCACGGTTTTGTGTCTATACTTGTGTGGTCTCCTGGGGTGCTGGCCAGCTTCCGTCATCCTAGAGCCGTTAGAGAAACCTAAGGAGATCTGGCGTCGGCGCCGGTGTGCAGACCCAACCGATGACCCGCGAGCTTCGAGTGAGCGGGAGTTCGCGGGAAGCCTTAGGAGCCGCCTGGATCCCCGCCTTGAACCAGAACGGTTCAGGGTTACCAAGCAGCCGCACCGCCGGGAGACAAATTCGCGCCGCCCAAAGGCGCGTTCAGCGCGCCGCCCTTGCGGCGCGTTTCTCGTGGCACGACCAGGGGTGACGCAACCTCGCGATTCCCTCCCGCGAAAGGTGTCCGATGCCGGCAAGCCGAAAACGATCCCTGCGCCAGTTCTACCGAGCGGCCCGCCGTGCGCTCTCCGAAGATTGCCAACGTCGTCACGCACGCACGGTTGCCGAGGAGATCTCGAAACGTCTTGCCGACGATGCAACCGTAGCCGCATACCTTGCCCGGGACGGCGAGGTCGACCTCGGGAACCTCATCGAGAGGTGTTGGCAGAGAGGGATCTCGGTCGCCGTTCCCGTGCTACTGCACCGCGAGATGCGCTTCGCCGCGTACCGTCGCGCCGAACCGCTGCGCGCGAACCGTTTCGGGATCGACGAACCGTCGATGCCCGAATTCGTAACGCCAGACGTGGTCCTGACGCCTCTCGTCGCGTTCGATGGCCAGGGTCACCGGCTTGGCATGGGCGGGGGCTACTACGACCGCTACTTCAACGCGACGCCAATAGCGAAGCGCATCGGCATCGCCCACGAGTGCCAACGAGCCGACGGGCTCCCGAGTGCACCCACGGACGTCGCCTTGACCGACGTGGTCACGGAAAACGGGTGGCAGTCGTTCTGAAATAGCGGATACTCAACCCATGGCGATGACCCAGGACGAGTTGAAGCGGCGCGTCGCCCAAGCGGCTCTCGCGCACGTTCTGCCGTCCCTCGGCGCCGGGCGTATCGTCGGGGTGGGTACCGGCAGTACCACCAACTATTTCATCGACGCCCTGGCGAGCGTCAAGGAACGGTTCGATGCCGCTGTCTCGAGTAGCGACGCCAGTGCCGAGCGGCTCGCCGCCCACGGCATCGAAGTCCTGGACTTGAACGACGTCGATGCCGTCGCGGTGTACGTCGACGGGGCCGACGAAGTCGAGCCGGGCGGTGCCCTTATCAAGGGTGGCGGGGGCGCCCACACCCGGGAGAAAATCGTCGCCGCGGCCTCCGAGGTGTTCGTCTGCATCGTCGATGACAGCAAGATGGTCAATACGCTCGGCGCGTTCGGCGTGCCCGTGGAGGTCGTTCCCATGGCGCGCCGGTCGGCGGCGCGTCGTCTTCAAAGCCTAGGCGGCGACGTCCGGGAGCGAGGCGGTTTCGTCACCGACAACGGCAACGCGGTACTCGACGTGCATGGGCTTTCCATCGCCGAACCGCACGCCATCGAAGCGCGGTTCAACAACGTTGCCGGAGTGGTGGAGAACGGCATCTTCGCTGTCAATCGGCCGGACCTGGTGCTGGTGGGCACGTCCGACGGCGTTCGCGAGTTCACGCCCTCCGACGGTCCACGACCCTAGCGCCTCTTGCCGTCACCCCGCGAAAGCGCGGTGTGGCCCGCTCGGCCCCATGATCGGGACGGGACAAGCCCTACGGCAGTAGCTTTCCCGGGTTCATGACGCCGTTTGGATCGAGGGCATTCTTGACGGCGCGCATGACCTCGATCTCGGCGGCGCTACGCGAGAATCCGAGAAAGTCCCGTTTGAGCAAACCGACGCCATGCTCGGCGGAGACGCTGCCGCGGCGTGCCTGCACGAGCTTGAACAACTCCGGACTGAGGGCATGGCAGCGTTCGTAGAAGGCATCCATAGAAAGCGCAGGTGGCTTCAGGATGTTGAGGTGCAGGTTGCCATCTCCAATATGGCCGAACCAGCAGATCTCCAGATCCGGGTAGTGCCGACCGACCGCTCGGTCCACGTCGGTGAGGAAACCGGGGACTTCGGAGACCCGCACGGCCAAGTCGTTCTTGTACGGCATCTCCGGGGCAATGCTCTCGGTGATGCCTTCCCGCAACGCCCAGAGCGCCCGGGCCTGCGCATCGGATTGGCTCATCACGCCGTCGCTCACCCAGCCGGCCGCGAGTGAGTCCTCGAACGCCGCCAAGGCGGCCGTTTCGTCGTCGGCGTCGAACTCGAGAAGGGCGTAGAACGCCGCTGACGAGTCCAGCGGGTCGGGCAACGAACGATGCCGGGTCACCCTTCGCAATGCCAGATCCGAGAAGAACTCGAACGCGGACAGCGTTACCTCGGCCTGGAACCGCGTCAACACGCCGAGGATGTCCTTGATCCGATCGAGCCCAAGCACCATGACCCGGGTCGGCGGCGGAGCCTCGGTGAGCCTGACGTCGGCTTCGACCACGAACCCCAGGGTGCCTTCGGCGCCGATGAACAGGTGTCGCAGGTCGTAGCCGGTGGCGTTCTTCACAAGGCCCCGGTTGAGTTCCAGCACCTCCCCGGCACCGGTGACGACCGTGAGTCCCGCGATCCAGTCGCGGGTCATTCCGTAGCGGATCACCTTGATGCCGCCGGCATTGGTGGCGATGTTGCCCCCGATCTGGCTGGACCCGGTCGAGGAGAACTCGACCGGGTAGCAAAGACCCCGTTCGGCCGCGAATTCGTGCAGCGCGGCGGTCACGACCCCGGCCTGACAGCGAACGACCCGGTCGGACTCGTCGAAGCCCAGGATGCGGTTCATCCGGTCGAAGGAGACCACTACCTCGCCATGGCTCGCGACGGCACCGCCCGACAAGCCCGTTCGACCTCCCGACGGCACCAGGGCGAAACCGTTCTCGTTGGCAAGGCGGGTGACGGCAACCACCTCTTCGACGGTTTCCGGAAACACGACGGCCGAGGGTGCAACGGCAAAGCTGCGGGTCCAATCCCGGCCCCAGTTCTCGAGATCCCCCGGCGCCGTGGTCACGCGCTCTGGCGGGAACACGCGCCCGAGCACTTCAATCACGGCCCGCGCCCTTCGAGGGCGGCGACCCCGGGAAGGCTCGCGCCTGCCAAGTACTCGAGAAAGGCGCCGCCGCCCGTCGATTGGTACGAGATGCCCTCGCCGACGCCGTACTTCCCGATCGCCGCCAGCGTGTCGCCGCCACCGGCGACGGAGAATGCGTCGGCACCCGCGATGGCTTCCGCCAGCACCCGTGTACCTTCGCCGAACTGATCGAACTCGAACACGCCCAGCGGGCCGTTCCAGAGGATGGTGCGGGCACCTGCGACCAGCGCCGCGAGCCGGCGCCCGGTCTCCGGACCGATGTCCAGGATCATCTCGTCGCCGCGGACCTCCCCCCGAAGCCGCAAGCGAGCCACGTGTGTCGCATCGAGCCGCCGCGCGGTCATCAGGTCGACCGGCATCGGGACATCCACCCGGGCCATGATCCGGCGAGCGGTATCCAGGTGATCCGGTTCCGCCAGGGAAGCGCCGATGGACTCTGCATCCGCCAGCAGGAAGGTGTTGGCGATGCCGCCGCCAACGATGACCGTGTCGGCGAAACGCGCGAGCGACTCGAGTACTTCGATCTTGGTCGAGACCTTCGCACCCCCCACGATCGCCACCAACGGCCGGGCCGGTTCGTCCAGTACCCGTCCCAAGGCGTCGAGTTCCGCTTCCAGCAACGGCCCGGCGCAAGCCAGGGGCGCCGCCAGCGCCACGCCCGCCGTGGACGCGTGGGCGCGGTGCGCAGTGCCGAAGGCGTCCATGACGAAGACGTCGCAGAGATCGGCAAGGCGGCGGGCAAGGTCGGGATCGTTGGACGTCTCGCCCGGCTCGAAGCGGATGTTCTCCAGCAGCGCCACCTTGCCCGGCGCTACGTCGACGCCGCCCGACCAGTCTTCAAGCACCGGCACTACGCAGCCAAGCGCATCCCCGAGCGCCTCGGCAACCGGCTTGAGCGATAGGGCGGGATCGACACGACCTGCGTCCGGCCTGCCAAGGTGCGATGCCACGATGGTGCGCGCGCCCGCTTGCTGGCAGTGGCGGATCGTGGGCACGGCCGCGTCGATGCGCGCGGTATTCGTCACCCGAGTGTCTCGAACCGGTACGTTGAGGTCTTCCCGGATGAGAACTCGTCTACCGGCAATGTCCAAGCTCTTGAGCGATGCGATGGCCATCCCGCTGAGACTACCAGACAGTTCCGTCTCCCCACCTCCCCACCTGGCCGCGACGGTCGCGGGGGCTCCCTGCGCGGTACAATGCGCCCCTTTTTTCACCTGGGCGAAGGTTCCTCCCCATGTCTGACTACTCGGTCTTCACCTCCGAGTCGGTGTCGGAAGGCCATCCGGACAAGATGGCCGACCAGATCTCCGACGCCGTCCTCGACGCCATGCTCGCGGAGGACGACGAATCGAGAGTGGCCTGCGAGGTGCTGCTCAAGGACGACCTGGTCGTGGTCGCCGGCGAGTTCCGATCCCGGGCGGCGGTGGACATCGATGCCCTGGCCCGGGGCGTCATCGACGACATCGGCTACGGCGACCCCGACAGCGGCTACGATCTGGCCTCGGCACAGGTCCTCAATATCCTGGGCCAACAGTCGGCCGAAATCGCCCAAGGCGTCGACGCGACCGCCGACCATGAGCAGGGCGCGGGCGACCAGGGGCTGATGTTCGGCTACGCCACGGCCGAAACCGACGTATTGATGCCCGCCCCTATCACCTACGCCCACCGGCTGATGCGCCGCCACGCCGACGTGCGGCGCGCAGGGATCGATTTCCTGCGCCCCGACGCCAAGAGCCAACTCTCGTTCCAGTACAACGGCGACGGCATTCCCATCGCCGTCGACGCGATCGTCGTGTCGACACAGCATTCCCCGTCGGTGGACGATCCAACGCTGCACGAAGCGGTGATGGAGGAGATCATCAAGCCGGTCCTGCCCGGCAACTGGATCACGGCCGACACCAAGACCTTCATCAACCCCGCCGGACGCTTCGAGACCGGCGGTCCGATCGCCGACTGCGGCCTAACCGGGCGCAAGATCATCGTCGACACCTACGGCGGCATGGCGCGTCACGGCGGCGGCGCGTTCTCCGGCAAGGACCCTTCGAAGGTGGACCGTTCCGCAGCCTACGCGGGCCGCTACGTGGCCAAGAACATCGTTGCGGCAGGTCTCGCCAAGCGCTGCGAGATCCAGGTCAGCTACGCCATCGGCACCGCCGAGCCGACCTCGGTCAGCGTCAACACCTTCGGCACCGGCACGATCTCCGACGAGCGGATCGTTCAACTGATCCGTGCATGCTTCGATTTGAAGCCCCAGGGACTCATCGACATGCTGGACCTCAAACGACCCATCTATCGCACCACGGCTGCCTACGGACACTTCGGTCGCGAGGAAGAGACCTTCACTTGGGAGAGAACGGACAAGGCCGAGGAACTGCGCACCGCCGCCAACGGGTCCTAGGAACGCTAACTCAGCGTCGGGGCAATCCAATCCCACCCGTCCCGGTCGGCACTGCCCCCTTGGGGCAAAGCGCCGTTGTCGCGTAGCGTTGCCAGCCGTCCGCCTCGACGCCATGCCCCAGTTCAGCTTCGAGTTCTTTCCGCCCCGGTCGTCGCGAGGCAGGGCCAATCTCGTGGCCACGGCCGAGCGACTCTCGCGTTTGGGGCCCGAGTTCTACTCGGTGACCTACGGGGCGGGCGGTTCCACCCGCGAACGAACCTACGAGGCGGTCGCCGCCCTCAGAGAAGCGGGGATCAACGCGATTCCGCACCTGTCGTGGGGCGGCGTCGACGCCGACGACGTCATCGCTTTGCTCAACGAGTATCTGAAGCTCGGCATAGACCGCATCGTCGCGTTGCGCGGCGACGTCCCGTCCGGTGCCGGTTCCTCCCATCAGTTCCGCTACGCCGATGCATTGGTACGCCTGATCCGCGCCCGCATCGACGCGCCGCTCTACATCGAAGTCGCCGCGTATCCCGAGGTGCATCCCGATGCACCGTCCGCAAGCCGTGACATCGAGTTCCTGAAGCGCAAGATCGATGCCGGCGCCAACGGCTGCATCACGCAATATTTCTACAATGCCGAAGCCTACTTCCACTTCCGCGACCGCTGCGCGGCGGCGGGAATCGATGTGCCCATCGTGCCCGGCGTCATGCCGATCACCAACTACGACACCCTGGCCAGGTTCTCGGCCAAGGCGGGTGTGGACATTCCCCGCTGGCTGCAGCGTCGGCTCGACGAGATCGGGGAACACGCCGACGCCCTCCTCGACTTTTCCACCGAGGTCGTGTCAATCCTTTGCCAACGCCTGCTGACCGGCGGGGCGCCGGGCCTCCACTTCTACACGTTGAACAAGGCCCCGCCCACCGAGGCGATCGCCGAGCGGCTCGTCCCATAGCCGGCCCATAGCCTCATCCGGAGACCCGGCGTGCGTAGGACGCCAATACCTGGTGCAAACGTTCAACCGTGTCCACCGTGGTTTGCAGACTCTCGGCAAGTCGGCGCAGTCTGCGATTGGCGCCGTCCATGTCGATGGCGCGAACGGCCGTCACCTGGCCATGCAGTTGAACAGCGATGGCCTCCCACGCGTCCAGAAGGACGGCAAGCTCGCCTCCCAGATCCTCGGTCTCGGAAGCCGCGTCGAAGGATCCCGGCGTCACCCGCACGCCGTCATGACGCACGGTGAGCAGCGGCGGCTCGTTGCCAAGGCCCCCCCGGTCCTGGCTGTCCTCCAGTTCCAGATCCGTCAAACCCGAGGCGTAGGCGTCGAGCCGTTCCACCAGGATGCCGACGGTTGCGTCGTCGAGGCCTTGGGTCAGGTTCCCTAGCAGGCCCGCGGCATCGGCCACCGCACCGATCGAGCTTTCGCTTGGATCGACCATACCCTCCCGGATGCGATCGAGCAGGTTGCAAACCGAGCGCGCGAGGTCGCGGGCGTGATCGCCTCCCGCCCCGGCCTGGATCGCGTTCGCCCGGCATGCCAGCAACAGGGCACGGACACCCGCCAAGGCGTGTGCATCCTCGGGTCTGCGGCGCCAAGCCGCGATCGCCGCGCCCGTCGCGCGATCTTGTCCACGGTTCTCGCTCGCCTCGCCCACTTGCCTGGTCTCCACGACTTCGTACCTGCTTTGGCCGCTGGCCACGGTGTTGCCCTTGTCGTATGTTCACCGCAACTTCGCCGGTTCGGCAAGACGTGTTGCACATCGCGTTCGTCATCGACCCCATCGCGACGCTGAACGTCGCCAAGGACTCCACCCTCGCGATGATTCGCGCAGCTCAACGGCGCGGCTGGCGCATATCGGTGCTCGGACCCGGCGACCTCGCCCTGCAGCATGGCCGCACGATGGGCTGGACCCGCGATCTCGTGCTTACCCGGGAGGCGGTCGAAGATCTCGATGCAGCGGACCCGCGCGACTACTACCGCCTCGGCCCCGAGGGACGCACCGCGCTTGACGACGTCGACCTGGTGATGATGCGCAAGGATCCGCCGTTCGACATGGAATACGTCTACGCCACGTACCTGCTCGAACGCGCGCGCGATGCCGGGGCTAGGGTCGTCAACGATCCGGTGAGCCTCCGGGACTGCAACGAGAAATTCTACGCCACCGGTTTCCGCGACTGCACGCCGCCGCTGGTCGTGGCTGCCCGGCAGGACGTTCTGCTCGACTTCCACGCCGAGCACGGCGACGTGGTGTTCAAGAAGCTCGACGGCATGGGCGGCACGAGCATCTTCCGGGTGCGCAAGGACGATCCCAATCTGCGTGTCGTCATCGAGACCCTGACCGACAACGGCACCACGCCCATCATGTCGCAAGCGTTCATCCCGGCCATCAGCGCGGGCGACAAGCGCATCCTGCTGATCGACGGCGAGCCCGTGCCCTACGCCCTGGCCCGCATTCCGAAACCCGGCGAGACCCGGGGCAACCTGGCCGCCGGCGGCGCCGGTGTCGGTCAGCCCCTGTCCGAGCGGGACGCCGCCATCGCCGCCCGGGTCGGTCCCGACCTGCGCACGCGTGGGCTGCGGTTCGTCGGCATCGACGTGATCGGCGATTACCTCACGGAGATCAACGTCACCTGCCCGACCTGCATCCGCGAACTCGATCGGCACTTCGGGCTCGACATCGCCGGTGACCTTCTGGACACGCTTGCAGCGGGGCTCGATTGACGATCGAAGCGACCATGGGCGATCGGCGACGCCTGGCAGCCTGCCTGGTGCTGGCCGCCGCGCTGCACGTGGTCGTCATCCTGGCCGTCAAGGTGCCCGAACCGCCCCTGCGGAACCCGTTGGGGCCCATCGACGTCGTGCTGCAACCGGGGTTCACGCCCGCCCCGTCCCGCCAGGAAGCCAATGTCGAGCCTGACCGCAGGTTGGACGCGCCCGCGGCAACACCGACAGTTCCCCAGGAGGTTGGTCCCAACGCGGAACTTCCCGAAGAAGCGCCCCACCCATCAACCGAGACCGTGCCCAAGGCCCGGTACGAAGCGGCTTCGGGGCACCCCGAAAGCGGGCTGGCGAATGCAACAGCCCACGATCTCGCGAGCGCCATCGCGGCCGAAGCCCAGAAACTCGAAACGGCTGGTTTGCACGGAAGCGGTGCCGATGACGGCGAGTCCCTTCGCGTCCGGCGCTTGACCGGCCCGCCGGCAGGCGACCCGGAACTGGCGTACTACCTGGACTCTTGGCGGCGCAAGGTGGAACGCGTCGGCAACATCAACTATCCGAGCGAGGCGCGGGCACGCGGTCTGTCGGGGACCCTGCAACTGCTCGTGGTCATCGACCCGGACGGTGGCCTCAAGGATGTGCAGGTGCTCGCCTCCAGTGGACACCCGTTGTTGGATGACGGGGCCGTGCGAATCGTCCAACTGGCCGCCCCGTTCTCCCCCTTCACGGCGAACATGCGCACCCGCATCGACGTGCTGGAGATCGAGCGCACGTGGCGCTTCCAGAAGGATCGCCTGACGCCGGTACCGTGAGCCCGTGACGCTGGCCGCTCGCCCGGGACGACCAGCAGCCTCAATGGCCGTTGTCAGTCTGTTCTTCACCCGCCATGGGTCAGCTTCCCCCCAGCCATCTGACAACCCGGCGCGGCGCAGCGGATTTGACCCGGGAAGGCCGTGGAAGGCTCAATCGCCCGAGCGGCGTTTTCGCACGGCGCGCATCTCGTCGTTCAGCCTGACGGGCGGCGAGTCCGTTTGGCCCGCCGAGTCCTGCAGCCAATCGCCGGTCAGATTGTCGCGTCTGACCGCGAAGCGTTGCCGCACGGGGGGGCAATCCCGCACCGGGCCCGGCGAATCCGCGTACCAGTACGCCACGCTCGACATCTCGTTGGCGAGGTGGTTGCCGTGGCCGTGCTCGATGGTGACCTTGATCTCGCGCTGGAATCGAACGGGATTCTCGATGTGATGCACGTAGCTCGTCTGGTAGCCGCGGGTGTTGTGTTCGAAGATCGACGACCCGTTGCGCAGGAACGCGTTGTCCTGCATACCCCACGCCTGGTTCAGGTAGTCCTCGGAACCCGTGCCGTGCAGGTCCGGCGGCCACTTGTAGCCATCCACCCAGATCATGTCGTCGCCCTCGCCCCACCACGTGCCCTGGAAATTGGTCACCGACAGGTTGCAGCCGATGTAGTGGCCGCGACCGGTGGCGTCCAGGATCACGTAGTTGTTGTCCCACGCCAGGCGTTCCTTGTTCGCGACGTTCGCGTCAGGCGTATTGACGCGAATGTCGCCGCCCCAGCCCGGGAACGGGTTGGCCCGGCGGAACTCGGCGTGCAGGTACCCGGCGTCCGCTGCCACGTCGCCACGTTCGTAGTCGACATAGAAGTACTGACGGTGCGTCTCGCCGCTTTCGTTGAGAAGCTCGACCCGGGCGCGTTCGCGGAACGGCATGGGCAGGTAGGCGTTGAGCGCGCAACCCTGGTTGAAGCGGTTGTTGGCGCGCGTGGAGGCGGAGAACAGCAGCGACTGGTACGAGTTCACGATGCCATGCCCGAGCCCGAAGAAGTCCCCTAGCGGACAGACGATGCTGGGATGATCGGCGTGGTCCCAGGTGACGAGCAGCAGGCATTCGCGGTAGTGGTTGCGCTGCGTCATCCAGAGGTGGGTGATCGTCCCCGGGCCCTCGATGTCGGCGAGCACGCGCCGCTCGCCGGGCTCGATGTTCCAGGCGTCGTCGTTGCGGCCGGTGGTGTCCCAGGAAGATGCCCGGGCAGTGCTGCCGGAACCGATTCTCGCTAGTCGCCCAAGATCCATGGGGTTGTCCTCAACCGAAGCCTCGTGTTGCGCGATGAAGTCCCGAGCGCGTTCGCGAGCAAGGGGAACGGTACAAGCCGTCCCCTACATCTCGACCGCAAGCAGCTTGAGGAAGTCCTTCTTCTGTTGTTCGGTCATCTCCTCGAAGATCGGCACCCGCATCTCGGTGACGGGTAGATCCACGAACTCCGGCGACTGGGTCTGCATCGCCGCAGCGATGTTGTGCAGCCCGTTGCCCTCTTCGGCGCCGGCCATCAGGGGACCGCTGACCTCGTCGGGCCAGTACATTTCGGAGGGCTGCTCCTCGCCGTAGGGGTTTTTCCGTCCGACGTGCTTCTCGATCGCCGCCAGAAGGGCCTGTTGGCCCTCGCGCCGCTTGCGTCCGCCTTCCCGGCCATAGAACGCGCCGGACTGGTTGCAGATCGCGGCCCATCGCGCGCGGATGTGGAACCCCCGAATGGCCAAGGCTTCTTCCGGTTCGCCGTCACCGCCCCAGATCTCGCCGTCCTTGACGATGATGAAATAGCCAGCCTTTTCCCGACCGCCTTCCATGAGGCGTGGCGGCGGGTGCGTGTAGCACTCGGTGAATGCCCACTCGAAATCCTTCGGCAGATCGGCCTCCTTGAGAATCTTGACCGCCGCCGCGGCACAGGCCTCGCCCCACTCCTTCGACCCGAATTCGCCTTCCTTCTTCAAGGTCGACATGTCAATCACGTACCGCATTTGTTGCCTCGCTTACCTCCCTCCGATCCATGCGACCGTAGCACACTCTCCCAAGGCCAATGGCGGCGGACCACCGAATCCAGTTCAAGTCGACTGCCCAATCCGCAGGCGACGTTTGTAAACTAGCCGTTCAAGTGCAACCCACCAGATGGGAGAAGCAAGTGCACGGCGGTGAGTTCCTGATCAGCATGCCCAAGCTGCGCGGCAGCTTTTTCGGCGACAGTCTGATCTATCTGTGGGCCCACGACGAGAACGGCGCGCAAGGCCTCGTCGTCAACCATCCCTTCGATCTGACGCTCGGCGAATTGATGAACCAACTGCAGTTGCCGACGTCGGCGGACCTCGCCGGCAAGGTGGTGTCCGGCGGCCCCGTGGATCCGCAGCAAGGGTTCATCCTGCACACCGACGACGTCAGCGTCGAAGGTAGCCAGCCCGCCGCCGGCGCCGGGGGCGTCGGCCTGAACATCACCTACAGCCGCGAATTGCTCGAGCTGATCGCCACGGAACGCGGGCCAAACCGGTTCCTGCTCGCCCTTGGCTATGCGGGCTGGGGAGCGGGGCAACTGGAAGACGAGTTGGCCGATGGTGCCTGGCTGACCGCCCCGAGTTCCCATGACATCCTGTTCGAGACGCCCTTCGAACAGCGCCTCGACCGCGTTGCGGCGCAACTGGGCATCGACTGGCGCCTGTTCGCCTCCGAGGGCGGCGTCGCGTGACGCCCGCGACCAAGGCGTCCGGCACGGCACTGGTCTTCGACTTCGGCAGGAAACACATCGGCATCGCCGTTGCCGAGCCCAAGGCCGACCTCGCCCGAGGGCTGAGAACGATCCCGGCCCGCGAGGGCGAACCGCGTTGGGATGTTCTCGACCCCGTGGTGAAGGAATGGCAGCCGGAGCGTTTGGTCGTTGGCCTGCCCATCAACATGGACGGCACGCCAAGCGATAGCTCAGCGCAGGCGCGACGCTTCGGCCAACGTCTCGCCGCTCGCTATTCGCTCCCCGTCGAATACGCCGACGAACGCCTGTCCACTTTCGAGGCGCTGTCACGAGGGGCGCCCGCAGACGACGCGCACGCGCAAGCGGCCGAGATCATCGGCGAGACCTGGCTCAGCGAACGCGCACGGCGTCCGGGAAGCGAGCGTTCGCCATCGCCGTCTCCGCGCTAATCGCGCCGCCCGCCAGCAGGTTCTGAAGGCATTGGTCGAGTGTCTGCATGCCGGACGCCGCCGAGGTCTGCATCGTCGAGTAGATCTGCGCGATCTTCTGCTCCCGGATGAGGTTTCGAACCGCCGTCGTGGCGATGAGGATCTCGTGTGCCGCCATGCGGCGTCCCGCGCCGCCCGGGGCGTACCCGCTGCCGACGTCCTCCCGCCTCAAGAGCGTCTGCCAGATCACGGCATGGAGCGACTCCGACAGGATCGAGCGGATCGTCTCCTTCTCGCCAGCCGGAAACACGTCCAGGATCCGGTCGACGGCCTTCGGCGCGGATGGGGTATGCAGCGAGGCGAAGACCAGGTGGCCCGTCTCGGCGGCGGTGAGTGCGAGCCGGATGCTCTCGAGGTCGCGCAGTTCGCCGATAAGGATTACGTCGGGATCCTCCCTTAGCGCCGCGCGCAAGGCGCCGGAAAGGGTGAACGTGTCGCGGCCCACCTCCCGTTGGTTGACAAGGCAGTCCCTCGGTTCGTGGATGAACTCGATGGGATCCTCAATGGTGAGTATGTGTCCTCGGCGTGTCTTGTTGACGTGGTCGATCATCGCCGCGAGGGTCGTGCTCTTGCCCGATCCGGTGGGGCCCGTGACCAGGACCAGGCCGCGCGGGGCCTCGGCGATCTGCTGAAACGTCGGGCCGAGGCCTAGGTCCTGCAACGTCGGGATGTGTTCCGGCACTGTCCGGAACACGGCGCCCGGACCGCGACTGGACTCGAACACGTTCACCCGGAAACGACCCACCGAGGGCAACGCCAAGCTGAAGTCCGCTTCATGGCGTTCGGCAAAGTCCCGCCGATGCCTCTCGGTGGCCATGTCGTCGATCCACGCGCGCAGCTCGCCAGCCAGCACCGGTTCGGCAACCAGGGGTTCGATTTCACCGTCAACTCGCGCCAGCGGCTGCAGGCCCGTGGAGAGATGCACATCCGACGCGCCACGTTCGACGGCCGAGGCCAGAAGGTCTGCAATTGCCATGCGCCAACTCTACCGTCGGTGGTTCGTCGCCCACTACAGAGAATGACCCGTGCGGGTGTGCGACATATCTGAAAATCGGGGCGCAGACCTCCCGACATGCGCCGTTAGCAGGGTTCATCCGTTGAACGGATCGTTTCAGAATGGTTGAAACGATTGGCTGAATTGCGCCATCAATTCAATACAATCAATTACTTAATCGTCTCACCACACCACATAATCGTTTCCTGCCAAACCCGTTGAATCGCCTGGCCGCCGTACGGGCGCCCTAACGGGCCCGAAGCGCGCGGGTAGCCCGCCGAATGCACCGCGCCTCGCAACGGGACGGGACGTGCCCGTCCCCGATCCGTGTGCCCAGCGCGTGGGCGGATCGCCCCATGGGCCGAGCGTTGATTGGTCCGCCCGGCGCCGACAACGCGGGTTAAACTGCGGTGTGGACTGCAATCAGCGAATCGAGAGTGTCAACGCCGCGATCCGCCACGCCGAACGCCGGGCGGACCGGACCCCCGGCTGCGTGCGGCTGGTTGCCGTCTCGAAAGCGCGTACCGCCTCCGAGATCGCCAACGCCCATGCCGCGGGTCAGCGCGACTTCGGCGAGAACTACCTCCAGGAAGCCGTTGTCAAGATCAAAGCCCTCGCCGAGCTCGACATCGTCTGGCATTTCATCGGCGCGATCCAATCCAACAAGACCACGGACATCGCACGGCACTTCCAATGGATCCACACCGTGGACCGGCCGAAGATCGCGAACCGCCTGGACCAGGCTGCCGAACGCCCTCTCGATGTCTGCATTCAGGTCAACGTCGACGACGAACCCCAGAAGGCAGGCGTGTCCGCGCGCGATCTTCCGGCGCTCGTCGACCATGTCCTCGCCTTGCCGCGCCTTCGACTTCGGGGACTGATGGCCATTCCCCGGGCCGGCGGCGACCGCCGGGCGAGCTTCCGAGAGTTGCGCTCGCTGTTCGACGACCTTGGCGCCGATGCCGGCGACCACTGGGACTCCCTGTCCATGGGCATGTCCGAGGACTTCGAGACGGCCATCGACGAAGGCGCCACGATGGTGCGTATCGGCACCGCGATCTTCGGACCCCGCAGCGCAGCGTTTCGTGATCGGGTGACCGCGTGACCCGGCGCGTTGCCTTCGTCGGCGGCGGCAACATGGCGCATGCGCTGGCGACTCGCTTGGCTGCGGGCGCGTTCGATGTCGTGGTCGCCGAACCTCTCGCCGAACAGCGCGCGCGATTCGCCGGCCCGGTCACGACGACGCCGCACAACACCGAGGCCGTTCAAGCCGCGTCGACGATTGTGCTGGCAGTCAAGCCCCAAGTCCTCCAAGCCGTCGTTCGCGAGATCGCCCCAACGGTCGGGGACAACCAACTTGTCGTGTCCATCGCCGCCGGCGTACCCATTGCCGCCATCGAGTCTTGGCTCGGGGCGGATCGCGCCGTGGTGCGCTGCATGCCCAACACGCCCGCCCTCGTCGGCGCCGGCATCACCGGCTTAGCCGCCAATGCGGCGGTGACAGGCGACCAACGCGACGACGCCGAGGCCATCCTGCGTACGGCCGGCGAGGTCATCTGGTTCGATTCCGACGCTGCACTCGATGCCGTGACGGCGCTCTCCGGCAGCGGTCCCGCGTATTTCTTCGCCGTGATCGAAGCGCTGATCGCCGCGGGCACGAACATCGGTCTCGATGCCCAGACGGCCAAGCGGCTGGTCGTCGCCACGGCTCGCGGCGCTGCGACAATGGCCCACAGCGACGATCCGGCCGAACTTCGTCGGCGGGTCACCTCCCCGGGCGGGACGACAGAGCGGGCGCTCTCTATACTTGCCGAACGTGCCGTTCACGAGGCGCTCGACGAGGCGGTTCGCGGCGCTTTCGAGCGGTCACGGGAACTGGCGCGCGACCTGGCCGGTGCATCCGACTAGGGCGCGCCGTCACCGGCACGGATCAGTTACGCAGATGGGATCGACGGCTTGACTATGACCAACGGTATGACCAGCGCATTGTCGAAAGGAGTGCTGACAGATGGGTGACCCATTGACCTTCGTCGTGACGCTCGCGCTACGAGTCGGCGCGCTGTTGTTCCTGCTCCGCTTTGTTCTGCAGGCGGTACACGCGAGTTTCTACAACCCGTTCTCCGAGGGCATCGTCCGGTTCACGAACCCGGTCCTGGAGCCGATGCGGAAGTTGCTGCGCCCGTATCGCAACCTGGACTTCGCCTCGTTCGTCATGGCTTGGGTGATGCACATGCTGGCCGCCGTGGTTTTCGTCTGGGCGGCCGGGCTTTCGCTCGACGTGTTCGCCATCCTGACGGACGGCTTGCGCGCGACCTTGAGCCTCGTCGTCGGCATCTTCATGGTGGCGATCCTCGTGTCGATCATCATGAGCTGGATCGCACCCCAGGTGTACTCGCCGGCCGCGATCATCGCCCGGGAGCTTGCCGAGCCGCTGCTCGCCCCGGCGCGGCGCATCCTGCCGCCGCTCGGCGGCATCGACCTCTCGCCCATGATCACCATCGTGGCGTTGATGTTGATCCAGAGTTTCGCCATCAACGCCGCCCTGCCGTGCCAATTGTGGTGCGGTTGAACGGCGCCGAGGGTGGCGTCGGATTGGTCGAACCGCGCACCGCCCACTTCGATCAACCGTTCGCCCTGCAGTGCCAGGAGACGCTGCGGCGGTTCGACCTCGTCTACGAGACGTACGGTGAACTCAACGAGAATCGCGACAACGCGGTGCTGATCTGCCACGCCCTGTCCGGCGACCACCACGCTGCCGGGTTCCACTCCCCGGACGACGCCAAGCCGGGGTGGTGGGACACGTGCATCGGTCCCGGCAAACCCATCGACACGACGAAGTTCCACGTCGTCGCGCTGAACAACCTCGGGGGGTGCAACGGCAGCACGGGGCCGAGAACGACGGATCCCAAAACCGGCGAGGCCTACGGGGAGCGATTTCCCACGGTGACCGTCAAGGACTGGGTCAAGAGCCAGGCAATGCTTGCCGACGCGTTGGGCATCGAGCGCTTCGCCGCCGTCGTCGGCGGCAGCTTGGGCGGGATGCAGGCATTGCAATGGGCGATCGACTATCCAGACCGGGTGCGACACGCCATTGCCATCGCCGCCGCCGCCAAGCTATCGGCCCAGAACATCGCCTTCAACGAGATCGCCCGACAGGCGATCCAATCCGACCCGGATTTCCGCGAGGGCCGCTACGGTCAAGCCGACGCGATTCCGCGCAAGGGCTTGATGCTCGCCCGGATGGTGGGGCATGTGACCTATCTCTCCGACGACAGCATGGGCGACCGCTTCGGCCGCGAGCTCAAATCCGGGGACATCGGCTCGGCACAGGACGTCCAGTTCCAGGTGGAGAGCTATCTCCACTACCAGGGGACCTCGTTCTCGGAACGTTTCGACGCCAACACGTACCTGCTCATGACCCGCGCGCTGGACTACTTCGACCCGGCGCTGGAGTTCGACGGCGACCTCGTTCGGGCATTCGCCGAGACCCAAGCCAAGTTCCTCGTGCTCTCGTTCACGTCGGATTGGCGGTTTTCGCCGGCGCGTTCCAACGAGATCGTCGATGCGCTGATCGAAGCCCGCAAGGATGTCGTCAGCGCCACCATCGACGCTCCCCACGGGCACGACTCGTTCCTGCTTCACAACGAACGGTATTTCGAGGTTCTCGGGGGATACCTCGACGCCGTCGCCCAAGGCGCGGATTCGCCGTCGTGAGGCCGGATCTCGAGATCATCGCCGCCCTCGTCAATCCCGGAGCGCGGGTACTGGACCTCGGCTGCGGCAGCGGAGAGCTCCTCAAGCAACTTGCCACGGAGAAAGGTGTCAACGGCTACGGGATCGAGAAGGATCCCGCCCAGATCAGCGCCTGCGTTCGCGCCGGTGTCAACGTGATCGAACACGATCTCGACAAGGGTCTGGGACGTTTTCCGGACTCCAGCTTCGACATGGTCGTGATGACCGAGACCCTGCAGGCCGTGGCGTCGCCATCCGACCTCATCGACGAGATGCTGCGCATCGGCGAGCAGTGCGTTGTCACCTTCCCCAACTTCGGCCATTGGCGCTGCCGGCTGCAGCTTGCCACGTTGGGCCGCATGCCCGTCGCGACGCACCTGCCCCACGAATGGTACGACACGCCGAACATCCACCTGTGCACCTTCCACGACTTCGAGCGCTTGGTGTCGGACAAGCGGTTGCCGATCATCGAGCGCCATGTCTGCGATGGCCGCTACCGCATCCATCGACGCATGGGGCCGTTGCGCAACCTGTTCGGCACCATCGCCTTCTATCGACTCGGCCGGAGCAACTCGACGTGAACAAGGCGATGCTCGTGGGGGCCGGGTTGTTGTTCGCCGTGCTGGCG
Organism: Gammaproteobacteria bacterium; assembly: GCA_028821405.1. GTDB lineage: Bacteria > Pseudomonadota > Gammaproteobacteria > Pseudomonadales > Azotimanducaceae > VXYL01. The sequence continues at coordinate 11,680 of JAPPGK010000028.1, read as the reverse complement.
GCCCACGGCGAACAGGTCAAGCGCTTCGGCGACTGGCGGGTGCACTACATCGCCTTCAATGCCTCGGTGCTTTCTGCCGAAGTCGCCGAGCGCTACGACATCGTTCGGGGCAGCCACAAGGCGCTGGTGAACATCACCGCGGTCGGACCTTCCGGGCGGGGCGAGAAAGTCACGGTCCGGGGCAAGTTCAAGAATCTTCTCGACCAATCGAAGACCCTCGATTTCCGGGAGATCGACGACAAGGGAACCGTCTACTACCTGGCGGCATTCGACTTCGAACACGCCGAGAACCTGCGTTTCGAAGTCACCGTCGACCTGCCGAAACACGGCACCGAGACTTTCCGGTTCCAGCAACCCCTTTACCGCGACGGCGAAACACGGTGAGCGAACGATCGCCAAGACGGGTCGTCGTCGCGACCGGGAACCCCGGCAAGGTGAAGGAACTCGGCGCGGCATTGGCAGGGCTGCGCTTCGAACTCCTCACCCAAGGCGAACTCGGTATCGAGGCGGCACCGGAGACGTCCTGTACGTTCCTGGAGAACGCCCTCGGCAAAGCCCGACATGCGGCCCGGGAATCAGGCTTGCCGGCGATCGCCGACGATTCCGGACTGGTGGTTCCCGCCTTGGGCGGCGCACCCGGTATCCACTCGGCTCGCTATGCCGGCACGAACGCATCCGACGCCGCGAACAACGCCAAGCTTCTAGGGGAACTCCCTAGCACACCATCCCCCGCACACTTCACCTGTTGTCTCGTATACCTCCAATCGCCCCGGGATCCGGCACCGATCATTGCCACGGCCCGCTGGCATGGCCTCATCATCGATTCCCCGCGCGGCACCAATGGCTTCGGCTACGACCCGCACTTCCTCGTTCCCACCCTGGGCAAGACCGCCGGGCAACTCGCCGTCGACGAGAAGAACCGCTTGTCCCACCGGGGGAAGGCATGCCGGATGCTGGCGGAACTCATGGCCGACGACTGCGACATCCCCATTTCGCGACCATGAGCGTTTCCATCGGAACCCGTAGGGACGACCCTCGTGGTCGCCCGACTCGCGATGCCTCGGGTTCTGACGGCAAGGGGCAAAGCCGGCGTTGGAAGGACCGGACAAGCCCGTCCTCGACGGTCGTGTCGAGGGACGCGGGTCTCTACGTCCACTTCCCCTGGTGCGTACGCAAGTGCCCCTACTGCGACTTCAATTCGCATCCCTTGCGGGGATCGTTGCGTGAAACCGAGTACCTCGACGCCTTGCTAGCGGACCTCGAACGGGAACACCGCCGATTCGGCCATCGCCGGGTTACGACCGTCTATTTCGGCGGCGGCACCCCGAGCCTTTTCTCGCCGAGTACCTTTCGAGCTCTGCTCAGGGATCTTCCCGATGCCGGCGAGGTCACCCTCGAGGCCAATCCCGGGACCATCGAGCATGGCGACTTCAACGGCTACCGTCGAGCCGGCATCACGCGGGTCTCCCTCGGCGCACAGTCCTTCGACCCGGCACGCCTGAATGTGCTGGGGCGCATCCACGGCACGGAGGATATTGGCCTCGCCGCTGCTGACGCGAAGGCTGCGGGGATCGCCAACCTCAACATCGACCTGATGTACGCGCTCCCGCGCCAGACCGTCGCCCAAGCCCTCGACGACTTGGCGAAGGCCATTCGTCTGGAACCGGAACACATCTCCTGGTACGAACTCACCATCGAACCGAAGACGGAGTTCGCCCGCCGCCCGCCTGCGGGCCTCCCCGATATCGACCGCTGTGGCGAGATCGAGGAAGCCGGCATCGAGTTGCTGGCCAGTCACGGCTACCAACGCTACGAGGTCTCCGCGTTCGCCCGGGACGGTCATGTCTGCGCACATAACGTGAACTACTGGCGATTCGGCGACTACATGGGCATCGGCGCCGGCGCCCACGGCAAGCTCACGAACGGCGCCGGCAACGTCGTTCGCACCGCCAAGGCAAGCCAGCCGCGCCTCTATCTGGACGGTGCCAACGACCGCAACGCCACCGTGACGCGCGACGATCTACCGGGTGAGTTCATGATGAATGCGCTGCGACTCGTCGACGGCGTCGAACGCGAGCTATTCGAGGTGCGCACCGCCTTGGGATTCGACGTCGTCGAGCCGACCGTCGCCGAGATGGTCGATTGGGGCCTCATGCACCCTGATCGACTGGCGCTGACGCCGCAGGGATTTCGCCAATTGAACGGCGTCGTGGCGCGTTTTCTACCCTAGGGGCGACCATTGCGGTGGCCGGCATCACGCCACCGCCGCGGGACGCCACAGGGGCGTCCCCGACGAATCTCACTGGGCAAGTCGGCGAAGCGCTGACAGCAGTTCGGTCTCCATGGGCTCGTCGTAGCCCTCCCGACGCGCCGCGCCGACGGCTGCGTGGTACTGGGACACCGAAACCGCCAGGGTTGCGATCAGGATTCCGATGTCCTCATCAAGCTGGTCGATGCGTCGTTCCATGTCATCGATCTCGTCGTGGAGGGTCTGCTTTTCCTTGTCGTCAATGTCGTCAGAACGAGCCGATCGCTTGCGATCTTCGATTTCGGACTCGAGGTGCTCGATTTCGCTTCGGGCGGCGACGATGGAATCGTTGCTGGCGCGGAGTTCCGTGACCGACGCATAGACCGCCCGTCCCAACTCGTACCCCCGTCGGAATCCCGGCTCGAGGGCGGCAGGACAGACCAGCCTGCTAGCGGCACCGTTGCGGCCTTCGCGATAGCCGTTGTCCTCGGTGCAGAAGACCACGAGGCCCCGCTGCCGGCCTTCCATATAGGCGCGGGAGTCGGGAACCACATCGTACTTTGCGCAATCCCTTCGATAACGGTTGAGGTCCGACAGCGGGCGTCCCAGTTCCCCGTCCGTCTCGCCGAGCACGGCCCAGTCGAGGGTCAGACAGTCGTCTTCCGACAGCGTGGTGCAGCTTTGCAGGGCAGCGATGGCAACCGACGCTGCAAAGACGCGGCCGAAACCAATGCCGGACCGTCTCGGTGAGACGACGGATTCATCGGGTACGTTCACGCCGGCGACCATAACAGAGCCGAACCGCCAACGGGGTGCATTCGCGGGACATCGTAGCGGTTCCGCGGTTCGGGCGACCAAGGGTCGTGCGGCCACGAGGGTCGCCCCTACGGCGCGACTCTTCCCGGGGCCAATCGGCGGTACGCCAAATCGACAACCCGTCGACCTCCCGCGATCCCCTTGGCTTCGAAGGGAGTCACGGGACGTTCAGACCGCCCAGTCACACCGCCCGCCAGGTCCGGCGCCGCATCCAGCACGTCGATCATCTGCGCCGCGTAGTCGTCCCAGTCGGTGGCCAGGTGCAACGTGCCGCCGACTTCGAGACACGCGGTCGCGGCCGCCGCGAAGTCTTCGTTGACCAGGCGCCGCTTGTGGTGCCGCTTCTTCGGCCAGGGATCGGGAAAGAACGCGCTGACCCGGTGGACGGTCCCGGGTTCGAGACGGCGTAGAAGACCGAGAACCTCGGCATCGGCGATACGCACATTGTCGAGACCGTCGCGTTCGCAAGCGAGGATCAGCGCCCCGAATCCCGGTCGGTAGACATCGACGCCCAGGCAGTTCCAAGTGGGATGAGATTTGGCGAGATGCGCCAACGCGGCGCCGTTGCCGAAACAGGTTTCGATGGCGAGCGGCCCGACACGACCAAAGACCCCCCGCCAGAAACCCGCATCGATGGCCGTTTCGGGGAGGTCAACCAAGTAACGGCCGGACAGGCGGCCAAGGGCACGCGCTTGGGCCGTCGTCAGGCGACCTCGGCGACGAAGATAGGGTTGCGGCGCGGCTGCCTTGGTCAAGCCGCTTCGGCGACCTCCATGTGCTTTCGGAGCTTCTTCATCGCGTTCTGCTCAAGCTGACGAATGCGCTCCGCCGAGACGCCGTAGCGGCCGGCGAGTGCGGTCAAGGTTTCCTTGTCGTCTCGCAGCCAGCGCGATTCGACGATATCCCGGCTGCGTTCGTCCAACGTCTTGATGGCCTCCGCCAAGTGCGTCGAAGCAACCCGCGCCGTGTCCTCCTCCACAACGATGTCGACGGGATTGGATGTCGGATCCTCCAGGTAGTACGCCGGGGCCGGCGGCGATTCCAGGGCATCGTCGTCGGGATAGCCGTCGAAGGCGACGTCCCGTGACGACAGGCGTCCCTCCATCTGCGTAACCGTGGCCGGTGGCACACCGAGGTCGTGTGCGATGGCCCGCGTTTCGGCGTCGTTCAACCAGCCCAGCTTGTTCTTCCTGCTGCGCAGGTTGAAGAAGAGCTTGCGCTGGGCCTTGGTGGTCGCGACCTTGACGATTCGCCAGTTGCGGAGGATGAATTCGTGCATCTCCGCGCGGATCCAGTGCACGGCGAAGGACACCAGGCGAACGCCGACTTGCGGATCGAACCGCCGCACGGCTTTCATGAGGCCGATATTGCCTTCCTGGATGAGATCGGCCTGGGGAAGTCCGTAGCCCGCGTAGCTGCGGGCGAGATGCACGACGAAGCGCATGTGGCAGAGCACAAGCTCGCGCGCCGCCTCAAGGTCTTGTTCGTAGTAGAAACGTTCCGCCAACGCACGTTCCTGCTCGGCGCTTAGAACGGGAAACGCGTTGATGGTTTGGATATAGGCTTCCAGATCGCCGCCCGGCGAGAGGTTCGCCGGCGAAAGTACGTTGGTGCTCATATCATCCCTCCGCTACCCTGAGGGTCCGCGCCATCGGGATGTCGCGAACGCTACCTTTGGTAACACTTAGACCGGATATTAGCACTCTTGTTCCGAGAGTGCTAACAATCATCCCCAGCCTGGCGTTGGCAGCCCGACACGGGGTGACCCCCTACGAGGCGGTGTTTAGCCGCCTAAGCCGTTGAACTGAGGCGACTACGGCACCGAGAATCCCCAAGACGGCACCACTTGCCAAGAGCATGAGGTGGAACATGGGGTCGAACCCCGTGAGTTCCAAGTCTCTGCCGTAGCTGCCGAACAAGCGGACCAACGGCTCTTCGAGCAGGATCAAGAGCGCCGAGATCGACATCGCCGCGATGAGCGCTCCCCCCAGTCCGTACGCCGCGCCGAGGTAGAGGAACGGCCGCCGCACATAACGTCCACCCGCACCGACCAGCGTGAGTACCCTGGCCTCCTTCAGGCGCGCCTCGATGGCCAGGCGGACGGCCGCTGACGAGATCAGGATCGCGCCGAGTCCGAGTATCCCGGCCAGAGACCACGACAGGCGGCCAACGACACCGCGGATCGCCGCGAGGCGCTCGAGCCAACTCCGCTCCACGACAACCTCGTCCACGCCGCTTGCTCCGGCTGCTTCTTCGGCCAAGGTTGACAGTCGAGCCGATGAGACGTCTGCCGTCACCGTGGCGCGCACGCTTGCCGGCAGTGGATTGTCGTCCAACAGCGCCAGGGCTTCGCCCACGCCGGTCAATCCGCGAAACTCGGCGAGCGCATCTTCAGGGGTCGTCAGCCACACGCCGTCGATTTCCGCCAGGGACTCCAAACGCCCGACGAGCGCCCGTGGCTGGTCCATCGACACGCCGGGGGCAAAGTAGACGGAGAATCCCGGATTCTCGCGCCACTCGCCCGCGATGCGGACGAGATTCGACTCCAGCAGATAGAGCGCGGCCGGCAGGGCCAAGGCGATGCCGATCATCACCCAGACCCACAGCGTCGTCGCGAAACGCCGGGACAGATGGCTTAAGGTGCTAGCCAAAACCCGCGCGTGGTCGCGCCAATAGGCACCCCGCGGCCGCTTCTCCACCGGCCAGACCCGTTTGCTAGCCACCGGCCATGCCCCGCTCGGTGTCGCCGACAACGCGACCGTGCTCCAACTCCACGACCCGGCTTCCCATCGTGCCGACCAAGGCCATGTCATGGCTTGCGACGATCACGGTGACGCCCACGCCACGGAACCGGTGGAACAAGCCCATGACCGCCTTCGACAAGGTCGGATCGAGATTGCCGGTCGGCTCGTCCGCCAACAGGATTTTGGGCCGGTTGACGACCGCCCGTGCAATTACCAGCCGTTGGCGCTCTCCCGCCGAAAGCTGAGCGGGCAACAGCGCAGCCTTGGGGAGGAGGCCGACGCTCTCAAGCGCCGCTCGCACACGCCGGCCGGCGTCCCGCGCTGTCATCCCCACCACATGCAGCGGAACCGCCACATTGCCGAACACCGTGCGCTCCTCGAGCAATTGGCCGTCTTGGAACACCATGCCGAGATAGCGCCGATAGGCCGGCAGATGCCGACGACGGAGCGTGGCGATGTCCACGCCATTGACGAGGATCCGGCCGCCGGTCGGCTTTTCCAAGCGAAGCAACAGATTGAGAAACGTGGTCTTGCCCGCTCCCGAGTGCCCCGTGAGGAAGGTCAACGACCCCTCCGGAATAGTCATCGACACATCCGAAAGCGCCACCGAGCCGTTCTCGAAGCGCTTGACGACGTGGTGGAATTCGATGCCCATGCACCCTTTCTACGCTCTACCGTCGTAGGGGCCAGGCTTGTCGGGCTGGGGTGCCACCGCTAGCCAAGATCCGCCAACAACGCGTTTGCGAATGTCTCGGGGTCGAATTCCTGCAGGTCGTCCACGCCCTCGCCGACGCCGATGAAGCGGACCGGCAGGCCGGTCGCTGCCGCGATGGCGACAATCGCACCGGCCTTGGCTGTTCCATCGAGCTTGGTGATCGCCAACGACTTCACACCGACGGCCTTGTCGAACTCCGCGACCTGAACCAGCGCGTTCTGGCCTACCGCGGCGTCAAGCACCAGCAGCACCTCGTGGGGTGCGCCGCCGCCCAAGCGTCCCATCACGCGTTTGATCTTCTCGAGTTCGTCCATGAGCCCCACCTTGGCCTGCAGGCGGCCGGCTGTATCAGCAAGTACGACATCCACGTTGCGCGCCTTGGCGGCCTCGATCGCGTCGTAGATCACCGACGCGCTGTCCGCGCCTTTGCCCTGCGAGATCACGGCCGTACCGTTGCGCTTGCCCCAATCGCTCAACTGCTCGACCGCCGCGGCGCGAAAGGTGTCCCCCGCTGCCAATAGCACTTCGTGTCCCGAAGCGACCAAGCGCTTCGCGAGCTTGCCGATCAGCGTGGTCTTGCCAACGCCATTGACGCCCACGACCAATACCACGTACGGGCGCTCGGGGCCGACTTCGAACGGTTTCGCCACCGGCGCAAGCATCTCGACGAGTTCCGAGACAAGCGCGTCCCGAAGCTGCGCCGCATCGCCGAGCTCGCGTCGCGAGACGCGTTCCTTGATGGCGTTGATGATCCCATCGGTCGCCTCGACGCCGACATCGGCGACCAGCAACGCCGTTTCCAGCTCGTCGAGCAGGTCGGTATCGATCACGCGCTCGCCGAGGATCAAGTCCCCGACGCCAGCGGCGATCCGCTGGCGGGTCTTGGCGAGCGAGGACCTAAGCCGGTCCCATGAAGATGTTTCTTCCCCGGCGGGGTCGAGTTTTGTTCTGCCTTTTAGCACTATCGGGCCATGCCTCGAAGGACCACCCCCAAACGCGTCCAAGTCCGCATTATCGGCGGTAAGTGGAGGGGGCGAAAGCTGCACGTCGCCAGCCCTTCGATCAGACCGTCGCCGGATCGGGCGCGCGTCACCCTGTTCAACTGGCTCGCCGCGGAACTCCCCGGCGCCCGGGTACTCGATCTCTTTGCCGGTACCGGCGTCCTGGGTTTCGAGGCCCTGTCCCGGGGGGCCAAACACGTCACCTTCGTGGACAACAGCAGCTCGGCAATCGAGCGTCTCGGCCGCCACCAGACGCTCCTCGAGGCCGTCGACGCGGACATCGTACGTGCCGATGCCGTGCAGTGGCTGGCAAACCAACCCCCCGAGGAACGCTGGGACGTGGTGTTCCTCGATCCGCCGTTCGACTCGTCCCTACTCGCGACGACCGTGGGGGTCGTCGCGGGCCACTTGTCCGAAAGCGGTGTCGTCTACGCCGAATCCGGTGCCGGCTTCGACTGGGATGGCACGGCAGCGGCCTCGGGGCTCACGATCCTGCGGCACTCGAGCGCAGGCGCCGCGCGTTACGGTTTACTGGGGAGATAGCCACCGCGACCATCGCCGTTGTGCGCTATGCCCGAAGGGATGGCATTTGTCGCATGCCAATGCATCGCTTAAGATCGATGCGCGTTTCCGCCGGCCACCGCCATGACGAGTGTCGTCTACCCAGGCAGTTTCAATCCCATCACCTACGGTCACCGGGACATCGTCGAACGCGCCCTACGCCTGTTCGACCGAGTTGTCGTGGCGGTCGGCACCGCCGCGGACAAGGATCCGGAAACGCACCTTCGCGAACGCATCGAACTATGCCGGCTCGCACTGGCCGAATTCGGCGACAGGGTCGAGGTAGAGGGTTTCAACACGCTGCTGGTCGACTACGCACGCAGCAAGGACACGCACTTCGTGGTTCGGGGATTGCGGACGATTTCGGACTTCGACTACGAGTCCCAGATGATCGCCATGAACCAGACGATGGATCCGGAGCTCGAGTACGTGCTCCTACCCACGTCTCGCCAGTGGGCTTTCCTCTCGTCTTCCCTCGTGCGTGAAATCGCGGTGCTGGGAGGCGACATTTCGGAGTTCGTCCACCCCGCGGTCGCCGCTCACTATCAACAGTCGAACGGCTAGCGTCTCGCGGGCGACCCTTAACGGCCCGCCCGCTTGAGCGAATCGGCCTCTGCACCGCTGCAGCGGCCTGATCGGGTCGGTGTGCGGATCGCGACGGAAGTGTTGGCCCTGGGACGGACAAGCCCGTCACCCACGGTGTGGCCCTCGCCCGCGCTTCGGACTCGTCAGCAGCCGAGCAAGGCGCAATAGTCGACGCGATACAGCACGGTCGCGCGTATTTCGAACGCGCCCGGCTCAACGTCGAGGCTAACCCCCTGACCCCGGTAGGTCCGATCCTCGTAGTAGGTGTAGTTGGCGCGGACTTGAAGCGTCGCGGACGTACCGATGTCGAACTCGACGCCCGCACCGGCTTTCCACCCGAAGTGCTTGCCTTCGTCGCCGCCCGTTAGACCCAGGTCCGGCAGGGTTACGCCGAGATCAGCCTTGGCGTAGCTCGCACCCACGCTGCCGAACACGGTGACGTCCCCAAGGCCACCCAAGGCGGTGGTTTCGCCGAGGTTGAAACCCGCCAGCCATGCGACGTCGGCCACCCAAGTGGTCTCGGTGACTAGTTCGACGTTCGCCCCAAGGAGGGTGAGCCGATCCATGCCGGACGCGCTTTCGGCACCGAAAGACCCCTCCACACCCACATAGAAATTGCCGTCGTCACCCGCGCCCGAGCGAATGATGTATTGGCCCACAACACCAAAGGAGGACTCCATGTCAGGATCCACGGTGGTGGATTGACCGAGAGCGGGTACGCCAACATCGAAACTCCAAACTGGCAGGCCGCCCTGCACGCCGACCCGGAACTCATCAGCGACCACCGCCTGTGCACCAACAAGGCCCCCTAGGGCCAAGGTGGCTGCAGCCATGCATCGTTTGTCTCTCACTCCGATCCTCCAAAGAACGAGCTTGTGAACTTGGCGAAGGGCAGCACTATAGCGCAGCGGTCGCCCATCCGGTGACGCTCAGTGCTGACAGCGCGGGCAATAGACCGTCGCCCGACCGGCCAGCCGGACCTCCTTGAGCACACCTGGGCAGCGCACACACGGTTCGCCCCCGCGCCCGTAGACCGCCAGTTCGTGGACGAAGTAGCCCGGCCGCCCGTCGGCCGCGGCAAAATCCCGAAGCGTCGTGCCGCCGCTTTGAATCGCGCTCGCGAGCGTCGCCTTCACGGCATCTGCGAGCGCGCCAAGGCGCGGCAACGACAACCTGCCCGCTGCGATCCGGGGCCGGATCCCGGCCAGGAACAACGCTTCGTTGGCGTAGATGTTACCCACCCCGACCACCACCCGGGCATCCATCAGGAACGACTTGATGGCTACGCGTCGACCTCGCGCGCGCATCGCAAGGTACGCGCCCGAGAAAGCCGTCGACAGGGGTTCCGGGCCGAGTCCGTCGAGCAGCCAATGGACCTCCACCGGATACGGCTGCCAATGCACGCTGCCGAAGCGGCGGGGATCGGTAAGCCTGACCGCCCGACCGTCGTCGAGCACGAAGTCCACGTGGTCGTGCTTGGATGGCGGCGCATCGGCGGCAACGATTGACAGGTGACCCGACATGCCCAAATGCACGATCAGCGCACCGCTATCGAGGCGCAGCAGAAGGTACTTGGCTCGCCGCCCCACGCGACCGATGCACTGGCCCACGACTTCGTCGGGCACCTCGACCGGCCAGCGCAACGCCCGATTGCGTACGACAATTCGATGCAGGCGCCCGCCCGCAACCGCCGAGTCGAGACCACGCCGAGTGGTTTCGACTTCGGGAAGTTCCGGCAGGGGCGCCCTCGCGGGTCAGACGACGCTAGTTGTCGCTACTTGATCTTGTCTTCGCGGTAGACGACGTGTTTGCGCACGACCGGGTCGTACTTCTTGAGTTCGAGCTTGTCCGGCATCGTGCGCTTGTTCTTGGTCGTCGTGTAGTAGTGCCCCGTACCGGCGCTGGAGACAAGCTTGATCTTTTCCCGCATGAGTTCCTCTGTTTGCCGCGACCTATCCCAACGCGCGTTTGGCCTTGGATTCGCGCTTCTCGATATCCTTCAGAACCGCCTCGATGCCCTTCTTGTCGATCACCCTCATTCCCGCCGCCGAAACGCGCAGGCGCACGAAACGATTCTCGGACGGCACCCAGAAACGATGGTGGTGCAGGTTCGGCTCGAACGTCCGCCGCGTCTTGTTGTGCGCGTGCGAGACGTTGTTGCCGCTCATCGGGCGCTTGCCCGTGACTTGACAGACCTTCGACATCGCGAGGCTCGTGTTCCGGGAGGCGCGCTTTATACCAAACGGGGGTTGACTAGCCAAGGGATTCCGGGGATTCCTAGGCATTCCGAGCGACGCCGACCCGTGCGAAGCGTTCGCGGATGCGCTGTCCTGTGCCCGGGATGACGTCGATCAAGCGTTGTCGGGTGCGACCTTGGCCTGCCCTCATCGGACAACCCGCGCGATCTTCTGCGCCTCTTGCACGGTGCTTTGGTTGAAGGTGTGACCTCGTCCGATGGTGTCGAGCGGCGTTGCTGTCGATAGCAGCTGCGAACTACACATTTCTGGCAACCGAAAACTGCACGCTTTCAGCGAGAACGTCCAAGCCAGCGACCCCTGACGACCGCCGCGGTCCTTTGCGGCCCCTCGCGCGATGGGGGTTGACGCGGTGGCTTCGCTCGGCCGTGCCGGGCAGGCGTTCGTCCCGAGCCTAGGAAGTGACCGGCGCGATCCTTCGGCGGCTTTTCGCGCGGTGCGTTGGTTTGACGCCGTCGCTTTGCTCGGTCGTGGCGGACGGGCGTTCGTCCCAACCCTAGGAACTGACCGGCGCGGTCCTTCGGCGGCTCTACGCGCGGCGCGTTGGTTGACGCCGTGGCTCCGCTCGGCCGCCACGAGCGGAGTTGCCCGCCCTGTCGCCCACCGCGCCTTCAACTCGTCGGGGACCGGCGCCTTGGACGAAGCGTGGATAAATCCGTCTGGCGTCGTCCCTCGGCCGACGCGGGTGGCGCTCTCCGCTGGCCGCCGCCGACAACCTGCCGTTCCTACTTCGTCCGCTTCGCTCCCCGGGCCCG
>JAPPGK010000087.1 GCA_028821405.1 Gammaproteobacteria bacterium | reverse complement strand
TGGTGCCTGGGGAGAGACTCGAACTCTCACATGGTTTCCCATACCAGATTTTGAGTCTGGCGCGTCTACCGGTTTCGCCACCCAGGCAGGATCGGGGACGGCGGGAGCGGACCTAAGGGTCCGGGGCATTGTGCGTCAATCGAAGCGCGAGTCAAGCTTGCAACCGGTCCGCTTTGGCCTAACACTGCCGGCTCTCGTGATCCGAGGCTGAACGTGGGCCGACACCAAATCCCCTTGGCGCTACTCGCGCTGATCCTGGCAGGATGCTACACGGGCGAGGGCTCAGGCCGAGTGGCCGTCGCACGCTTCGAGGTGGGTGAGTTCACACGAGTGGTGCTAAGCGGCGACGCAAGGGTCATCGTCGAGCCGGGCGGGCACGCGGTTTCGGCGTCCGCGGAAGACGATGTGCTGCCCTCTCTCGACGTCGCCGTCGACGGCGGCACGCTCGTCCTGCAACGCGAAGTGGACTGGATCGACGGAGTTCGTCCCACGGTGCCCATCGAGTTCCGCGTGACCCTACCGATGCTGGAGGGCATTCGGGTGTCCGGGCGCGCGATGGCCACGGTTCGGGGCGTGAAGTTCGGTGCCGACTCGAAGCTCGCGAGCTCTGGCGCAGCATCCATTGATGCGGGGCCCGTGGTCTGTGGGCGTTTGGTGGCCGAGGTCGACGGTGCCGGCGAGATCTTGGTTGCCGGGGTCGAGGCCGCGACGTTCGTGGGTGTTGTCGGCGGTTTGGGTCGCATCACCGCGATGGGAACCGCCGACGAGGTGGGTGTCGACGTCAGCGGGTCCGGGCTCTACCGGGGTAGCGACCTTCGCGGGACCTTGACCCGGGTGGACGTGAGCGGTGCCGGGCAGGCCTTGGTGTGGGCGGAACGTCGCCTCGATGCGGACGTCGGGGGGGTAGGTCGGGTCGTCTACCGAGGCGATCCGGTGATCGAGGGGCGCGGCGGGGCAGGGGTCGTCGCGATGGATGCCGGGACAGAAGCGCGCGGTGGCTGAGTGCGTCGCGCCGACTTCCGTTTCGACTTGCCGGAATCGTTGATTGCCCAGCGTCCGCTCGATGAGCGGGGCGCCAGTCGCCTGCTGGTGCTTACGGGGGGGTCAATACGTCATGGTCGGTTCGGCGATCTGCTGGATCTGATCTCCCCCGATGATCTGCTTGTCGTCAACGACAGCCGGGTCATCAAGGCACGCCTCGTCGCACGCAAGGACTCCGGCGGCCGGGCGGAGGTGCTCGTGGAGCGCATCGTGGATGCGGACCGGGCGCTGTGCCAGGTGCGCGTCAGCAAGCCGCTGAAGCCGGACCGGGCCCTCTATCAGGACGGGCACCGAATCGATGTGGTGGCGCGGGACGGCGAGTTCTATCTGCTCGACTTCAATACGCCGGTGGCGGAATACCTGGATGCACACGGCCACGTGCCGTTACCGCCTTATATCGAACGTCCCCCCGACGCCGCGGACGAGGATCGCTACCAGACGGTCTATGCGGCCGTGCCGGGTGCGGTAGCCGCACCCACGGCGGGTTTGCACTTCGACGACGATCTCCTCCAACGCCTACAGTCCAACGGTGTGAGTGTCGTCTCGGTGACCCTTCATGTGGGCGCGGGTACCTTTCAGCCGGTTCGCGAGGACGACCTCAGCCGGCACCGGATGCATGCGGAACGCTATGCCATACCCCGTGCGACCCGCCACGCGATCGACGCATGCAATGGCCGCGTGATCGCGGTGGGTACTACCGTGGTGCGGACCTTGGAGTCAGCGGCCGCGACCGGCGAGGATTGCGGCGAGACCCGGCTGTTCATCACGCCCGGGTATCGCTTCCGCGCGGTGGACGCGTTGGTCACGAACTTCCACCTGCCGGAATCCACCTTGCTGATGCTGGTGTCGGCCTTCGCCGGCACTAAACCCGTGCGGCGGGCCTACGAGGAGGCGGTGGAACTTCGCTACCGGTTCTTCAGCTACGGCGATGCCATGTTTTGCGTTCGGAACGAAGACGGCGATGTTTGAGGTTCTCGCGACGGATGGGGAAGCGCGGCGGGGACGGCTGACGACCCGTCACGGCGTCGTCGAAACGCCGGTTTTCATGCCCTGCGGCACCTATGGGACCGTGAAGGGCATGACGCCCCGGGCGCTCCGCGAGTCGGGTACCACGATGCTCCTGGGCAACACCTTCCACCTCATGCTGCGCCCCGGCGACCCGACCATCCGCGACCTCGGGGGCTTGCACGCGTTCATGCACTGGCAAGGCCCGATACTCACCGACTCCGGCGGCTACCAGGTGTTCAGCCTGGGGCAGGAACGGGATGGCACGTCCAAGTCGCCCTGGGTCAAGGTCGTCGAGGCGGGGGCGACGTTCCGTTCACCGATCAACGGGGACCTCGTGGAACTCACGCCGGAGCGCTCCATCGAGGTACAGCACAACCTGGGCGCCGACATCGTCATGTCCTTCGACGAATGCACGGACTATCCGGCCACCGAGGCCGCTGCGGCGGCGTCCATGCGCCTTTCCATGCGCTGGGCCCGGCGCGGCTGGGAAAGGCACATGACCTTGCGTGGAGGGGACACCCACCGTGGAGGGGACACCCACCGTGGAGGGGACACCCACCGTCACCCTGCAAGGGACACTCACCGTGGAGAGGACACCCACCGCGGGGACACCCACCCCGGAGGGGACACCCATCGTGGGGACACCCACCGAGGAAGGGACACCCACCGTGGGGACATCGACGGTCTCGACGGTCGAGGGGACACTCACCGCCCCGAACGGGACCACCACGGCAAAGGGGACGGCCACGCCGACATGCCGAGCCTCCTGTTCGGCATCGTTCAGGGCGGAATGTACCCAGGGCTCAGAACGGAGAGCCTTGCGGAATTGACCGAAATCGGCTTCGACGGCTACGCCATTGGCGGCTTGTCGGTGGGCGAGCCCAAGGAGCAGATGGACGCCATCGTGGCGCACGTTGCGCCCGCCATGCCGGTCGAGAGGCCCCGGTACCTCATGGGAGTCGGCACGCCGGCGGATCTCGTTCGGGGCGTGTGCGCCGGCGTCGACATGTTCGATTGCGTGCTGCCGACCCGGAATGCCCGCAATGGCCACCTATTCACGTCGTCCGGCGTGGTCAGGATCCGCAACGCGAGGTACCGGACGGACCCGGAACCGATCGATGCCGGTTGCGCCTGCTACGCCTGCGCGAACTTCTCCCGGGCTTATGTGCACCACCTGGATCGGTGCGGGGAGATCCTCGGCGCAGTGCTCATGACAATCCACAATCTGAGCTTCTACCAGTCGCTGATGGCGCAATTGCGTGGCGCTATCGAAGCGGGTACATTGGCGGGCCTCGCTCGAACCCTGCTCGCCGGGTATAGGGAATCCAATCGATGATCGACATGCCTGAATTCGCATACGCCGCCACCCCTGCAGGCGGCGGTGGATGGTCGTTATTCCTGCTGCTTGGGGGCATGTTCGTCATCATGTACTTCCTGATGATCCGGCCGCAGAGCAAACGTCGCAAGGAACACCAGGCGCTGGTGTCGAGCCTGTCCAAGGGCGACGAGGTCGTGACCATCGGTGGCATCACGGGCCATGTGACGAAGGTCGAGGAGGGGTTCGTCAAGATCAAGGTGGCGAACAACGTCGAGTTGCGGATGCAAAAATCCTCCGTGAACGCGTCGCTTCCGAAAGGGACGCTCAAGTCCTTGGAGGAAGACTAGGCGGGGCACGCCGCCCGAGGAGTGGTGGCGACAACACGGCATCGAAACTTGATTCGAGTGAGAGCCTTTTGCCGCGTGCAAGGGGCGTAGCCACGAGGCCGCGTTCGGGGGCGCGTCCCGAGGGTTGATTTTTCGCCGCCGGGACACCAAGAACGACCTATCGTGTTCAACCAGCCTAACCAACCCAGCGGTTTGGGAATGCCGGGCTTCTTTGGCGGCCCGAATCGTGGACGCCGAGGCGCACCGTCGCGAATCGCCCCGTGGCGCTACGTCGTGTTCGCCATGGTGGTCACGCTTGGCGGCTTGTACGCGGCCCCCAACCTGTTTCCGCCCGATTTCGCGCTGCAGATCACGGTCGACAACAGCGACCGGGACTTGACCCCCGAGTTTCTCGCCGACCTGGCCTATGAGCTTGAGGCCGGGGGGATACCGATTATTGGCACCGAGGTCTCCGATCAAGGGGGACTGATCCGCGTGTCCGATGCCAACGATCAGCTACAGGCGGGAGCATTGCTCCAGGAACGCCTGAATCCCCTCGGCGAAGAGCGGCAATTCGTCATCGCTTTCAACCTGGCATCCACGACTCCCGAGTGGCTGCGGGGCGTTGGGGCGGAACCCATGACGCTGGGGCTCGACTTGAGGGGCGGCGCGCACTTTGTTCTCCAGGTGGACATGGAGGAGGCCGTGTCGAAACGCCTGGCCGACGAGGTGGAGAAAATCAAGGACATGCTGCGGGAGGAGCGCATCCGCTACCGCAGCAGCGACAATGCAGTGCAGGGCAATACGCTCTCGGTCAGCTTCGTCACCCCGCAACTGCGCGACCGCGCCATCGAGGTCATCGAGGACGAGTTCCGGCAACCGGACTACGTGCTCGAAACCGTGGATGTCGGTGGCCGGCCGGGATTCGTCATCACCGTCCAGGACGCCAAGCTGCGCGAGATCGAGAGCAGTGCGATCGAGCAGAACCTGACCGGCTTGAGGAACCGCATCAACCAACTGGGCGTCGCGGAGCCCCTGGTTCAGCGGCTTGGCCGGGCGCGCATCGTGATCGACCTGCCGGGGGTCCAGGACAGCGCCGAGGCGAAGCGCAAGATCGACAAGATCGCGAACCTCGAGTTCCGGCTCGAAGCGGCCGCCAATGATCGTCCGTCGGAGATCGAGCAGTGGCCGTACGAAGGTCGGACCGTCGACCTCAACAAGCGCGTCATCCTCACCGGCGACCATGTCACCCATGCCGCCCAGGGTCGTGATCCCGATTCCGGTTTGCCCCAGGTTGACATCAAGCTCGACAGCCGGGGCGGCGAGATGTTCCACGAGGCGACGGCGCCCAACATCGGGCGTCGGATGGCGGTGATCTTCATCGAGCACAAGTCCGTCATGAAGGCCGAGATCGTGGACGGCGAGCGGCAGCCCGTTCACGAAA
This sequence comes from Gammaproteobacteria bacterium, assembly GCA_028821405.1. Classification (GTDB taxonomy): domain Bacteria; phylum Pseudomonadota; class Gammaproteobacteria; order Pseudomonadales; family Azotimanducaceae; genus VXYL01. The sequence continues at coordinate 21,534 of JAPPGK010000087.1, read as the reverse complement.
CCCGCGAGGAGAAGCGGGTCATCAGCCTTGCGACGATCCGGGCGGCGCTCGGCTATAACTTCCGGATTACGGGTCTATCCGTTCGAGAGGCCCAGGAGCTGGCGTTCCTGCTCCGTGCCGGCGCGTTGGCGGCGCCCATGTACATCGTGGAGGAACGCACGGTGGGCGCATCGCTTGGCGAGGAGAACATCGAGCGCGGCATGATCGCGGTGGCGATCGGCTTCGCGCTGGTGCTGGCGTTCATGGTGGTCTACTACAAGGTGTTCGGCCTGATCGCCAACGTCGCGCTGACGCTGAACCTGGTGATCCTCGTGGCCGTGATGTCGGTGCTGGAGGCGACGCTCACCCTGCCCGGGATCGCTGGCATCGTGCTCACCGTGGGCATGGCCGTGGATGCCAACGTGCTCATATTCTCTCGGATTCGGGAGGAGTTGAAGTCGAGACCTCCGGCACAGGCCATCCCGGCGGGCTACGACCGCGCCTTCCTCACGATTTTGGACGCCAACGTCACGACGCTGTTCGTGGCGCTTATCCTGCTGACCATAGGAAGCGGCCCCATTGCTGGATTCGCCATAACGCTGTCCATCGGTATCCTCACCTCCATGTTCACCGCCATCTTCGGCTCCCGTCTGCTGGTACACCTGATCTATGGGCGCCCCCGCGTCGAGAGGGTGTGGATCTGATGACCACCTTCGACTTCATGGGCAAGCGCAAGATCGCGGCCGCGGTGTCGATCGCCCTCGTGTGTGTCTCGATCGGCTCCGTGATCTTCCTGGGCGTCAACCGCGGGCTCGACTTCACGGGCGGCGTGCGGGTGGAGTTGGGCTTCGATACAGCCGTCACCGCGGAAGAGGTCAGGGCGCTCCTGACGGATGCGGGCTACACCGAGGGCGTCGTGCAGAACCTCGGGTCGGAAACGGAAGTCCTTGTCAGGATGCCGCCGCTGCCGGGGGTGGACCAGTCCGAGCTCGGCGACCAAGTCGTCGACGCCGTCCGGAGCGGTTTCGGCGACGTGACGCAGCGAAACCTGGAGTTCGTGGGCCCCGCGGTCGGCGAGGAACTGACCGAGAAGGGCGGTCTGGCCCTGCTCGTGGCGCTGGGCGTCGTGATGTTCTACATCATGTGGCGGTTCACCGGTAAGTTCGCGGTGGGCGCGGTGGCGGCATTGGTCCACGACGTGATCATCACGGTCGGCGCGTTCTCGGTCTTCCAGTGGACCTTCAACCTGCCGGAACTGGCGGCCCTGCTGGCGGTGATCGGCTACTCGCTGAACGACACCATCGTGGTCTCGGACCGCATCCGAGAGAACTTCCGGTCGGTGCGGCGGGGCACGCCGTTCGAGATCATCAACCAGTCGCTGAATCAGACCCTGGGCCGGACGTTGGTGACGTCGTTGACGACGTTGCTGGTGCTGGTGGTCTTGCTCATTGTCGCGGGCGATCAGATCTCGGGCTTCGCGACGGCGCTCACCATCGGGGTGGTCGTCGGGACGTACTCGTCGATCTACGTGGCGGCCAACGTGCTCCTCGCCATGGGCATCAGCAAGCAGGACCTGGCCCTGCCGGAGCGGGAAGGCGCGGACGAGGCAAATTGACAAGCCCCGCCCCTACGGGCGGGTGCAGACACCGGGCACCCAACTGATGGCGAATCGTGTTCAACCCTCGCAACCCGTCTAGCGGTCTCGGGATGCCGGGCTTCGGCCTTCCGGGCCGCCCGCGCGGGGGCGGCCCCAACGGACGGGTGCCGCCGTGGCGCTACCTCATGTTCGCGCTGGTCATTGCCCTCGGCGGCATCTACGCGGTACCCAACCTGTTCCCGCCCGATTTCGCGGTGCAGATCAGCGCCGACAACAGCGAGGCGACGGTGAGCGACGAATTACTCGGGGAACTGGTGCAGGGGCTCGAGGGCGAAGGCATTCCGGTTATCGGAACCGAGCTTGCCGACCAGGGCGGCCTGATCCGTGTTTCCGATGCCAACGACCAACTGCGCGCCGGCGCGATCCTCCAGGAGCGCCTGAACCCGCCAGGCGTTGAACGGCAGTTCGTCGTCGCCTTCAACCTGGCCTCGACCACGCCCGACTGGCTCAAGGGAATCGGTGCGCAACCCATGACCCTCGGCCTCGACCTGAAGGGGGGCGCCCATTTCGTGCTCCAGGTGGACATGGATGGGGCGGTCGCAAAGCGCCTTGGCGACGAACTCCAGAAGATCAAGGACATGCTGCGCGAGGAGCGCATCCGCTACCACAGCACCGACGATGCCGTTCAGGGCAATACGCTTGCCGTCAGCTTCGCCACGCCTCAACTGCGGGACCGGGCCGTTGCGGTCATCGAAGACGAGTTCCGGCCGCCGGACTATGTGCTCGAGTCCGACGAGGCCGGGGGCCGGCCGCGTTTCGTGATCACGGTCCAGGATGCCAAGCTGCGCGAGATCGAAGACAGCGCCATCGAGCAGAACCTGACGGGCTTGAGGAACCGCATCAACCAGCTCGGGGTCGCCGAACCGGTGGTCCAACGCCTTGGCCGGGCGCGCATCGGGATCGACCTGCCCGGTGTGCAGGACAGCGCGGAAGCCAAGCGAAAGATCGACAAGATCGCGAACCTGGAGTTCCGGCTCGAGGCGGCCGTTAACGATCGGGCGTCGGAGATCGAGCAATGGCCCTACGAAGACCGGGTCGTGAAGCTCAACAAGCGCAACATCCTCACCGGCGACCACGTCGTTCATGCCGCCCAGGACCGCGACCAGGAGACCGGCGGGCCGGCCGTGATCATCAAACTCGACAGTCGCGGCGGCGAGATGATGCACGAGGCGACGGCGCCAAACGTCGGCCGCCGCATGGCGGTCATCTTCATCGAGCACAAGCCCATCGTGACCACCGGGATCGTCGACGGCGAACGCGTGGACACGCACAGCAGTCGGGCGGAGAAGCGAGTCATCAGCCTGGCGACGATTCAAGAGCCGCTCCCCTACCGCTTCCAAATCACCGGACTCAAGGTCGACGAAGCAAGGGAACTGGCGTTTCTGCTCCGCGCCGGGGCCCTGGCCGCGCCCATGTACATCGTGGAGGAACGCACGGTGGGCGCATCGCTTGGCGAGGAGAACATCGAGCGCGGCATGACCGCGGTGGCGATCGGCTTCGGCCTCGTGCTGGTGTTCATGCTGGCCTACTACAAGGTGTTCGGGCTGATCGCCAACGTCGCGCTCACGCTGAACCTGGTGATCTTGGTGGCGGTGATGTCGGTGCTGCAGGCGACGCTTACCCTGCCCGGGATCGCCGGCATCGTGCTCACTGTGGGCATGGCGGTGGATGCCAACGTGCTCATATTTTCCCGGATTCGGGAGGAGTTGAAGTCGAGACCCCCGGCCCAGGCCATCCAGGCGGGCTACGACCGTGCCTTCCTCACGATTCTGGACGCGAACGTCACGACACTGTTCGTGGCGCTGATTCTGCTGACCATTGGCAGCGGCCCCCTTGCCGGGTTCGCCATAACGCTGTCCATCGGCATCGTCACCTCGATGTTCACCGCCATCTTCGGCTCCCGCCTCCTGGTGCACCTGGTCTACGGGCGCCCGCGCATCGAGCAGGTCTGGATCTGACGACGACCTTCGACGCCAACCGTAGGGCGACTCGCGGTCGGTTGTTGGGCGAAATCCTCACCGACCGCAACGGTCGCACTACGAACGGGAGGTGCTCGAAAACGCAAGCGCGTGTCCCGAGCACGCGAGCGGGTGTTCCCAGTACGCGAGCGGGTGTTCCCAGTACGCGAGCGTCCAAGGGCGATTCGCGGCACCGTCGTGAGACCTGGGTCAAGTGTGCAGATGGGCGCTCGTCAAGAACGCTGGCCGGCGGTCTGGGGCTCCGCGCGGCAACGCGTTTTCGGCAGCGGATAGCGTTTTCCGGTGTTGAGGTGAATCAGTTTGCAGGCGTCGTTCCCGAGGAGTAAGCGGAAACGTTGCGGTTCTTCGTCGGGAATACCCGTCGCGAGCGAACCCTCGAGCCGCTGGGGGCGGCGACGTTCGATGATGAGCAGGCTCGATTCCTCGAACGGATTGTCCGCCAACAGGATCGAGCGCCCGGGCAGCGCCGCGCCGAGGGCGTCGCGGAGTTCAGCCACGCTCGCGGGCGTCGACCGGGTCGCCAACGCCGGGACATCCGCTGGTCGTTCGTCGGCGGGCGTGCTCTGACAGGCGGCAGTAGCCAACGACGCGAGGACGATACCGCGCATCGGGTTCATCCGGACGGCGCGACGGCGTCTTGCGGAATCGTCAGGCCGTGGATCCTCGACCGAAGCGGACCACCTTGGAGACTGTCGACGGTGGCCAGGACGGTCGCGCCGGTCGTCGCAGGCGGTTCGGGGCAGGAACTGTCGGTCCGATAGGCGAGCGCCGCGCTCAACCTTGCCTCCTGGGTGTCGCCGAAGCCGTGGTCGAAGTCGTCCGCCACCGCGCATCCGGTTACGGCGACGCCGTCGGGGGCGGGTGCGTTGACGGCGGTGAATCCGCCCGCGTAGTCGCCGAATCCATCCCCGTTGACGAGCTCGAACTGCACGGTGAAGTACGTGGTGCCGCAGTTGTCGGTGGGGTAGAAGCCGTGGGGCTTTCCGCACGTGGTCTCGCCGACGAGAATCACGTCGATGTCGATGCCGCGCAGGCCGTTGATTATCGCCTCGCTGGCGGAACAGGTGCCCGGTCCGGTGAGTACGAACACCCGGTCGAGGTCGAGGGTAGGCAGGGGTTCGCCCTGGGTCAACGAGAGGCCGACGGTCGTTGTGCGGAACAGGGTGGGTCGCAGGATATCGCCGGTGACGGGGTTGAACGTCGTGTGCTTGTCGTTGAAGCGGAGCTCGCTGAACACCTTCCCCTGGGCAGCCGATGCACCGGCGATCATGTACGCCAGCTGGTTGGCGATGATGGTGTAGCCGCCGCCGTTGTAGCGCAGGTCGAGCACGAGATCTTCGACTCCGGCATCGGCGAGTTCGTTGATCGAATCGACGAGGCGGCGTTCCGCCGTCGCGATATGGTCGAGGAACAGCATGTATCCCACCGTGCCCTGGTCGGTGTCGATCACGCGAACATGCTGGACGGGGTCCGAGGTGATGTTCGCCGAGCGCACCGTCACGGTGCGGGGAGTGCTGGAACCGGCATCCTGGACCGTGAAACTGTGGGTCTCGCCGAGTTCGTCAGGGAACAAACCGGCATTGAGGATATCGACCTCGCGACGGCTCGGCGCGTTGATGGCGTCGACCCCGTCGATGGCGAGGATCTTCGTGCCCCGGGCGAACGCCACGTCGGGATGCGTTGCCGGGGAGTTCGGCTGGGTGTACGCGACCCGGATGTCACGCGGTGGTCGGGGGGCGAGCACCGCGAATCGTGCACCGTAGCCCGCCGAGACGCCGGATTGGGAGAGCGCGTTCCATTCCTCGGTGTCCATAGAGAAGTGGAAGCGATCCTTCTCGGCCCCGGAAGGCGTTGTCTCCATGGTCTTCATGAGGCCGAAGTACGTCGGCGTGTCGCAGCAGTCGGGATCGGTGTCCACGATCTCGGAATACCATAGGTAGCTGTGGTCGCTCCACGAGCGCAGCCAGTTGTTCTCGTCGAGGGTCGTGCCCTGCCGGTCGCCAAAGGGAAGGGAGGTGTCGGGGTCGATTCCCGTTCTGGGTACGGCGCACGAGTTTCGGAACACGGAAGATTGCTCGAACAGGCCACGCACCCAACCCGACTCGGACGCCACCGTGACGGTGAACGTCGCGGGGTCGGATGTTCGGTTGCTCAGGCCGCTGCTGTCGGTTGCGGTAACGGTAACGGTGGCAATGCCGGAGTCGCTGCCGGTGATGGTGAGCATCAAGCCATCCACCGAGACCGTCGCGGCTTCCTCGTTGTCGGATGTGGCGCTCAGTGTGTGCGTGTCCGATGCGTCGGCGTCGGTGATCGACACGGTCAGGTCCGCAGCGGCGCCGATGGTCAGCGACTGGTCGGCGATGGTTTGGATGACGGGTTTGGCGTTGGCGGGTGCGGGAGGCGGCTCGGGGCCGCTGCTCCCGCCTCCGCCACAAGCCGCGATGCCCAGGGTGACCGGGAAGAGAACCAGGAATGCGATGGCGCCCGTATTGGACATCATGAGGCTTTTGACTATTGGCGGCGGTTCGGGTTCGCAGGTGTCATTGGCGGCTAGGCTGGTCGCGGAGCGTATTGGGCTAGTCACGACGGGTCAACCGTCGACCAGCGAGTCCCCGTGCTTGGTGGCGCTGGCCCGGATTACGCGCAGCATCGCCCGGAAAATCTTGGGATTCGCGGCCACCACGTTGCCTGAGTCGAGGAACCGCTCGCCGCCGGCTGCATCGCCGATGAACCCGCCGGCTTCCCGGATGATCACGGCGGCAGCGGCCATATCCCAGGGCTTGAGGCCCAACTCGAAGAAGCCGTCCATCCGTCCCGCGGCGACGTAGGCGAGGTCGAGGGCGGCGGCACCTTGGCGGCGAAGGGTCCGGCAGTGGCCCATGAACGCCTTGAGGATGTCGGTGTAGGCGTCGAGGTGGGTGGCGACGCTGGCGAATGGCAGTCCGCCGCCGATGATCGAGTCGTCGATCCGATCGCGGCCGGCGACACGTATTCGCCGACCGTTGAGACGTGCGCCGCTGCCGCGGCTGGCGGTGAACTCTTCGTTGCGCACGTGGTCGACCACCACGCCGTGCAGCAGGGCGGCGCCTCGGGTCACCGCGATGGACGTGCAGAAGTGCGGAATCCCCTGGAGGAAGTTGGTGGTGCCGTCGAGGGGGTCGATGACCCACGTGATAGGGGTCTCATCCGCCTCCGTCCTTGCACTCGCGTTCGGATCTCCCGTGGGCCCGCTTGCGCCGCGTTCTTCCGCGAGGATCGCGTGCTGCGGGTAGGCTTTCAGAATCGTGTCGACGATCGCATCCTCGGCCTCGACATCGATCTCGGATACCAGGTCGTTGCGTCCTTTCTCGCGGACCGTGAGCGTGTCGATGCGATCCATGGATCGGAGAATGATCCGACCCGCACGCCGAGCCGCCCGCAAGGCGATGTTCACCATTGGTTCCATCTTTTGCTCACCCTGGGATCGGGTCGAATAGGCCGACCCTCACCGGGCGGCGGGTCTTGTGGTGGGGCGCGGTATCCTACGCGACGGCTGTCGTTGAAGGAAGCCGAACCATGCCGCGTATCCTGGCGCGTGATATCCGCTTCGTGCTGGTCGAGCCGAGCCACCCCGGCAACATCGGCGGCGCGGCGCGCGCCATGAAAACCATGGGCTTCGCGGACTTGGCGATCGTGAACCCGCAGCGATTCCCGGACCCGCAAGCGATTTGGCGGGCTGCGGGTGCCGTGGATGTCGTGGACGGGGCGCGCGTATTCGCCGGCGTGGAGCAAGCCATCGCCGATTGCGGCTGGGTCGTTGGCACCAGTGCCCGCAGCCGGCGCGTCCCATGGCCCGTGGCCACGGTCGACCAATTCGCCGAACAACTCGCCCGCGAGGATCACGGTGGCAAGCCGGTGGCAGTCCTCTTCGGCCGCGAAGACCGCGGCTTACGCAACGACGAACTCGAGATTTGCAACCTGCACGTGGTGATCCCCGCCAACCCCGACTACCCATCGCTCAACCTGGCGATGGCCGTCCAGGTCGTCGCCTACGAGATCAGCCGCGCCCTGTCCCGAACCGCGCCACCCAGCGACGCGACGCCGTCGCCGCTCACCCACGCACGGGACGGGGGTACCCCGGAACTCCCAACCGACTGGGATCGATCACCCGCAACCGCATCGGACCTGGCCGGACTCTACCGCCACCTGGGCAACGTCCTCTCCACCATCGAATTCCAAGACCCAAAGAACCCCCGCCTCACGATGACCCGCCTACGCCGCATGTTCTCCCGCATCCGCCCCGACCAAACCGAAGTCGCCATCCTGCGCGGCATCCTCACCCGCATCGAGCGAACCATCGCCCGAACCCACTGACCCCCTGGTGGAACCCCCACCCTCGCACACGAATGTGATTCCCCCGTGGTGGGACACCCACCCTCGCACACGAATGTGATTCCCCCGTGGTGGGACACCCACCCTCGCACACGAATGTGATTCGGTGGGTGTCCTCGGCTTTGTCCTCGGCTTTGGGGGGGGCGTGGTTAGCGAAGGGCGAGCGAGTTTTCGGGGAGATTTGTGCGGTTTCGGGAGGCAGGGGAGGCTGCTCGGCCGGTTTTTGCGGAAAGTCGGGAGCTGGCCCGGGGCCGATTTCGGGTTGGGTGGCTGTCTTGGTGGGCGTCAGGCGAGGGCGACTGTCCACCTCGGCGGGGAGGCGGCTTTGGGAACGCGGCGACGGTTGGAAGCCACCATCGACAGCCAGGACTTCGGGTCCGGGACCGTCGGTGGCGCACGCTCGTTGACCGTAGGGGCTCGGTTTCGGCCGGCGGTCCATTCGACTTGGTCGCGATATTCGCGCAGGGTGATCTCGAGAAGCGAGGGACCGCCACTGGCGACAACCCGGCGGGTCGTGTCGAGTTGCAGCGGCGTGATGGGTTCGTCCAGACGTTCGGGTTCCTGTTCGGCCTCTTCCAGTCGGCGTTGGAGGGACGTGTATTCGGGCGCGTCGACGCGGTTCGTCATCCCGGCGCGGATCGGGTTGAGATCCTGATAGGCCATGCAAGCACACAGCGCACCTTCGTCGGGCAGTCCCTTGGATGCGAACCGGCCGTCCCAGAACCGCCCGGTGCAGTCGTCTTCACGATTCGCTCGGCGAGCGATGGGTTCGTTGAGGCAGCGCATGTACCAGGAGAGGTCCCCGAGGCGGTCGCGAAGCACGGTGATTCGTTCCGTGTCGGCGGCAAGCGCCGCGACCAGCGCGTCGAGGTGCTCGGAGTCCTTGGGGGGGTACAGCGTGAGCCAGCGACGCGCGACTTCGGCGTCGTCCAGTTCGTGCTTCTCTTTCGGGCGGTAGTCGAGACTGATGTGGTAGTGGTTGGACATCACGGCATAGGAATAGACCCGGACCGTGAACAGTTTCGCGAGGGCGAGCAGCCGCTCCTCGATCCAACGACGGCGGTGGGAGAAGTTGCGGCCGCTCACCGGGTCGCGACCGCACAGCCAGGCGCGCCGCACGCAGCGGGCACCGACGTGGTAGCAACCGCCGTTCTCCTTGTCGACCAGCTTCCATCTGGGAATCGCCATGCCCCGATTGTCGATTTTTCCGCGCCGGTCCCGATATGGCCGGAGGCTGCAAAGCGTGTAGGAAATTCCCCTTTTCTTGCGCCTGTTGTCGTCCCTGGATACCTGAACAACCTGAACAAGCCTTGTCTTGCGGCTGAACTCGGCTCGCTCCAAAATAGCAGCGGGAACTCGATGGCAGGTCCATGCGCCTCACCACCAAAGGTCGTTACGCCGTGACAGCGATGCTCGACGTTGCGCTACACGCGGACGATGGCCCCATTTCGCTTGCCGACATCGCCGACAGGCAAGGGATCTCGCGCCCCTACCTGGAGCAGATCTTCGGCCGTTTGAAACGAGCCGGACTGGTTGAAAGCTGGCGTGGACCGGGCGGCGGCTATCGCTTGAGCACCGCTGCGGAGAACGTCAGCGTTGCCGATGTGATCGGTGCCGTCGGCGAAGGCGTCGATGCGACGCGCTGCGGCGGGACGGGCGACTGCCAGGACGGTCAGGTGTGCCTTACGCACGAGCTTTGGGCGGACCTGTCGATGCAGATACATCTCTTCCTGTCGCGCATTACCTTGGCGAGCCTCCTATGCCGGGGAGACGTGCTATCGGTGGCACGGCGTCAGGATATCGGCAACCTGATTGCCGCACGGCATGTCTGAGGCCGCGGCGACTGCCGCCAGCCCGCGGGCGGTCTATCTGGACTACTCGGCCACGACCCCCGTCGATCCCCGGGTCGCGGAGAAGATGGGCGGATGCCTGCTCGCGGACGGCGAGTTCGGCAATCCTGCATCGACGACACACGAGTACGGATGGGATGCTGCTGAACTCGTGGAGGAAGCCCGCGCCAACGTCGCCGCGCTCATCAACGCGGACCCGCGAGCGATTGTCTGGACCTCCGGGGCGACGGAATCCGACAACCTGGCCCTCAAGGGCTTGGCGGAAGTCGCCGGGGGCGGGCATCTGGTCACCACCAGCTACGAGCACAAGGCCGTTCTCGACACGGCCAAGTACTTGGAAGGCAACGGCGTCGAGGTGACCTACCTGGACCCCGGATCCGATGGCCTCGTCGATCCGGCGCTCGTCGCGGCGGCGCTACGGGACGACACCTTCCTGGTCTCGGTGATGCACGCCAACAACGAAGTCGGCACCGTCAACGACATCGCCGCGATTGGCCGCCTTTGCCGCGAGCGGGGGATTCCGTTCCACACCGATGCCGCACAAAGCGCCGGCAAGGTGCCTCTCGACGTCGAACGCGACTGCTTGGACCTGGTGAGCATATCCGGCCACAAGATCTACGGTCCCAAGGGCATCGGCGTGTTGTACGTGCGGCATGACCCGCCGCTGGCCATCGCCCCGCAGATCCACGGCGGCGGCCACGAACGCGGAATGCGATCGGGTACCCTGGCGACGCACCAGATCGTCGGCATGGGTGAAGCGTGCCGACTGGCGAGACTCGCGACGGAGGCCGAGAGCGGTCGAATCGCCGAGTTGCGCAGCCGTCTGTGGTCGCACATCAAGCAGATTCCGGGAACCCGCCTGAACGGCTCGGCGGGGCAGCGGCTGCCGGGAACCCTCAACATCGCGTTCAGCGGCGTGGACGGCGAAACGCTGCTGATGGCGTTGGACGACGTCGCCGTATCGTCGGGGTCGGCCTGCACCTCGGCCACAGTCGAACCGTCCTACGTTCTGCGCGCGATGAACATCTCCGACGAGCTGGCGGCGAGTTCGCTGCGGCTGACGGTGGGCCGCTTCACCACCGCCGACGAGGTGGACTTCGCCGGACGGCGGCTGGCCGAGATCGTTGGCGGCCTGCGAGACCGAACCGGCGCGTAAGTCCGGGACCGACCCGGGCATAAACCTGGCCGGTGGCTGTCCTTGGCACGCCACTTGGCACCCCAAGGGCGGATTCCGCACGACCCGGGGAAGGGGCATCGCCACACGAACGGCTGCCGCAAACGTCACGCTCCCGCGCTGGCACGGTTGCACGCGCGTTCAAGGCCGGGCATGGCGAGCGTATAATGGCGGCTTCGAGCGACGCGCATTCCTCGGGCTTCGAACAACGCGTGCCGCTGTACCGGAGAGAACCAATGGAACAATCTGCCAGTGGCGGCGGCAGCGCAGTTGACGCCTTGCAGAACGCTGCCGATGACGCCACCGCACCCCGCCGACGAGGGCACGAGAGAACGCTCTCGATCCTCAAACCCGATGCCGTGGCCAAAAACCTGATCGGCGAGATCTACTCGCGTTTCGAGAAGGGCGGCCTGGCAATCGTGGCGGCGAAGATGGTGCGTCTGACGCCGGATGTCGCCGGCGGCTTCTACGCGGAGCACCGGGGCAAGCCGTTCTACGAACCGCTGATCGACTACATGTGCTCGGGCCCGATCGTCGTACAGGTGCTCGAGGGCCGCAACGCCATATCCATCAACCGCCGGCTGATGGGGGCCACGGATCCCCAGCAAGCAGCGCCGGGCACGATCCGCGCGGACTTTGCGCAATCCATCGACGCCAACGCGGTGCATGGCTCGGACTCCCCGGAATCCGCCGAGCGGGAGATCGCCTACTTCTTCGCCGCCGAGGAAATCTGCGCGAGAACCGCACGTTCGGGAAACCCCGCCTAGCAGAACTCCCGATGGAACAAGCGCCTGGTTTGTTGCCTCGCGGCCAGGGCCACCGCCCCGCCGCGAGATCTCGCGATCCGGAACCCCGGAACGAGCGCATCTGCCCGCGCGAGGCGAAGACCAATCTGCTCGGCATGCCACGTCAGGCGCTTGAGTCGTTCTTCGAGGACCTCGGCGAGAAACCGTACCGGGCGACCCAGGTCATGCGCTGGATCTACGGCGCCAAGGTGACCGACATCGGCGCGATGACGGATATCTCGAAATCGCTGCGTAGCCGTCTCAAGGAGATTGCCGAAATCAGGGCGCCGCCGTTCAGCGCGGGCAGGCAGTCGTCCGACGGTGTCATCAAATGGCTGGCGTACACCGAGCACGACCAAGCCGTCGAAACCGTGCTGATCCCGGAGGACGGGCGAGGGCACCCCGGCAAGTCTGCCGGCGACGACGGCGGTTCCCCAAGCGCGAACGGCCGCAACACGCTGTGCATCTCGTCGCAGGTGGGCTGCTCCTTGGATTGCAGTTTCTGCGCGACCGGCAAGCAGGGGTTCAACGGCAATCTCACCCGCGCCGAAATCGTCGGCCAGGTCTGGCAGGCCGACCGCGAACTCCGCGAACGGGGCGATGAACGCGGTATCACCAACGTGGTGTTCATGGGCATGGGCGAGCCGTTGCTGAACTTCGAGCCGGTGCTCGACGCCACGGACGTGCTGATGGACGATCTCGGCTTCGGCATCTCCAAGCGGCGCGTGACCATCAGTACCGCGGGCGTGGTGCCCCGCATCCACGACATGGCCGCGCGGACCGACGTGTCCCTAGCCGTGTCGCTCCATGCCGCGCGGGATGAACTGCGGGACACGTTGGTGCCGCTCAACCGCAAGTACCCGATCGCCGAACTCCTGGACGCGTGCCGCCACTATCTGCGTGGATTGGGCGAACGCCGCAACGTCACCATGGAATACACCCTCATCGAAGGTGTGAACGACAGCGCCCGGGACGCCCGGGAGTTGGCGGATTTGCTGACCGGGCTGCGCGCCAAGGTCAACCTGATTCCCTTCAATCCGTTCCCGGAGGATCGAAACGGCTATCGCCGTCCAGCCCCTTCGGAGATCGCCAACTTCCAGGCCAGTCTGTTGAACGCCGGGATCTCGGCCATGTTGCGCGCGACGCGGGGCGAGGAGATCGGGGCGGCCTGCGGCCAGTTGACGGGTAGTGTCCATGACCGCACTCGACGCCGGGTTCGGTACCTGGCTAGGGAACGTAATTCGGTGCGGCCATGAGCGACGCGGACGACGCCCGCCACGGGCCAGTGAGAGCTGCTGAACACGTGGCCCGGGGGGACACGGTCGGGGACGACCCGAGCGCCGTGGAGTTCGGGCGGACGCTGCGCGCGGCAAGGGAGAGCGCCGATCTCTCGGTTGCCGACGTCGCAAAAGCGCTCAAGGTCGAGGAGCAGATCATCGAAGCCCTCGAAGCCGAGCACTACGCGGATCTCCCGCCGCGGCCCTACATCCGAGGCTACGTGCAGCGCTACGCCCGCCTCGTCGGACTCGACGCTGCGGCCGTGACCTCGGGTTTCAAGACGGTCGAGAAACCGACGACGGTCTCCCCGACGGTCGTCCCACGTTCGCGGTGGACGTTCGTCAACGATTTCGCCCGGGAGCGGTGGGGCATGCTCTACGGCAGCATCGTGTTGGTGTTCATCGTGGTGGTCGCGGGTGCCCTTTGGTGGGCGTGGTCCGGGGAGACCGCGAAACAGGCCGAGTCGGACCTTGCCGAAACGCCCGGGATATCTGGGCAGGACGCCACGCCCCTCGTGGGCGACGGCGCCACGGTCCCGCCCCTGCCGCCAGCGGCGGCGCCAGAATCGTCCGATGCGGCTATGCCCGACTCTGCGTCGGACCCGGCCGCCGACCCGCTGGCGGCGCGGTCAGAATCGTCCGATGCGGCTATGCCCGGTGCCACCGCGGAAGACGCCGCCGACCCGCTGGCCGTGGCGCCGGAATCGCCCGATGCGGGTGCGCCGGCTTCCGTGACGGGGGTGGCGGACCCGCTTGCGGCGGACGGTGCGTCGGCCACGGGGGTTGGCGACGCCGACCCCAACGCGCAAGCCGCGGTCGATGCCGAACGCCAGGCCAAGCCGGACCTGCTATCCATCGTCTTCCAGGAAGACAGCTGGGTGGAAGTGCGGGACCAGAACGGCGACTTGGTGCACGGCGACCTCGGCCGGGGGGGCGACACGGTAACGCTTAGGGGAAAGGCGCCCTTCGACATCCTTGTCGGCTACGCCGCCGGTGTGGAGATCAGCTTCAACGGCGACCCGGTTGCCCTCGAACCGGGTACGCGTGGCGACGTCGCGCGACTCGTGGTCGGACGCTGACATGGCCGCCAAGTACCAGCGTGTGAGGGGGATGCGCGACATCCTGCCCGGCGAATCGGAGCGCTGGCGCGAGGTCGAGAACACGGTGACCAACGTCTTGGCCCGGTACGCCTTCCAGGAATTGCGGATGCCGCTGATCGAGGCAACCGAACTGTTCACCCGCGGCGTGGGCGAAGCCACCGACCTGGTGGAGAAGGAGATGTACACCTTCGATGATCGCAAGGGCAAGTCGCTGTCCCTGCGACCGGAGGGGACGGCGGGTTGTGTTCGGGCCTGTATCGAAAACGGCCTGCTGCACAACCGGACGCCGAAACTCTTCTACTACGGGCCGATGTTTCGATACGAACGCCCGCAGAAGGGCCGCACTCGGCAGCACACCCAGATCGGCGGCGAGGTGTTCGGCGTCTCGTCGCCGGAGGTCGACGCCGAGTTGTTGACCATGTTGGCCCGGGTATTCCGGGAACTCGGCGTATCCGAGGCGGTGACGCTCGAGTTGAACAGCCTGGGGTCGGGCGCATCTCGCGACCGCTACCGGCAGGCCCTGGTGCAATACCTCGCCCCGTACACCGACGATCTGGACACCGACAGCCGCCGCCGTTTGACGACCAACCCGTTGCGGATACTCGACAGCAAGGTGGCGGCGACCCGAGACATCGTCGCCGGCGCACCGGCGCCGGTCGACTATCTCGAGGCGTCGTCCCAGCAGCACTTCGACGGCCTGCGACGGCTGCTCGACCAGGCCAGCGTGCCCTATCGGGTAAGCCCGCACCTGGTGCGCGGCCTCGACTACTACACGGATACCGTTTTCGAGTGGGTAACCGAATCCCTGGGTGCCCAGGGCGCGGTCTGTTCCGGCGGCCGCTACGACGGGCTCGTCGAAACCCTCGGTCACCGTCCGGTTCCCGGCGCCGGTTTCGGGATGGGGCTCGAACGGGTCGTCCTTCTTCACGAGTCCTGCATCGAACGCCGCTACGGCCAGGCGGATGTCTACCTGGTGGTCGTGGACCCCGAACACGCGCCGCGGGTGTCTTGCTTGGCGGAGAGACTCCGCGATGCCACACCGCTGCGGGTGCTGCAGCACATCGGGGGCGGGGGGCTCGCGAGCCAACTCCGCCAAGCGGATCGCAGCGGCGCACGCTGGGCGGTGATTGTCGGCGACGACGAAGTGGCCCAAAATCGCGTTTCGTTGAAGTGGCTGCGCGAGGGCCGGCAGGCGGGCCGGGGCGACCAAACCATGCTAGATGTGACCGAGCTTATTTCCACGCTGAACGGAGCCGGGTGATGGCCGACGACCTGACCGACGAAGAACAGGCCGAACGGCTCAAGCGCTGGTGGGATGCGAACGGTACTTCGCTCGTCATCGGCGTCCTGTTGGCGGTCGCCGCCGTGGTCGGTTGGCGCATGTACCAGGGCTATGCCCAGGATCGGGCGGATGCCGCGTCGGACGCGTTCGGCGCCTACGTGGCGGCGCGCAACGCCGCCGAGTCCACCGAGGAGCAGCTTGCCATCCTCGACACCGACTTCGAGGGTACGAGCTACCACGTCTTCACACTGCTCTACCGCGCCGCCGACGAGGTCGAGGCGGAGGACTGGGAAGAGGCGCTGGCCCTACTCCAACGCGCCGCGCAGTTGGCCGAAACCGATACCTTGACTGACATGGTGCGTTTCCGGGTCGCGAGGGTCCTCTATCAACTCGACCGTCTCGACGAATGCGAGACAGAACTGGGGGCGATCAGCAGCACCGGGCTGGAGGCGCACGTGGCGGAACTCTCTGGCGACGTGTTCGTGGCCCGGGGCGACCTGGATCAGGCACGCATCGCCTACCAGGCGGGCATCGATGCCGCCCGTCGAGACCCGACGAACGTCGTGCCCGGTGTCGAGCTCATGGAACTCAAGCTCGCCAGCATTGTCGATGAATCCCAATGACCCCATGTATTCCCCTCCATCGAACAACCGGTAGGGTCGACCCTTGTGGTCGCCTGCTCGGCCCTAACGCCCCCGCGGGGACGCGCCGTCCCAACGCGCCCGCCAGGGCGCGCCGTCGTCCGGCCGACGCGGCTACGGGGCGCGCCTACACGACCAACGCGATCCGAGGAGCGCCGCCACGCCGGGCCAGATGGCGGTTTCCGGCTTGGGGCGCTGTTGCCGGCCTCCTGCTGGTCGGCGGCTGCGAGGTATTTTCGTTTCTCCCGTTCGTCGACTCCCCCGAGGAGAAGGACGAGGAGGGTGCGCCGACGCCGCTCGGCGCATTCGATGCCGAGGCGTCCATCGAGCGGCGCTGGCAGGTCGGGGTCGGTCGCGGCCTGGGACGCAAGTATCTGCGCATCACGCCGAAGATCCTCGCTGATCGAATCTACGCGGCGGATGGCTACGGCACCGTCGTCGCGCTGGATCGGTTTAGCGGTCGGCGAATCTGGACCGCCTCGGTGGGCAAGCCCGACAACCGGTCGTTTCTCAAGCTCTGGGATCGGCGTGATCCGTCGTTCCTAACCGGCGGGGTCGGCGCCGGCGACGGCATGATCTTCGTCGGCACCACCCGTGGCGAGGTCATTGCTCTGGACGCGGGCGACGGCACGGAGCGATGGCGGGTCCAGTTGTCCAGCGAGGTCCTGGCACCACCGGCCGGCGGAGACGGCGTCGTGATGGCCCAGACCAACGACGGGCGCTTGATTGCCCTGGAGAGCGCCGACGGCACGACGCGCTGGTCGTACGACAACCAGGTGCCGCTCTTGACGCTGCGCGGCACCGCCACGCCGGTGGTCATCGGCGCCATCGTGCTCGCCGGATTCGGGGACGGCCGGGTTGCGGCGCTGAGCACCGTGACCGGCGCGACGGTGTGGGAACACCGCCTCGTGCTTCCCCAGGGGCGGACCGAATTGGAGCGTCTGGTGGACGTCGACGGTACGCCCCTAGTCGTGCCGGAGCGCAATGCGATCTTCGCGGTCAGCTACCAGGGCTGGCTCAAGGCATTGAGTCCCCAGGAGGGCCGGGTCCTATGGGAATTGCCGGCCTCGTCCCATCTCGATCTCGCGGAGGGCTACGGGCAGTTGTACATGGTCACCGATGAGGACGTGGTCACCGCGGTCCAGCAAGGCAGCGCCGAGGTCGTGTGGCAACAGGAAGGCCTGAAGAACCGCCGGCTGACCAGCCCCATGGCGTTCAGCAACTACGTTCTGGTCGGTGATGCCGACGGATATCTGCACGTCCTGGCCCAGACCGATGGCCGGTTCGTGGCTCGACGACGGTTGAGCGGCGGCCTACAGTCGCCCATCGTGGAGAGCGACGGCATCGTTTACGTGCTTGCCAACGACGGCAAGCTATCGGCTTTGGAGATCCGGCTGCGGAGTTGAGGGCCGAGGCCCTCGTTGCTGACTTCGCCCACGAACGCGTACGGTTCAACTACCGTGTCGTCGAGGCGCACGCCGGGGTACGGACATGTCGGAAACGGAAATCCCCGGTAGCCAGGCGGGGGCCAAACCCGGGTCGCGCAACGCTGTCGTGGCCTTGGTGGGACGACCGAACGTCGGCAAATCCACCCTATTCAACCGCCTGTGCGGTGCCCGGGACGCCTTGGTGGCCGACCTGCCGGGCCTGACGCGGGATCGACGCTACGGTCGCGCTACCCTGGCGGAGCGTCCGGCGACGATTATCGACACCGGCGGCTTGACCCACGAGGCCGGCAACGTCCTCGAACAGATGTCGAACCAGGCTCTGCAGGCGATCGCCGAAGCGGACCTCGTCGTGTTCGTGGTGGATGCACGAGAGGGATTGACCGCCGGCGATTGGGATATCGCGCGCGACCTGCGCAAGCGCGGCAAGGCGGTCCTCGTGGCTGTCAACAAGATCGACGGCGTGCCGGCAGCAGCGGTCCACGAGTTCGCCGCCCTGGGGTTCGGCGATTGCTGCCCGATCTCGGCGACCCACGGTCGCGGTTTCGCCGAGTTTGCTGGCACGGCGGCGGCGCGACTCCCGGCGTCGGGCGTCGGGCCCGAGTCCGATCTGCCGGGTATCCGCGTTGCAGTGGTCGGGCGTCCCAACGTTGGCAAGTCGACGCTCATCAACCGGTTTCTCGGCGAACAACGGCAAGTCGTCGACAGCGAGCCCGGGACGACGCGCGATGCCATCGACATCCCGTTCGGCGACTACCTGTTGATCGACACGGCGGGCGTGCGCCGCCGGGGCCGGGTTGAGGCGGGTCCCAAGATGCAGCGGACGGTGGAGAAGTTCTCCATCGTGAAGACCCTCGCGGCGCTGGAACGCGCGCAGGTGGCCGTCGTGGTCGTGGACGCGCGGGAAGGCGTGGTCGAGCAGGACCTGCACGTCTTGGACTACGCGATCGATGCGGGGGCAGGCGTTGTGCTCGCCGTCAACAAGTGGGACGGGTTGGACAAGGACGACCGGGAAAGGGCTCGCGTTTCCGTCGAACGGCGCTTGTCATTCGCGCCCTGGATTCCCCTTCGTCACATCTCCGCCCGCTACGGGCGGGGCGTCAAGTCGCTTTTGGGCGTCGTCTCGAGGGTCTATCGCGCGGGCGACTTCGACGTGCAGACGGCGGAACTCAACCGAATCCTCGCCGAGGCCACGACGGATCACCCGCCGCCGATGGCTCAAGGACGGGCCATCAAGCTGAGGTACGCCCACAAGGGCGGTGACCACCCGCCCACGGTGGTCGTCCACGGCAATCGCACCGAGGCACTGCCCGAGAGCTATCGGCGCTACCTCGCCAACCGCTACCGGGACGAACTGGACCTTCTCGGCGTACCCGTCCGCTTAGAGACCCGAACGACCCGGAACCCCTACGCGGGACGCCGCAACGAGCTAACGCGCCGTCAGATCAAGCGCCGCCGGCGGGTGATCCGGCACGGGTCGTCGTAGGCCAAGCGGACCTATTGCGGATCGACTGCCGTTGTGTCCGCCAGGTTGTCGAACGCCTGCATCACGACCACGGGATCGACCCGGTTGCCTTGAATGCTGACCGTCCAGTGCAGGTGAGGCCCCGTGACCCGGCCGGTGGCGCCGACGGTGCCGATGATGTCGCCGCGGTCGACCGCCTCGCCTTCCTCGACGTCGATGCGGTCCAAGTGTCCGTACATGGTGACGAGGCCGCCGCCGTGGTCGAGTAGAACGATGTTGCCCGAGAAGAAGAAGTCGCCGGTGAGCGCGACCGTGCCCGGTGCCGGCGCCGCCACCGGGGTGCCGGTGTCGGCGGCGATATCGAGGCCGGAATGGGGGGAGCGCGGTTGGTCGTTCAGGAACCGGCGCAACCCGAACGGGCTCGAATAGATGCCTTGCACCGGTTGTTCGAAGGGCAGCAGATTGGGCCGCATCGGGGTCCGGCGGGCATAGGCCGTGCGGGAGCGCTTGGACTCGCGTTCGATGCGCTCGAGGTCTTCGGGCAACGGGTTGACCTGGCGCCGGTTGGCGATGGTCAGCCGTTGCTCCGGGTATTGCTTGCCGACGACTTCGAACTCGAGCGTGGTCTCGCCGCTCGCCGTGCGGGCCACCACCTCGTGCTTCCCCGGCTTGGCGTTGAGTGCCACGCCGATGATCACGTGATCGGCGACGATCAACGCCTCCTCGTCGCCGTAGGTGACATCGACGGCACCCTCGGGCAGGGGTAGCACGGCGACACCGCCGGTGTTCACGGTCACGGCGGTGGCAAGGACGAGAGCAAGCGGAGTCATTCCTTTTCTCCTTTCATAGATGTTTGGTCAGGTCGCAATCCGGCGCTGTCGACGGTGGCGTCGATGGTACCGTGGGCCAAGTGGGCGACGATGGCGTCGCCGCGCTGGACGTCTTCGGCGGCGCCCAGCGGCTTGCCCCAGCGGCTGCCATCCGGGCGCGCGACGATCGCGAAACCCCGTCCCAGCGTCGCCAGCGGACTCACCGCGTTCAATGCGCGCGCCAGCGCCGTCACCCGCACATCGCGTTGTCTGCACGACTGCCTCGCGGCGGCGTGGAGTTGCGAGGCGGCGCGCGCAACGCGTTCCCGGGCCGCAGGCAGGCCGGCGGCGGGATTGCACCGCGCCAAGAGGTCCATCCGATGTCGGAGCGCGGTGCCGGCTTGACCCATGCGCGAGGCCATGGCAGCCGCCAAGCGATCGCCGAGTTCATCGGTGCGCAGCATGCGCTGCTCCACGGTCCGCCCCGGATGCACGAGGCGCTGCCGGGTGGCGGCAAGCAGGCGTTGGTCCATGCCGAGTCGTGTCTTCGTTCGTGCCTCGAGCGCGGCCTGTAGGCGTCGTAGTCGGCGCTCGATATCGCGGCGGTCGGGTGTCACCATCTCCGCCGCGGCGGATGGCGTCGGGGCGCGCCGATCAGCGACGAAGTCGGCGATCGTGACATCCGTTTCGTGCCCGATCGCCGAAACCACCGGGATTTCGGCCGCAGCGATGCGCCGCGCCACGGACTCCAGGTTGAACGCCGCGAGATCCTCCAAGGACCCGCCGCCCCGGGTGAGAACGATCACGTCGGGCGGATGACGCATGAACTCGGCGCGGTCGAACGCCCCTATGATCTGGCCTTCGGCCTCGAAGCCCTGTACCGCGACGTCGAAGCAGGTGAGCCGAACGCAGGGAAAGCGGCGCCGGATCACGGCGACGACGTCGCGAAGTGCCGCACCGGCACGGGAACTGATCACGGCGATGTGGCGCGGGTAACCGGGGATCGGCCGCTTGCGGGTCTCGTCGAACATCCCCTCCTGGGCGAGGCGCGACTTGAGCCGCTCCAAGGCCGCGCGCAGGGCGCCTTCGCCGGCCGGTTCGATGTGATCGACGATGGCCTGGAAGTCGCCGCGCCCCTCGTAGATCGACAAACGGCCCCTCAGCAGTACGGAAAGGCCGTTCTGCAGCCGGAAACGCACGAATCGGTTGGTGCCGGAGAACATCACGCAGCGCAGTTGGGCGCGGTCGTCCTGCAGGCTGAAGTACCAATGGCCGGATGCGTAGGGACGGAAATTGGAGACTTCGCCCTCGATCCAGACCCGCCGAAACCGTTCCTCGATGAGGAATCGGGCCTCGGCGTTGACCTCGCTGACCGTGCGGATGCGGTCGGCCTGCGCGACACGTGGTTGAGCCTGCATTGGCGCAGTCTAGCAGCGTGCGTTGCTTACGTTGTGGGTAGATAGAAGGGATAGGCGGCAATTCGGGAAACAGGGAGGAATCCCGGTCCCGGCTCATCGACCCCATGCGCGACGGAGGTCGCCGCGATGCGTGCATTCTTTACGACACCCCCGACCACGGTGGGCGTCGCGCGAACCGATCCAGTATGGCCGCGAAGTCGTCGGTTTCGCCGATGAAACGCATGGATGGCGATGCGGTCCAGGTCCGGCCCGCTGTCCAATGAGAAAGTGAGGGTGAAATCGACCGAACCGTGACGCGGTCG
>JAPPGK010000082.1 GCA_028821405.1 Gammaproteobacteria bacterium | reverse complement strand
TCCCCGTAGCCGTCGTCGATCAGCGACTTCATGGTCACCGTGCGCATGTGCGGGCTGACCAGGTGGCCGGGATAGCGGTCGAGACCGAGGAAGCAGCCCTGGTCCAGGATCCACTTCAAGTATTCGGTGTCGGTGGTGTCGTTGGAATGGTCGATCTTGACCCGTTCGAGGTCGACGCCTTCCTCCTTGAAGATGGCGATCTGCCGGCGCGCCACCTGCCCGGTGGGGTAGGAGTGCACCATGATCGGCACGCCGGTCTCGTTGTGGGCCCGGGCGACGGCCCGGTTCATGATCTCGAGTTCCGGCGTGACGCCCTCGAAGTCCGCGGCGCACTTCAGCACCCCCGCCTTGACGTCGGTGCCCCGGAAACCCTCCTCGATATCGCGCACGAACTCCCGCGCCATCTGGTTGGGGGAGACGTGACGGATGAACCGCGGCACGTCGAGCCACCAGCCCGTGACGTTGATGATGTTCACGCCGGACGCCTCGGAGACCGCGCGCAGGAGTTCCGGATCGCGGCCCAGGTCGAAGGTCGTGGCATCCACCATGGTGTCGATGCCGCCGGCCTTGGCTTCCTTCAAACACGCCACGGCGCGTTCGAAGCGGTCGGGGCCGAGCAGGTCGGGATAGCTCTTGTACATGCCGCTCGCGCTCACCATGACGTGCTCGTGCATGAGGGTGAAGCCGAGCTGGTTGGCCTCTATCGGACCGGTCACGGAGTTGATCATGTTCTAGCCTCCAGTAGGTCGGTTGCGCAGCACGACGAGGTCGGCGGGTCGGGTCAAGCCCGTCCCCTACGCGGGTACCAGCAAGTCCGGGTATGTCGAGAACCGCGTCTCCTGTCGGGTGCGGATTTCGATCATCGCGACCTGGCCCTCGGCGTTGGCGCGCTTGGCGTCTTCCAAGGCGGGGCCGATGCCGGCGACCTCCTCGACGTGAATCGACTTGGCGCCGAGTGCAGCGGCTACGCCCGCGTAGTCGCCGGACTGGTTGCCGACTCCGTACTTGGCCATGGCCACCGGCATCTTCTCGTCGTAGCCGCCCATGGTCAGGTTGTTGATGACGATTGTGGTGATGGGGATCTCCGCCCGTACCGCGGTCTCGATCTCCAACCCCGTATGCCCGAACGCCAGGTCGCCCATGAAGTTCATGCAGAACTTGGACGGGTCGGCCATCTTGGCGCCGATGACCAGCGGAATGCCGTAGCCCAAGTGCGTGGTCTTGCCCCAGCCGATGTAGCCGTGGGGTTCGTGGGCCTGGTAGAACGGCATGATCTGGTCGCGCGGGTTGCCGGCGTCGTGGGTGAGCACGGTGTTGGCGTGATCGATGTGCGCGTTGATCTCGCGGATCACCCGGTAGGGGTTGATCGGGGTCTCGTCGGAATTGAGCAGCGGTGCCCATTCGGCGAGCCACTCGGCCTTGGTGGCGGCGATTTCGGATGCCGTGCGGGAATCCTCGGCGCGCCCGTCTTCGCCGAGTTCGGCCTTCGCCTCGTCGATCATGGCTTCGAGAGTGAGCTTGGCATCGCCCACGAGTCCGAGATCCACGGCGTAGTCCTTGTTGATGTCCTCGGCGGACACCGTGGAGTGGATCAAGAACTTGCCGCCGGGGATGGGAAGGCCGAAACCCGTTCGCGTCAATCCGGAACCGATTGCAAGCACGGTGTCCGCCGCACCGAGCCACTTGAACACCGCCTTCGGCGCCGTGCGGTTGGCGGAACCGAGCGCCAGCGGGTGGTCGTCGGGGAAGGCGCTCTTGCCCTGCATGGTCGTGATGACGGGAATCTGGGTCAATTCGGCGAAAGCTCTGAGTTCGGCGCAAGCGTCTGCGTACAGAATCCCTTGGCCGGCCCAGATCACCGGGCGCTTGGCCTTGAGAAGGGCGGCAACCGCGTCCTTGATGTCGCCGCCAAACGGCACGGATCGCATCGCCGTGGAAGGCTTGTATTGTTCGGCCGCGCCTTCGGGCGCCTGCCGGCCGAGCACGTCGCCGTGCATCTCCACCACCACGGGACCGGGGCGGCCTTGGCGGGCGGTGTGGAATGCACGCCGGATCTGCGTCGCGGTGCGGTCTATGCGGTCGATGGACAACGCCAGTTTGGTCACCGACGCGTAGTTCTTTGTCGCCGAGAAGTTCGGCGATACATCGTAGCCGCTTAAGCCTGCGCCACCGGGCAGAAACACCAGGGGTACGGCTTCGCCCCAGGCTTGGGCGATGCCGCCGAAGGAGTTCTCGACGCCCGGACCCGATTGCGAGGCGAAAACGCCCGGCGGCGCACCCCGGGTCTGCCGCGCGTAGCCGTCCGCCGCGTTGATGCCGCCGCGTTCCTGGCGGAACACCAGGGGTCGGATTCCCACCCTCGCGGCGGCCTCGATCAACGGATTGGCCGGGAAACAGGGCATCCAGGTGACGCCCTCGGCCTTCAGGCAATGTGCAATCAAATCGTAGCCGTTCACGGCTTCCCTCCCTAGGCTGGCAACGGTTCAGAATATCATCCCGGCGCGACGTGTGACGCCGCCAAGAAGCGCATGTCAAAGCAATTCAGAGATGTCCCCTTCTCTCCAATTCAGAGATGTCCCCTTC
>JAPPGK010000018.1 GCA_028821405.1 Gammaproteobacteria bacterium | reverse complement strand
CAACGATGGCACGAAACAACCATTATTTCAACTTATTTATGACACACTACACTAGCATGCACCTAGTTGAGCTGGCTAACGGATGGTTCTGCCATCGCCACGCATGCCAGTTGTTCCGCTTCCGGAGTGGCCGGCAAGTGATCGGGCAGATCAATACCAACCAGCAGTGGAAGGGAGACGTCCGAGTCGCCAACACGTTACGGGCAAGCGGCTGTCGTTTGTCTGGCCGTGTGGGACTGCGTTCCAGAAACGAGGCCAAGCCGACACCCATCGGCACCGTCGACGACATCGCAGTCTGGGCGGTGACCGTGAGTTGACGGCCCAAGCTTGGGAACCGCTCTAATGGCGTCCGTGGACTTCGACGCTTGGATGGACCAATGCTCCGGGCCCGGCACCGTTTGGTACGCCAAACGGCTGTCTGCTAACGACACGCTCGCGAACCGCACCCACCAAGCTGGCCCTTATATTCCGCGTGAAGTGCTGTTCACCGTCCTGCCCATCCTCGACCGACCAGAACGCCACAATCCGGACGCACGCTTTCCGCTTCGGATTGACTCCCACGACGGCGCACCACGGATGGTCCGCACCATTTGGTACAACAACGCGCTCCACGGTGGGACCCGTAACGAAGCGCGCGTGACTGGCTTCGGCGGTCGCCGGTCGCCCCTTCTCGATCCAGAGAACACTGGCGCGGTAACCGTCTTTGCCTTCATGGCGGGCCACCGCGGGACCGTCTCGCAGTGCCGCGTATGGGTCTGTGACTGCGAAGCTGAGGAGAGCCTCTTCGAACAACGCCTTGGGCCGCTCGAGCCGGGGCGTTGGCTCGTATGGTCGCCGGACGCCACACCGCTGCTGACCCCGAGACCCGCATCCGCTACGCCGTGCCGGCTCGCGCTGGAGGACATTCCGACCGCTTGGCTCTCGGCCTTCCCATCAGGAGCCGAGATCGTCGCCGAAACCGTGAAGATGCGCCCGGAACACGGGTACGGCCCAGACGACCGCTTGCTGCGCCGGCGAGACTGCGAGTATGAGATCTTCCTGAGCGTCGAAGAGGCAGTAGAAATGCCGGGTATCCGGGCCGGCTTCGGGACCATTGACGAGTTCGTCTCGCGCGCGCAGAGCATCCTGCAGCGCCGCAAGGCGCGCGCGGGACGGTCGCTCGAACTGCACGCGCGGCAGATATTTGTCGAAGAGGGGCTCATTGAGGACGAACACTTCGCCCACGGTGCCGATTCCGAACCCGGACGACGACCCGACTTCCTCTTCCCGTCGCAGGAGAGATACCGCGATCACTCGTTTCCCCCGGACCGGCTCAGGATGCTCGCCGTCAAGACCACATGCCGCGACCGATGGCGCCAGATCCTGAACGAAGCGGGCAGGATTCCGATCAAGCACCTCCTCACCGTGCAGGAGGGCGTGTCGGAGGCGCAGTTCCGCGAGATGAAGGAATCAGGCGTCCGGCTCGTCGTACCGTCGCGCCTGCGCGCCCACTATCCTGCGGTCCTGCGCCCAGAGCTGACGTCCCTCGAGGAATTCATCGCCGACATCCGACCACTCGCCGGGCCGACGCCGGGGCGTGAGGGCCACGCGACCCCACCTCCGAGCTAACGTCGTATGAGCGCTGCACCGCAGGCCCACGGTGCCCAGTCGGCCGTTCTCTACTGTCGCCAAGCGGCTAGCCAGAGTCGTTATTCGTACCGGGAACTACACAAAACGTCCGCCGCTCGGTGTTGTTCGGGTACCTGACAAAGCGGGCTCCTGCGCCTCCAGCCTTGACCCAAGGATCAGTCGGATGTCGGCCACGCCCGGAGCACCCGTTCACGGCGGAAGGTGCTTCGGGTCTCGCCAGCCTCGGTTCTGCTCGCCCACGCCTCTCGGGTTCGGCCAGGGGTGTCACGAGTACCCTCAAGAGCCATCCGCCGGGAATGGGTCGCTGGAACAACGGCATCCTGACCTGCGCTTACCGCGATCTCATTCAACGGCTTGCGGACAACGGTGCCCAAGCCTTCGCCGTCTTGGCATCGAAACGTATGCTGCCAAGGAAGAAAACAGACCTGCGAATCATGGCACCGAGTACCCGCACTCCAGTGTCAGGTACTCCGTGCCATCATCCGCATTGAACTTGCCGAGATACCCGTCCTCCACTCCTCGGTCGATCGCCCCCTCGATGCAATCACGTATTGGCTGTGTCAGATTTTGACAGGGCGTCCCAGCAACCGTCCTGATGCCGTAGAAGCGTTTGGCGTTGTTGAATGAATGCCACACTAGGTCCTCAATCCAGACGTTGTCGTCAGGGGGTGACAACTCCTCGAATGCGCGGACTGCGCAGTCGCACCAGTCGGATTCGTGCATGTCCGTGACGGGTCGGTAGGCACGAACCTGCTTGATCCGGCCTCCCCTCGGCCATTCCAATCCGCTCCCGCTCTGCCTTTCCCACGTTGGGGATCCGGATGCGAGGACGGCGGCGATGGCCTCGGACAGCGGTCCGTTGGCATGCAGCCTTTCGAACGTCGCGAGTCCTTGATCGCTCAGCCGCCGGGCCACTTTCGCGATAGTGTTGTAGCGCGTCAATCAGGATGAGAAGTCCGCGACAATCAGGATGAGAGGAAGTC
>JAPPGK010000001.1 GCA_028821405.1 Gammaproteobacteria bacterium | reverse complement strand
CGAGCGGCTCTTGGTCGATCACGCCCCATGTCGACAAGGCCGTTTCCAGGCTGACATAGCTGAACGAACGAGGCCGAAGCCGCAGCACTATCTCCTCTCGGATCGCGCCTGCCTGGCGCGCGTACGGGTAGGCATACAGTCCCCGGCAAACATGGACCAGCAGTTTGTCGCGTACGGCCGTGGCGAGCGTCTTTTCGATTGCTCTCGGCGAGTCGTCCGGCAGCAGCCCACCGGCGACTTCGGCCTTGGTGAAGACCGATCGTCCCGTGGCGCTCCACATGGCATCCAATGCCATGCGGAATTGTGCGGATCTCATGGCTATATCTTAACGTAAACCACCCTTTATGGGTGGGTTAGAGTGCAGTCTTCCCGACACGGTTCCCAGGTCATTCATAATGGCCCTCAAATTGAATAGATTTCCTTGATCAGAATTGATAGGCTGTACTATCGTTGTTCGCCACTGTCGGAGCAGACCACCATGGATACCTCGAAGGATACGCCAGTCCTCTATCCAATGCCCGGCGAGGGAACCCGGACTCGGCGGGTGTGGGAAATCGCCGACGCGGTCACCCGGGAAACCGGGCACCGGGCGGCGAGGCGAGATGTCGTTGAACGGTTTGTCGCCGAGAATGGCAATCCCAACACGGCGAACACCCAATACCAGCATTGGAAGGCCGCATTCGATGCCCAGGGCGGGTCGCGCGAGACGTCGGCAGGGTCCGAACCCGGCCACGTCGGTCCACAGTCACTCAAAGTGTCAGCGGATGGCCGTGTCGCGATTCCCCAGCCGATGCGGGTGGCCATGTTCCTCGGCGAGGACGGCCACGTCACCGCCCGGGTGGTGGACGGCGAGCTTCGTCTAGTCGCCCGTGGCGCGGCCATTCGACGGATGCAGAACGAGGCACGGGCCTACAAGAAGCCCGGCGAAAGCGTGGTGGACGAGTTCCTTGGGGATCGGCGCCGCATGTGGGGAGAGCGGGGAGAGCCGGACGGGCAGGCCAAGCAGTGACGGCATGCGTATTCGACAGTTCCGCGCTGCTCGCGATCACCTTCGACGAAGCCGGCGCGGATATCGCCGCCGAGTCGCTGGCTGACGGGATCGTGTCCGCCCTGAATGCCGCCGAGGTCGTCACCCGTTACATCGACCAGGGCGCGAGCCCCGACCAGGCACGCCGTTGGCTCCAAGATCTCGGGCTCGCCATCCGCCCGTTCGACGAGGGCTTGGCGCTTGAAGCCGGCTTGCTGCGCGAGCAAACCCGAGACAAGGGACTGTCTCTGGGCGACCGCGCCTGCCTTGCGTTGGGGATGCGGGAGAATGTTCCGGTGCTGACTGCGGACAGGGCGTGGGCTGAGCTCGGTCTTGAAGTGACCCTCCGACTGATCCGTTGAATTACACCCTCTATTTAATGTGTTATAACGGTAGAATACGTTATATAGAAGGTGATAACCATGAACGAGAACATGACGCCAGCGGTACGCAGACGACTCCGAGCGCTCGGAGAGGACATACGTACGGCGCGTAGGAAGCGGCGGATCACCCAAGTGGACCTCGCGGCCCGAATGGGGGTGGCGGTCACCACTGTCCAGCGAATGGAGGCGGGCGATCCGGGTCTGTCGATCGGAACGCTCGCGATGGCGCTGCTCGCCTTCGGCAACGTCGAACGGCTGTCGAGTATTCTGCCGGAAGAAAGCGATGACATAGGGCTTTGGATCGACCGCGAGAATCTGCCCCAGCGGGTGCGGAAGCGGAACGCGGAGTCGAGAGGACATGGAGGGCAACCACCGTATGTACGCACGCGGGAAGGGGTGGCGTTTTGAACCGGGTCCGCGTCGCCATCGGAAAGGCCATGGTTCCGGTGGGAGTCCTCGACTTCGAGGTTCGCCCCGATAAGCAGATCTCGGTGTTCCGCTATTCGGACGAGTGGTTGGACAATCCGGTCTCCTTTTCGATCGCCCCGTCCCTGCCATTGGCCACGAGGGTGTTCCACGAATCCGCCCCCTATTCAGACCCCCGCCCCTCGCTGCCGAGTGTGTTTGCCGACTGTGCCCCCGATGGATGGGGAAGGCGGCTCGTCGCCCAAGACATGGGCAAGACCCCGACTGAACTCGAATATCTCCTGGCTGCCAACGACCGAACCCGCCACGGCGCGTTGCGGTTCCTCGACGAACACGGTAGGCCGTTGGCCTACGGTGTGCCGCCCGTTCCCAGGCTGTCGCAGTTGCCGGACATTCGTCGTCTAGCGGGTGCATTCGAAACGGGCAAGGGCGACCTGCGTGCAGTGGCACATGAACTCCGGGGATGGGGAAGCACGTTAGGCGGGGCAAGGCCAAAGAGCGACTACGAGGATGCGGACGGCGTACTTCACATCGCCAAGTACACGACCGAAAAGGACACCCTTCCGATCGAACGCATGGAGGTCGCGACGCTTAGGCTCGCACAGGAGGCCGGGCTTCGCGCGGCAACAGGCAAGCTGGCGTTGGATCGCACTTCCTATCCGGTGGCACTCATTAAGCGCTTCGATCGGGCGCCAGATGGCGGACGGCTACACTACGTTTCCGCACGCACGTTCCTTGGCACCGATTCGGGCCACTACACGGACTTGGCCGATCAGATGCGTTCGTCGTGCCGCGGCGAAGAGTTGGCTGGCGAACTGCGGGAACTGCATCGGCGAATCCTGTTCTCGATCCTCGTGTCGAATGACGACGACCATCTGAAGAACCATGGGTTTCTCTATGCGGGCGATGGCAACTGGCGGCTTTCTCCCGCGTTCGACATCAATCCAAATCCCAATGGCAGCACCCAGTTGCAGACGGGGATTGGTGAACAATTCGGTCACCAACCGTCCATCGGCGCGGCCGTGGAGGCGGCTCCGCTGTTCGAGGTCAACAAGGACGCGGCAATGGCCGATGTCCGCCGCATGGCGAAGGTCGTCTCGGAACGGTGGCGTCCCCTATGTACAGAAGCAGGCATGGACCGCCATGCCTGCGACCGCTACGCCGACGCTTTCAACCGCGCGGATGGATATGGACAGACCGAAGGCCGGAAGGGCCAGCACCGAACCCCCAAGAAGGCCGATCTACCAGACCATTAGTCATCGACACCAAGGCCGCTCGGGTACGGGCGTCTCGGGGAAAGAAATCGACGGCACTGTTCGATCCCCATTTGACTGTGGGGACCTGACTGCAACGATGCGTCTCACTCTGCCGGACGCTGGGACTCCAGTTCGGCCCTGATCCGCGCCGCGTGCTCGCGGAGCGCCGGCGGTGCCGCCACCGAGCGGGCGTGCAGCGTCAGTCCCTCCCCTTCGTAGCGCGGAATGACGTGGAAGTGGATGTGGAACACCGTCTGGCCGGCGTCGGCGCCGTTGAGTTGCACAATCATCATTCCCGGGGGCTTGAAGGCCGCTTTCACAGCCCGGGCAACCCGTTGGGTCGTCGTGATCAATTGCCCGAGCGCGGCGGTGCTCAATTCGAAGATGCTCTCTGCGGGCTCGCGCGGAATGATCAGCGTGTGCCCCGGGCTTTGCGGCATCAGATCCATGAAGGCCAGACAGTGCTCTTCGTCCAGCACCACGTGGGCATCCGCCTCGCCGCGCAGGATCTTCGCGAAGATATTGTTGGGGTCGTAGGCCATGGCAGGATCCTCAGCTTGCCGCGTCGTGGGGCATCTCTAGGCCACGGGGAACCCCGGGGTTCTCCAAGGCCTGCACCTGCCCCATGATGTCTTGAAAGCGTTCCTGTTGCTCCGGCGTGGACCTCGGGAGCCCCAGCCCCGTTCGGGTCGCGTACTCCCGGTGTTCGGCTAGAAACCCCGGTAGGCCCTCGTAGGTGCACGTTTGCGCAAGCGCGAGGATGTCGTCGACGGTGACCGTGTCGCGCATCTCGTCCCAGCGCCCGCGCAGCGACAGCGCATGGAGTTTTAGGCCCAACTCCTCGAGTCCGTGCAGCGCCAGCACCTTGTGGTAGGTGCGCGTCGAACCGTAGAACGACAACGCCCGGCGCATGCCGAGCGCCTTCTGTTCGATCTCGCTGTCGCTGTCGCCGAGGATGAGATAGCCGCTTTCCGCAATCTCGAGATCGGCCCAAGACCGGCCACTGCGCTCAAGGCCGGCTTTGATGGCGGGGAGCAGCACCTCGCGCATGTATTTGTCCGACATGATGCCGCCATGCGGCATGACCACGTCGGCCACCTCCCCCGCCGTACGCGCCATGCCGGGCCCGACCATGGCGAGCCCGACCTTGGGCCGCGGATGTTCAATCGGACCCGGATTGAAGTTGGGCGTCATCAACGTGTAGGTGTACTGCTTGCCGAGAAACTGCGCGGGCTTGCCGTCCTGCCAGGTGTCCCAGACGGCGTGCATCATGCGGATGTACTCGCGCATCCGCGGTGCCGGCGGCGACCACGTGCCGCCAAAACGCCGTTCGTTGTGGCCCTTGACCTGGCTGCCCAGACCCAGGCAGAACCGTCCCCCGGAGAGGTGCTGCAGATCCCACGCTTCCATGGCCAGCACCATGGGGCTGCGCGGAAACGCGATCGTCACCGAAGTCTGCAGGCCGATGCGCTCGGTCGCCGTCGCGGCAACGGTCATGGTGAGCATGGAGTCGTGGGACAGCTCGCCGCAGGTGATGCAGTCGAAGCCTGCGGCCTCCGCCGCACGGGCTTGCGCCGGCACCGCCGCTGGCCAGCCGCCAACCCCCGTGATCACTTTCATCCGACATCCTCCCAAGGCTTGCGGGCGAAAGCTGAATCATAACCGCGATGACGCACGCGACCGGCGCACAGTAGAATCGATAGACCTATTGCGGGAGCACGACATGCCCAATCGAGCACATCTCATCACCGGCGGCTACCCGGTCGGATCGGCGGCCGGCCACGACATGGACTATGCCCGCATCGAACTCCTGCGCCGGCTGTACGCGAGCGGCTACCAGACCACCGTCGCCAACGACTTCACCGACATAGGCCCCCGGCTAGCCGGTGTCGATTTCCTGGTCACCTACGTCGCCGGCCCCTACCCCGACGACGAGCAGAGCCGGATCGTCGACGATTGGCTGGCCGAAGGCGGCAAGTGGTTCGCCCTGCACGGCACCAGCGGCGGTCGGGCCAAAAGGGTCGACGGAAGCAGACGCCGGAAGATGGTCCGGCTCGCCCACCACGACCTGCTCGGCGCGTTCTTCCTCAATCATCCGCCGGTGCGCCGCTTCGACGTCGCCGTCGAGGCCAACGACCATCCGCTTGTCGACGGCCTGCCCGAGACCTTCGCCGTCACCGACGAGCTTTACCTGATCGAACCGGTGGGCGAGAGCCGGGTTCTGCTTACCACGGAACTGGCGAAGGATCCGTCTCCCGAAGGATTCGGCTTCGTCTACGACGAAGACACGTCCGTTGGCGCCGACGGCAAGACACGGGTGCTCGGCCTCGAACGCAAGGTCGGCGACGGCGCGGTGGCGTACGTTGCGCTCGGCCATTGCCATTCCCCGACAACCAACGCCCAGCCGTTCGTGGACCGGAACGTGGACGCCGAGGGCAAGACGCCGCTGCGCTTCCGAGGTGCGTGGGAAACTCCCGAGTTCGGGCGGATTCTGGACAACGCGATGGGCTGGGGGCAAAGTGCAGCCGCGTAGGGGCGAAACCCGTTCGCGGGTCGTTGCTAGGCGACCCCGCAGGAAGCGCCGCAACTAACGCCGTCGGATCCGCCAGCACCGCCGTCGCTGTCCGATGCGTCGGTGTCAGACCCGTCGGGTGCAACTGCCGGCATCATCAACAACGCCGAACTGTCGGAGCCGTCCCGGCGTTTCCTGCGCACTTCCTCGGCCACGTCATCGTCGAGAGTCGCCTCGTCAGCGGATCCGCCGAACAGCGTCTGCAACCATTTCCACATGACCGAATGCCTCCTGTCACTCGTAGGTGAGCATACCCCGACGCAGACGCCCCGTGTCTTTGAACTACGCACGTACCACTGTAAAGCGATGCACGGCAGCCCTAACTGAAACGTGTTCATATTTCCGCTCCAAAGGCGGATAATAGAGCATGGTTCGTAGACCAAGATCGCTGTCCAGCTACACCGACCGGCTTCTCTCCGAAGGCCGCTCGGTGTTCACCGCTGCGGCGGCCGAAGACGAACTTGGCATCACGCACCGGTCCTTTCTAGACGCCTCGGAGCGCCTGCAACGGTCTGGGAAGCTCATCAGGCCGCGCCAAGGATTCTATGTCGTCGTCCCGCCGCAATACGCCAGTTGGGGCGCACCCCCGCCAACATGGTTCATCGACGCCCTGATGCGTTGGGAGAACGAAGCCTACTACGTTGCCTTGCTGAAGGCTGCCGAGTTGCACGGTGCCACGCATCAGGCCGTCATGCAGTTTCAAGTCGTGTGCGGAAAACGACTGCCAGAGATCCGCGCGGGGCGCAATCTCATCGTGTTCTATTTCCGTAGGGCAATGGCACACCCCCTCGCAGGAGTCGAGGACCGCAAGACTGATACGGGAACGATGAAGATATCGTCGGCGGCCTTGACCGCCCTCGACCTCCTACGCTATCCGCAAGCGTCCGGCGGGATCGACAACGTAGTCACCGTCCTCTCCGAACTTGCCCCGGCGATAGGATCCGACGAGCTTGCGTCGCTGTCGACCCGGACGGAGCGGTCCGTCGTCCAACGGCTGGGCTATCTGCTGGACTGGCTCGGCGCAGACCGCCTGGCACAACCCATACTGGAGGCCCTGCTGTCGAAGGCACCGCTGCGTTGGACCGAACTCGAGCGAGAGGCCCGCGACCCGGATTTCGCCTCCGACCCGCCGCTACAGGATCCCAAGTGGCGTATCGTCGCGCGCCGTGCGCCCGAACCTGATCTGTGATTCCGTCGCAGAACATCGTCGCTTGGGCCAATGTAGTCCCCTGGGTGGAACCCCGCCAAGTCGAGCAGGACTTGATAATCAGCCGCGTGGTGGTCGAGCTATTCAGCGACCGCCGCCTGCGCGACGCGCTTCGGTTCCGGGGCGGCACGGCTCTGAACAAACTGCACCTCCCCAGCCCATTGCGCTATTCAGAGGACATCGACCTCGTGCGCACTTCGAAGGGACCGATCGGGCCCGTCGTCGACCGCCTAAGGGCCACGCTGGAGCCATGGCTCGGCGCGGCACAGTTCGCCCAGGGCCCGGTAGCTCCGAAGCTACGCTTCCGTGCCGATCCGGAAGACGGAAGCGGCGTACCGATCCGCCTGAAAATCGAGATCAACACCCGCGAAATCGAAGCCTTCGATCCGCCCGTCGCAAGGCGCTTCGAGGTGACGAACCCATGGTTCGCCGGCAAAGCCGACATTCCCACCTTTTCGCCCGAGGAAATGTTGGCAACGAAGCTCAGGGCGCTGCTGCAGAGGAACAAAGGTCGCGACCTCTACGATCTGGCGGAGGGCCTAGCCGTCCTCGAACCGCTGGACGTCGGTCGCGTGGTCGAAATATTCCGCCGATACATGGACTCATCCGGCCTCACCATCTCCCGCGCCCAGGCGCAGGAGCGCATGTTCGGGAAGCTGGCCCGCCCGCAGCTCTGGCTCGACATCCGCCCTTTGCTTCCAGCCCACCGCGCCGTCACGCACACTGCGGCAACGCAGGCGGAGTCCTTTAGGCGGGTCTTCACGGATCTCATCGACCGGCTCCCCGGTGACCCTTGGGCTCGCACGGAAGCGATGAAGACACGATTCGGCATCGAATGGTGAGCCGCCGCACTTCCCGCCCGAAAAGTCCCCAGCGGTCGCAACGCCAGTTGTCTCGCTGGGGACCAGCGGGCGGGAGGTGCTACCCGTAGGTCAAAAGCGACGCCGGCAGGTGTCCCACGTCGTTCAGGCCCGTGACCTGGGTGCCGAGGTACGTCTTCGAGGACACCCGGCAAATGCCACAGTTGTGGATGTCGAACCTGGCCCAGGCATCCAGACGAACGGCGAGCACCCGGCATAGCAGGTAGCGGATCACGTTGCCGTGGCAGACCAAGAGCGTCGTGCCCTCGTTGTCGGACTCGAAGTACCGGGAGTAGGCCCGGTCGAGGTGCTCGCGGCACTCCGCGGTCTGCGAAGCCTTCACGCCTTCCGGGTAGAAAACCTCTTGGCCAGGCGGAACCGACGGCACGCATTCGCAGATGTCGGCATCGATCTCGACGGTGATCGACGGGTGGCGCCGGGCGACCTCGTCCGCGGTTTGGCGCGCACGGCGATACTCGCTCGTCACGATGCGGTCGATGGACTCGTCCTTGAGCCGCTCCGCGGTGGCTGACGCCTGCTTCTTCCCCAGCGCCGTGAGGCCCCCGAGTTGATTGGGCGCGGCGTCGTTGTGCTGCCCGTGCCGCAACAGGATGACGCTGCGCAGGGGCCGGATCATCCCGTGGGCCGGCTGCGGTTGACTGGTACTCATCGGCGACTCCCCGACTCGAGAAAGCGGCTTTGGCGAGGCGTTCTACGGTCGCTCAGTTGCGCCACACCACTACCAGCGCGCGCGGAACCCCTAGCAACGCGC
This sequence comes from Gammaproteobacteria bacterium, assembly GCA_028821405.1. Taxonomy (GTDB): domain Bacteria; phylum Pseudomonadota; class Gammaproteobacteria; order Pseudomonadales; family Azotimanducaceae; genus VXYL01. The sequence continues at coordinate 18,875 of JAPPGK010000001.1, read as the reverse complement.
GCGGACATAGCGAGCCACATCGCACGATGACCCTGACGCGTCCCCGATCAGCATGCTGCTCTCGAGTCCGATGCACGGACCCGGACGCAGTGCCCCGGGGCGAGTGGTTCGCCTACTTCCGCCGCTTCAGTTCGAACGTGGTCGCCTGCTCGGTCAGCTCGCCGTTCGCCATGCTTCGCCAGCGGGTCGTCAGGCGGTCGTCGCCGTCGAAGACGTAAACAGCCTGGCCCATGTACGTTGCCGCTGGCGATGCGAGATTGGTGATGCTCTCGAACCGCAGTTCAAGGCGGTTCTCGTCGGCCGTGGCTTCGACCACAAGACGCGGTTGGTTGCCCGCCGCACAGTAGTGCGTCATCAAGACCCGGTCGCCGTCGGCGTGGTACATGTTGACCATCTCGTGGCCATCGGCACTGTTCGGAAACATGGTCTCCACGAGCGCCGATCCCCCGGCGGTCAACCGGAACCTGGATCCGACGACATCCGTTTCGCGACCGTCTTCATCCAGCAGCACCCAGTCGCCCTCGAGCGCCGTCAGCTTCTCCATCACGCCGGCTTTTTCTCCGGCGAATACAGCCAAACCCGGTGCCAGGAGAAACACGCAGGCGACCAGTAGTCCGTTCCTCATCGAACTCGTACTCCGCAACATGATGGGGCGGCTAGTGTAGCCGCATGGCGCGTCTTCTGACAGGCGCGACACGGCGGGACGGCGGGCGGACGAGACCGTGCTAACGTTCCCATATGCAGCGAACAGTCCCTTCCTTGAACACGTCCCGTCCCCTAACCCTCGTCATCGGCAACAAGAACTACTCGTCCTGGTCCGCGCGACCCTGGTTGACGATGACGGAACTCGGTATCCCGTTCGCCGAGCGAATGCTCAAGTTCGACTCCGAGGATTGGGCGAGAAACATCGACGCGCTCTCTCCGACCGGGTTGGTCCCCGTGCTCTGGGAGGGTGAACCCGGATCGGGCTTCGCGACTTTTGACACCGTCGCGATACTTGAACGTCTGCACGAGCTCTTCCCCGACGCCGGCATCTGGCCCCACGATGCCCTGGCACGGGCACACGCCCGGTCCCTGGTTGCCGACTTTCACGCGGGCTACGCGCATCTACGCGCCGCGATGCCCATGAACATCCGCAGTTCCCATCCGGGCAAGGGCATGTCGCGCGAAGTCGCCAACGAGATCCAGAGACTCTGTACGCACTGGCGCAACGCACGAGACCGGTTCAGCTCGCGCGGACCGTTCTTGTTCGGCGACTTCTGCGCGGCCGACGCATTCTTCACACCCGTCGCGTCGCGCTTCGTGACGCACGCGGTCGCACTCGATCCCGAAGCCGCAGGCTACCGTGACGCCCTGTTGGGAACTCGTGCCATGCGGGCCTGGACCGAAGCGGCCCTGGTTGAGACCGAATTCGTTCCCATGGACGAACCCTACGCCACCGCGTAGCCCGGCCCGGTTATCCGGGCGTCGAATCGGACTCCCGACGCTGCCGACAAGCTTCGAACAGCAGCACGGCAGCGGCCGTGGCGGCGTTCAGCGAGTCGGCGCGACCTGCCATCGGAATGCGAACGGCTTCGTGTCGTGGCGATGACCAACGGGCGTCGAGGCCCGCGTGCTCGCTGCCGACCGTGATCGCCACGGCGCCGCGAAGCTCCGCCCGGTGGTAATCAACGACCGCGTCCGGACGACCCACGATGACACGGATCCGTCGCCTATCGAGCCAGTCGTGCACAACATCTCCGTTCGCCACCGCAACCGGCACGCTGAACAACGTACCCATGCTGGCCCGAACGACATTCGGGTTGAACACGTCCGTCGCGGCATCCGCGACCACCATGCCAGCCACGCCGGCGGCATCTGCCGTACGCAGCATCGCACCGAGATTGCCGGGTTTCTCGATCCCGGCGGCAACCAGCCATAGCGCGTCGGCGGTCTCGGGAAGCCGACCGAGTTCGAGGTCGGGCATCGAGGCGACGCCGAGCACGCCGTCCGGCGTGTGCCGGTAGGACATTCGCTCGAAGACCGCGCGATTGGTCGGTTGGCATTCGGCCGCCGTCGCCGCGACGCGGTCTACCAGGCCTCGTGCGCCGGTGGCCAGCAATTCCTCGCAGTAGTAGAGCGTGGCCAGCGCCAAGCCCGATTCCGTCGCACAGGACAGTTCGCGCGCCCCCTCGACGACGAACCGACGCTCCCGGTCGCGATGGCGTCGGTCGCGTAGCTTGACCACGTCTTTGACTCGTGGGTTGCGTACGCTGGTGAGCACGTCGCGCTACCCCGGCACCGGGGGTACCGGGCGATCATTGAACCGGGCCCGGGCCCGGAAACGCGCATGTCGCGAAAGAACCACGAAACAGTCGCGCAGGAAGTGCGCCATCTGGTTGTCGTCAAGCAGGTTCACAAGCGGATTATCGCCCGCGCGCCACGGTGCGGCACAATGACGTTCACCATGGCGAGAGAGGAGGGGGCAACCATGAGCATCATAGGGATCGAGGAGATATTCCTAGACGTCGAGGATCTGGACAAGGCGGTGGGCTTCTACCACCAGCTAGTGGGGCTCCCGGTGGTGATGCGAAATGACGAACGGGCCTATCTACAGTGCGACCGAAGCCATGTCGTTCTACAGACAAAGGACCACGGTGGCCGTCACCAAGGTGGCGGGCCGATGCATTTCTCGTTCACCGTGACCGAGGACACGTTCGACGAGGTCGCCGACCGGGCCGCCAAGGCAAATATCTTTACCCGTGGACCAATGGGTAGCCGCGGCAAGGGCCGGGCGTTGTTCATGCTCGACCCCGACGGCAACGAGACCGAAGTGAACACGCGGTATCTCTACGGTGTGCCGAAACGTTGATGAGCACGCCGTTTGTTTGACCAGCGCTGGCTATTGCGCGAAAGTTAGGAGTCGCCAGGTGACCGTCGCGGAACCCGCTGCGGTCGGCCTGTGAGCCAGATGGAGGGGAATCAAATGGCAGCGATATCGGCGGATTCACATGTCGTCGAGGCAGAGGACGTGTTCGTTGGCTTGCCCGAGCGCTTCGGTGACGACGCGCCCCGGGTCGTGGGGGCCGGAACGCTCCAAGACTCGATCATCATTCCCAGCAAGGGGCCGCGCGGCGTTCGCCGGCGGATGGGCTTCGCCGGCATGCGCAAGCGCGATGGCCTCGAACTGCAGCGGCGCACCGGCCACAAGCCCGAAGTGGACGATATGCGCGACGCCGAGGCGAAGCGCATCCTGGCCATGGGCTACGACGGCTTGAGAGCGGGGATCCGCGACGGGGCCTATCGCCACGAAGATCAGGACGAGGACGGCATCGAGGCGGAGTTCCTCTACCCCGGCTTCTTCGGACTGTTCAGTTTCGAGAACACCGAACTGCTTGTCGCCTGCCAGAAGAACTACAACGACTGGCTGCACGACTACGCGAGCGCGTCGAACGGACGGCTGTTCGGGCTGGCGGCGATTCCCGTCCAGGATCCGCAAGCCGCCGTCGAGGAACTCGACCGGGTCGTCAAGAAGGGCTTCAAAGGGGGTTGCATTCCCTGCACGGCGCCGCCGGAGGTGCCCTACAAGGACGAGTGCTACGAACCGGTGTGGGCAGCGGCGGAGGAAGCGAATTTCCCGTTGTCCATGCACGTCGGCACCAACGCCTACGTTCCCGCGCAATACCGCCAAAAAAGCCCCCTTCCCCGGGACGAAACCTTCGACTACGCCTCCACGCCGAACACGGTGCAGCGCACCCTGGTCGACCTGATGTGCCGGGGCGTTGCCGAGCGGCATCCGGACCTCAAGTTCGTCGTGGGCGAATTCAACGCGGGCTGGATCGCTCATTGGCTTGACCGGGTCGACCAGGGACTACTGCGCGAACATCGCTTCAAGAGCCGAGATTTCACCGGCGAACGACCCCACGAGGTCTGGCGTCGGCAGTTCTACGCGACCATCGAGGACGACCGTCCGGCGGTGCTGACCCGGGAGATCATCGGTCTCGACAACCTCATGTGGGGATCCGACTACCCCCACGTCGACTCCACCTGGCCCTGTTCGATGCAGGTTCTCGACGAGATCTTCGAAGGCGTGGGCGACGACGACCGGCGGAAGATCACGCGCGACAACGTCAAGGCCCTCTACGGTATCTAGGCATGGACGTTCTCAGCACCGAACAGCGGCGGCAGTGGCAGACCGACGGCTACCTGCACCTGGAGGGGGTGCTCGACGAAGACCAAGTGTCGTTCTTCTCGGAAGAGATCGACCGCATCCGCGCGGTTCCGGGTTGGGAACCGAAGCATGATCCGGAACTGCCGATCGGCCACTACGCGTGGCTGGATCACGCCAGCGACCTCGACCTCGGCGGATTCATGGACCGTCGCGACCTGCTGCCCTACGACCAGGCCTTCATCGACCTGGTCGACGCCTCCCCGGTGTTCGACTACATCGTCGACATCATGGGCCCCAATATCCTGCTCAGCATGACGCAGGCGGTGGTCCGCCCGGCGGATCCAAAGTTCCCCGGCTATACCCATACCGATGGCGGGGAGTCGCTCCGATTGACGCGGGTGTCCGAATCGAGCCCGCCGATCGCGATGAAGGCCATGTACCTCTTGACCGACGTCCCCACCGGGAACTGCGGCAATCTCACCGTATTTCCGGGGAGCCACCTGCGTCAGATTCCCTACCAGGGCGACCGGACCATGACGCCCTACTCGCCCGGCGCTGCCCAACTCACGGGGAAGGCGGGAGACGTCTACCTGTTTCCGCACGCGCTCTGGCACGGACCCTGCCGGAACGAGTCGGGCAACGCCCGCAAAGTCCTGCTCTACAACTACTGCCAGCTTTGGGTGCGTTGCTACGACTTCGGGGCGATTCCGGATATCGCCCAACGCGCGACGCCCCGCCAACGCCGCCTGCTCGGGGACTTGGGCTACGACTTCCGCCCGGGATCGTATTTCTACGTTCCGCGCGACCAGGAGGCGGTCATTCGATCGTAGGGGCGGCGCTTCGTGCCACTTCTTGCGGCCCAGGCTCCTCGGCCGATCCCCCGCGACTCAATCGAACGCTGAGAAGATTTCCTCGTCTAGCTCCGCGTAGACGTCGGGTTTCTGCTGGATCGACTGCAGGCAGAACTCGTCGACGCCAGCCTCGATGAACGCCGCGCAGCGGTCGATCACGTACGGAGGCGACCCGACCATCGTCCAGGTATTGCCCCGGCGAACGCGCTCGGCTTCCTGGTCGTCACGGATGATCCGCATCGGAACGTGTACCGAGCGCTTGATCTCGGAGGGATCGCGGCCGACGGCCTCGCAGTGGGATTCGAGGATGCTCCAGTGGCGCTTTAGATCCTCCGGGCCGCAAATGGCGTTCATGATGTCGCCGTACATGGCAAGGGTCCTGAGCGTGCGCTTGGGGCCGGTGCCGCCCACCATCACCGGTATCTTGCGCTTCACGCCCTTCGGAGCGAACGGCGCCTGCTTCAGTGTGTAGTACTTGCCCTCGAAATCGACGAATCTCTCGGCGGTAAGAAGCTTGTGGATTAGCTCGCAGGCTTCTTCCAGCCTGTCCTGGCGTTCCTTCATCGAGGGGAATTCCCAGCCGTAGGCCTGGTGCTCGCGGATGTTCCAGCCGGCGCCGATCCCGAGAATCACGCGACCGCCGGATATCTCGTCGATGGTGGCGGCCATCTTCGCCATCAACGCTGGGTTCCGATAGGTGTTCCCCGACACGAGAACGCCCAGTTCCAAGCGACTGGTGACCGCGGCCATGCCGGCGAGCAGCGACCAACCTTCCATCGTGGGGTGGAGATCGCTTTCCGCCACGTCCGCCGTTCGTGTCCAGGGCGGCACGAAGTGATCGTACGTGTAGACGCTACTCCAGCGGCCTGCCTCCATCACGTCGAGGACGCTCTTGATTTCCTCCCACGAAGTCAGTTGGTTGTAGAACTGCGATCCGAACATGTTTCCCCCTGTGTTCGTCTGCTAGGCCGGGCCGAGCCTGGCGTTCCACTGGCGAACCCGATCCGCCTGGTCGGCAAGCAACTCGTCGACATCGCCCATCACTTCGATTCGTTCAATTCGGTCGCCCTGTTCGATGGCATCGACCACGGCCTGGTCCTCGGCACCCCCCACCTCGCCGAAGATCGCGTGCGCATCGTCCAGCCACGGCGTCGGCACATGGGTAATGAAGAACTGGGATCCGTTCGTACCGGGACCGGAATTCGCCATCGACAACCGGCCCGGCCGGTCGTGCCTGAGCGACGGGTCGAACTCGTCGGCGAAGCGATAGCCGGGGCCGCCCCGACCCGATCCCTCCGGGCAACCCCCCTGAATCATGAAGTTCGCGATAACGCGGTGGAACGTCAGACCGTCGTAGTAGCCCCTACCCGCGAGATTCACGAAGTTCGCAACCGTAACGGGTGCCTGGTCGGCAAACAGGCATAGTCTGATCGGACCCCTCGAGGTTTCGATCCTGGCTCGAATGTCGATGCTGCCACCCCCTATTCGGGTTTCGGGCTCTTGTGCTTGTACCAGTCGTTGTCCCGGAACAGCCCGTCGCGCCAGCGGACGGCGTCGCGCATGCCGACCTCGCGCATCTTCTCCTGCCAATCGTAGGAGAAGCCGGTGAACTGGCCCGCGGCATCCATGTCCGTACTGCTTCGTACCGACGAATAGATGCCCATGTTCTCGTAGAACCGGTTCATGTTGAGTTTCAGGATCGCCAGGTGGTCGGCGCTCATGACCGCGATGCGGTCGGCGAAGGCGATCGTCCGGTCGTCCAGTTCGTCCTTGGGCCAAGCGTAGTTGATCATGCCGATCTCCTCCGCCTCCTCGCCGGTGACGTTCTCGCCGGTGTAGTAGAGCTCCTTGGCCTTGCGCATGCCGATGACCAACGGCCAGATGACGCCCGTGCGGGATGTGCCGAGGCCGCGCAAGCCGGGATGGCCGAGCTGCGCGTCGTCCGCCGCGACCACCAAATCGGCCATCATGGCGAGTTCGCAGCCCCCGGCGACGGCGTAACCGTGAACCTGGGCGATGGTGATCTTCGCCATGTTCCAGAAGTAGAGATGGATATCGGTGATCTGCTGCATGCCCGTGCGGATCCCCATCAGCAGGCGACGGCCCTTGTCGTCGAACTGCTTGTGGCGGCGCACGACCGCATCGGCGCCCCGGCCCCCGGAAGGCGTCAGGTCGTAGCCGGCGCTGAACGCCCGGCCTTCGCCGCGCACGATGATCGAACGGATGGAGTCGTCCGCCTCCATGGCGTGCAGCGCGTCGTTCAGTTCGTAGAGGAGTTCCTGGGACAGCGCGTTCAGCTTCTCCGGACGGTTCAGACCGATGCGCCCCACGCGCCCGTCCGTTCCCACCCGGTCGATGACCAGGGTCTCGTAGTCAGCCATGATTTCCCCCTTGGCAACTGGTTCGGATTCGCGATTGGTCGCGACGCAAGCGCGCCAACTTACCAAGAGCCGCCGGGAATTGAAACCGAGCTGCGGCTCGCACGACCGGATGTCACCGGGTGGGATCACGACGCCGAGTTGCGATAATGCGCCCATGCCGGAATTCCGCCCGCCCGTCGGCCTGAGGTCGCCCCATCTGCAAACCCTCCTGGCGCGTATGCCTACAAAGGCGAGCAAACGCCACGTCACCGGCGTCTGTACGGAACGCGCCATCCTCGACTGCCGCGACGGCATTCGACTCGAGGCGTGGGTGACGCCGGCACGAACCGACGCGCCCCTGGTCATCATCCTGCACGGCTGGCTCGGCGACAGCCGGTCCTGGTATGTCGAACGGACCGCCCGCGTACTCCATGCCAGCGGCTTCCGCGTCGCCAGCCTGCTGTTGCGCGACCACGGCGGCACCGCCGCGCACAACCGCGAGATGTTCAACTCCGCCCGCCTCGGGGAAGTGATCGATGCCTGCAATGCACTCGCCGACGGGTGCGATTCGGTTGGCATCGTCGGGTTCAGCCTCGGCGGGAACTTCGCGCTACGCCTGGCCAGTGATCCCGGAACCGACTCGAGCGTGAAAGCCTGCCTGGCGGTCTCGCCGGTCATCGACCCGGCCCGCACGGTTCGCGCCATCGACGCCGGCTGGCTGGTCTACCGGAAGTGGTTCGTGGCCAAATGGCGCCGGGCGCTGAAGGAAAAACAGGACGCGTTCCCCCAGGAATACCGCGCGTTGGACGGCGCGTTGCGCTTGTCAACGGTCGCCGGCATCACGGACTTCCTCGTCGAACGCTATCTGCCGTACCGGGACTCCATCGACTACTACGCTCGCTACGACCTGCGCGGCGACCGGCTCGCCCAGGTGGGGATCGATACCCGCATCGTTGCCGCGCGGGACGACATGATGATCCCCGCGGACTCCTACGCCGACATCACCCCGAACGACCGCGTCGACCTCCATGTGTTCGACCACGGCGGGCATTGCGGCTTCATCGAGGACTGGCGGCTCAACGCCTATCTCGACGGCGTCGTCGTCGAGTACTTCGACAGGCGTTTGATCGGTTGATCCCGAGGTGCCATAGCGATGTCACGCAGACGGGCGTAAACTGCCCGACAGCGCGGCCTTGTGGTCGTATTGGGAGTTTCGCTGGCGCGCCACGCCAACGGCACTCGCTGCCAGCCCAAAGAGAGGGGGTTCCCATGTCCACCGAGACGAATCTTCCAAACACGCCCGCGGCCAACCGCCGGGACTTCCTGCGCTGGAGTGCGGCGGCATCCGCCCTGCCTTTCGCCGCGCCGGCGATCGGCAGCGAGATCGTGAGCCCAGGCGAAGTGAAGCGCTACGTCAAGCTGGGCCGCACGGGGCATGAGATCTCCGACATTTCGTTCGGGTCCTCTTCGCTGCGGCCCGGTCAGGAGAACCTCGTGCACCTCGCCATGGATCGCGGGATCAACTACTTCGACACGGCGGAGAGCTACACCCGCGGGCAATCTGAGACCGTGATCGGCCGGGCGCTGAAAGGAAAACGCGACCAGGTTGTGATCACCTCCAAGATCGGGACGAAGGCCGATGGCAAGGCGGACGCATTCATGCGTCGGCTGGAGGGCTCGCTGCGCCGCCTGCAGACGGACTATGTCGATGTCTACATGAACCACGCCGTCAACGATGTCGACGTGGTTGCGAACCCGGAGTGGCACGCCTTCGTCGCCAAGGCGAAGGAACAGGGCAAGATGCGCTACTCCGGCATATCCGGCCACGCCGGCCGCTTGATCGAGTGCCTCGACTACGCGTTCGACAACGATCTCGTGGACGTCGTGCTGGTCGCGCACAACTTCGGCCAGGACCCGAAGTTCTACGAGGGTCTGACGAAGGACTTCGACTTCGTCGCCAACCAGCAGTCTCTGCCACGCGTCCTCGCCAAGGGCAAGGCGAAGAACGTCGGCATCACCGTCATGAAGACCTTGCGCGGCGGACGGCTGAACGACATGCGCCCGTACGAGACGGGCGACGCCACCTTCGCCCAGGCTGCGCTGCGCTGGGTGCTCTCCAACCCGCATGTCGACGCGGCTGTCATCACGATGAACAACGAGCAGAAGATCGAGGAATACCTCGGTGCTTCGGGTTGGCGGGAAGTGGCCGCCGGCGATCGCGAATTGCTCGAACGCTACGCCCACCTCAACCGCGAGAGCTATTGCGTCAACGTCTGCAACGACTGCGAGGGCGCGTGCCCCTACGGCGTGCCGATCGCCGAGGTGCTCCGAACGCGCATGTACGCTGTCGACTACCAGGACACGGCCCAGGCCAAGGAAGAGTACGCATTGCTCGAAACCAACGCGGCGGCCTGCCTGTCGTGCAGCGGCGAGCCCTGCGCGAAGGCCTGCACCCACGGCATACCCATCGACCGGCTGTGCGGACCGACCCACCGGCTGCTCGCCTGACCGACCGCGACAGACATCGCCGGGTTTGACCCGTGGCCCAACGGGCGCTGTTCTACGAGTGCTTCGCCGGGATTGCCGGCGACATGCACTTGGGCGCGTTGATCGATGTCGGCGTTCCCGCCGAGCACCTGGTTCGCGAACTGAATCGCCTTGAACTCGCGCCGGAATTCGAGCTCGTGATCGAACCCGGGAAGAAGATGGGCATCACCGGCACGCGGGTGGCGGTTCGCCTCGTCGAAGACATCGACAAACCCCATCGCCACCTGTCGACGATCAAGGGAATTCTCACGCGCGCGGGCTACCCGCCACGGGTCGAGGATCTCGCGGTGTCGATGTTCACGGCCATCGCGGTAGCGGAGGCAAAGATCCACGGCACCACCGTCGAGGCCATTCACTTCCACGAGGTCGGCGCGACGGACTCCATCGTCGACATCGCCGGTGCCGCCATCGGTATCGACTACCTCGACATCGACGTCGCCTACAGTTCGGCCGTCGAGGTCGGGAGCGGCATGGTCCGCTGCGAGCACGGCCTGATGCCGGTTCCGGCACCGGCCACCGCCGAGATCCTCAAGAACGCGCCGTGCCGCTACGCCGGCGTTGACGGCGAAGCCACCACCCCCACCGGTGCAGCCATCCTCGCCTCGGTGGTCGACCGCTTCGAAGCACCCCGCGACTTGACCGCCACCGCCGTCGGCTACGGCATCGGACACAGGGACTTCACGGTGCCGAACGCCCTGCGATTGACGCTGGGGAACGTGCCGGATGCCCGGGCGGACATCGCGATCGAGACCGAGACCAACATCGAGGTCGAGTGCAATATCGACGACATGACCCCCGAGGCGTTCGGGCCGCTCACCGAGAACCTGTTCGCCAAGGGCGCGAAGGACGTCTTCTTAACGCCGATCGTCATGAAGAAGTCCCGGCCGGCCACCAAGCTGTCGCTGCTCGTCGACGAAGCGCGGCTCGATGCCGTACTCGCCGAGCTGTTCGCCGGCTCGACCACCATCGGGGCCCGGACGAGGCAGGTGACCAAGCGGATGTTGCCCCGCGAGGCGCGAACCGTGACCACTTCCCTCGGAGACATTCGCGTCAAGGTCGTGACATTGCCCGACGGTTCACGGCGCTGGAAACCGGAACACGACGACATCGCGGCCGTTGCCGAGCGGCAGGGCACCGACTACCTCACCACCCGGGCCGCCTTGTCGCGGGAAATCGACGCGGCGATCGAATGAGCGCCATCGACGACATACTCGACCGATTCGGGGCTGGCGAGATCGACCGCGCCCAGGCAGCCGCTGCCTTGAACACCGCCTATTTCGAGAACCTCGGCCACAGCACCATCGACCACGACCGGGCAAGGCGAACCGGGGCGCCGGAGGTCATCTACGGCGAGCACAAGACGCCGGCCCAGGTCGCCGCCAACTTCCGCGCGGTCGCGGACCGCGGCCACAATGCCCTCGCCACCCGCGTGACCGAGGCCGCGGCCAACGCCGCCATCGAAGCCGTTCCCGGTGCAGTTCACCACGCCGTCGCTCGCCTTGTGACATTCAAGCAACGGGACGCGGATCCCGTGGCTACGCGGATCGCGGTGGTTACCGCGGGGACCTCCGACCTGGCCGTCGCCGAAGAGGCGGCGCTCACCGCCGAGTTCTACGACAGTCCCGTGCTTCGCGTCAGCGACGTCGGCGTTGCGGGTGTCCATCGGCTGCTGGCCAGGGTCGACGAGATCCGGCACGCCAAGGTGGTCGTGGTCGTCGCCGGCATGGAGGGTGCCCTGCCGAGCGTGGTCGGGGGGCTGATCGACAAACCCGTGATCGCGGTGCCCACCAGCGTCGGCTATGGTGCGTCGTTCAATGGCGTCGCGGCCTTGCTGGGCATGTTGAACAGCTGCGCCTCGGGGGTCTCGGTGGTCAATATCGACAACGGCTTCGGCGCGGGCTATCTTGCCAACATGATCAACCGCCTGTGACGGCCATGGAAGCAGACCTCGCCGCCAAGTACGCGACACTGAAGTCGAACATCGAGAACCTCGGCCGCGTGATCGTCGCGTTCTCCGGGGGTGTCGACAGTTCCCTGGTAGCCTACGTGGCTGCGGAATCCCTCGGCGAGGGCGCCCTCGCGGTCACATCCGGATCCAAAAGCCTCAAACGCAGCGATCTCAAGCTTGCCGGCGAACTCGCCGAGAAGTGGGGGATGCGCCACCGGATCATCGTCACCGACGAGGTGCTCAAGCCCGAATACCGCGCGAACCCGGTGAACCGCTGTTTCCACTGCAAGACCTCGCTGTACGAGGCACTGGAACAGATCGCGAGCGTCGAGGGGTACGACCACGTCCTGAACGGCACGAATACCGACGATCTGGGCGACCACCGCCCTGGACTGGTCGCGGCACGCAACTACGACGTGGTATCCCCCCTGGTGGATGCTGGCTTCGCCAAGCAGGACATCCGCGCGTTGGCCGGAGCACTGGGTCTCGAGAACGCCCAGAAACCGCAAGCGGCCTGCCTCTCGAGTCGGTTCCCCTATGGATCGCATATCACCGAGGCACGCCTCGCGCAGGTTGAGGCGGCCGAAGACGCGCTTGCCGAACTCGGATTCTCGCAGTTCCGCGTGCGCCACCACGAAGAGGTCGCGCGGATCGAACTCGTCGCCGATGAGTTGCCGCGGGCGCTCGAATTGCGCGACGCCATCCATGAGCGCGTCAAGGCGACCGGCTACCGGTTCGTTGCCGTGGATCTTGGCGGTTTCCGCAGCGGGTCCTTGAACGAGGGCTTGATCAACGCGGTGCAGCTTTCGCCGTAGCCCGAGCTGATGCAATCGGTCAACGGCGACATTGCCATCAGGCTGACCCGATTCCCGACGGCGACCCCGCTTTTGCGGCTCGGCCTCTACCTGGCGATGCTCATCCCCTGCATCGCCCACGCCGAGACCGCGGCCCTCGAATTCCCCACCGACGTCGACGAGTTGGTCGCCGCCCTCGAGTCGCAACTCGAGGTCGGCGAATTCGAGGATGCGGCACAGCAGATCGAGAGCTGGCTCGCGACCCAGGACCGCGACGGCTACGACCTCTCGTTGGCAGAACCCTTCATGTTGCTGGGCGACGCCAGGATGGGCATGCGGGATCCGGTCGGCGCCATCGAGGCATATGACCGGGCAAGGCACATCACGCGCCTGTCCAAGGGCATCCAGGGCATCGAACAGCTACCCATCCTCTACCGCGAAGCGGACGCGTTCTCCGCGCTCGGCGACGACGCCACGGCCAACGACCGCCAAGAGTTCGCGTTCGGCATCAGCCGACGCGAGTATGGCGCCGACGATCCCCGGCACATGATCGGCACCTACCGGTTGCTCCACTGGTATCGCCACCACTACAAGTACCTCGCCGCCCATGTGTTGTTCGAGCAGCTACTGGAGATCAGTCGGGAACACCTGCCGGCGGGCGATCCGCTACACCTGCGGATGCTCCGGGAACACGCCCAACTGTTCCGGCATCGGGTATTCGGCCGTCGCACCATCGGGCGGGGGCGCTTCCTGGCGACGCCGCCTGGGCTGCTCCCACACCGCTATCGCCAGAACGTGTCGTCGTTCCGGGAAGGTCGCAACGCGCTTGCGGAGGTCGTCGAGATCCAGGAGTCCAACGCGTTGGCCAGCGACGGCGAATTGGCCACCGCCCTGCTCGAATACGCGGACTGGCATCTGATGTTCGGCGACTATCCCTTCGCCGTGCGCCACTACCGCCGCATCTGGGATCTGCTGGCCTCCGACCCGGAACGTCGAACCAGGCTCTTCGGCCAGCCCACGCCACTGTTCCTGCCCCTGCCCTCCGACCCCGGCTACCGGTTGCGGCGCGTCGGCATGCACCGCGACGGCATCGTGCACCTCGCGCTGACCGTCACGCACCGGGGTCACGTCATCGGCAGCAAGTCACTGGAGGTTGCACCCAGGAGCATCATGGAATTCAGGGTACGCAAGGCGGCGAAGCGCGCCCGCTTCCGACCCGCCTTCCGCGAGGGACAGCCCGTGAAGGTCAGGGGCCATCCGTTGAGGTACACCTACTCGTACTGACGCGTACCCCGGTTACGGCGCGGCCTTGAGCGGGATGTCGAACTTGCTCCCGTCCGGGTTCGTGATGCTGATCGTGAAGCCGTCGCCGTCGCGGGTGTAGCGCAGCATGTCGAACATGGCACCCTCCTCCGCCTTGAAAGCGACCGTGTTGTCGCCCAACTCGGCAAGCGTCATCACCGAGGGCTCCTCCGTTCGCGGCTTCATGCCCGGGTCCCATTGCTTAAGACGCAGGCGCAACGTGCCTTCCTCTTCTTCGATGACGATCAGCTCGACCATGCTGGTGCCGTTCGGTCCCGTCATGCGAACCAGCGACTGGATCGACCCGGCCCTGGGCACGGTCCAGTTCTCTTCCAGCACATTGCCGCCGCCCAACGGGCCAGACCAGGTTCCCGTCATCCATGCGAGGTCCGCTACGGATGCGGCGGGCTTCGTTTCAGTGACGGGGGCTTTTTCCTCCGCGGTGGCGATGTTGGCCGCAAGCAGCAACGCTGCCGCCACCGGAAACGGGCTTCGGGTCATTGGCTTGGTCCTAGTACGCAAAACGCGGCCGAGCATGGCCCATTCGCCCGCGCCCGACAACCTCAACATATCGCCCCGACGCGAAGCGCGTCGTGTCACCACCGGTATTGGATGCGCAAGGCGTAGTGGCGCGGCAACTCCGGGAGCACCACCACGCTGCCGAACAGGTTCGGAAAGTTGGCGCGGAAATACCTCTCGTCGGTGACGTTCTTCGCGGTGGCAGCAAGCCGCCAGCGCGCCCTCTCCACCACCACGCCGGCGTTGACAAGCGTATAGGGCGGAAGTTCGACGGTCCCCGAGAAACCCGACGCGGTGCCCGCAACATCAACCACGCTGGCACTCGCCGCAATGCCGTGCCCGAAGTCGTAGGTGCCCGTTATCGACCCGATGCGTTCGGGAATGCCGGCGCGACGTGCTCCCCTGGCACCCTGACGCCTCACGATGCCGGCCAAGGCACCACCGTATAGCGCCGCCGGGTCGATCCCCGGCACGTCCTCCGCGCCGATGAAGCTGAATCGGCCGCCCGCCTCCAGGGAGCTCAGGTTGACCACCTCGATGGTCGAGTACGCGAGCGTCATGAACAGACGGTCGCTGGCCAGCCATCGGAGCTCCGCCTCCAGCCCTTCGGTCCGGGTCGCCTGGTTGGTGACGATGTTCTGGGCCGAGTAGTCCGTGCGTTCCTGCTCGTAGGCGGCCACCGCGAAGTACAGGGCACCGTCCACGAGGCTGCCCTTGACGCCCGCCTCACGAAGGCTTGACTGGTCGAACGCGCGGCCGGCGGCGATATTGGCTACGGTGATCTCGGCCCCCTGCCCCGCGATCACCGTCGACTGGCGCGACGCGGTGACGTAGGGAACGAGTCCGAGTGGCAACGCGTAGCTCACGCTCACGGTCCATGACAAGCCACCGACCTCGTCGTCGGCTTGCTCCCCCACGCAGGATGCATCCGGACAGAAGTTGTTGGCGCTCGGCAACAGGAGCTTGTCCACGGGCTGGCGACTTCTAAGGTCGATGCGGTCGTAGCGGGCGCCGGCCATCACGTCGAGACTCCCCCAATCGATGTCGGCGAGCGCCGCGAAGGCGAGGTCGATGTAGCGTCCGATGTAGTACTCGGTGTAGTCGTCATCGATCCGCGTTGCGAGCAGCCGGCGGTCCAAACTGCTCGCGGGACCCGTCAAATCCCGGCGGTCGAAATACTCGTTGGTGTAGTCGTTGGCGTGATGGAAGTCGGTGCGCCGGAACGACGGCGACAACTGCAGCGCGATGCTTGTCGTTCCCGGCCGAAACACGTTGGCGAGTACCAGCTTGTTCTCGAGTGCCGAGGCGTCGTGGAAGTCCGAGAAGCCGTAGGTGACTTCGCTGACATGGTCATAGGCCTCGTAGAACAACTGGTTGCGCCACTCCCAGTCCGAGGCGGTTGGCAGGATCACGTCGAAGTACACGGTGGTCATCTCGTGGCGAATCACGTCTTCGGAGTCGACGAGTACCTGGTCGCCTCGAAGCGTTGCCGTGCCCGGGGATGGCAGTCGTAGCAGGTCGGGAACACAGCCGAACACCGTGGTCGTACCGATCCGACATGCACCGGGGAACGGTCCCGAGGCGTCCAACGGCGCCGACCCGCCCGGCACGAGACCGGCGGCAAATGGGTTCAAATCCGTGAAGCCGTCCCCGTCGACGTCGAACTCCTGGTGGGAGATGTAGCCGTCACCGTCGACATCGAGCGGCTGCGGCGAACCGGTGACATAGATGCCATGGTCGATGAGATCCTGGGTCAGCCGATCCCAGCCACCGATTTCGTTGCCGTCGAAGTCGTGCACCATGCCACCGAACTGCAGTTGCGCACGGTCCGCGTTCAGATCGAAGGACGCCTGCAGGATGGTCTGCTCCGTCGGGCTGTTCCGGTAGTAGCTGCCCGAGTCCTCGGCTTCGGCGTAGAGCCAATAGCCGAAGTCCTGCTCGAAGATCTCCCCAGGGCCGCCGACTTCCGCCGTGACCACACGCCGATCCCAGGACCCTAGATCGACGCCCAGCGAGCCCGTGGACGCGGCGATGAACTCGCCGGTTTCCTCGATTCGCGCCGACTTGGGGCTGAAGTTCAGATAGCCGCCGATCTTCGCCGGTCCGTGGATAGGCGATGCCGGTCCACGCACGACATCGACCCGGCTGGAGGCGGCGATGGGGGTCGGGTAGTTGCCGGCGTTCTCCAGTCGCCGCATCCCCCGGAAATAGGACTCGCCGGTCGTCCCACGAAGGTCCAGGGTACCCGCCACGCCGAAGAACGACTGCGTGAAACTGCCCGGTGCGAGCGCGATCAACTCGTCGATGTCGCGGATGATGAAGCGTTCCATCATCTCGTCGCTGACCGTCGACACAGACCTCGGGGTTTCGAGCAGCGTCTTTCCGAATCCGAACACGGAACGGATTTCGTCACCCGGAAGGCTATCGAGATCCCCGGTGACGACGATTTCTTCGATGTCGTCGTCCGGATCCTGGGCCGCGGCGTAGGCGAGAGCGCTGGCCAGCGAAATCGCCAGCAGGGCAGGTTTGGGAGGCGGCATGGCTTTGCGCTGAAGCGTGGTCCGCCAATTCTACCGAACACGACGCCACCGCCGACGCGCCGGGACGGCTGATCCCACGGTGCTATGCTTGCCGGTTCCGCTTTGGGGGTGTCGCCTTCGCCGAAGGCCTATGAATTCGACCCTCGCCCGTATCGATCACGCCATCCGGCCCCGCGGCCATGTCTTCCACGGTTGGTGGATCGCCACCGGCGCCGCCGGCATCCAGTTTCTCTCCGGCGTCCTGTGGATGCAGTCCTTCGGTGCCTACAACGCCCTTCTGCAGGCCGATTTCGGCTGGAGCAGCGCGGTGATCGGCGGCGCGTTCGCCCTGACCCGGGTGGAAAGCGGCCTGCTGGGACCCTTGCAGGGCTGGCTGGTGGACCGATTCGGACCGCGGTTGATATTGCGCATCGGGCTGGTGGTGTTCGCCGCCGGGTTCGTGCTGTTCGGCTTCATCAACACGATTCTCATGTTCTACCTGGCATTCGCCCTCATCGCCCTGGGGTCGAGCTTGGGCGGCTTCGCAACGCTCATGGTGCCGATCGTCAACTGGTTCAATCGCCACCGCTCCAAGGCGGTCGCCGTGTCCCAGCTAGGCTATTCCTTCGGCGGCTTGTGCGTTCCCGTCGTCGTGGTGTCGCTCGAGCTTTTCGGCTGGCGCGCCACGGCGATCGGGTCCGGAGTCGTGATCCTCCTGGTCGGGCTTCCCTTTGTACAGCTCGTGCACCACCGGCCCGCCGCCAAGGGAGAAGTACCCGACGGCATCGCCGAGCCAGCCCACGCGATCACATCCCATGGCCATGCAGGTCCCGACTTCACGCCTACGGAGGCCATCAGGACCCGCGCGTTCTGGTTCATGTCCATCGGCCACGCGCTGGCGCTGCTCACGGTGTCCACGGTGATGGTGCACTTGGTGCCCCACCTTGCAGCCGAAGACGGCCTCGACTTCAGTCTCGGGCAAGCTGGCTGGATCGTCGCGCTGATGACCGCATGCCAAATGGTCGGCCAACTCCTCGGCGGCTGGCTTGGGGATCACATGGAAAAGCGACTGGTATGCGTCGGCTGCATGATCGCCCACGGAACGGGCCTCCTGGTGCTTGCTTTCGCCTCGAATCTCGCCATGGTCGTGGCCTTCGCGGCGCTGCACGGCCTCGGCTGGGGGGTTCGCGGCCCCTTGATGGTCGCCTTGCGGGCTGACTATTTCGGGGCCACGTCGTTCGGCACGATCATGGGGCTCTCCTCCCTCATCGTGATGCTAGGCATGATGGTCGGACCGGTCGTCGCCGGCTTCATGGCCGACCTCTCGGGCAACCACGTCGCGGGATTCGCCATGCTGGCCTGCGGCTCCCTCCTCGGCGCCTTCTTGTTTGCCGCCGCGACGCCACCGCCGCCCCCGACGCGACATTCGGCTAGCCACGCGTGACAATTGATCCATGAGCAAGCCCTCCTTGGCATCGCCCGCCCCCGGACCCCGTCGTATCGTCAGCTGGAACGTGAACGGTCTGCGGGCGTGCGTGAAGAAAGGCTTCCTCCAATTCCTCGAAACGTCGGGCGCCGATGTCGTGGGCATCCAGGAACTGCGCGCCATGCCGGACCAACTGACCCCGGAAGCGCGCCAGCCATCCGGTTGGCACGCGTTCTTCTCGCCCGCCGTGCGCAAGGGCTACAGCGGTGTCGCGTTCTATACCCGGCAAGTCCCGACACGCATCGAGACGTCCTTGGGTATCGACGAATACGATGTCGAGGGTCGTTTGATCATCGCTCATTTCGGGCGCCTGGCCGTTGCCAACGTCTACTTTCCCAAGGGCAGCGGCAAGGACCGCGACAACAGCCGCGTGCCGTACAAGCTCGGCTTCTACCAGGC
>JAPPGK010000078.1 GCA_028821405.1 Gammaproteobacteria bacterium | reverse complement strand
TGGCGCCGAGCATGCCGAGGTCCATGTTGGAGATGTGCATGCTGCCGCCCTTGCCCCGGCAGTAGCCCGTGGCCCGCCCGAACAACTCGGCGAACATGCGGTCGAACTCGCCGCCCTTGGCAATCAGGTGGCCGTGCCCCCGGTGGGTGCTGGTGATCCAGTCCTCGTTGGACAGGTGCACCATCACCCCGGCCGCTACGGCTTCCTCGCCGACGTATAGGTGCAGGGCGCCGGGGATCTTGCCCGCCTCGGCCATCCGGCCCGCCTCGGTCTCGAACGTCCGGATGCGCACCATCCGCCGGTGGATGTCCTGTAGGACATCGTCGCTGGGTGTGCTCACTCGCGATTCCCCTCCGCCGCTTGTCGTTTCCTTTAAGTGTACGGCAAGAGCGCGCCGGCTGTTGCACGGTGCCTCGCCGCTGTGCCACTTTCGATACACCGGGTGGAACAGGGAATGCGTTATGGACGGGCCGGTCGTGAGTCGTGTCCACCTGCCGGCCATCTACGGGGCCCCGCAGGATTCGCCCTTGCTTGAGTGGGCCAGCGTGGTGAAACGCCTCTCCGAAGCGCTGCACTACTGGGTCTCGACGGCGGACGCGTCCGGGGCACCCATCTCGCGCCCGGTGGACGGCAACTGGATCGAAGACGCGCTCTACTTCGGCGGGGATCCGAAGTGCCGCTGGCGCCGCAACCTCGCCGCCAACCCTAAGGCCACCGTCACGTTGGAGAACGCCGAGAACCCGGTCATCCTGGAAGGCGTTGTCGAGACCACCATGCCCGATGAGGAGTTGGCCGGCTTGCTCGCCGAGAGTGCCCAGGCCAAGTACGGCTGGGGCTCCGTCGAGTGGTTCGGCCAGGAGACCTGCGTCCTTCGGCCGCGTCAGGTCATGACCTGGAGCGGGGTGTTCGAACACGCGAGCAAGTTCACGTTCGGTTGATCGCGGCTATGGGTTGAACACGGCCTCAACAAAGCACATCAATCGGCAAAGCCCAGGGTGAACGCCATGGCTCGATTGAGACGCTGCACATCTGCGCCCCGGAGGCGACCGATGCGGGCGCCGATTCGCTCGCGCCGTACGGTCGTCGGCCTGTCGGCCATGATCTGGGACATCCTTTGCAGCCCGTTCTCCTTCGACGGCTCTACGGTGACGCGGAAGTCGGGCGCGTCGGCAAGCGACGACGTCATCTGGCAGATGACGACGGACGCATGCGTAGCGGGAAACGAGTCGCTCTGGACAGCCACCGCCGGCCTCGGCTTGCCATAGTCACCCGACGCCGCGACGGTTACGACATCACCGCGCTCCGCGTCCTCGAGGTCGGCGATGCGCCGGTCGAGCTTGCCCGGACGTGGCTGCTCAGCCCGTCGCAGGGCGGGCGGTGCGAATTTGCGCCGGAGTGGACGCGCAGGTACATCAGCTAACCGAGCGCTTTCTCCTTGAGATAGCCGTTGATCGTCATTCCACGCGAGGCGGACCGGGCGGCCAGCAGCTTGTGTTCTTCGGGGCTGACCCGCAGCGTGATCCTGCCGGAGTACGTCCTGGCTGCGATTTCTGGCACGTTCTTCAGCCAGTCGGGATCGTCCAGC
Organism: Gammaproteobacteria bacterium; assembly: GCA_028821405.1. GTDB lineage: Bacteria > Pseudomonadota > Gammaproteobacteria > Pseudomonadales > Azotimanducaceae > VXYL01. The sequence goes on along the minus strand of JAPPGK010000078.1, from coordinate 26,033 downwards.
AAGTCCTTGATGATCGCCTCCAGCTTGCCCGTGACCTCGGCTCGGGTTTCCCCGTGGCAGCACTGCCCCACCAGGGGCCAAGCGCTGCCGATGAAGCAGTCGTCCTCATCGCTCCGCTCGATCAAGACGCTGTAGTGCTTCGCGGCCATGACCGACTCTCCTATCGTTTCGCCAGTTCCGTCACCTGCTTCTCCTGGTAGGCCTTGGCGTCGTCGCCATCGTTGCCCGATAGCACCAGACACACGCGAATCGGTCCCATCCGGGCAACGCCGACACCGCGCCACCGACGCTGGCTGATCCGTAGCGTTCCGCAGAAACCCCTGGAGCGTCGAGTGGGGGAACCGCCGGGGTTACAATTGCCTGAATCCTGTCGGGGAAGAGAATGAGATTCGATCTTGTCTGCCGCGCAGTCTTGGTGATGCTCAGCTGTATTGCGTTTGGCGCAGACGAAACCGGCGACGCGGAACGGGAGTTTTCGGACTCCAGCGTCGTCGCGGCGGGTACAGAGCACGGACTTCCCCAGGAATGGAACGAAGCGGCTGGGCGGATCTTTCGCGATTGCAGCGCGTGCCCGGAAATGGCTGTTGTGCCAGCGGGATCCTTCATGATGGGCTCGCCTCAAGTCGAGGACGGCAGGACGGCGTCGGAGGGTCCAGTGCATCGCGTGGCGATAGCCGAGCCGTTTGCTGCCGGTGTCTATGAAGTGACGTTCGAGGAGTGGGACCACTGCGTTGCGGAAGGTGGCTGCGGCGGCTATCGCGCTGCGGATTACGGGTTCGGACGGGGCAAGCGACCCGTGGTTGCAGTGAGTTGGGACGACGCACAGCAATACGTGTCTTGGTTGTCGACGGAAACGGGCCGGCGTTACCGTCTGCTGAACGAGGCGGAGTGGGAGTATGCGGCCCGGGCCGGCACCGCTACTGCGTACCACACGGGCGACTCCATTTCGACGCGTCAGGCGAACTTCAACGGCATTTGGACCGGGGAGTCTTCTCGCGGCGAACCCCTGCCTGTCGGCACGTTTCCTGCGAACGCATTCGGTCTGCATGATGTCCACGGCAATGTAAGTGAGTGGGTGCAGGACTGCTGGAGCGAGAACTACGAAGGTGCGCCGGATGGTGGCGGTGCATGGGAAGCAGGTGACTGTTCCCGCCGGGTTCTGCGCGGGTGCTCCTTTGGCGACCGCGCGAGTTGCCTGCGCTCTGCCTCCCGGGCGGGGATGGAGAAAGCAGTGCGTTCGGCCGCCTGGGGCTTTCGCGTTGCCCGAGCGCTGAAGTCTGCGAATCCCTAGCTGTAGCTACCGAGGCGCCGACCAAGACCGACCTTTGAACGCGGTCATCGGTTGTCCAGGCGACCGCTGTTCGGACAGGCCGGCGACACCGTGCGAAGCGTGCCGCGAGGGCAGGAATTCGTCTTGGATACCGCCCGGTATCCGGGTGTGACGGATCGGCTCTCGGACATGCTTGCCAACCGACTGGGCCCGGGAGTCTAGGGCGTTGATCCGACTAGCCCACTTGGCGCGGCGCTCCGACGATGAATCCCAACTCGCAGCACGCGTCAGTTCTCTCGTGTATTCGCTGTTAGGCTGGTAGTCTCTTACGTCAATCCTGCTTGTATTGTCGGCACAGTGGAACCCGCCACCACCCAATCCATCTACTATCTCGTGGCTGGCGGGTGCGCTCTGCTTGCTGCGGTCATCATGTTGATCGTCCGCATCGAATCGCATGGCCGATGGAAGGGCGAGATGGAAGCTCACAAGGCGGAGATGACCGAGCACAAGGCAACAGTCGCGAAGTTCATGGAGGAGATCCGTGATCGGCTGTTAGAGGTTTTCGACCGCCTTCCCCCGGTTCCTGTGGCCGGAGGCAGCCCGCTTCGGCTCACCAAACTTGGCGAGACGATTGCGGAGGAACTTGACGCGTCGGGGTGGATCGCGAAGGTCGCCGCCGAAGTGCGTGGGGATGTGCAGGGAAAGCGGCCTTACGAGGTGCAGGAGTTCTGCGGCGAGTACATCCACGAGATGTTCAGGCCCGATGACGAACAGGACGAGAAGATCAAGGCGTGCGCCTACAATCACGGACTTACCGACAGCCAGGTGCTCGATGTCCTAGTGGTATTACTGCGGGACGAGTTGCTGTCGGCGACTGGTGAGGCGGAGTAGTGAGCACGTTCTATTGCTTTCAGGTGGTCGACGGAGACACGTTCGACGTGAGTCCCAACTGGCTGCATCGCGGTGTGCAAGGATCCCGCGTCCGGGTAGCCAATGTGAACGCGCCGGAATTGCACGAACACGGCGGGCAGGCCGCGAAGCAGAGGCTCATCAGTGCCGTGTTGGGCAAGGATGTGGTTCTTTATGGGCAAGCCTTGAGTTACGGTCGATTGGTTGCCGATGTCACCGTAGACGGCACGAACCTGAGAACCCTGCTATGAGGTCCAATGGCCCGACTAGGCGACCAACGCGACCGGCACCGACTAGGCCATGGGATCCTTTCAGGCCACAGATTCGACCATCTCCGTTGCGTCCTCAGAGGCCAACGCCTCAGAAACCCATCTCCCCGCCGCCGCCGGGGCAACCCGCACCTGTACGACCTCCACGACCTGACCGAACCGAACCGTAGAAGGACCATCGTCAAGAGAATCACGATGACCAACATTCAACACATCGACGATAGAGACGTGGCGATCCATGTGTCGGACTCAGCCATGCTGCAATTGCTGATGGCGGGAATGGAGTCCTACAAAGTCCGGCAATGGGGCAGTTCCTTCACATCGGCCAGGGGCCCTGCTGAGACCACGGGCTTGCTGTGGGGCTACACCTCGTACCGCGATGGAGTGGACCACGTTGTGGTCGAGCAAGTCGCGACCGACAAGTTCGCCAGGGGGACCTATTGGGAGACCGAGGCACCGAATGACGACGTAACGGCTGCCAAGCAGGCGGTCGTGGCTGATCGGTGGCCGCATCTCTCGATGCTGGGCGACTTCCACACCCATCCGTACAAGAGCTTGAACGAAGCAACAGACGCAGGACCAACAAGCGCGGGGAAACCGGGTGGGTGGCATGCCTCGACGGGCGACGTGGAAGCGCAAGAGTGTCGTCACCCCGGGAATTGGGCGGGGCGCGTCTTCCTGATCCTGACCATCGCGCGGTTGGTTAGGTTCCTCCCAGACAAGCACGAGGAACCCAAGCTGGTGGCCAATCACATCATCCGCTGGCAGCAGTTGAAGCGGTATCGGTTCTGGCTGTCGGCATACTCATTGGACGAATACGACGGTCGATTGGTGGTGTCTCCCAAGGCGAACTCTGACGACCCGGCGAGGCCAAACGTCTATATCGACGTGCCGACAGTCAACGGCACCAACGCTTGGTATGCTTGGTCTTGACTTGCAGAAAGCTACGCTGCGTGAGGTTCGACTTCCTGTTCGATCCTTGCTCGCGTGCTGTCTTCGGCGACATCTAGGATGTAGCGGGTCTGAAGGTTGACCTAGAACTCCGTCGTCGTTCCGACTACGTTCGCCCATGTTCTACCGTGGCTTCGTTCGATTCCTGAGCCTGGTCGCCAGCACGTTCTACCGGCGAATCGAGGTGGTGGGCGTGGAAAACGTCCCCCCGAGTGGTGCCGTGATCTTCGCCGGCAATCACCCCAACGCGTTGATCGACGGACTGTTACTGGTCAGCCTGGTGGATCGGTCCCCCATACACTTCCTCGGCAACGCTAAACTCTGGGGATTCCCGGTACTCTCCGGTCTGCTTGAGGCGCTCGGCGCGATACCCGTCCTGCGCCCGGAAGAACACGGTCCCGACGCGGACAACCGGGGCGCCTTCGCGCGCGTGGACGACATCCTCCTCGGCGGCGGCTGCGTGGCGATCTTCCCCGAAGGCATCAGCCACGCCGACAGCCAACTGGCGACGCTCAAGACCGGCACCGCGAGAATGGCGCTGCACGCCGCCGCGCACCGCGACAACGACGTCGCGATCGTCCCTTTCGGCCTGACCTACCTTGACCGTGACCGGTTCAGAAGCCAAGTCCTGCTGCAGTTCGCGGCGCCGATCCCCATGGACGACGCGCGCCTCGAGGCCTACCAGCGAGATGACGTGGGGACGGTGCGCCAGCTCACGGCGGAACTCGGCGAGCGAATCACCCGCGTTACGCTCGGCGCCCCGGACTGGGCGACGCTGCGTTTCGTTCACGCCGCTCGCCGTCTGTACAAGCCGACTTCGGCGAAACTGACGCCCGCGAGCTATGTCGACTTAAGCCGCCGCTTCGTGGAACGCTATGCGCTCTTCGCAGAGAAGCCGGACGTGCAGCGGCTGCGTGACGAGATCGAGGCGTATCAGGCCGAGTTGGATGGCCTGGGATTGAAGGACCACCAACTCTCGCATCCTGTCAGCGCCAGCAACGCCATAAGACGGATCGTCTGGCGCACCGCGCTGGTCATCGCGCTGTTCCCGCTCGCGCTGCCGGGGGCGATCGTCCTGGTGCCGGTCGCATGGCTCGCTGCAACGGTGGGGTCGCGGTTCAGCTACGACATCGACGACATCGCCACCCTGAAGCTCGTGACGGCGGTTCCGGTGCTGTTCTCGGCGTATCCGCTCGTCGCGATCATGGTCGGAGTCGGACTCGGGTGGGTGTGGGCTGTCGTGGCATTGCTGCTGGTCCCGGTGAGTTTCTTCGCCACGCTGTTTGTCTTCGAGAAACAGGCCCAACTGCTGATCTCGATGCGCAGCCTGTTTCGCCTGGCACGTCTGAATGCCGACATCGACGCCTTGGTGGCCAGGAGAGGCGAGCTGGTAGCCGCCGTACGGACCGCCGTGGACCGCTACGCGGACCCCACCATCCGGCGGATGTTCGACGCCCGGGACTTCCGCAGCCCGGACGCGGGCTCGTCGCGACCCGCGTCGACCAAGGGTTCGTGAGCTGCGCGTCGCCGGGAACGGCGTTGCGCGGCGACTTGCCTAACGGCGCACCGGCTGCCGCACCGTCACCGGCACGCTACGCAGGCCGCTCCCAACGCCGCGTTGCCGTCGATCCGTGCCGCATGGTCGAGCCGACGCTGGCCGCGATGCGACGCGCGGCGCGAACGCCGGATAGAAAAGCGCCGTGCACGGTGGCGGGATACTCCTCGTGCGTCGCCTCGCCGGCGAAAAACACACGACCACCGATCGGCGCGGCAAGCTCGGCATGCTGCGCGAAGGACGATCCCACCGGAACATAGGAGTAGGATCCGTATGACCAGGGGTCTGACCGCCAGCGCGTGACGAGCGCGTCCCTCGGCGGCGGCACGGATCCGTACATGTCCGCGAGGGCTGCAAGCGCCTCGCTCACGATCTCCCCATCGGCCATGGCCTCGGTTCGTACTGCGTACGAGCCCGCATTGAACATCATGAGGATCGGCTGCTGCGTGTAAGGGTAGAGGCTGACGGCCTCCGCCCATTGACCGGGCTGTGCGCCGACATAGCCGATCAGCTCGACGTCCGGTTGCCAGAAGATGTCGTCGAAAAGGAGGCAGGTCTTGTTGAGAACGCCCATACCGAGACTGTCTATCGCGCGCTGCTTTGCCGGGGGTAGCGCAGGCGTGAACACGATGGCTCTTTTCTTGAGGACGCCGAGCGGAAGGGTCACCACGGCGAAATCGCCCCCGAACGTTGCGCCGACTGCGGTGGTCAGTACGACGCCGGATCCCCTGTGGTCGATGCCCACGACCGCATGTCCGGTGCGGATGTCCAGCCCCTCCGCCAGGACGTTGACGATCTGGTGGTATCCGGCAGGGAAGAGCGCGTCGCGTCCGGGCCAGACCTTGCCGCCGCTGATGCTCGCGAGCGAGAGCTCCGCAATGTCGGCGCCGAACTCGTGCTCGATGGCCGTATTCAACACGTACCCCAGGTAGCGCCGGTCGGCGACGGCCAGCGCCGACGTGGACACGTATCGCTCATAGAGCGCGCGCAGCGGTTCCCGGGGCCGTTGCCGCGCCAACGTCCAGAAGCCCTTGAGAACCTGATCGCGCGATTGATTGGCCTCGGCGGACTCGTGAAAGTGGACGGACTTGCTGCCGTAGTTGGTCGGCAGCATCCGGATGCCGTTCGCGGTCGCGATCCCGGCAATCGGATTTCCGGCGACGCCGTGGATCCAGGAAGCACCGAGGTCGACGGGAGCGGTGCCGCCGATTCTCGAAGTCCAGATGCGCCCCCCGATGCGGTCGCGGGCCTCCAGAACGACGACGTCATCCGCACCGGCGGCACGAAGCTCTGCGGCGGCAGCGAGGCCGGCGATGCCCGCGCCCACGATCGCCACGCGTCCGGGGCGGGGCGCTGGAACGGCCGGTATGCCACCCGGGCGGACCAGTCCGCAGCCGGGGAGCATTGCTTCCGCGAGGCCCAGAGTGGCGGCACCAACCCCGCGGGCAACGAGTACGCGTCGACTCAGGCCAGGCGTGGCGCGACCGGACGCCGCCCGGCACGTCGCTGGAGAGTGTTCGCGGCGGCCACTACAGCCGTGGCCGGTTGGGAGACGCCCGGCAGGGGTACGCATTCGAGTCGGTTGGGGACACGCGTGTCATGGAACGATGGTACCCCGACACTCTGCGGGCGGCGTCGATGCGAATGATCGTCATGGTCGCGTCCTCTCAGTAGTAGTCATGGGTTGAACACGGCCTTCGCCATTGCCGTGACACCCGGACTGCGGTAGCCGTAGACGGTTGCGTAATCCTCGCCGAGCAGATTCTCGGCGCTGAGGATGATCTTCCACCGGGGTGAGAGGGCGATATCGAGTTTGCCGCGCCAGAGGCGGTACGCGTCCAACTCGACGTCGGTGGCGGGCCAGGTCGAGAAGTCCCGATCCCGGGCGGAACCGCTGACGGCAACGCCGACGCTCGCGTCGACCGAGGGCGTGATCGCGACTCGGGCGTCGATGTTCCCGAGGTGACGGGGTCGACGAAGCTCGCGGACCTTGTCGGCCGTGGAGTCCACGTAGGCGTACGCCGCGCTCAAGGCGACCGGACCGAGGCGGGTATCAAGAGTCGCTTCCGCCCCCTGGCGATGACTCTCCGCATCGAGGTTGCGCGCCGTGAAGCCGCCCCGGGCGACATCGAAGGAGAATCCGTCGATCTCGTCGTGGAGGGTAGTGTCGAAATACACGAGGGATGCCGTGGTAGTGCCGACTGTGACGACGACGCCGGTCTCGAAGCCAAGCGACGTCTCCGGGGCGAGATCCGGGTTCCCGATGAAGGTGTCCGGGGTAAAGCCGAAGCGCTCCGTGAAGGTTGGGTTCTTGACGCCGCGCCCGACGTTGGCGAACCAGCGAGGGTTTGCGCCGAACGTGGCACCCAGGCGATAGGCGAAGGCGTCGTCGAACGCATCGCTCGAATCGGCGCGTGCGGATGCCGAGAAGCCGAAGCGACCGATCTCGACCTGGTACTCGGCGGCGATGCCTTTCCCGTTGATCCGCTGCCGCTGGTTGGGATCGCCGAAGGGACTCGCGGCACCCGTTTGTCGGATGCGTTCCCGCTCGAGTTCGACGGTCACGTTGACGCGCTGCATGTCGAATCGGAAATTGGTGGCCAGCGTGGCCACGTCCCGCCGGCCAACGGTGCCATCGGTGAAGCCACCGTCTGCGTACTGCCTGTTCCGGTCGCGGCTGCTGGCGAGGGCGAGCCACGACTCGATGTTGTCGGTCGCGCCAAAACGCAACGCGCCATGAACCACTTCGCGCTGGCCCCGGGCGTGCCGGTCGCCATCTGCGGGCAGGTAGCGCGGTGCCGGAGTCGGGTCGTAGTCGACGTTCGTGTCCGTGAGCCGTGCGGCGACCGATACCTGCCATCGATTCCAACTTCGACCCAGGTTGACATGCGCCGTGGTGTTGGCGAAGCCGTCGTCCTCGTCGCCCATCGCGGCGGGGTTGGTGCCGTCGCTGACGACTCGGCCCAAGGCAACCGCCGCATGTCGGTCCCCCGAGACCCGCGCGAATTCGACATCGGCATCCACGGTGCCGTGCGAGCCGGCACCGAGCGCGAGGCGGCTGGCGTCTCGGCGAGGGGTCGTGTCGAGATACAGGACACCCGCCAGCGCATCGCTGCCCCAGATCGCGCTCTGCGGGCCAGCCAGATACTCGACACGCTGGACCCCCGCGAAGTCCAAAGCGCCGAAATTGAACTCGGCGCCGAGCGCCGGGTCGTTCAATGCCACGCCGTCGAGCAGTACCAGCAGGTGATTCGACTCCGCCCCCCGCACCCGGGCCTGGGTCAGCGAGCCGCGGTGGCCGTTGGTGGATAACGCGAATCCCGGCAACACGCGAAGGGCGTCTGCGGCGTGGAAGAAACCCTCATCCACCTCGTCTTCATCCATGACCACCACGCGCTGATCCACGCTGCCGATCCGGCTCGCGGTGACGACGATTTCCTCGATGGCGAGTTCGGCCCCGAACGTGGTCCACGCGGGAATGGCGGCCGACGCTAAGGCGAGGAGCTTTTTGAGCATTGGCTGATCCGGTCTGGCAAACGTCCCAACTTAGCGGGTCCCGCGTTGCGCGGGTCTCGCTTTGCTCACGTTTTCGATGAACGACTTCCCAAGACCGTGAGATGTACGGCAACCGAACGGGCGAGCGCATCCAGGTCGTAGCCGCCTTCCAGCACCGAGACGATTCGCCCTTCGGCGTGGCGGTTCGCGGCGTCGGTGATGAGCCCGGTCACCCACGCGAAATCGTCCTCCTTCAGGAGGAAGTCGCCCAACGGATCGTCGGCGTGCCCGTCGAAGCCGGCGGAGACGAGAATCAACTGCGGCCGGAAGCTGTCGAGCGCCGGCAGCCAGTCGCGTTCCACCGCTTTGCGAAACTCGATGCCTCGGGTTCCGGCCGGCAACGGCGTGTTGACGATGTTTCCTCGGTCCACATCGAAGTACCGGTAGGGGTAGTGGGGGTGCTGGAAACTCGAGCAGACCAGCACCGCGGGATTGTCCATGAAGGCCGCCACCGTGCCGTTGCCGTGGTGGACGTCGAAATCCAGGATGGCCACGCGGTCGACCTGATCGTCTTCGAGCGCGGCCATCGCGGCGACGGCAATGCCGTTCAAGAAACAGAAGCCCATCACCGCGGATTCCTCGGCGTGATGCCCCGGCGGTCGTACCGCACAGAACGCGCGCTGTTCCTCCCCCTCCAGGACCATCCTGACGCCATCGACGGCGGCACCCGCGACGGCCTTGGCCGCGTCCAGGGATCGCGGTCCCATGGCGGTGTCCGGGGTCACATGGACGAGGCCCGATCCGGGGACGGCCCGTTCCAACGCATCGAGGTAGCGCTCGGCGTGGACCCGCGCAAGATCCGTGCGTTGGGCGGGGGTGGCCTCGCCTATGTCGATCTCATCGAGAATGCCGCACTGCTCGAGGTGACGAAGGACCGTCGACAGGCGTTCCGGGCACTCCGGGTGACCGGAATCCATCTCATGCGCCAAGCACGCGGAATGGGTGATGAGCGCGGTCACGGTGCCCTGACCAGCTCGCGAAACAAGCTGTTCGCACCGTCCAGAAGGTCGAGCGGTATCGGCGTACGTTCCGGGGCAGATCTCTCGGCGAGTTCGAACTCAGTGAGAACAAGCTCGTCCAGCACGCGCGAACGCTTCCCTTCGCCGAGTTCGCGGCTGCGAGTCTTCCTGGAGATCAGATCCTCGATGGCGCTGACGGCATGTCCGGGCATGTCGAGGCCCGAGAGCAATTCAGGCAACGCCATGGGCACGAGACGGTCGGGGTGTTGTCGAATCCACCTCAGCGCCAAGGCAGGGCGGACGACGTAGAAGTAGCGCTTCAAGGAAACGGTGTCCCTTCCATCGATGTGGTCACGAAACTGTGCCCGACCGTGGTGGAGGTAGTGATGCATCAATGGCCGCCGGTGGGCCGTTCGGTTGGCAAGCGCCATGAGCTGGTTTTTGACACCCTCATCGGCGCGGTAGGCGATCGGCGACTGCAGCCACTCCAACAGCACCGGGTTCGGTTTGATCAACAACGACAACGCCTTCTTGATATCCCAGCCGTTGATGTCCAGATCGCCCTCGATGGGTAGCTCGATGACATCGCGCCGCGAATCCAGCGACAGGTACCAGCCGAGGTCGTGGGCGTAGACGAAGCGCACGTCGAAATCACTGTCGGGCGAAGGGAATCCCCAAGCCCGGCTGCCGGATTCGACCGCCAGGAGGATGCGCACCCGATTCTCGCGTTCGAGCTCGTCCAGGCGGTCGTTGATTGCCGCGAATACGGCAGGCGGAATGCCGCCGTGCGGCGGAACCCCGCGTCGCGCTGGAGGCACGGTCTTGGGTGCTGGCGGGCTCATGGTTGCCGGGATCCGGGGTCGCGGGTCGGAGTTTCGGAAAAACTACCACGTCACCCCATCGTCTGCGGGAGCCAAAGCACGATACCCGGGAACGCCAGCAACACGGCCACGGTCAGCACGTCGGCGACGAAGAACGGGCCGATGCCGCGGAACACGTCCTGGAGGGGAATGGCCAACGATCCGCCGTCCTCCGCTCGTAGTTCCCGGGCGACGCCGGCCACGACGAAGCAGTTGAGGCCGATGGGCGGCGTGATCAGGCAGATTTCCGCCATCTTGACCACCACGATGCCGAACCAGATAGGGTCGTAGCCGAGGGCGATGACAGCGGGATAGACCACCGGCAGGGTGAGCACGAGCATGCCGATGGCGTCCATGAACATGCCGAGGACGGCGTAGGCGAGCAGAATGCAGATGATGATGAGCAGCGGCGGCATATCGAGCGTCACGACCCAGTCGGCGAACGCCTCGGGCAGTCCCGCGAAGCCCAGGAACCGCACGAACAGGAAGACGCCCCAGATCAGCGTGAAGATCATCACCGTGAGCTTGGCGGTCTCCATCAGCGCTTCGTAGAGCCGCTTGCCCATCAACGCCGCGGCACGCTCCCGCCACGCCCGGTAGGCGTAGAGAGCGAACACCACCATGGCCCCCAGCGCCCCTGCCTCCGTGGGTGTCGCGGCACCGGAATAGAGCGCGCCGAAGATGATGCCGACCACCAGGAAGATCGGCAACGCACCCGGCAGACTGGCGAACCGCTGGCGCCAGCTAAAACCGTGGATCGGCTTGCCCAGGTCCGGTCGGAACGTGCACATGCCGACGATCAGGCCGGCGTAGATCAGCACCGAGACGACACCGGGCAGGAGCCCCGCGAGGAGCAGCTTGCCGACGGATTCCTCGACGATGATGGCGTAGATGACGAGGATTGCCGACGGCGGGATGAGCGAAGCCAGCGTCCCGCCCGCCGCGATGACTCCTGCGGTGAGTCGCTTGCCGTAGCGAGCTTTCAGCATGTCCGGAATGGCCACGCGCGAGAAAACGGCCGCAGTGGCCGTGGACGCCCCGGAGACCGCGGCGAAACCGGCGCTCGCGAACACCGTCGAGACAGCGAGTCCACCCGGCACCCAGCCCACCCAGCGTCGCGCCGCCTCGAACAGCTTCGTCGTGAGGCCGGCATGGAAGGCGAGGAAGCCGATCAGGATGAAGAGCGGCAGCACGGAGAGCGGGTAGGTGACCGTCTTCGAATGAGGAATCGTGCCCGCCACGGCGGCGGCGACGTTCCAGCCTTTCAGCGCCAGTAGCCCGAGAAAGCCGGTCAGCGCGGCGGCCACATAGACGCGAACACCGATGGCCACCAGGGCGATCAGCAGAACGACGCCGCCGATGCCGATCCAAAGTTCGTCCACGCCGGTCACGGTGTCGATCCTCGTTGCTCTTCGGCGAGCCGTATCTCCGCTTCGGCTTGGGCGGCGATGTCCTTGATGGTCGGCACGGCGACGGGGTCGTAGTCCGGGTGGGCCACCAGTCGCAGGTACCCCGCCAACTGCACCAGCAGACGAACCAGGAGGACGGCCAGCGCCACGGGTACCACGAGCTTCGCCGGCCAGGTGACGAGCTCGATGTCGATGGTGCTGTCCCCGAACTCGAACGCCCGCCCGAAATGCAGCCAGGAGTAGGGGATCAACACGCCGACGATGAACGCCGCCAACGCGGTGCCCACGGCCTCCGCGCCCCAGAGCCAACGGCCCTGCAAGCGGCCGATGACCAGTTCCATGCGCACGTGGCCGCCGACGCGCTGCACGAAGGCGATGGACAGGACCGCGAAGCCCACCATCGACACCTCCACGATGTCGATGTAGCCGAAGATCGGCTTATCGAACACGGTGCGCAGAACGATCTGCGCAACGCCGAGCAGCATCAGCGCGAAGATCAAGCCGCCGGCAAAGAGGTTCAGTCCGTTCTCGAGAAAGCCGAGGATCTTATCGACGCGACGTAGGTGACGCCCGAATGTGTCGTTCACGACAGGTACCAAGCCGCGCAACGACCGTTCACAGGCAAGGACAAGGCGATCAGCGCTCGGCCGCGAAAGCGATAATCGGCGCCTCGGCCATGAAGTCGTCCCAGAACGGATTGCCCGTCTCGGCCGGGTGCAACGAAACGTCGATCCACCGGAAATCCCGGAACCCGGCATGCTCGAACGCCGCCGCGTGTGTCGCCGGCTTGAGGTAGAAGTTGTCGAACTGGATCTCCCGCCCGTCGGCATTGATCATGGTGTAGCGGACGGCATCCCCCTCGGCGAGCGGACTCTCCCAGGTGCGTTCCAGGCCGTACTTCCGGAACGACGGGGGGTCGGCCGAGAGGTTGTGCACATTGTTGTTTAGGCCGACCAGCCGACCGCCTGGGAGCAGCGCGTCGTGGCAAACCTGGCAGAAACGGCGGAGCTCGCCGGGCGTCTTGGCGTAGTTGAAGAGGTACACCGCCACAACCAGGTCCACGCGCTCGCCCGGCTCGTATGCAGCGACGTCCGCCTGCACGTACCTGCAACCGAGTGGATGCCGCCGCTCCTGTTCCTCGGCGAGTTCGATCATCGCTCGCGAGATGTCGACGCCGGTCACTTCGGAAGCACCGGCCCGCCGCAGCAGGCGCGTGTAGAAACCATCTCCGCATGCCAGGTCCAACACGGTCGTGCCGGCTATGTCCCCCAACAGCTCGAACAGCGTGTAACGCTCGATACGATCGCGAAACGGGAGCTGCTTGGACTCCTGGTACCCTCGGGCGATTGCATCGTATTCGGCCATTGGGCGTTGACGGCGCGTTAGTTCGACTGCGCGGGATAGCTCTGGCCCACGGCGGCAAAGACCGCCTCGACGAGTCCGCGGGCGTCGAACCGATCCTGGTTGTCCTCGATCCAGGCTTCGATGACGGGCTCGCCCGCCTGGGCCCGAAACTCCGCGAGTTGCGCCGCCGAATAACGGATCTCCTGGAGACTCTCTTTCAGCAGGGGCAGGTTTTCGGCGTCAAAATCCACGTAGGCCTGGATCTGCGCGGCGATGACGTCCTCCTTCACGTCGTCGAGCAGCTTCTTGTACTGCGCGGGCAACGCATCATAGGCGGTGATCGAGAAGACCAGGGGACAATCCGCCGTCCCAGGCGAAAGATTGCCGGTGAACCAATCGGTGACCTCGTGGATGCGGTAGGCGACGTGGGCGTAGGTGAACGGGAACGAGGCAGCGTCCATCGTGCCCTGCTGGACGCCGGTGTAGACCTCGGTTGCTGTGGAACTCGTCGGCGTCGCGCCGAGCAGCTTCATGGCCTGGCCGAGGCCGCCACCGGCGCGGATGGTCAGTCCCCGCCAGCCGTCGAGGTCCAACGGCGGCTTGCCGCGACCGAGAATCTCGTACTGGGGCAGGAACGTGGACGTGTACGCAACAGCATTCCAGCGGGCGAGTTCCTTCTTGACGGCGGGGTGGGCGTAGACCGCTTCGCGGACCCGCCGGTTGTCCTCCCAGGTCTCCATGGGCAGGAACGGCATGGTGAGCACCATGAGCGCGGGATTCTTCTGCGGATGGTAGAAGTTGGCCACCATCGCTGCCTGGAAGGCGTCGATGGCGATCCCGTCGAGGTTCTCCCGGGCCTTGGATACCGCCTCGCCGTAGTGCAGCACGAACCGCCAGTTGCCACCGGTCGCCTCTTCGATTCGGTCTGCCAAGGCGTCGACGAGGGCCGTGCCGGGCCGGGGCTTGCCCCACAGCGAGACATCCCATTTGAGCTTGGGTCCTTCGACTTCGGCACCGAACCCGGTCGCAGAGCCGAGTAAGACGAGGGCAAGTAGCAGCGCGCGGAACACTTCTCGCCTAGCGGTGTCGGCGATTGCCTGCCGCGACCAGGGGACCGGCCGCGACGAGTTTCTTGCTGTGCGAGTCGACCCTCAAGTTGAGACCCTCCAAGGTGCGTGCGCCCAGCAGCTGCATGTCGCTACGTTCCGCGAAGACCACCTCGTCAGTCGTAAGGTTCTCCCCGACGCGGATGATGGCGAAGCCGATTGAACGGCTGATCTGTTGGCCGTTTGCCATGACGAAGCGCTGGTTTCGCTTCTCCGGTACAACGCCGATGCTATCGAGCGTCTCGGCGCTGATCCATGTGAGTTCGCTACCCGTGTCGACCATGACCTCGGCTACGCGAACCGAACGGGTTCGGTCCTGCTGATTCTGCAGCAGGCATCCTATGTTGAACGTTCCCATGGTTGTCTACCGTTACTGCGGGACCGTAGAGCACGGGTTTGTCCCGTCCCGGTGTCCAGGCAACCGGGACATTCGCCACGGGCGACCACAGGGCCGCCCCTACGGGTCTATGAAGTGTGTTCAGGGAGCCCCGGCACTGTCAAGTTCGGTCGGGGTTGGTGGTATGCTCCGCCGCGCTCCCAAGAACGCACTCGCTTGCGAGAGGAACCACGCCGGGCAAACGCGGTCAACACGTTCGTCGCTTGTCGCAAGACCCACCATGAATACCGATCACGCGCTCCATGCCCCTCACGCATTCCATGCGCCGGCGCTGGCCCAGCAACCGGTCTCGGTGACCCGGAAGATGGCCGCCTCGCTGCCGCAGCTACGTGCCGTCGCCGAGGCCAATGGGCTGACCATCCACCATCTCGGCGCCGGCTATCCGAACCCGGAAGTCACCGATCCCCGGGGTTTCATCGCCCACGAGCAGGCGTATTTCGATCATCTGCGCCGACTCGAGGGATTGAACGATCCCAATGCGTTGCCGGAGTTTCTGCGGGAGTCCTATGCCTACACCGACACGCTCGGACCGGTGGGGCCGCGAGAATCCTTCGCGGCGGTGTACGGAAACGACTGGGGCCTTGATATGGATCCTGCCCGGCTGATTCCGACCGTCGGCGCCACCGGCGGTATCAGCCTCGCCTGCGCGCTGTTCGAACGGCCCGGGAAGCCCCTCGCCTACGTTACGGATGCACCGACCTATGCGGGTTTCCTGGCCCGTGCCAATCTCTGCCGCCACGGGCAGATCTACAGCGTCGACATGGATGCCGAGGGTCCGGACCCCGTCGCCTTTCGCGACGCCATCCGGCGGGCACGGGCGGACGGGTTCTTCGTTCCGTTCTACTACACGGTCCCCGACGGCCACAATCCGGCCGGGTTCTCGTTCAGCGCCGAGCGGCGACGGACGGTTCTCGAAATCGCGGCCGAAGAGGGCATCCTGATCGTCGAGGACGCGCCGTACGTCTACATCAGCTACTCGGACGGGGCCGAGAGGCCGCAGCCGTTTTTCGCGATGGACCCGACGCGTACGATCCATCTGTTCACCGGATCCAAGATCGGCCTGCCCGGACCGCGCATCGGTTTCATCTACACCGAAGCAGTTGCGGAAATCGAGGGCGGCGAGCGCGCCTCGTTGACCGACCTCCTGCTTACCGAAGCAAGCGCTGACATCCTGTTCCAGAACCCCTTGGCGCTCCGGTCCTTCGAGTCGCTACTGGTCGACGAGTCCTTTGAGCGGCGCGAGTCGCTATGGCCGGTCGCGGAAGGCAAGCTCACCGTCTATCGCGAGAACCGCGCCATCCTCCTCGACGGCCTAGAGGCCAAGCTCGGCGCCTATCCGAACCGGTTCCGCTGGACCGTCCCGGAGGCGGGGTTCTTCAGCGTGTTCACTTTCCTGGACCCGGCTATCGTCACCGACGACGAGTTCGTCGCCCGCCTGGTTGCCGAGCACGGCGTCGTGGTCATCCCGATGTACGACTTCTACCCGCGGGATGCCCGGGAGCGCAATCCCAAGGCCGGCTACGACCAGTTGCGGCTGTCGTTCTGTTTCACGGAACGCCTCGGGCGCGACCGGGTGGCCGACCTGACGGCGGCGGTAGCGGCGTTCGGGGAGGCGGTGCTGGCGGTGACCGGTGCGGGGTAGGCCGGGTGGACCCTATTGGCTGATCTCGATCCGCGCCGCTTTCTCGTCGTCGTACCACCACCCATCGGGGAACGGAGACTTGTAGACCGCTAGGTCTTCCCGTTCCGGTCGACCGAACTTGCCCCAATAGACAAGGCGAAAGGGCGCAATCGCGTCGAGTGGAATCTGGTAGAAACCCCATAGCAATACCCTGTCCAGGGCGCGGCACGCGATCGCCATTTCCTCCAACGTCGTCACCTTGACCGCCTTGGCGATCAACGCATCGACCACGGGATCCGCGATGCCGGATGCGTTGAAACTTTGGCCCTCGGAAGCCGATTGGGAATGATAGAAATTGGCAAGGAATACGATCGGCGGCGCGAGAATGTCGTTTTGGGTGATTATCGCGTCGTAGTCGAATTCCTGCCTGAGATGAACGAACTGCGCAGCCTCCACGAGCCGTATCCTACCGGCGATCCCCAGCGGCTTTAGGGCACCGAGGTAGGGCAGGACGGTACGCTGATCGGCGCCATCCACCGACAAGAACTCGATCTCGAAAGGCTCGCCGGCGTCGTTGACCAGCACGCCTTCCTTTATGCGCCACCCGCTCTCTGCGAAGAGCGCGCGGGCCCGTTCGAGGGATTCGCGATTGCGGCCGATGCCGGTGGACCGCGGGAATTCGAAGACCTCGGTAAAGAGCCGCTTAGGCAGTTGTTCGCGAAAGGGCGCCAGCAACGCAAGCTCTCCCCCGCCCGGCAATCCTCGCGCTTCGAGCGATGGCGCCCCCGCGAAATTGCTCAATGCCCGGTCGAGTAGACCATAGCGGAGTACGCGGTTCTCCCATTCGAAATCCACGGCCAGCGTCAACGCCTCCCGAACCCGCGGGTCCTTGAACCGTTCGCGACGGTTGTTCAGGGCGATGACCCGATTGACACCGATTTCTTCGCGGTGGTCGAGATAGTCCATCACCAGCCAGCCCTTGTCCCGGGCGGGAATGTCATACCCTGTCGCCCAGTATCGATCGTCCCGCTCGAGCCACGCATCGAACAATCCCTTGCGCAGTGCCTCCCGGGCGACCGTCGCATCCCGATAGACGTCGTAGCGGATCTGATCGAAGTTGAAGCGGCCCTTGTTGACGGCGATGTCCCGTCCCCAGTAGTCGGGAACCCGCTCGTAGCGGACATACCTTCCCTGCCTTACGTCGGCGACACGGTAGGGTCCGCTGCCCAGCGGCGGTTCCAGGGAAGCCCGGGTCGGGTCCCGTCCTTCCCAGTAGTGGGCCGGCATGATCGGAAACCAGCTTAAGGGGAAGACGTTGGAAATTGTCAGCTCGCTGTGGAGCCGAAAGGCAATCTCGCGCTCGCCCAAGATCTCTGCGGATTGCACCCACGAGAAATATCCGCGAAACCGTATGCTGGATTGAATGAGCTCGACGGTGAACTTCACGTCCCGGGCAGTGATCGGCACACCGTCGTGCCATCGTGCCTCGGGATGCAGGCGAATGAAGAGGGTGCGTTTGTCGTCGGCAACGCTTAGTCCATCTGCCAAGGCGCCATAGAAGCTGCTCATCTCTTCGGAGCGGTACGACACCAGGGTGTCGTACATCCAGGTGACGTTTGGTGCCGTCACGCCTACGTCCGTGATCAGGGACAGGGTATTGAAGTCCTGCTGCGTCGATTGGATCAACACGCCTCCCTTGGGCGCATCGGGGTTGTGGTAATCGAAGTGCGAAAAGTCCGCGGGGTACTTCAGTTCGTGGAAGAACGAGATGCCGTGTCTGTACGTCCTGTCCGTCGGTTCGGCGGCATGGGTGGATGCTATAGCGACAAGCGCCGCAGCGAGACACAATGAGCTACGCATCGTTGCAGTAGCCGGGATTGAATCCTAGTCCGGTTCGGTGGAGATGATGGGTGGCGATCCCTACGGCTGCCATACGACTAGGTTCGCCGCCCCCGTTCGACCGAACGGGGGCGGTTGGGCGTTGAGTCCTAAAGCCGAGGCCGCCAGCGAACCTGCACGCCAAACTGACGGGGTTCCGTGAGCCGGCCCATACCCGGCTGACCGCCGAACGTAGACCTTGGGATGTACTCCTGCAGCCCGATCTTGTCGAGCACGTTCTGAACATACCCGGCAACCGCCCATTGCTCGTCCGTCGAATTCCAGTTGGCGCGCAGGTCCCACCGCGAGTACGACGGTATTTCCTGGATGGGAATGTTGCCGAGATTCGGCCAACGCTTGCCGGTGAAGGTGTAGATGCTCAAGAGCTGCAGCGTGCCCCTCTCCCCCAGCGGCCTGGTGTTGGCCACCGTGAACGACCACTTGTGGTGCGGCTGCTGCGGCAACTGATTGCCGGTCACATCGCGCTGTTGCGGGAGCGTGACGGTAACCATCTCCAAGGTTGAGAAGTCCTGGTACGTCCACTCTCTCAGTGGCGAGTCGGGATCCCCGCCGATGAACGTTCCGAATTCTCCGATTTTCGAGTCGAGGTAATTGTAGAACCCCGATATCCGCCAGCTCTCGTTGACGAAGAACGTCGCATCCGCCTCGGCACCCCAGATCTTGGTGTCGGGAATATTGGCCGTGCTTTCGACATACGGGGTCTCGGAGGTGGGCAATAGCAGATCCGGCTCCGGCTCAAAGGTCCCGGTGAATTGATAGCCTTCGTAGGTGTTGTAGAAAACGCCTGCCGTGAGCACGAGTCGGTCCTCGGCGAACAAGCCCTTGACGCCGAACTCGTAGTTCACGAGCGTCTCTTCGCCGATCACCCGCAACAGGGCGACCTCCGGCTCCGTGTTGAGCGTGCCGGAGCGGTAGCCCGTGGCGATGCGCCCGTAGATGAGAGCATCGTCGCGGGGCGAGTACTCGACGCTGACGTGGCCGATCGGTTTATCCCAGGTATACGCATCGAGCTTCTCGCCTGAGCCCCTCAAGCCCAGCGGTACGCCGATGACATTGAGAATGAACTCGAAGATGCTGGCGTCCAGGATCTTCTCGTCTTCGGTGTAGCGCAGACCGCCCGATACGCGCCACTGCTCGTTGATCTCGTACTCGGCATTGGCGAAATACGCGAAGGTCTCGGACTGGGCGGCGGTCTCGAAGGTGAAGAACTTCCGGAACCCGGCGCCCATGTTTCCAATGGGATCGACTCCTGGCCTAGGGCAGAACCATGTCTCCACCGCATTGGGATCGGTTTCGAAGCCAAGGGCCGCCAGCATTTCCTGGCAGTTTCCGAAACCTACACCTTGGGCGGCCAGATCGGGGTCGTCGTTGGCGAAAGGAGGCTGGAATCCGTGGCCGAATACCCCAGTGCCGAAGAGCGTGCGGTTCTCGTAGGTGAACACGCCAGTGACAAAGTTGAACGGACCGTCGAAGTTCGAGATGAGCTGCAGTTCATGCGAGCGCTCATCGTTCTCGAAAGGGAAATCGAACTCCATGTCCACCAACGGTGCCGGGGCGTCGGCCGCGGTGTAAGGATCGGTGGCACTGGCAACCCTGGGCGAGAGATCGAAGTCGCGGGTCGAGAGCTGACGCGTCCTCGTGTCGCCAAACGTATAGCGCAGCGTCAAATGATCGGTGATGTCGAAATCGGCATGCATTGCGACTCGGTCTGTCTCGTTGTCCAAGATTCCGTCCAGATTGGTCAAAACCTCGTTCTTTGGATCATCGCAGGGCACGGGGCTCGGGCTCCCGCGTGCGCCCAAGTCCCCCGAGCTGGGCCGGACGTCACAGTTGACGATCGAGGGAATCTCTCCCTCGAACAGGTAGAACGTGCCGAAGTAGAAGTCCGGGTCGGTCCTGTCCGGCTCCATCAGCGACACTTGCACGCTCGGCGCGCCCTTGTCCTGCGTGCGTTCGTAGCGGAAGTTCACGTCGAGGCGATCCGTTTTGAAGCGCAGCTGCGGCGCGATGCTGAGTTGGTCTGGCGCATCGTAGTCGCGCGCCGGCCCGCGGTTCTTCTGCGCGCCGTCGCCCTCGAAGTAGCCGCCGCTGATGCGGAAGCTGAGTTGGTCCGAGATGGGTCCCCCGAACGCTACGTTGTAGCGTTGCGTGAACTGATCGGTGAATTCGGTGAGGATTTCGGCATCCCACTCATCGGTCGGCCTCTTGTGGAAGTAGCTGATCGACCCCGCGATTGAGTTGCGCCCGTTGAGCGTGCCCTGCGGTCCGCGGGCGACCTCGACCCGTTCCATGTCGAAAAGATTGGGCGCGATCCCGTAGGAGTCGACCGTGTAGACCCCGTTGACGTAGACGGCAACTGCGAGGTCGGCATGCCCTTCCCGGTGCAGTTGCGAAATCATGCCCCGCATGGCGGTGCCGTGGTCGTCGCCGAATTGCAGACCCGGCACCAGTTGCTCGAGGTCGGCATTGTTGGTCATGCCGAGTTCCTCGATCATCTGACTGCTGAACGCCGACATGGTGAGCGGCACTTCGAGGATGTTCTCTTCCCGCTTCTCGGCGGTGACGATGATCTCTTCGATGAAGGGTTCTTCTTGGGCGGTTGCTTCGTTTGCCGCGAGACAGGGTGAGGCAACGAGGGCCGCGGCCAGTGCCGCGGCAACGCGATCAAAAGGTCTGATGGACATGACGTTCCCCCCCCTTGTCCAACGATGTGGACGGAGGAACGACGCGGTTACGGGGCTCCCCCGTCTTACGCCGAAGCTTGTACCCGGGGGCGGGTTGTGTCAACAGGACTAAGGCATGCGCTACGCATTGCGCGACCGTTCGCGAGCTGACTCTCCCCGGCGGTAGATGTCAAACTGCGGTAGGGAACACTATATCCGCGGGGCGGTTGAACTGTAGGGGACGGGCTCGTCCCGTCCCGTTCCCGCGCAAATGGCAGGTCCCAATGCGGCACTCGCACCATGCGGGTTCGCGTGGGCTCAATAGTTGCTTGAGTTGCTTGCCGCCGACTCGGATTTGGAAGGCACCGGATGCGAAGGACCTGTCTTGAGTGCATGGATAGATGCCAGTACTTCCAGATTGTGCAGCGACGCGTGCTGGTCCATTTGCGGGCACTCCCGCAGGCCGGCTGCCAGACAGCGATGGATGGCCTCGGTCTGATAGATGAAGCCCTGCTGGTTCGGGTAGGCGTCGGGCACATGGATGGTGTCGGGCAAAGGGTATTCAAATCGATGTTCGGGTGAGGGTCTGTTCCCATCCGCATAGCGCGATGGCGTACGCGGCGGTACGCGAAGCGTCAAGCGGGTAGGGCAATGCGCCGGCTGTTCCAGCGTGATGCGGCCTTTGGTTCCGATGAACTCGGTCACTTCCGGGAATTCACTTGGAAAAGCGATGAACGTCAGGATGGCGAAGCGGTTGCCTTCGTATTCCAGCATGGCCCCACCGGGTCCGAAGTGCCGGCCCGCCACCTGTACTCTCATTGGTTTTCGGGTGCCGAATGCCAGCGTTGCGGCCTGGGTTGTATAGAAGGTATCGAAATCGGCCTGAACGGTCATCACCTCCCCAATCTCGCCGGCCTCGATCAGGCTACGGGCATGTTCAACGGCGGGGAAGAAGCGCGTCCACACACCATCCTGCAGCATCACGTTGTTCTTGTTGGCGGCAGCGTACATCTCCTGGGCATCTACCACGTTCTTCGCCATCGCCTTTTCGCATAGCACGTGCTTGCCGGCATCGATGGCCATCAAGCAGTGTTCCTTGTGCAGTCGGTCGATGGTGCCGATGTAAACGATGTCCACATCGGCGTGAGCCAGCATTTCGGCGTAGCCGCCGTAAGCCTCTTCCACCCCATGCTGGGCGGCAAAACCCCGGGCCTTGTCTGCAGATCGGGCGGCCACTGCAGCCATGGTCGCCCCTTTGCAATGACGGGATGACAAGACCCATTGCCGGGAGATTCCACCGGCGCCGATGATGCCCCAGCGCAATGGAAATGCCACATCTTCTGCTTTGGTTAACCCCAGCCGGACATCCATCGGCGTCTCGGGAGCCAGAGCGTTCTTGTCCTCCACGGAATAGTCTCTCCAAGTCAGATGCCGCTCAGTACATCAACGAAGCCGCCGTCGATCAAGGGATGGCTACCGTTGGAGGCTGACTCGCGCTGCCTTCTCCTCATCGAACCACCAGCCGTCCGGGAACGGCGCTACATACATCTCCTCGGGCAGGTCGGGTCTGCCGAATTTGTCCCAGTAGACGATGCGGGTGTCCCCGAGGGCATCCAGCGGGAACTGGTAGTAGCTCCACAGCAGGACACGGTCGAGTGCCCGGCAGGCGCTCACGAACCCATCGAGGTGTGTCGCATTGAGTGCTGCCTCGACCAGGGCATCGACCGCCGGGTCGTTGAGGCCGGACGCGTTGAGATAGAGGGTCGATGAGGAATGGAATAGCGACCGCAGATCCCATGAGGGCGGCACCTCGATACCGCCGTACACCAGGATGGCGTCGTAGTCAGCGTTGCGTAGGCGATTGATGTAGCCGGTGCGTTCGATCATGCGGATGTCCGCCTGGATGCCCAGTATCGACAGCGATTGCACGTAGGGCAGGAGAATGCGCTGGTCGTCTCGCGAAAAGGACAGAAACTCGATCACAAAGGGCTCGCCGGCATCGTTGACCATCACGCCGTCCACGACCCAATAGCCCGCTCCCGCGAGGAGTGCCCGCGCCCTTGACAAACCGTCACGATCGACGCCCACGCCATCCGTACTGGGGTGGGGAAAGGGGTGGGTGAATACCTTGGCGGGCAGCCGTGCGCGATGCGGTTCGAGGAGCTTTATTTCCGCTTCGCCCGGCAATCCCGAGGAAGCGAACATGGAGTCGGCAAAGAAGCTCGTGGCCCGCGTCAATACGCCCCCGTGCAACGCCCGGATTTGCCAGTTGACGTCCAGTGCATGGTTGAGCGCTTCGCGTACGCGAACATCGTCGAACGGTTGGCGCCGCGTATTCAGCGCCAGCCGATACCGGGCGCCGCTCAGATTGGAGGACACCAGTGTGCCTAGCACGAGCCAGCCGCGGTCGCGGGCGGGAACGTCGTAGGATTTGAGCCAGTGCCGCGAGTCGGTCTCGGTCCACACGTCAAGCAGGCCCGCGCGCAGGGCCTCGCGGGCGACCGTCGCGTCGAGGTAGCGTTCGTAGCGGATGGTATCGAAGTTGAACTTGCCGCGATTCACGGGAAGATCCCTGGCCCAGTAGTCCGGCACCCGCTCGTAGGTGACGTAGCGACCTTGGGACACGGCTGTCAGCCGGTAGGGGCCGCTCTGCGGCGGCGGCACCGTTACCGGTTCACGCACGTCGCGGTCCTGCCAGTAGTGGGCAGGCACGATGGGCATGTGGCCCAGGATGAAGAGTTGCCTGGCGACGTCCGAGTCGGCACGAATCTCGACGGCGAGTGGATTCAGGATGTCGACGCCAGTGACCCAGGCCAGCGCTCCTGCCCACCCGTGGGCCATCTTGTCAGCGCGAAAGGTCTCCACCGAAAACTTGACATCGGTTGCGGTAATCGGCCTGCCGTCGTGCCAGCGTGCCTGCGGGCGCAGCCTGAAAACGATCCGCCGGCGGTCGGCGCTTAAGCCAATCGACTCGGCGAGACTGCCGTAGTAGCCCGAAGGTTCATCACCTGCGCGCTCGATCAGGTGATCGTAGGACCGGTAGAATCCCGGCGGCTGGTACATCGGCGACACCGTGTTCAAGGGTTTGAGCCACGGCAGCACCAGCGTGCCGCCTTTCGGGGCGTGGGCGTTGAGATAGTCGAAGTGTGGGAAGTCGGCGGGATGCTTCAGTTCGTAGCCGGGTATCTGCGAGATCCCGTAACGAAACTCAAGGGGCTGCTCGTCGGCAACGACGTGCGCCAAAGCGTGTATCGACAGGGCAACCGACAACAGGGTGGATTTCGTATTTCCTGCACTCTGTCGCTGCATACGATAGCAGGCAGACGTAACGCCAATCGGTGTCAGAGTTCCCGCGCCCGTCAGTAGATCTTCACGTCAATCCCGGCAGCATCCATTGCTTCGCGCTCCTCGTCCGTCCAGGGTCGAGGCGCAGGCTTGTCGCGCTTCTTTGTCGGCCCGGAGCAAACAATGATGTACGCTCTACGCGGACGATCCGTCGTGTTTGGGGCAGTGTGATGCAAGGTTCGAGAGTGGTGAAAGGTCGCGCCTCCCGGGGCAAGCGGACAGGCAACCGCCTTCGTCGGATCGACGTCATCGGTCGTCAGTCCGTGAATCAGTGGATCGTTGTCGATGTGGCGATGCCAACGCAGTTCCTTTTTGTGTGAACCTGGAATGAACTGCATGCAGCCGCTTTCCACGGTTGCGTCATCCAAAGGCATCCAGACGCTAAGGCTGTTCAGGTAAACCTCCGGATTCCAGTAGGCTTCATCCTGGTGCCAAGGGGTTTCGGCACCGTATCTCGCCGGCTTGAAGATCATGTGTCCGCCCGCGGTGACCTTCTCGTCAACGCCAAGTAGCTGGGTGCCGAGCTTCAGCGCGTTGCGGTAGTGGTTGCTTTCGCGGAGTTGCGGAGCCTTCAAGTCCGGGCCAAGCACCTGCGGGAGAACCTCGCGCCCCGAGTGTCCCCGCGGCGCGGCGAGGTCATAGTACATGCCCTTCTCCTCGCCCGCGCGCTGTGTAAAGAGTTGATCGTAGATCTCCTTGAGCCACTCGATCTCCTCGTCGGTCGTGATGCGTTCAATGCTCAGGAATCCGTTGTCGCGATATGAGCAGATCTGCTCTTCCGTAAGATCGATTTGGAAGGTGGCTTTTGGTCTCATTGGCTCGCTCCAACGAAAAAGAGCGCACCCCTTGAGGTGCGCTCCTAGACAAGGCTGCGGGTCCTCTTGGCTGCAACTCCCAACTAGAAGCTGGGTCTCCAGCGAACCTCAAGGCCGATCGAACGCGCTTCAGTCAGAGTGCCCGACGCCGGTGCACCGCCAATGGTTGATTGATGCAGATACTCGATCACACCAATTTCATCGAAGACGTTCTGTACGAACAACGTGCCGGTAATCGTTTCGTCTGGAGACGTCCAGATCCCGCGAACATCCAATCGCCCGTAGGCAGGCAACGTCGAGACGTCGAAATTGCTGAGGTCTGATGCACGTTCGTCGACCCAGCTGTACGTCCCGAGTACTTGCACATGACCGCCAATTGCACCCGGCATCGGTGTCTCGTAGCTAGCGGACACGGCGAACTTGTGGTTCGGCTGCATCGGCAACTGGTTGCCAGTCATGTCCGTGGGAAGAACATACTCACTGGTGGTTGGCTCGCCCGTATTGAAGTCAATATGGTTCCATGTACCCGTTTCCGGATTGGGATGTCCCCGCACGACCTCCAAATGAGGGCCGATTTCGGAGTCGAGATAGGCATAGAAACCGCTGAGACGAAAGTGCTCGGTCACATAGTAGATGAGGTCAACTTCAGCACCCCATATCTTGGTATCCCGGATGTTGTTCGTGAACTCGATGATGGGTGATGCGGAAAACTGGCTGAATAGTCCGTCCGTGACACGATCTCTCGCGTCCTGAGGCTCGATTGAACCAGTAATCTGATAGTTGTCAAAATCGTTGTAGAAAACGCCGGTAGTCAACCGAAGGCGTCCATCCATGAACATCCCTTTCATGCCGAACTCGTAGTTGATCAACGTCTCTTCCTCAACGAACGTCGGGACCGCGTCGGACTTGGGGTTGAAACTACCTGCCCGGTAGCCGGTCGAGATTCGCCCGTAGATCAGACGATCCTCATCTGGGGTGTACTCCAGAGAAACGTGGCCAATGGTCTTGTCCCAGACCCGCGGATTGGGGTCTGAGTCGTCGAAGAGGATTTCAAGCGGTACGCCCCCAACGAACCCGAAACCGAATTTGGCCCAGCCACCGTTGAA